>JALONK010000012.1 GCA_025454975.1 Bacteroidia bacterium
AACCGAACTAAGGGGCGCCCGACGTTTTCATTTAGTTGCTGAAATACTTCTATAATTTTTATTTATTGCGTTATTAATTTATTTCTCTTAGATGTATATTCAGTTTTACTGTGTTTGTATGCTGTCATATGCTGAACTATTTAATGTTGGAGAATGAATTAGTGTTTGATATCCGTGTAGTCGCGGCATTAGCTTTATATGGCGTGAAGTGCTTAGAGTACGAGGATGTGTTAGTTCGTTACGCCGGGTCAGGTAGGACCTGATGTTATTACCTCGACCAGATCAAATCTGTGCGTGTTTGCTTGCATTGTTTGTACCAGCCATTACTCGTTTTTCTTTTGTATGCCTGTCGCGACACCTATTTTGAGCTAATATTTTCTATCAAGTCCCATCCCTCAAGTTTGCCCTGTAAAGTTCCAGTCGTGGCGATAGACAGCAATTTAGCAAATTCGGTCAGAGCATTTGGAATAATGTTAAACCGGTATTGTTTATTGTTACCACTGGTGTCATGCTGTGCCACAATTGAGAGTCTGTTTTTTAATCATTTGTTGCAATTTTTTACTCTGTTAGTGTTGTCTGAAGTTAACGCATATTTTGTTGAATCTCAGATTGTTTCTGTTATGGTTTTTCATGTTGTTTGAAGATCGATTTTTATGTTTCGTGTTCATTATTTCGCCTGCTTATCTCAATTATTTACAATTTTGCAGTGTTGTTTGCTTTTATCAGTCAGGTCGTAACCGCTGAGCTTGGTTATTTATTATCTTCACTTGAACTCGGCCCAAGTCAAATGTGAAAACGTAGCTGCTTTTTTTGTACATATTACACGCATCAAAGTGCATGAACCGCTCTCAGACAAATTTCGTTTATTATGGCTTATGCAACTGAGTAACGTTTTCCTTGTTCTGAAATTTTTTTTCATTCAAGTGCTTTAACTATGATGTTTCATTATTCAGTCGTTTGCTTCGTCGAAACTGCCAGCGTATTGGTTGTTCCCAAAGCAAAGTTCATGAGCAGCCAGGACTTTGACACACACCGCTCTTAAGTCTCTTGTTACATCCGAACATTGTTGTTGTTAAAACTGTCGGAAAAAGTAACTACGGGTGCAAATTAGTGTAACACGCGTACCTGTCCCATAGATCATCAATTGAACAGTTGTAATTCTACTTTGAATGCTTTTTGTGGTTATTCGCGTCACAGATTGTTGTCACATCCAGACACTTTTTGTGACAATGCGAGGATCGTGTACATTGATGTTACAGCTGTTTTGGGATGTGTAGAAGTCGTCAGCGCTTAACGTGACTCTAGAAATCATTTGTGTCGATCTGTACTTTTTGTCGGAAGACCTTTTGAAGATACGTGCATATGTTGCAGTTTGGTTGGTGTTTTCCACGCTACGCTGTCAAATATAATTAGAAAGGATGGACGAATTCGCGTTAGTTAGGTCTGTAGTTGCGTTATACGCTCAATAACGGTGTCTAACGGCTGCATTACAGTGTTGTTGGTGCTGCCCTACTAACGGATGAAATATTGTCAGCAACCACCATTTATTTATCACCGGTTTGCTTGATTTCAATCGACTCTCACCAGTTTATCCTTGTCGATTATGTGTTGGTCAGATTCTGTAGCAGTTCCGGCTATCGCAAGCCTTCGTCGTCAAAGAACCCCTTCCTCCCCATAATGGGTGAACCGTGAGTGCATGCAAGGGTGCAGTGAATTACAATCCTTCATCGTATAGCAGAACGCCGCCATTACACTTCAATACACCTGTGCAAATTAACACAGTTAATACCTTGCAAAATATTGCTGATACATTCCGATTATTCACAAATGCATCAAGCGGTAATTATACCTTATCATTTGAAGAATTTTCGAGTGTACCTTTAACTAAAGCTATTTTATTAAGAGATTTATTTAACAATACGGTTACCGATTTAAGGCTAACCAATACGTATACGTTCTCAATCAATTCAACGGCAGGTTCAGCAGGTAACCGTTTTCAACTTATCTTTATTGACCAAAGTACTTTACCTGTCGAGTTTATAAAAGTAAACGCGAGAGCTAAAGGAGATGATATTGTTGTAAACTGGTCAACTGCCACAGAAAAAAACAACAGTAAATTTATCATTGAAAAATCAATTGACGGTGTGAATTTTGAAAATGCAGGTGAGGTTAAAGGTGCAGGAAATAGCAGCGTGGTTAGAAATTACACCTTTACTGATACTAATGCAGCAGCCAACGCTTCACTTCTTAATATTCCGGTTATGTATTATCGCATTCGTCAAGTGGATTTTTCAGGTGAATTTTCTTTTTCGAATCGCGTTAGTGTATTCTTTATCAGAAATAGTGCACAACAAGCAAATAACATTACAGTATTTCCAAACCCTGCGGTTGATAAAGTTACCATAACCACCGCCAATGAAACATTCGGGGTGATTGGTATCTATAATTTAAATGGAAAAATGGTTAAAGAACAAATACAATTAGCTCAAGAAACTGAAGTGTTTGTTGGAGATTTAAATGCCGGGGTTTACATCGTGAAGCTATCAGATGGAAGCACCCAAAAACTCATCAAACAATAAAATCTAAAAGAGTACATATAGAGAATTAGGGTAAGTTCTCATATGTGTAGTAGAGAGGGCCGGTTCGCTGTTAGGGTGCGAATCGGCTTCTTTTTTTTATATAAATATGGCTCATTGGTTATTAGGTTTTGGTAATCATGCTTTTTAAATCAATAACCATTCTAATGTCTAAACTAATTTTATTTAAAAGGTATGTTTACTTTAATTGATCGTTTCAATTAGATTAGGTTTGTTTGAATTACCGTTTCACTCATTGAATCAACCTATGTTGCTATTGTGTTCGCCTATTATCGGCAAAAGGTTTTGTAGGAAAAACTAATCTTGTGTATGCTTTTAAAGAAGTTTATGTTCGCTTTAATATTTATTCTTTTTGTTATCCTTATTCTCGGGATATATATCAGTAGTTTGCCACAATTTGGTGCCAGTCCGGCTTTTTCTCGTTTACATCGCATTCAATTATCACCGAATTACGAAAATGGCAGTTTTCAAAATTTAACTAAAACAGAGGTGATGAATCCTGAATCATCATGGCTGGAGTTAATTAAATCTTACATTAATCCTCCTAAAAACAGAAATGCTGATACAATTCCGAATATCAAAACGGATTTAAAAATGTTGGGAGATACTGCTATACAAGTCATTTGGTTCGGTCATTCATCTTATTTGCTTAAGTTAAATAATACACATGTGTTGGTTGATCCTGTGTTTAGTGGCTATGCATCTCCATTTTCATTTATGGTAAAAAGTTATCCGGGGGCTAATCAGTATGGTGTAAATGATTTACCATTTATAGATGCAGTGTTGATAACGCATGACCACTACGACCATTTAGATTATCTTACTATTCAAGCCTTACAAGGTAAAGTGAAACATTTTTACGTTCCACTTGGAGTTGGCGCCCATCTCGAGCATTGGGGTGTTGATGCAGGTGATATCACCGAATTAGATTGGTGGGATAGTTTATCATTTGAAGAAGTTAAATTAACTTGTACTCCGGCCCGTCACTTTAGTGGAAGATTATTCAAACGAGGTAATACTTTATGGGCTTCTTATGTTTTACAATTTCATGGTAAAAACATTTATATAGGAGGTGATTCAGGATACGATAAACATTTTAAACAAATTGCCGAATATTTTGGTGCAATGGATATTTCGTTTTTGGAATGTGGACAGTATAATAAAAACTGGCCATCCATCCACATGTCGCCCGAAGAAACTGTCCAAGCTGCAGTTGATTTGAAATCAACATTTGTTGTACCCGTTCACAATAGTAAGTTTACATTGGCCTTGCATAGTTGGAATGAACCGTTATTGAGGGTAAAAGCGGCTGCGAACAACATGCCGGTTAAACTTGTTACTCCGCTAATAGGAGAGGTGGTGCAGTTTGAATTAGAAAGGGAAAATATTGTTTGGTGGGATCAGGTAAATTAAGTTTTTGGAATTGTTTTTGTATAATGCATCTCACATAAATGAATAATATTATGCAAAACAAATTTATCATTCCATTTTTAATGATTCCGATTTTCGTAATTCAAACATTTGCAGCTCCTGTTCATGTAAAACAAACAAAAACGATTACAGAAGCCCAAAAAATAGAAATGTTGATTGCCTTTATTGCAAAGCAAGAAGGAACCTTTATTAGAAATGGAAGTGAATATAACGCCTCGCAAGCTGCCGAACATTTGAGAATGAAATGGAAAAAAGCAGGAAAAGCTATAAAAACTGCCAAAGATTTTATTGAACATATAGCCAGTAAAAGTAGTATGAGTGGTAAACCTTATCAGCTTAAATTAAAAAATGGTCGCACCGTTAATATGGCCAATTTGTTAAATGCAGAACTCGAACGGATTGAAAAAGTCAACCCTAATTAAACATTAAAGGGCATCTGTGAGATGCCCTTAATGAACCATTTAACCTAATTTATTAACCCTATTGTTGTTATTTTGGAATAACAACAATGCAAAGAAAAAACGTTAGCAGTTAAAAAAAATCGGTATTGAAAATATCCATACTATTTTAACCTGTTATTAATGTCGCGGCTCGCTCACTTGCACCGTCACCACCTAACAAAACATGCAATTGCTTGTAATCATCCATCATCACCTCTCTTTTTGATCCTCCGGGTAAAATGGCATTTAATTCATCTATCAATTGATTGGTGTTAAATTCGTGTTGAATTAATTCTGTAATAGCAGTTTTATTCAAACAAAGATTTACCAAAGAAATGTATTTGATTTTTACCAGCATACGCGCTATCCAATATGATATTGGATTTGCTACATATCCACAAACCTGAGGTACATTAAATAAGGCAGTTTCGAGTGTTGCTGTTCCACTGCATACAATGGCTGCGGTCGAACGATGCAGCACATCATAAGTGCGATTCATTATCAATGTAGTATTTTCATTGATGAATGGTTGATAAGCTTCCACTCCAATGGAAGGTGCTCCGCATATTACAAATTGGTACTGATTAAAATGGGAAACAAGTGTTGACATTACCGGTAATATGCGTTCAATTTCTTGTTTTCTGCTTCCCGGTAACAAGGCAATGATTGGTTTATTTGCAGGTAAACCATCATGATTTAATTGTTCTTCTTTATAATTTTTGAGAGCATCTTGTAATGGATTACCAACATAGGTAGTTTTTACATTCCATTTCTTAAAATAGTCAATTTCAAAGGGGAAAATAATTAGAAGTTCGTCAATAAATTTCTCAAGTTTCTTGCCCCTCGACTCCTTCCATGCCCAAATTTTTGGTGCTATATAATACACTGTTTTAAAGCCATGTTTTTTACAAAAGGCTGCCATTCTTAAATTAAATCCCGGGTAGTCAATAAAAATAACGACATCAGGTTTGTACGACAAAATTTGGGTTTTACATAACTTAATGGTTAAAAGAATAAACCTTAAGTTTAGCACAACTTCTATAAACCCCATTAGGGTAAAGCTTTTGTAATGCATTTTTAAACCTTCGGCTTGGGCAGCCATTAAATCGCCACCCCAAAAGTTAAACTCTGCATGAGCATCCTTCTTTTTTAAGGCCTTAATTAAATTCGAACCATGTAAATCTCCGGAGGCTTCACCTGCTATAATAAAGTATTTCATGCACAACAAGTTTAGTTATAGTTTTGGTTTTTTGTATCATAAAAATGTTAACACCATTGCCAAAAGCAACCCTCTAAAATGGTAATTAGTTAAACTTTTTAGCACAAACTGCAATGAAAATATTATTATTTAAATAATTTTGAATAAATTATTCAATTATGGAAAATCAAAAGCAGAATAAAACAACCCAGTATGCCCTCCTTGTGTTGTTAATCATTTCGTTGGTAGGGAATGTTTTTCAATACAAAAATAATCAGGTTGATGTAAATCAGCGCGATTTAAAAATTGACACGTTGGTTAGTGTTCAAGCGGAGCTTGAGCAAGAACTTACCGCAACAGGTAAAGAGTTGGAAAATTACAGAGGTATTGCCTCAAATTTGGATTCATTATTGAATGATGCAAATGATAAAATAGCTTTACAAGAAGCTAAAATCAAGAGGTTGTTGGTAGTTGAAAAAGACGGCAAAAAATTAAATGCCCAATTGAAAAAAGAATTGGCTGAGCTTAGGAAATTAAAAGAGCAATACTTAGAAAAAATTGATCAATTGATTTCTGAAAACGAAGCGCTTAAACGTGAAAATGAAGCCAAAGCAGCAGATATCACAAAACTGAATGAAGAGAAAAAAGGATTGCAAGATAAAGTTGCTACTGCCGAAGAACTTAAAGCAGAATACATTAAAGTAGCTGCTTTTAAAAAGCGTGGTAATGGTAAATTTGTTGAAACCAGTTTGGCTAAACGCACCAATAAAATTGATGTTTCTTTAACTGTAATGGATAATAAATTAGCCAAGCCGGGTGATAGGATGGTTTATGTTGTGATAACCGAGCCAGGTGGAAAAGTGTTGGCCGGGCCAAGCATGGCAAAATTTACTAAAGATGGCAGTGGTGAAGAATTAGCAGCCAGTGCTTCTTATAAACTAAATTATAACGGACAAAAACAAGAGATTAAAGTGGCTTATGAAAGCGACGAACGTGAGTTAACTCCGGGCAACTATAGTATTGATGTATATATTAATGGAACACTAGTTAATACCTCAACTTACATTCTTCGTTAATACATTAATTCATTTCATTAAAAAGGCTGCAACATTTCTTGTAGCCTTTTTTTATAAACATCAGTATTAAAGCTAAAACTAACCAGGTTATAACAAAAACTTCCCATTCTTGTATAAACGTGATGATGTCTGAGAAATCACGACCCCAATAAGTATTGGTTGCATAGTACACACGAAAAACACTGTAGGCTATAACCATTGCCATCACACTATTGAATAACCATTTTAATTTTATCGACTTTAATTGTTCAATTATAAACTGATAGCCCCAAACACTAAAGAAGAAAATAAATCCATTAGCAGTAAAGATGTGGCGGGTGAGTACGGTTTTGTGTGTTGCAGCAATTAAAATTAATAGTATACAACTTCCCATCATATACAAACATATTGCTTTATCAATACGATAAAATTGGTAAACCCCCAATAATGATAACACTAAAAATGGCGACACTACGAATAATCCGGGAACTGCATTACGAATTCCATCTTGTAAATGAAATATCACTTCTGATTGATTGAAATTGGTAAATAATTTATCTAATCCATAAATAAAATTTCCTGATAATGAACTTAAATACCCTTGTTCTTCCGGGAAGTTAGGATTATAGGTGTTTGATTTTAACATCCATTCGCCGAAGGTTTGGTAGTTATAGATTAACAAAAATCCTATAGGTATCAGCCAAATAAATAAATGATAAATTACCTTATGAGGTTGAGCTTGTGCTTGTTTTAACAAACCTATGTTTTTCCATAAATAAAATAAACCCATGGGCAAAGCAAGTAACACATTTTGTAATTCAACGGTAACTGATATTGCCAAACATAAGGAGGCAAAATAGCCGCGTTGATGAAATGGGGTAGGAGTGCTTACTAAATAATATGTGGAAAGTAAAACCAATAATTGAGATAATGCATGAGAGAATACATGTGTACTTTCTTGCCAGTTTAATGTAGCAAAAGCAAATACCAACATAAAAACAAATGAAGTATTAAAGCTTAATTTAAATTGAAGCAACAATCCTAAAATAATAACCGCAGCAAGTACTCCGCAAAAATTGCTTAGCATAATTACTGAAGCTTCAGTTATTGGTCGTTCGGTTGCAGACTTTATGCCTATCAGTTCTAATAATTTTCCGGTGTAATAGAATGGCAACATAAATACAGCAGTTCCGGGTAAACGATCAGCATAATATTTACCATCTTTGGTAGCATAATCTGTATTGCCTGTATATTTCATGTAAGCTGATATCTCGCTTGAGCCGTTGTTTACCCAAGCTGATACCAAGGCATAATGACAACCATCGTTTGATGTATTGATGTAAAATGAGTTGAAGTAATAAACAGCGCTAATACAAATCAGTGCAATAACTAACCTGCGCTTTTGTTTAGGATTCAGGGCTAACAAGTAATTTATTTCTTTAATATTTTAAATTCAACCCTTCTGTTCAGTTGTCTGTCAACATCATTATTGTTATCAGCAACGGGTTGACTTTCGCCGTAACCTATGCCAAAAATTCGATTAGCCTTGATACCTTTTTCTATTAAAAATGCTTTCACGGCATTGGCTCGTTTTTCACTTAACAATTGATTCTCATCATCGCTGCCCACAGCATCCGTATGTCCGGCAATTTCAATGGTTAACGATTGATTTTCTTTTAATAATTTCACCAATCGCATAAGTTCAGGTAACGACTCATCTTTCAACTTATCACTGTATTCATCGAAGAAAATATTATTTAATCTCACCACCTGACCGGTTTCGATAGGCACTAATTGAAGGTTTTTAACTAATTCAATGTATTCGCCGGGTTTACTTAAATCAACATTTATGGCCACAGGAATATAGCCGGCAGCTTTTGCTGTAATTCCATAATTTTTGCCATAAGGTAAAACTATCTTATAGTCACCACTTGCACTCCAGAAACTAATTTTACCACGCTCTGTTCCGCTTGGCAATTCTTCATAAATAATCTGTGCTTCAACCGGTAAACCTGTTTTAGCATTTAAGGCCTTTCCGGTTATTAAAGCTACCGGTTCGGGTTTTACTTGTTTACTTAATTCAACTTGTACAATATCAGCTTTGGTTGTTGGGTTTTGATAGGATACCATATAAGCCATATTTCCGCTTGCCGGAATAGTATAATAGCCATCCCATTGTTCAGTATTAATTTGTGGTCCAAGGTTTATTGGGTCGCTCCAATTTAACCATGTTTCATCCAACCTACGGGTAAGGTAAATATCATTTTGTCCATAACCACCCGGACGATTGCTGCTGAAATATAATGTAACTCCGTCGGCTGCCATAAATGGCGTTGATTCATCATATTTGCTGTTAAGTTTTCTTAAGAATTTTGGTTCGTTCCAAGTACCGTTTTTCTGTAATTGACTCACATATAAATCGCACGACTTACTATCTTCCTCTTCGCTAAAGGCAAGTATTAAAGTTTTATTGTCGTTTAATAAACTCGCACTGGTAAATGCACCTCGGTTTAAGTCGTCAAACCCCTTAATATCTAATTCATAAGGTTCGCCCCAAACGCCGTTTTTAAATTCTATAAATGATAATCCAACTCCCCAATACACACCTTTTTTATACGACCCTGATATAATTAAACGATTGGAGTTTGATCCACAGTTATACAATACGTTACTCACCTGACGATTTAAAGCTTTACCCATGTGTTCAGCTTTTTGCCATTGGCCTAAACTGTCTTTTTTACTTACCCAAATCTCCTGACTACCACTTCCATTCAAGTTTTCGGGATGCGCAGAACGCACGAAATATAAAGTTTTTCCATCTGCCGAAATAATTGGACTTAACTCGGCAAACTCCGAATTAACCTCACTACTCAAGGGTTTTATGTCATAATTCTGTTGAGCATTAACCCCAATATTCATTGACAGTAAAAAAATAAATGTGCTTAGTGATAAATTTTTCAAGATGTATAAATTTAGAAATTTTAACTAATTTTAATTTTGTTTTACTAAAAATATCTTTAAGTTTGATTCATAAACCATAAAGGTTTCTTCATAGGCTATTGTAAAGGGGAGGACGTAACAGTCTTCCCTTTTATTTTTTAAGCAATGGCACAATCACTTTTGTGTTATCCCAGTGTAAGATCATGTTAACACCTGTTGCATGTTGTTCAAATGATATGATAAATTGTTCTTGGGTATTAGCAGTGTTATCAGCCGGAACAGTAACTCTTAATGCATCATTACTTTCATCGGGCGATATAGCCCCCCACCGATCGTGCTCATGATTAAAAGCAATTGTCCAATTGTTTTCATCGGGAATAGCATATAATGCATACTTACCCGCGGGTAACAACGAGCCGTTAACCATTAAATCATGTTGGGTGGTGAATACTGTTGCTTCATTCGCACCTGCCCGCCAATATTTTCCATACTCTTGAAGAGCTCCGGTTTGTTGCGGGCCAAAAATAACCCTACCTTTTTTAAACGGCCTGCAATAGTTTACATCAATTACATAACCATTTTCGTGGTAAAATGCCGAAGCCGAAGGACTGTGCTTTTTAGTTGCAGAGCGTAAATAGGTAAACACACCAATAAGCAACACCAATATTATAGCTACAATCGTTAGTACTTTTTTTATCATATTTAAAATACTTAAGTATGCAAAAGTAAACTTATTAATTATTACTTATGAGATATTTAACATAACTCATTAATTAGTTACAACCTATAACTAATTTTAGCAGTTTTATGTAGACGCGGCTCGGAACTTAACTTAATAAATGCTTTAGTTCGGGTGATTTTCTGAACATAGCAGCGGCAAATGGGCATAACGGAATAACCTTTAAACCTTTTTCGTTGGCAAAAGCTACCGCCATGTCAAACAATTTTTTGCCTGCTCCTGTACCTTTTAATGATTCATCAACTGTTGTATGGTCTATAATAATTTGTTTTTCACCCGCCCATACATAAGTCATTTCAGCTTTGGTTTGATTTCCTTCTTCAAGATAAAACCTGCCTTTAGTTTCAGATTGTTCGTGTTTAACTTCCATTTATATTGTTATTTAAAGTAATTGCTTCTTTATGTAAATCGTTTACTGTTTGATGCACCAATTGTAAAAAATCATCAGGTATTTGTTTCTCTTTTCCATAATCACTAAAGTGTATTTCGTTTATTTCATCATTAATGGAAGGAAATAACTTTATAGTTTCCACTAATTTATAATACACCGATCGTATTTTTCTTTGCTCATCTGCGGTTAATGGTTGGTTAGGTTTAATTTGATTGGATAGGGTTGCCAGATAAGACGATAATTGATTGGTTAAAACAACAAAACGATACACAACCATTCCTTGAATTTGTTTGCTTTTAGGTTCAGTAAGCATTCGTTGAAATGCACCGGATAAAGAAGCCGATTGTACATACAACTCTTTTCTAGCCAAACGATAACCCGATAACTGATTGCCGGATTTGTTGGTAACTGCCACTAAATAATTAAGGTGAGCAACCAATGCATGTGCCATTATGTTTTTTATTTGGTAACTTTCCCATGAAGGATAAATTAAGCGTACCCCAATATAAGCAGCAGTGGCCCCAATTAGGGTATCTATAATTCTTTCGGTGATTAATGCATTGCCCGATTCAGGTGTAATAAAACTAAAAACCAATAATACATAGGGTGTCATAAATAACACACTTACAACATATTTTATTCTTAAAAAACTAAAGGCTAACACCATAAATACAACTAAGAATAAAAACCTCCACTCGGCACCGGGAAACCATTTTAATATACCAAAACCTATAATTCCACCTAAAATGGTACCGGCTACACGTTCGGTATTTCGTTTTTGAGTTAAACTGAATCCGGGTTTTAAAATCACGATAATGGTTAATAAAATCCAATAGCTGTAAGGTTTTAAATAAATAAGATGTACAAATAAGAATGCTGCCATACAAACCAAAGCTACACGCATGGCATGCCTAAAGTAGTTGGATGAAGGGGTTAGGTTTAATTTAAATAATGACAGACTTAAATTGGGCGAAGGAACAAATTTTTTTAATTCAGCAGCCCTTGCCTCCGGAAGTCCGGGTGCTGAGGTATGCTGATAACTATAAATTCTATCCAATCGGTTTACGATATTTCTGAGGTTAATTAATACACGCTTTAATACTAAAACCGACTTTCCTTGTTGTTCTTCTTCATCAAGTCGCCGCTTTAATACATTGAGTTTAGGCAAAAATCCATGTTGTGGTTTGATAGTTTTTTGATTGGTAATAATTCCCGTTCCTAAATGAATTAATTCTTCACCTAATTGTGCTATCACTTGTTCAAATAACGACAATAAATAACCGTCATTAAACTTTTCTCTGATCACTTCATATTTTTGATCTGTTGCTGTACTTTGCTCATATAAATCAACTAAATCAATAAAGCTTAACAATAGTTTTCTTCCAGTGGGCGTACTTTCATTTACAATTTCCCTTGTTTTAAACAACAATTCCCTTGTTTGTTGTTGTAAATCCGCCAAATGTGTTTGCTGTTCTAAAATATTTTCATACAATACTCTATCGTTTACTTCAAGGTTGTAGAACTTACTTTTAAGTTGAATATATTTCCCGGTTTCAACCATACATTCTCCCAATAATTGTTTGGCTGGTTGGTAAGGAATTAGGAGATTTGTTGCGGCACTCAATAAAAAATACCAAGTTCCTCCCAATGATATTAAATACGCATACTGTAATTTTTGACTAATAGAACCTGTTTGGTCTAAACCTAAAATTAAAACCAGTAAAACAGCTATACCTAACGAAGCTGCCCGATTTCCATACACATGAAGCATGCTGAAAAAGAAGCAACAACTTCCTAAAAATACACAAAGAACCAATAAATATGGATTGATAATTACTGTAATGGCACCAATCACAAATAAAGAAGCAATGCATATTAACATGGCATTACGCCTGTGGTTATATGGACCCGCGGTATCAGTAATACTTACACACAATGCTCCTAAAGATAGTGTAATGCCCACCTCCATAATTCCTAACCTGTAAAATATGATTGCCGGAAACAAAATTCCAATGGTTATTTTCAAAGCATCAGTAAAATACTGGCTCAATAAAAAACGGATAAGCAAGTTGGACGAATAGCTAACCATTAAGCACAATTATCCTGTCAAACTTAGTTATTTCTTCTTGAGTTTCGAACTATTTTTTATTATGCTTGTTTTGTATTTATGGATTCTAGAGATGCACTAATCAATAGCATTTTACCGGTAATTCATGTAGATGGTATTTCTGAGATGCAAACAGTTGAACGTTTTATGCATGAAAACTTACGGCCGATATTAAAATTTCAAGATGCCATAATTATTCGCACATTCATTAACGAAACAGCCATACAAGAATTACCCCAAAGCGTTGATTTAATTAAAAAGTTAATTGATACCAATCTTCGTAAAAATAAAGTGTTGAAACAACAACTTATTGGAATGGTGTGTGGCTTGTTAACCGAAGAAAAATTAGTATTTTATTATAACCACCGACAAGAGTGTAACAAACGAATCACCCAAATGTTAATGGAGCGAATTTTTCAAGCCTTGTTTCGTTTGAGTCGCCCTTAACATTATATAGCCGACTCAAATTTAACTAATACTTTAGTGCCTTTATTTACCGCACTTTCCAAACTTATTTCGCCTCCATGCAGTTGAACAATTTGTTTAACAATATTCATTCCCAAACCAAGTGATTTTTCACCGGCTGTACCTACACGTCCGGCTTTTGTAAACTTGTTAAAAATAATATTCATGTACTCGGCAGGAATACCAATTCCTTGGTCAATAATATTTATTAATACCATGTTTTCAATAACCTCACAAGTGATATTCACGTATTGCTCGGTATTGCTGAATTTAATGGCATTACTTATCAAGTTTGAAAACAAACGTATCAGCTTATCTGCATTTCCCCATATAAACACATCTGTTTGTGTTGGAACAAATATTACTGAAATACGCTTTCGTTTTGCGAAAAAATGAGTAGAATCAATGGCCGTTCTTATCAACTCATTCACTTCAACTATATCTTTTTCAAGTATGAAATTTTCTTTTCCTAATTCCGATACATCCAATAAGTCATTAATGGTAGATAGGGCAGTAGTTGCCGATTTTTCTATCAAATTTAAGTAATCCATTGTTAGGTCGGGCCTTTGCGACATCATTTCAGCTAAGCCTAAAACAGCACTGATGGGATTTCTTAAATCATGCGCTACTACCCCTAATATATTATCCTTCTCCTGATTTAATTTTTCTAGTTTGTTGTTGATAGTTTTATAGTCAGTTACATTTCTCACTAAAAACACAATATTCTTAATTTGTTGGTCAGGAATTATTGGATAACAATCTAATAAATAATGGTTATTGTTAAAGCTAAACTCAGTTGTTAATGAGTCGCCAACCCTACATGAACTTAACCTTTTATCAATATTTTTTATTTGAAAAACCTGCATGATTTCAGCAAAATTTTTGCCTTCATATTCAGTATAATCAATGCCATGTTTTTTCATTTCCATTCCACTCGCCAAAATTATATTTAAGTCTTGGTTGCAATAAAACACATCGGTATTTGGAAGATTAGCCGCTAATTCTCTAAATGCCGAAAGGTTGTTTTCATTTTGTGTGCGGGTGGTTACATCTTTTGCTTTTACCATTACGCCCATAATGCTTTCATTATAACGTAATGGTTGAATGTCTATATCGAAAAAATGATCCGGTGTATTATTAAATGATTTAACAGTTTGTTGAAATGGAATGCCTTGCGAGGCTCGTTCAACAATGGGCAGCCAAAAAGTTTTCAAGCGACCATCAATTTGCTGTTTAAATGAAAATTGTTCATCCGGAATAAATCCCAGAACGCGCTTAATTTCTTTCTTAAACGCATCATTACAACATATAATTCGTAGTTGATTATCAAATAAGCAGGTCATTTCAGGTTGATTATCAACCATGGCCTGCAATAAATTAATTTCTTTTGTTTGGGTTAACATGAGGAAGGTGTGCAAAGAAAGTCAAATCAATTGGTGTTAGGGTTGCATTTATTATATTGGGTCTACGTCTATTTGAATATAAACCGAACGAAATGTTTTTTCATTTAGTATATTTTTAATATGTTGATTAATTACTGTTTTTGAATGTGCAAGATAAGGTGAATTTCTATCTATTTTTACTAAAATATCCTTTAAATATAAGTTTCTTAATCTTCCTGTATACGGACTTTCCGGTCCTAATACCATGGCCCCAAATGATTGATGAAGATATTCTTTTAACCTGCTTGCAGCATCACTGCAAGTTAAAAATTCCTTATGTTTCAAGGTAATTTTAATCAACCTGAAAAAAGGCGGATAATTATATTTTTTACGTTCATCCAATTCATTGGCAAATAATCTTTCATATTGCTGTTGCTGTACTTCCTTCATTACATGATGATTGGGCATAGTACTTTGGATAATTACTTTTCCTTGTTCATGTTTTCTTCCTGCTCTTCCCCCAACTTGGGTTAATAGTTGATAGGCTCGCTCATGTGCCCTAAAATCAGGGAAAAACAATAACTGGTCGGCATTTACCACCCCAACCAATTTAACCGCTCCAAAATCTAAACCTTTAGATAGCATTTGAGTACCTACTAAAATATCAGCCTCGCGTTGTTCAAACGCTTGTATAATTTGATGATGTCCATTCTTATTTCTTGTCGAATCCCAATCCATTCGTAATACCCTTGCTTCAGGGAAATGAACAGACAATTCATCTTCAATTTTTTCGGTTCCGAATCCTTTTAATGTAATTTTTGATGAACCACAGGCCTGGCAGGTTTGAGGCATCTTATTGGTGAATCCACAATAATGACATTTCAACGAATCATTATATTTATGGTAGGTTAAATTTATATCACAATTAACGCATTTAGGAATCCAGTGACAAACTTCACATTCGAGCACCGGTGCATAGCCTCTTCGGTTTTGAAATAAAATAATTTGTTTGTTTTCCGATAATACCTTTTTCATTTCAGTATGCAAGGCTTGTGTAAAATAACCAACCATACTTTTGGTTCTGGTATCTTCACTAATGTCGGCCATGCTAATTTCCGGCGGATTAATCTCGCCAAACCTCTTAAGCATAGTTACTAAACCATATTTATCATGTTTAGCCAAATAGTAACTTTCAAATGAAGGTGTTGCCGAACCTAATAAAGTTTTACTGCCATGCTGATAAGCAAGAAATACCGATGCATCTCTGGCATGATACCTGGGGGCAGGATCATGTTGTTTATATGAAGTTTCATGCTCTTCATCAACCACTACTAATCCCAACCGTGTAAATGGTAAAAATACTGCCGACCTTGCACCTATGATTACTAAGGGCTCTCCACCGCTTATTTTTTGCCAAACACTTACCCTGTCGTTCTGATTTAACTTACTATGATAGGCAACTGCGCGGTTACCAAAGTATTTTTTTATCCTTTGAATTAATTGCGAGGTTAAAGCAATCTCAGGTAACAAAAATAATACCTGCTTACCCTCCATCAATTGTTCTTCTATTAGTTTAACATAAACATGTGTTTTACCGCTACTTGTTATCCCATGTAACAATACCACATCTTTTTTAATGAATAAATCTTTAATCTGATTGAATGCACTAAATTGCTCTTCATTTAAATCAAATACCTCTGTTTCTGAAACAGCATATTGAAGGAGATCGGCCAAAATCACATATTCATTTATAATCCCTCGTTTAACCAAAGTTTTTATCGAACTTTCACTAATATTCCCAAATTGAAGCAGTTGCTTTTTGCTCACATGTGCATGGGTATAGTGAAGTTGAATTAAGGCTAAGGCAACATCCAGTTGTTTGGGTGTTTTTTCAAGTTCGATAAATAATTGCTCAAGGGCATGTTCTTCTTTATAGTTCTCACTAAAATCAACACATGTAATGGTGCGAGGTTTATATTTATCTTTAATGTTTTCAATGTAGGTTATAACACCTTTTAGGTATAAGCCCTTTAATAAATTAAATACATTTTTTACTTCTGTAATCTTACTTATTTCAGCAATCGTTAAATGTGTACTTACTGTTAGTGCCTCGGTAATTAAAAATTCTTTGTCGGTAAGCACCAATGAGTTTAAATCTACCTCATCATTTAAACTTACCAACGTTTCACTTTCAAGCTTAAATGCAGCAGGAAGTGCTGCCTGCATCACTTCTCCTAAGGTGCACATGTAATAATTACTCATCCATTTCCAAAACCGGAAAACCTGTTCATGTATCAACGGACGTTCGTCTAAAATACCCACCACAAACTTTGCATCATACCCTTTAGGTGGTTGATGTGTGAGATGAATAATTAATGCACTGTATAGTTTTTTATTCCCAAACTGCACAATTACCCTTTTACCCGGTGCTGCTTGGTCTTGCAAATCGGTAGGAATCCGATAAGTATACAACTTCTCTAAAGGTAAGGGTAAAATTACCTCAACAAACGTGGCTAATGGTACTTCTTCAATCATCAATACTCCCTTTGGTTATTTAAGTTTATATAAGGTTATCAGTTTGTTTCCTTTTTTATAATATGGCTTTTCTCCTTTAGCATGAACGGGTACCAATTCAAAAATATCAACGGTTCTTTTATTCCACTCCCAAGTATAATAATCCCCTGTTTTTTGATTCGATAAATACAACACATCTCCTTCATAAAATGAAGCACAATCGCCCCCTGTGCATACTTCATAATAATTGTATAAGTCCCAACCACTAATTTTACCCGATAAATAGAATTGAACAGGTATAGGTTGGTTACTTAATTTATATATCCCGGCTATTACTAACGAATGAATTACTTGTTGTGTAGTGGTTGGCCATTCAGCTTGATTGCTGGTATCAACTAACCTTTCATCGGGTCGCACAAATACCATTTGAGTTTGATTAGTTGTGTAGCTTAAATAATATGCCTCTTCATTAATATAAACCGACAAAGGTTTTTCATACACATCGTTAAACATCACCTGATTTGATGTTATATGTTTAAAACCATACAACTGTCTTTCAATTCCATTATACATCCACAATGCACTATCAACATGTCGTTTAAACACAAGTTCAACCATGGGTT
The DNA here is from genome assembly GCA_025454975.1 of Bacteroidia bacterium. GTDB lineage: Bacteria > Bacteroidota > Bacteroidia > UKL13-3 > UKL13-3 > UBA6183. Next base: position 17,883 of record JALONK010000012.1, read on the forward strand.
GTTGGCGAGCCGCATATACCGATCTGTATTTTTGTACCGTATCTAAATAATTAATACATACCCAATTCCCTTCAAAAAATCCATATTTATACTTGCTGTAGTCGCAGGCATTCAGCAAACAAATTAATATTAATACAGCAGTAAAGGCTTTTAAATTCACGCTACTAATTTACATAAAATTGTATTTTGCACTCATGAAGCGCATATTATTTGTTTGTTTGGGCAATATTTGTCGTTCCCCCTTAGCCGAAGGTATCTTTAACTATCAGGTTGAAAGTAATGGATTAGCCTCCAGCTTAATGTCTGATTCTGCCGGTACAGCATCCTATCATATTGGCTCATTACCCGACCACAGAAGTATAGAGGTTGCTGCACAACATGGCATTGAGTTAACACATAAGGCAAGAGCTGTTCAGTTAAAAGATTTTGATTTATTTGATGTAATTGTAGCAATGGATAAAACCAATTTATCCAATCTTCAACAAATAAAACCCGAAGAATCAAATGCTGAATTGTTGCTGATGCGCGATTTTGATACGGTTGATAAAGGAAGTGCCGTACCTGATCCTTATTATGGTGATAGTCGCAACTTTCTTGAAGTATATGAAATTCTTAACCGATGTATGCCTGTATTCATCCGTTATTTACAGTCGTAAATCTTTTCACATCAACAGTTGTTAAATTCTAATGCAACCAGCATTATTACAACAATTAGATAATTTTCGTTTAGTGGGAGATACTCCTGCCGACCAAGCCATTCAGGCTATAGTGGCGCTTGGTGATTACAAATCAATAATAAACGAAATTATGACCCTCCAAAAGAATAATGATGCTATACCTGCTCATTGGCCTGAAAAAGTGCAATCGTTTTTTGTTGACCAACAACAATTACCACCCTTTGCAAATCCATTATTAATTAAGCGAGCTTCAGGATTTTATGCACGATTCGAAGCCCAAATACAATGGTGTTTGTTTACGCTATCCCTACCGTATTGTTATGCAGCAGCCAAAGATGCGGAGGTGCTAACTTACACCAAACGCTTGCAACAAGATACAGAAAAGCGATTGAAAGAAACAGGAAAATTTGTGCAAGATGTTATGCAACCAAATGCATTCACACCCGACGGCTCAGGGATTATTTCCATTTTAAAAGTTCGACTTATTCATGCTTTAGTTCGTTATCATGCTCAACATTATAAATTATGGAAACATTCTCCCGAAGTGCCCATTAACCAGGAAAGTATGGCGGGTACCCAATTGGCCTTTTCATATATTATATTAAGAGGATTACGGAAATTATACCTTACCGTAAGTGATAACGATGCAATCGCATATCTTCATACTTGGTCGGTAGTTGGCTATTTGTTAGGTGTTGAATTGCCATTATTACCAACAACATTAAAACAGGCAAGTCAATTAGACCAAGCCATAGCTGAACGACATTTTAAAGCATCTCCAACAGGACAAGCTTTAGCTTCTGCATTGTTAGCCACAGCCAATTCACTTATGTCGCCTCAACAAATTAATGAACAGTTATTGCCTATCATGCAGCATCTTTTAGGTAATGAAATTTATGCGATACTTCAATTGCCGGAAGTTAAACCTTCACCTACGGCAGTTTTACAGCGTGTAGCCTTTGGTTTGTTTTCCGACAATATTTTACAAGCCACAGATATGCAACAACAATTACGTGAACTCAATAATCATCAGGTTACATTTAGTGAAATATCTCCACAATAAATTAATAGTAGTTTAGGGGATTCCCCTCGCAGGCATTTCCTTTGCACAAGCCTGCATGCCGCTCGGGTCGGGTTATCCGTTACAAGTCCTCGCTCGTGCCTCGCTGTGGGCTTTTCACTACTACCCCTAATCCGAATTTTCTTGGAAACATAAACCATAATAAAAATTAAAGTCAAATGTGATTTTAAATATAAATGTTAAGCTCTAATGCACTATCAAAAATGTTGTAGTAAAAATATACTTGCAATTATATATCCATTAATAATTGTTTTTTATCGTAATATAATTTCCGGAAAATTGATAAATATTAATCAATTAAAATAAATTAAAGGCAGATGTTTCATTCAAATTGTAACATGTTATTTTGTTCATTTATTCAATCAAGCATCTAACGCCATTAAATATGTAGTTGCGCTTATAATTTATAGAATCAATAATGGCTAGAGGTACTTAAATTCAATCTTAACAGGCTATAAAATCTCAATTTTAATTGCGCAAATTGATATTAAATTCATCAATAGGTTATTTTTTTACAACTAACCTTTACAACATTTTAGCCAACAAAAAAGTGGTTGGGATTTACACCAACCACTCTAGTATTTATAGGTAATTAAGTATTCATCTACGATTTTTCAAATCCTATCGCACAGCTTTTATATTAATTTTACATTCGCTTTCACATGCTGTTGTGCCGCAATAGGAATTAATTAATAGGGTATATGTTTCGCCTACTGTTGGTAATGTATAATTTATGCTATTACCTCGGCCACTGTTTACCACCATTCCGGTACTTGTTGCAATCAACTTCCATTCAAAATTAGCTTCACAAGTCGCATCACCATTACATAAATTTGTATGGCTCATGCTTATTGGTAAACCCGCAGGAAGTTTTACTTCGCTTAAACATGAAACCCTGGTTGGGAACCTTTTTATGTTTGTTTTCCTTTTCACTTCATACTTCATATCAAAAATGTTTTCTCGGGTACAATTACACTTCACTTGACCCTCATCAATTCTATCGGTTGTAAAACAAACTATACGTTCGCACACTTCACATTCGTCATTTAAAAAGGTGATACGTACACAAATGTTTGCTTTTACTTTACAGCATGGCAACTGACTAAACATTGGTAAGTAAAACGAAACCGGGATGTTGGTAGCGTTCGATAAATCAAAGGGCTGGTTATGATGCCAAGTTACTTCACTTGTTTGTTGATTTACAAACTGAGCATTGTTGTAAGGAGAAGTAGGTTGGCCTTGAATCATCACGTATGGTTTCACTTGTTGGAAAATATCACCATTAACGCCAACATCATTAAATGCATACGCATCGGCAATCAAACACTCATTAAATTCAGTTTCGAATTGATAGGAAATTACATTTATCCTGATGCGGTTAAAGTTACTTCCCGGAGCTGCAACACGAATATTATTTTGTAATAATTGATAAGCAATTCCATCAGCGCTGCGTTGTGGTGTTAACCTTCCATTAATCGGCGTCACTTCTATGTTTTTACATGGCTCGCACCCCGTTGAATTTGGCCTGTTTTCAATAGTAACGCAAGCGGTATTCGTTTCTCCAAACTCTAATACAATGGCACTGTTCGCTCGACTTGCTCTAAATGATATGCTGTTGCAGGCGGTTGCACCATTGTTTAAACCGGCGGGCAATACACCGTCAAATTCATAAGTCCAAACATCACCCGGTAATAATACCATTCCACCTAAATCAATAAAAAAGCCTTGAGTAGTAGGCGAAGCTATTGTGGTTGTTGGTTGTGTAATACCACAACACGGCGGCACACTTGCACCGGTATATGTAAATAAACTTGATACACACGGATTATGATTTGCAAAATAACTCATCGTTCCAACCATTAACGGTTGGGTATGTACAGCACGAATTTCAAACTGACTGTTTCTAGGAATACAAGTTTGTCCGTTAAAAAATCCTATTCGGCGATCACCAATATGTGGCATATCATCAGCAATTCTAATTTGAGTTAATGGCATATTGCCTGTATTGGTTAATCTTATTTGATAACGAACAGTTGCACCTGCCGGAGCACTAACTTGATTGGTAAAAACATTACCATCTACACTCACAAGTTTTTCGGCGGTTAATTCATCTTTCTGACACATGTAATAAATGGCATACATAGTATTAATACCGGCAACAATACTGTCTCTGTTGGTAGAAACTTGATTGTTATGCCCAACATTATTAGGTAATACAGTATTTGTAACCCTACATCTAAATGTAATAATTATTCTATTCGAAACTAAGGTGTAGGTTACCGGAACCGGATTTGGCAAACTAGGGTTCGGTGTTAAAGGATTAGTAATGTTCCATTGTAAGGTAGTGGCACCATTTCTATTGTTTGAACTAATGTCTCTCGGATTAATAAGTTCATAATTACTGTATTGGTTATTTCCATTACAATCAACAAAGCTTGGATGTGGTTGAGTCATATTAAATGGAAACAAATAATAACGCTCCGACCCACCTATAAAAGTTAGGTTAGGAGGTAAAATATCTGTTATGTTAATGCCGGCAGGATCTAAATTGGCATTTCCTTCATTTATAACATGAAGTTGAAATTGAATTTCTTCTCCCACTTGATAACATGGTTTTTGGCATACCAATTTTGCAATTCTAATGCGCGGCTCTCTTCCATTTAACCTTACAGTTCCTGTATCAGAAGCACTTAATGCAGGAGTGCCGGGTCCATTATCACCTGAACCATTTTGATTTCCACCATTTATACAATTCGGATAAACAGGAACATAGTTGGCCTGTGCGTTATTGATAATTGTGGCATCATACGCATTGGCATCAGTTGTTCCATATACCCAAAAACGAATGGACTCAAAAGGTAATAAGGTATGATTCGGGTTAAGCGTTAACCTAAAGCCTGATGCGGTAATGGTTGCAAAGTTTGAGATGGTTTGCCATTGGTTATTTACATTGGCTGATAAAGTTAATGGATTTCCTACTTGAGTAGCCGCAGTTGCCCTGCCTTGAAATCCCGCTTGTGTTCCGGTTATACCTGTTGGGAAAATATCCGTAATCTCAATGTTTCTTAGAGGTACAGTTCCTGTATTAGTGAAAACAATTTCAAAAGCAATATTTCCTCCGGGGTTATAATTAATTGTAGAACCGGGAGCTCCTAATGTTTTAACAACAGTGCCCATACCGCCGGTAGTAAGTGCAGATTGATTGATGGTTAATGTTAAATCATTAGCTTGAACCAAACTTCTGTGCGCGCATGGAACAGTAGTTTCGTCAATATAACTTAACCGATTGGTTGCTGTGGTTCCGCTAAAATTACAGGGATATAAAATATCAACATAAAATTCGTTTGATACTCCCGGTATTAATGAAATACCAACTTGATTTGGACCTACAGTTCGGGTTGGTAAGTTTACCGGTATGTTTGCATTGCTTGGCATAATAAAAGCTTGTTGAAAAACTGCACCGGCAGGAATTTCATCAATAATTTCAATGGTTCGGTTGGCATTGGCCCTACCAAAACAAGCGTTATTGTTTGATGCTGTTACATGGTAACGAACCACACTTCCCCTTACTGTATTCGGCTGCTGAATAGAGCTGAATCGTTGAACCATCCAAGGTAAACTGCGATTCCACACGGTATATCTTTGCGTAACAATACAGGGCTGATTGATGTTTTCAAAGTTAGTTAACCTAACATCAAAAGAAGATCCATCACACACACCACAATCAATTGTACCTGTAATTGAAAAAGTAGATAAGGTGGCTTGAGGGAGATTAGTTAAATTGAAAGTAACAACAGTTGCTCCATTAACATTTACTGCTGTGTATTGAGCAGTTGAAAATGAAAAGTTGATGATGGTTCCGAAATTAACTTCCACCGTCCTATTGCTAGCACCTGCAAACTGTACACTAAAATTGAAAGTTGATTCAACCCCTGCCGGAATATGCATAGCCGGAATATTTCCTAATGTGTGGCTGCTAATAGTAACTGGATTAATGGTACATTGGGAGTAAGCATCTAATGCAATTCCCAATAAAAATAAGAAAAGTAATTTTTTCATAAGGAGTAAGTGATAAATAATGATTGGTTATAAAAACATTGGCAAATTATTTCACTACTTTTTATAAATACGTGTCATTTCATAAAATCGGTAATAGAGTTTACGAAAAGGTTTTTTCAGTTCATCATGTAGGTATTATTCAACCGCTTTATCAGGAACAATTTGATAGAAATAACAATCTGAATAACCAATTATTGATGTGGGGCTTTTAACGGGCTGTTCACTGCAAGTCCTCGCTCGTGCCTCGCTGTGGGCTTTCCGTTGCCATCCCTAAGCCGAAATTTCGGATACAAGAAAATCTATAATCAATACAAAATATGTAACCAACAAAAACAATTGATTGCTGTTAATTTATCTTTTTACGTTAGCTGTTTCTGTTCAATATATACATGTATGAAAATTAAACGAAAGCATTATTTTCGAAAAACTTAATTGTAATAATATAATTGGCCATTCCTCAACATAAGATTGAATTAGAACAAGCCATACGTATAAACTTTAAAAAGTTGATTCGTGAAATTGAAAGTATTCCGGTTGAATTAATACATGATAAGGATTTAAACGGACATGCCAAAGGTACCTATATGAGTATTCATAATTTATTATCTTATTTAGTAGGGTGGGGGCAGTTGGTGCTAAGTTGGCATAAGAAAAAACAACTTGGCAACACAGTAAGTTTTCCCGAAGAAGGTTATAAATGGAACCAACTTGGCGCACTTGCACAAAAGTTTTATAATGATTATTCACACCTCAACTTTACTGAACTAATTGGACTGTTTAATTCTACAAATCATGATATTTTAAAACTGATTGATGAAACAACTAATGATGAATTATATGCTGTTGCTTGGTATCAGCAATGGACACTCGGGCGCATGATTCAGTTAAACACCTCATCACCATATCAAAATACTTTGATAAGAATTAAACGATGGAAAAAAAACAAAAAAATAGTTTAACGTTTTTTGGTATCTGTATCTAAAGACGCAAATTACTTGGTTATATTACAAAGCAGCCAAACGTAAAACTCATTGGTAAAAATAGGTTAAAATGTAACTTTGGCTGTATCTAAAGGTTCATATAACTCCAAACTACTGTTGCCGGGCATATTCATAAACATTAAATCAGGTTTGTACATTTTATTGCTTATTAGATTGAGTTTGTCATTACAAGCTCTAAATAACAGTAAGCTCCATAATCTAAGAATTATCCTATAAATCAAATACGTTTAATTCATAATTCTACGAGGTATGTGTTCAGCAAATACTTTATGTAATCCATTACATAAAATATGTTTCAATAAATGAAAAATTTATTTCACTAGAAATTTATTTTAATGGTATTAGTTCATTCTTATTATCATTGTTATGCCTCAACTAATTCAATTGGCAACAGATCTGGGTCGGAAAAAAACGTAAACCGTTTTCCTGTAAATTCATCTATTCTAATGGGCTCACAATTTATTTGGTGCTTACCTAAAAATGAAATCATTTCATCTAGTTTGTCAACCTTAAAACATAAGTGTCGAAGTCCGGTTGACTCCGGGTAGCTTGCACGAGGCGGCGGGTTGGGGAAGGAGAATAACTCAATAAAATAGTTTTCGCCCAAACCTAAATCAAGTTTGTATGAATCCCTTTCACGTCTATACGTTTCGTGTATAATAGTTAACCCTAAAATTTCGGTATAAAATTGCTTCGACTTTTCATAATTACTGCAAATAATGGCTAGGTGATGAATACCTGTAATCATATCTATGTTTTGTTTTGAATGAATCGCACTAATTTAACTACCCAACTTCTTGGAGCTAATCGCACACTCAAAGCTAATAAATAATTATTAAGGCCATGCACTGCTACCACTTTCCCGTTCATCATTGCTTTAAAGCCGTAGTTTGCTACCTGTGCCGACGTCGGTAACCGTTTCCCTTTAACAAGTTTGCTGTTTTCCATATCAGCTACTTGTTGAAAATTACTTGCAGTGGCACCCGGACATAAGGCTGTTACCGTTATTCCAGTATTTTCTAATTCATTACTTAAAGCTTCACTAAAATGTAATACATACGCTTTTGTTGCATAATATACTGCCATTAATGGGCCCGGTTGAAATGCTGCAGTAGATGCTACCTGCATAATTTTCCCGGTTTTTCGTGCCAACATTTGAGGAAGAAACAAACGAGTTAGTTGAGTTAAAGCTGTAATATTTACGGTAATCATTTCCTCTGTTTTTTTTATGTCGCCGGTAGCAAATTCACCAAAATCGCCAAAACCCGCATTATTCACTAAATATTGTATAGGTAATTGTTGAGTTTCACAAAACTCAAGTATTCGGTAAGCCTCATTTGGTTTACTTAAGTCGGCCGAAAATATTAGTGCTTCTATTTTATATTCATTTTTGAGTTTTGATGCCAGTTGCTCAAGTTTATTCGTAGAACGGGCAATTAACACTACCGGAATTTTATTGGCAGCAAAATTTATACTTAATGCTTCTCCAATACCTGAAGAAGCGCCGGTAATTAATGCAAATCCATGTGGTTGCAACATAATTTTAACGTTTCCTTCAAAGGTATTCTTGTGGCATTAATCACAATCATTATTTCGCCTAATGGCTTTATTTTGTAGGCGAATCGTATATGTTGTTTTCCTAAAATTACTTAAATACGGTAATTACATTTTAGAATGGAAAGTAATAATATGAAAATGGTTGTGAAGGTAAATTGAGTTGGAAACTTTGGTTAAAACTTTCCCTCCATGCATTAATCAAATAAACAGAATCAGATAAAACGATGGGCTTTTTACTATTATATACGCCCAATAATACTTCTTTATCTTCCTCTTCACTGCTATTTTCTCTCGAGCCATGGTCGGCATGCAAAAAAATTAGTAAAGGTTTATTTATTGCTTGATACTTACTGATGAGTTGTTGAACATAAGATAAAATATGCGTATTAGCCATTTTTATCTGATCAATATAAAAGTCCTTTTTTAATTCGCCAACAGGTTCTCCTTTGCTGTTGTAACGATAGATTGGATGTGTATATAAATGATGAAAATAATAAAAGGTAGGAGTAGAATCAATGTGATTTAAAGAGTATTTTTCCGCTTGTTCAATTCTCTTGTCGTAATCATAGTACCAATTAATTTCACCATAAGCGTTGTTGGTAAACCAACGATTAACCCTTAACACTATTCTCATGAATAAGTGTCTTGTTAAAAATGTTTCAAATACCTCAAATTCCGGAGCAATATCCGCTTGTGAAAAAAAGAATGGTTTATCTTCAAAAAAAATAGAATGACAATTGATGTGATAGCCATGTTGCCGAAGAAAATCAAACAAGTGATTTTTATAAATATGCTGTGTAGTGATATAATCCATATTCACTGCACATTTTTTAGTTTCATTAAAAGTACTCAGGTTTAACATGGCCGAAATTACACCTATGGTTGCATTCGTATTTGAAGCTGTATATTCAGGTATGATAAACCCTAATTGGTTTAGTGTGTCGGTAAACGCTTTGTTATTATAATTCCAATACTTTTGTAACCCTTTGTTGCCGCTATAATTATCATGAACAATATAATAAATATCAGGTACAGGAACTTTGCTATTGCTTGCAAGTAAATTAGGCTTCTCCATTGGTATATATTCAGTAGCTGTTTGGTAATAACTAAACGCCTTGTTACCACTTACCACAATTAAAATGTATAATGGAAGTACTTTAAGGTAGCGATACACAGCAGTTTTTCTACCTACGATAAAAATAGCAACACTAATAATTACAGTGAGCACACGAAATGTCCATTCATAATAGAAATGCATCAGGTTTAGCCAATCTGCTTGGTGTAATTTTGGTGAATCAGACGCAACAAACCAATGTGGGAAATGATAACTGCCATAAGCATACAAGCTAATGCATAAAGCAAAGTATTGCCCAATTAATATAGCGTGACTTGATTGAATAAACCGTTTTAAAACAAGCTCAAAACTTACTACAACCAAAAAATTAATACTAATAAGTAAGAGTAGTGAGCAAATAAACATCCAACTTGGTTGTACAAACAGATTGATGCTAAGTAAAACAATCAGCGCTTGTATATACCAAAAAGTTGAGTTTACATAGCGTTTCATTTTCTTCTAAACATATACAAGGTGCGAGCAGAGTCGGGAATAGGTGTTACATTTACTATGTCGAAATGCTTCAAAAATGCTGTTTTAAAGTTTTCTTCATTATACCAATTAAATAAATTGCCCCTGTTCATATTGAGTTTTTTCCATTGCGAATCATCTTCTCCAATAAATTCAATCAATAAGTATGTTTGGGTATGTTCATAAAAGAAAGCAGCAAGCTTATCAAAACTTAAATTTATGCCTTGTACTAAATGATGTATTAATGCCATGGCCATAATTAAATCAGGTTTGCCACGCAGGAAAATACCTGATTTTTCCTCATTATTCCAGCCAATACCAGCACTTGGGTTTAATACATCAATTACTAAAGGCAGTAAGTTTGATATATATGGTTTAGCCAATTGATTTAACTTTTTGCAATGTTCATTCACAGCATTCCTATCAAAGTCCATTGCTATGGTATATATACCTTTTTCAGCAGGTATCATGCTGAATGTTCCATCATTGGCACCCATATCCCAGGCAAACTTTATCGGGCTTTTAATTCGTGCTATACAACTTTGAATCCATGCCTTTTTAAAGGATATTGAAGTATTGGTATAATTATGGTTTTGGTAATAATCATCCCAAACCGTTTTTTGTTTTACGGGTGCTAATGAATTAATTACCCCGAGTAAATGTTGAATAAAATGAAGGTGTTTTTGTTTACTAAAGCTGTTTATTTTCGGATTATTTTTTACTGCAGTATGCTTATGTTGGAATTGTGTAATGGCTTTTGCATGCCAATAAAGATGCGTGAGTAAACCAAAATTAAAACGACTTGAAAATGGCAATAGTTTAACTGTTAAGTCTAATGGAATGCCTTCAATATAAGTGCTCAATAAATTACCTAGCCTTAAATCTTTTTTAGCCATTAATACTAAAGGCGATAAAAAGTGCTGGCAGAATTGTCCATAAGCCTTCCATGGCAGTTGCTGCTCAAATGGTTCGAATGAACTGGTATCAATAAAAACCGGATTGCTTCCTATAAACTGAACATTATAGGCGCTTGCATCTTTTAAGCTTAAACCTTTTTCTATAGCCTTATACTGTATATTCAGTGTAAGCAGGGCTGCGTCTTTTAGTTGCTGAAACGACCATTCATAAGGATAACTAATAAATGGAATCTGTTCTGGTGTAATTAATAATCCATTATTGAATCTATCGGTTTCTTCGTGCTTAATCAATAACCCTTCACTTGTAAGTTGTTGATATAAACCTGACTCTACCAATAATTGATAAATTGGTAAGTAAGTAGAGGGTAAAAATCGGTGATATATGCCTTCCTTTTTAAGGATAAAACCATCCGGATCCCTGAACGAAGATGAGGTTCGTTCGAAGCCTGGAAATTGCATCTTACTTTTTGCTCGAAAATTTTGCTCCTAACCAGGTTTTTATACCGGTGAAATAATTTCTGAAACTTACAATTGCTCCTATAGAACCTGCAATAATTAGTTGATATAAAATACTTCCCGACCCCGGATCAATGTACAATAGAATATGGCTCATTATTAAATGATTTGTTAAACGTTAATAAATTGTTAGGTGGGGCGAATATAAATTAAAATTCAGTTAATTAACGCCGAAATTATCTTAATAAAATCTAAATAAAACTAACCATGACGTATGAATTTATAAATCACGGCATTAGTAATCAGTTATATATTCAATGGTATGGGATATGATGCAATTGTCATAAAAAATTTACCCAAAATACTGAGGCTATTTAAACGAATACCATCCTTAGCAAGAATTAAAAATTTTACCAATAGATACATTTCAAAAAGAAATAAAGAAGAAACGAAAGAGAAAATTACTAATGATTGCTTAAACCCAACCGAGGCTTATTACATACAGCTTTAAGAAACTATTTAAATATCATTAAACAATTTACGAATGCTTACAACAATAAATTAGCAATATTTGCCAATGCACTTCTTTCACCTTTTTCAAGTGTAACATGTGCATACATCGGATTGTCGCGTATTCTGTCAATTAAATAACTTAAGCCATTTGATTGAGCATCTAAATAAGGAGTGTCTATCTGAAATACGTCGCCCGTAAATACAATTTTACTTCCTTCGCCGGCTCTGGTAATAATAGTTTTTACCTCTAATGGAGTTAAATTTTGAGCTTCATCAATAATGAATAAAATATTGGATAAACTTCTTCCTCTGATATAGGCCAATGGAGTAACCAATAACTTTTCCTGGTTTACCATTTCAGTAATTTTTTGATATTCTTTATCAGATTCTTTCCATTGGTTCTGAATAAATTTTAAATTGTCCCATAGAGGTTCCATGTATGGATTAATTTTACTCTTTATATCTCCGGGTAAATAACCAATATCTTTATTACCTAACGGAACAATTGGTCGTGCTAAATAAATTTGACGGTATTGTTGTTTTTGTTCTAAGGCAGCAGCAAGTGCCAATAGGGTTTTCCCTGTTCCTGCCACACCTTGAATACTAACCAATGAAACATTAGGGTTTAAAACTGCATGCATGGCAAAGGTTTGTTCGGCATTTCTTGGTTTAATTCCGTGTGCCGAACGTTTGTCTATTTTTTCAATGCTTTCATTTGCCGGATTGTAAAAACAAAGCACACTTGTCTTGTTATTTTTTAAAACAAAATAATGATTAGCTGCCGGTTTCGATTTAAATAACAAATCATAACTTACATGTCCGTCGGCATAAATTAAATCAATCACCGATTGTTTTACTCCTTCCACAGTAGTTATGCCTGTATGTAAAGCATCTAGGTTTTTAATTTTACCGGTTTCATAATCTTCGGCATTTATGTTTAATGATTTTGCCTTCAGGCGTAGGTTCACATCTTTGGTAACAAGAATAACCTTCTTTGTTTTTTCTTTATCCTGTAATGCAATTGCTGAATTCAAAATTTTATGGTCAGCCTTTCTTTCCCCAAAAACAACCTCGGCATCAACACTCGATTTGGCAGGAAACAATACTTTAAAATTTCCTCTGCCTCTTCCATTAATAGGTATCCATTCTGTTAGGGTATATTCCCCCGAAAGTTTATCTAAAAAACGAATAAACTCTCGAGCTTCATAGTTGATAGTATCATTGCCTTTTTTAAAATTATCCAGTTCTTCTAACACAGTAATAGGAATGGCAACATCGTGTTCTTGAAAATTGTTGATACATTGATGGTCGTAAAGAATAACAGATGTGTCAAGAACAAATATTTTTTTCTCATTCACTTTTTTAGCCATAGGTTTATGCTTTAGTTATTGGTTTTATTTGTTTACAAATTATCATGTTGTGCTTAAACTCCTATATTAAGTTGTAAACATTTTATTCAGTTTCTCTTTCTGGTGAATCACTTCAATCATTTAACGAAAAACTCATCTTAAATTAGATATTTGAAAACATAAATATTGTATTCATGAATTGGATGTTACCTTTTAGTGTTGAGCCGCAACCACTTATTAATTCATATCATCAGCGACTGTTATTGTTGGGTTCATGCTTTGCTGATGAAATTGGTAAGAAATTAACTGAACATAAATTTCATGCCACAGCTAATCCGTTCGGTACATTATTTAGTCCTTTTGCTATTGCCGAAATGTTGGAGCAATTATGCCTTAGTACCCCAAACTATTTTTTATACCAACGCAATGATGTTTGGTTAAGTTGGCAGCATAGCTCATTGGTGTATGCAAATACGGAACAAGACTTAAAACATCAAATTAATCAACTTCACAAGCAAACCCAATCTTTGGTTAATAAGCACAACCCCACAATATTTATTACTTTCGGTACAGCTCATGTATACCATCATCAAACCGAAGATATAATTGTTGCAAACTGTCATAAAGCCCCCGGAAACCTATTTAAAAAACAATTGCTTTCAACTGATCAAATTGTTGAACGATATACTGCAATACTTTCAAACCCAATATTTCAATCATGTACGTTTGTGTTTTCAGTTAGTCCGGTTAGGTATAGTAAAGAAGGTTTGGTTGAAAATAATTTAAGCAAGGCAATTTTGATACAAGCCGTTCATCAATTGGTTGATACTTTTGAACAGGCTTATTATTTACCGGCCTATGAATTAGTTAATGACGTATTGAGAGATTACCGATTTTTTAAGGATGATTTGGTTCATCCCAATCACTTGGCAGTTAATGAAGTTTGGAAACTGTTCGGGGAAATATTTTGTAATCAAGACGTGCAGCAGTATATAACAAAGCAAGAACAATTAATCAGAATGCAGCAACATCACTTGTTGTTTCCTGAGTCGGTTGAAGGCATAAAGTTTATTGAAAATAAATCAAGGTATGAGGCTGAACTTCGTGCCGATTTTCATTTAGCTAATTGGGCTTAGCTGTTGTGCTGATAGTTTGATATAAGGTGTTTAATTTATCGAATTCTTTTTCCCAATTATAGGTACTTGCGGCCAATTGAATATTATTGGCTACTAATGTTTCAATTTTTTTAGGATTACCCATTAATGCAATTATTGCATCAGCAATAGCTGCACCACTATTACTTGAAGCACATACGCCTATTTCATTACCCTCTACCATCTTTTTATATAGGGTATGCGGCGAACTAATAACAGGTAGACCGATATGCATGTACTCATACATTTTTCTAGGAAACGATTCGGCAACATTTAACGACGACGAAACAAAACTTAATCCGAAATGTGCATCGGTTGACAAAGCGTAACCGGCTTCAATTTCTTTAAATCCAATAAACTTTACTTTATCAGGAAATGATTTAATAACAGGTAATTGATTGAGCATTGATTTAAGTTGCTCGTCCATCCAACCAACACAAGTAATTCTAGTTGGAATATTATTTTTATTGAGTAGATAAACTGCATCCAACATTTGTTCGAAGCAATATTGTTTATCAAGTGTTCCCATATAAAAAAGTTTTAATTCGGTATTGGCCGGATTTCGGTTAACATTAATAAATGGCTGTAACAATAGGGAAGGGGCAAAGTTGCGCAACAACAATAATTTTTTTGAAGGATACCTTTGCTGATATACTTTTACATAGGATTCTTCGGCAAGGATAAATTCAAATGCTGATGCAGCTTTTTTCTCGAAATATAAATAGGCTGAGGTGAAAATTCTTTTTAAGGGCAACCAATTTTTATCCTTCAAACTTTCAGTTACATTTTCATGAATATCATAAATTACAGTTTTACCAAGTGCACTTAATTTTAATGCAAAAGGAATCAATTCAGGATCATGAAAATGATAGATATCGGCATCTTCTTGAAGGGCTAAGTTGAATACCAGCTTCCTTGTTTTTAAAATCCTTTGCAGGCGATTTTTAGGCTTAGGAATACCAATCAGCTTCACACCATTTTTTATTCCACTATAATCACCTATTGCTATTAACGTAACCTCGTATGCTTTGGCCAACCATTCACACTCGCGATGAAAAACCCTGGTGTCGGTTTGGTTGTGCACACTACTAAAATGACAAACCTTTATTTTTTTGTCATCACTCATATCCTGCCACTTTAAACAATTGTTTGCAAACATTTTCCCAAGTAAAGCGAAGTTTTTCTGTCTTCATTTGTTCGCTAAAACTATTTTCAAATTGTTGGGTGTAATATTCATAAACGGCATCAGCCAATGCATCGGCACTCACCTCACAAACCAATCCAACTTTATGGTCAGGTACCAATTCAGCCAGCCCACCTACATTGGTTACTATCATCGGTTTATTATAATAATAGGCGATTTGTGTAACTCCACTTTGTGTGGCATTCAAGTAGGGTTGAATAACGGCATCTGCTGCACAAAAATAAGCCGACACTTCATCATTTGGAATAAAGTCGTCTTTCAGTAGTACACGATCGCCTAATTTATTGTTTGCAATAAAATCAAGATAAGGTTGTTTGTCTTCATAAAACTCACCTGCAATAATTACCTTAAAGGGTAGCTGTTGAAGTTTAGGGATGGTAAGTGTTTCAAGCAACAACATCAACCCTTTATATTGCCTGATAAATCCAAAAAATAATAAATAAGGTGTATGTGGGTCGAGATTTAATTTGGCTTTTGCCACTTCTTTATTCATGGGTTCGCCGAACATATCATACATAGGATGTGGCACATATACCGAAGGTTTATGATAACCTAAATCGAGCAGTTGTTGTTTTACTGCTTCACTCATGGTTAAATAGGCATCACATTTAGGTAGAAAATAATGAGTAAACCACGAGTCGAAAAAGCGTTTTTCGTGTGGTATAACATTATCAGTAATGGAAATGATACGTGTATTTTTATGCTGTTTTAACAGTTTGGCAATAGTTCCAAAACTAGGTGCCATAAAGCTCATCCAATATCTAAAAACAATTAAATCATATTGTTTTTTCTTAAAGGCAAATCCCGTTGTTATCCAATTTAACGGATTGATTGAGTTGATTAAACTGTGGATTACAATTCCTTCCGGTTTTGGATCAGTACTGTATTGGGTTTTACCCGGGAATAATAAAGAGGGGTATTGAAGTGAAAAACTTAAAATTTCACACTCGTGTCCCATTTCAATAAATGCATGAGCTAATCTTTCGTTGTAGGTTGCTAAACCTCCGCGTAATGGATGCGCAGGGCCAATGATAAGAATTTTTTTACGACTCAAAACCAATTTCTTCTTTAATTCCGTATATGTTTCTTTCACTTGAATTACGTGAAATCATTTCACCGATAAATCCGGCAAGGAATAGCTGTACGCCAATAATTAAAAGTACCAATGCTAAATAAAACAAGGGCTGATCGGCAACACCTCTTTGGTCAACCAAATGATAAGCATTGTATACTTTTTTGCCTATAAGCCAACTGGTAATAATAAAGCCTGTAAAAAAACTAAGTGTACCTAATACGCCAAAAAAGTGCATTGGCTTTTTACTAAATTTACTCACAAAGAAAATGGTAAGTAAATCAAGGAATCCATTAATAAATCGCTCTAAACCAAACTTTGTTGTTCCGTATTTCCTTGCCCTATGTTGTACTTCCTTTTCCGTAATTTTATAAAATCCTGCCCACTTTGCAATTACCGGAATATAACGATGCATTTCATTGTATACCTCAATATTTTTAACCACCTCTTTTTTGTAACTTTTTAAGCCACAATTAAAGTCGTGCAGGTTATTTATTCCACTCATTTTACGCGTAACCCAATTAAACAAACGGGTGGGTATAGTTTTACTTAATGGGTCGTATCTTTTTTTCTTCCAACCACTCACTAAGTCATATCCATCCTCAACAATCATTTTATACAGATCAGGTATTTCATCAGGCGAATCCTGTAAGTCGGCATCCATTGTTATAACCACATCTCCAACGGATTTACTAAATCCGATATTTAATGCAGCACTTTTACCGTAATTTCTTCTGAAGCGAATACCTTTAATGTTGTTATTTTTTTTACATAACTCTCCAATCACTTTCCATGACTGGTCGGTACTTCCATCATCAATTAACAGAACTTCATAGCTGAATTGATTTCGTTGCATTACATCTTCAATCCATGTAATAAGTTCAGGCAATGATTCATCTTCATTGTACAATGGAATAACCACAGAAATATTTGTGGATTTAAGCATGTTATTCACTTAGCTGTTGTTCCTTTCTAACAAAAATAGATGATATTAACCCTAAAATAACACCTGTAAGCATTTGTGTAAGACCTATGATAATGGTTGTAAAAGTAACTCCGCTGAATATTTTCATTATACCCATGGTCCGTTCAATTTCTTTTTCTGAATTTCCCGACTTGGCTAGTTGTTCGGCTTGCATATCGCCCAACTTTATCAAATATTCAGGATTAATTAATTGAAAGTAAATGATCATGTATAAACAAAAAATTACTGCTGTGATAAAAGAAACCAACAATGAAAATTTATAAGCGCCACCATAACTGATAAATCCACCAAAGTCGGCATCTCTTCTCATTTTTCCGGCGGTTGTTAGTAGAAAAATGATGATCCCATAATTTAGAAACATAAAAACAAATTCAGTTGCGCCGATTTCTTTTAAATCTTCACCAAAAATTAAAAATTTAAATAAGTGCAATACAATTAATGCTAATGCAAGTATTAAACCATACTTAAGGGCTATTGGCCAAGGTGATTTAGTTTCCATCATACTCTTTTTTTCTTCAAATAAAAGAAAATTATACAAGCAATGGTATACAGATTCTATATTTATCTTTAACATCGTACAAATTTTTGTGTACACATGGAAACTTTTCATGCAAAAGATATGATGGGTAGGCAAGTATTGGTGCCTAAAAATCCAAAACGTATTATTTCTTTGGTACCTTCTCAAACCGAGTTATTGTATGATTTAGGTGTTGGCGAACAAGTAGTTGGACAAACACTTTTTTGCATTCATCCACCAGAGGCTCATCAATATAAAACAAGGGTAGGGGGCACTAAAAACTACAAATTTGAAGTCATACGTGAGTTACAACCTGATTTAATTATAGGCAACAAGGAAGAAAATGATGAACAAGGGATTAACACGTTGGCAGAAGAATTTCCGGTATGGATGAGCGATATATATGGCTTGCAAGATGCTTTACAAATGATTAAATCTATCGGAGCATTGGTTAATAAACTTGAAAAAGCAACAGCTATTGCCAATCAAATTGATACACAATTTTCATCTTTTACACATTCAGCTAAACCTCAAAAAGTGTTGTATCTAATTTGGCGAAAACCATACATGGCTGCCGGAAATCATACCTTTATCAATGATATGTTAAAGCATTTGAATCTTGTGAACGTTTGTAATAGTAAAGATGCTCGCTATCCGGAAATCAATTTCGATAACCTTACCAATGTTCCTGATGTTATTTTGTTATCAAGCGAACCATATCCCTTTAAACAACAACATATCAACGAAATAGCAACTTATTTTCCTGCATCTAAAATCTTGTTGGTTGATGGTGAATTATTTAGTTGGTATGGTAGTCGTTTGTTACATAGCACATCATATTTTAATTATTTGCTGCAACAAATACATAGTTAATACGTAATCTTGCATGATGAATAATAAAATGCTCGCCTGGTTAGCATTCGCAGGCGTTGCTTTCTTTTGGGGAACAACTTTTCTGGCTATTCGTATTGGGGTTATGCATATGCCACCATTTTTAATGGCAGGGTCTCGTCATTTTATTGCCGGTATATTATTATGTTCCTATTTTCTTATTCGTGGATATGGATTTCCTAATAAACAAGCCCTAAAGCAATTCACCATTAACGGAATATTGATGCTGGTACTCGGAAATGGGTTGGTAACATGGGCCGAAAAGTATATCAGTAGCGGATTGGCGGCATTGGTGTGTACACTTACTCCTTTGAGTATCATTGCCATGAATCATCGTTTCGGAAAAGCAAAAGAACACCTTAAAAGTTGGGGCAAGGTTGGATTAATTATATGCTTAATTGCGCAGGTAATTATCTTTCGCGACCATATTGCCGAACTAAGTAATCCTTTATATTTAGGTGGATTAATTGCAATAATTATCGCTATTTCTGCATGGGGTTTAGGCAGTGTGTATAATAAAAATAATCAATCAGGTTTACATCCTTTATATGGTGCAGGCCTACAAATGTTGTCGGCCGGATTTATTTTACTTGTATTTGGTTTTAGTATTGGCGAAGCAAACAGCTACGTTTATACACACGAAAGCACATTGGCCATTTTATACCTTATTATTTTTGGAAGTATTATCGGGTATGGCTGTTATATGTATGTATTAAAGCAATTACCTGCAACTGTAGTAAGCACTTATGCCTACATAAATACTTTAGTTGCCGTTGTATTAGGTTGGTTGATCCTTGATGAAAAAATGAATGTTTCTATAGGGATAGCGGCCTTACTCACCATAACCGGTGTTTGGCTGGTAACCTATAACCTGAAAAAGGAAAACTAAGGTTTCCAAACAATTTCAGTTGCCCCTGCCTGATGCACCACATAACGTGATAGCATAAACAAATAATCACTTAAACGATTCAAATATCTGATGATGATTTCAGGAACTTTATCTTCACTTGCCAAGTGAACTACAAGTCTTTCAGCCCTGCGGCAAACACACCTAGCAACATGGCAATGGGCTGCAACTAAAGTTCCTCCCGGTAAAACAAAGTTTTTCAACTCAGGTAAAGTAGCATCCATTCTGTCCATTTCCTCTTCAAGTGTTGTAATGTCGTCCTCAATAATATCAGGCAGTTTCATTTTTGATTTTTCAGGATCGCTGGCTAATATCGACCCAATAACAAATAATTTATCTTGAATGGTATATAAAAGAGCCGATGCTTCATGGTCTTGCTGTGTATTAATGATAACTCCGATATAGCTGTTCAACTCATCTACCGTACCATAACACTCGATGCGTAAATGAAACTTTGGTACTCTAACACCACCAATCAATGAGGTTTCTCCTTTATCTCCTGTTTTGGTATAAATTTTAAATGTCATTTTGTTAAACTCTTTTTTACATTGTTTCTAAATTCTTCATTCGTGTAAAACTCCCATTCAAATGCTTGTAAGCTCATTTGTAATTTCATATTGTCTAATGAAGATAAGTTATTAAAAAATACAGCTAAACTACCGGTATTGTTTTTTTTATCTTTAAAATAAGAAGCTTCAGTTAATACAAATGCTGTTGAACCGCCTTTTCCTCCATAATAAACATAGCCTGTATCAGCTTTTACCTCATCCGGTAAAGGATTTTTCATAATGGCGTGTATGAGTTTATTCCCTTTTTCACTATATAAAGTATCCGCAAGTAAGCTTTGCATAAGTTGAGCATAATCCTTAACTGATGCACCGGTTAAACGATTCGACCATATTCGTTGAACTTTTAAGTCTAAGTCAGCCAAATTAATTTTCGTATTTAAACCATGCTGTTTTTTTAGTTGTAAATGCATCGAATCGGCCAAATAAACATAGCGATTATAACTCATCTGCTCCATGTTTTGAAGGTATGATTTGTAGGGAATTCGATTTGGGTTTTGAAGAACATATAAAGCCGAACTAAAATAAAATAAATCAGTATGGTTGCTTAAACCCAAGCGGTTTTTATATTTATTTATCAAATTCAAATCAATCAAGTCCATTAGAAACTCGGCGTTTGCGTTCGAACTATATTGAATCATGCCTTTAATTATGTCAATCAGCTTAATTTTTGATGCAATAATTTTGTTGTTTGATTGCATATCAGCCAACCAAGCCTCATGAGCACCACCGTCGGTTTCAGGAAGATAAAAACAATTGATATCTGCTGTATCAATCCTATCTTCTGCTGATAGAACTCCTGAATCAATTAAATGAACAGCATATAAGGCGATTATTGTTTTTACTGCACTAGCCAACGGCATGATGGTATCAGCATGTTGATTAGCATATACCTCGCCGTTCCATGTAGCATAAATGGCAAATTTATTTGGATGTTTTTCCATGTATTTTAACATGGCATCAGGGTTTGGACCGAAGTATAAGTACGACCAAAGGAATACTCCTGAAAAAATAACCACCAATGGAATAATAATCCAGAACAAAAGTTTCTTCATCTGTTGTTACATTAATTTGGCAATGCGTTTGTTTATCCATGGAATATTAGCCAAACGAACCAACCCATTAATTAAAGGAATCCTATCACTTAGTAATTTTTGTAAATAATAATGGTTTCTAAATTTTGGCCACATTTTTTTGTAAACCCGCTCATCATATCCAGCTAATGCTTTTGCCGAAAAATCACCTGACGCCCATTGTTTCAACAGTTGTTCACCAGCAAACTTTCCACTTTCCATGGCAGTTTCAATTCCTTCACCCGACCAAGGATCAATTAGTGAGGCTGCATCACCACACAACATGTAACGATTTCCGCTTATTGGGTATCTTTTCGAACCAAGCGGTAATCCAAATCCTTTTATACCATCAATGGCTTCTGCATGTTTAAATCGTTCTTTTACTTCTGGAATTTTATTTATAATATCTTGAATTGATTTTTTTAGGTCAATCTTTTGGTTAGCAATAGTTTCACTTAACATACCAAAGCCAACATTTGCTTCTTGATTTGCCAATGGGAAAATCCAAAAATATCCCGGTAAATAATCTTCTAGCAAATAAATTTCTAAAGTTTGTCCATCCAGGTTTGCCACGTTTTTATAATATTGCCTCACGGCACCGCTGTAATGTTTTCTGTCGACCTTAAAATTTGCAAGCTGTTTGGCTGCAATAGAATGCGCTCCGTCGCAGCCTACTAAAACTTTACCGGTAATAGTTTCACCATTATCTAAGGTTACACTAACTCCGGTTTCATGCGTTGCAACTGATTTAACGCCAACTCCTGATATTGCCGTAATATCAGGATGATTAACTGCATGCTCATATAACCAATTATCAAATTTAAGTCTGGGAATACAATACCCAACTTTTGAAAAACGAACGGTTAAGGTGTGAAAACTAGGGCTGTAAACAGTAGCTTGTGTGATGGAAGCTTTGGGTTCAAATGCCATCAACTGTTCGGCCAAATCAGGATTAATTTGGTTCAGCACTCTTCTTACAACAGAGCTTACGGCATCGCCGCATATTTTATCCCTAGGGAAAACTGATTTGTCAACCAATGCAACTTTCAGTCCTTTGCCATGAAGAGTTAAAGCGCATGTTGCACCGGCCGGACCTGCACCGGTTATGATCACATCAAATTGATGATTTTTATGTAACATTGATGCACAATTATACTATTACTTTAAACCTTTTACAACAAAGTTGGTCATAGATAAAATTTAATGAAGGATGAAAAAATTATTACTGCTTATAACCATCAGTATTTCACAATTGGTATCGGCTCAAACTTTATATTTCCCACCTACCTTCGCACAAAACTGGGATACAGTTTCACCAAAAACTTTAGGTTGGTGTGTAGAACGAATAGATTCGTTATACCAATTACTTGAAGACAAAAACACTAAAGGTTTTATGGTTTTAAAAGATGGTAAAATTGTTTTAGAGAAGTACTTTGGAACTTTTACCAAAGATTCTCAATGGTATTGGGCATCAGCAGGTAAAACCATAACGGCTGCATTGATAGGTATTGCGCAACAGAAGGGAATGTTATCAATTAATGATTCCTTCTCGAAGTATCTGGGTAAAGGCTGGAGTGTTTGTCCACCCGAAAAAGAAGGTAACATCACAATAAAAAATCATTTAACGATGACAACAGGTATTGATTATTTAGTTCCTGATTGGGATTGTACCGAACCTTCTTGTTTAAAATATCGGGCCGATGCAGGAACTCAATGGTTTTACCATAATGCTACTTATTTACTGCTACAAAATATTATTGAATCGGCATCAGGACAAACATTACAGCAATTTACCACACAGCAATTGGGTTTACAAACCGGCATCACCGGGCTTTGGCTTGATGGTGTTTTTTACTCTCGATTACGGTCAATGGCTCGATTTGGTCTTTTAATGTTAAATGAAGGGAATTGGAATGGAACACCAATTTTATCCGATGCAGTTTATTTTAAACAGATGACTACGCCTTCACAACAGTTGAATCAATCGTATGGTTATTTATGGTGGTTAAACGGACAGCCCAGCTTTAGGTTACCGGGTTCGTTACGGGTATTTAATGGAAGTTATTGTCCCACCGCCCCTAACGATATGATAGCCGGATTAGGTAAAAACGATCAGAAAATTTATGTGGTTCCCTCACAAAAATTGGTTGTGGTAAGAATGGGGGATAAGGCAAATACGGATGAGTTGGTACCAATTGCCTTCGATTCATTGATATGGAAAGAATTAAGTCGTATCATTTGCAATCCTGCAACGGGATTAAATGATCACACGCTAGGCTCAGCTATTGATGGACTAACAATTTTTCCAAATCCAAACCAAGGCCGTTTTACCATAAAATTACCAAACAACATGCATCATAAACCAGTTAAATGGTATCTGATAAATAATGTCGGACAACAGTTAATTGGCTCAACGCATGAAAACAGCAACAGTGAAATTCAAATTGATGGTGGCCATTTGCGCCCTGGCTTATATACCTTATGTGTGCTACAAGGAGATAAAAGCTTTTACCAAAAAGTATTGATTAACGAATAAGTTAAAATTATGAACGGGCTATGAGTCGGTAGCCAACTCCGTGCTCGTTTATAATTTCAAGCGTTGTATGTGATTTAACTATTTTTCTGATTTTCGATAAATACACATCTAAACATTTCGAAGTATAGGCATCGGTATTTCCCCAAACTTGGATCATAATTTCTTTACGAGTAACCAACTGGTTAAATTTATCAATCAATACTTGCAACAATTGAGCTTCTTTCGAACTTAATTTTATTTGGAAATCATCCATTTCAAGCTTTCTTGATTTATAATCAAAAGAAAAACCATTAGGTAAGTCAGGAATTCCATTATTGGATTGTTTTTGAGATGATCTTCTGATAATGGCCTCAGAACGTAAAACCAATTCACGCATTTCAAATGGTTTTTGTATAAAATCATCAGTGCCCGCCTCAAATGCCGTGTACTTTAAACCTTGCTCAACATTAGCAGTAATAAATAAAAATGGAAGGTTTCCATCAATAGTTTTAAGATGATTAATTAAGTGTATGCCATTGGTGTCAGGTAATGAATAATCAATTACACATAACATGAAATAATTAGATTGGAATCCATTAACAGCTTCAATGCCTGATTTGTACCAACTTACCTCATAACCATTTCCTTTAAAAATGGCCTCAATAAGAGACCCAATTGACTCATCATCTTCAATTAATAATACATTCTTGGTCATATTTCGTTTCTTCTCGTGTTCGGCTTTTTTGCAAAGGTAGATTAAACTTTAATTTTGTTGTTATATTTTGATAAACGGCAAAACATTTAGGTTATTTTTAGTTTTCGCTATAATTTTCAAACCTTCTTCTCATTACTTTGTCTTATAGTTTAGACTTAGTTTAAATAAACCGAAATTTTACTTTACTTTTGCCCTGAAATGATGAAAGAAGAAACAGATATTATAGATCAGGTTGTAAGCCAAGAATATAAATATGGTTTTACCACTGATATTGAAATGGAAACAGCCCCAAAAGGGTTGAATGAAGATATAGTTCGTTTTATCTCTGCCAAAAAAAATGAACCGGAATGGATGCTTGAATATCGCCTCAAAGCATACAAATATTGGTTAACATTAGAGTCGCCAAAATGGCAAAACTTTGATTATCCACCGGTAAATTATCAGGATATCATTTATTACGCAGCACCTAAAGAAAAAAAGAAACTGAGTAGTTTGGATGAGGTAGACCCTGAATTACTTAAAACGTTTGAAAAATTAGGAATTTCTCTTGATGAGCAAAAGCGATTAACAGGAGTTGCCGTTGATGCAGTATTTGATTCTGTTTCAATTGCTACTACTTTTAAAGAACAGCTCAAAGAAAAAGGCATTATTTTTTGTGCGATGAGCGAAGCCGTACAGGAGCATCCTGAGTTGGTTAAAAAATACTTGGGTTCAGTAGTTCCTCATACTGATAATTATTTTGCAGCTTTAAATGCAGCGGTATTTAGCGACGGCTCATTTGTGTATATTCCTAAAGGTGTAAGATGTCCAATGGAACTATCTACCTATTTTAGGATAAATGCAGAAAATACCGGACAATTCGAAAGAACTTTAATTGTTGCCGACGAGGGTTCTTATGTAAGCTATTTGGAAGGTTGCACTGCACCCATGCGTGATGAAAATCAATTGCACGCAGCAGTGGTTGAATTAGTAGCATTAGATAGGGCTGAAATAAAATATTCAACCGTTCAAAATTGGTATCCGGGAGATAAAGAAGGTAAGGGTGGTATTTATAATTTTGTGACTAAACGTGGTATTTGCTTAGGTGATTACTCTAAAATTAGTTGGACACAAGTAGAAACCGGAAGTGCCATTACCTGGAAATATCCAAGTTGTATATTAAAAGGCGACTATTCGGTAGGTGAGTTTTTTTCGGTTGCCGTTACCAACAACAAACAACAAGCCGATACCGGTACCAAAATGATACATATCGGAAAACACTCAAAAAGCCGTATCGTATCAAAAGGTATTTCGGCAGGTAAATCTCACAATACTTACCGTGGCTTGGTAAAGGTTAATAAAAAGGCCGACTCGGCACGTAATTATACCCAATGCGATAGTATGTTAATTGGCGATAGGTGTGGAGCACATACGTTTCCATATATCGAAATCAATAACAAATCGGCCATGGTTGAACATGAAGCCAGTACCTCTAAAATTGGTGAAGACCAAATTTTTTATTGTAACCAACGAGGCATTGGTACTGAAGAAGCCATCAGTTTAATAGTAAACGGATTTTGCCGTGAAGTACTAAACCAACTGCCAATGGAATTTGCTGTAGAAGCTCAAAAACTTCTAGCAGTGAGTCTTGAAGGTAGTGTTGGATAAATTCTTTTTAAGGTTTAAAATTAGAATAAAATGTAAACATCAGGGAATCCTGATTGACACTAATAAAAATGAATATGTTAGAAATTAAAAATCTGAAAGCAGAAATTGAAGGAAAGAAAATATTAAACGGCATTAACTTGGTGGTTAAACCGGGAGAAGTTCATGCCATAATGGGGCCAAATGGTGCGGGTAAAAGTACCTTGTCAGCAGTGTTGGCAGGTCGTGATAGTTACGAAATAACAGCAGGTGAAGTTTCTTTTAATGGTAAAGACTTACTAGAAATGGCACCTGAAGATAGGGCTCGTGAAGGTGTATTTTTAGCTTTTCAGTATCCTGTTGAAATTCCAGGAGTAAGCACTACCAATTTTCTTAAAACGGCCATCAACGAAAAAAGAAAGTACCAAGGATTAGAACCGATGGAAGCTACCGATTTTCTTAAGTTCATGCGTGAAAAAATTGAATTGATGGAAATGGATAAGTCATTAACATCACGTTCACTTAATGAAGGATTTAGCGGTGGAGAAAAAAAGCGTAATGAAGTGTTTCAAATGGCGATGCTTGAGCCAACTTTAGCTATCATGGACGAAACTGACTCAGGTTTAGATATTGATGCTTTAAGGTTAGTTTCTCAAGGGGTTAATAAATTGCGTAATGCCGAACGTTCGTTCGTGGTAATTACACACTATCAACGTTTGTTAGATTATATCGTTCCTGATTTTGTGCATGTTCTTTACAAAGGCCGCATTGTTAAAAGTGGTGATGCAAGCTTAGCTAAGGAATTAGAAGAAAAAGGCTACGACTGGATTAAGGCTGAAGTGGAGGCTGCAACTGTTTAAATAGTTGATATTTTAAAAACATGAGTTTACAGGAAATTATTAAAGATGATTTTATCGCCTATCAACAACAGGCCGACGGCAATCAATCATTTACAAATATTAGAAAACAGGCATTTCATGAGTTTGAACGATTGGGTTTCCCAACAACCAAACATGAAGAATGGAAATATACCAGTTTAAAATCAATCATCGAACAACCTTTTCGCAACAGTTGTGAAATAAATGCAGATGCAGTAGCTATGGCTGTTCATTCGCCATTAATGAATATTGATGCGCACCATTTGGTATTTGTTAATGGAAGTTTTATAGCCGAGGCTTCATCGCTAAAACCTTTAGCAGCAAACGTTATTGTAAAAAATCTTGCCACAGCCAGAACCGAACATCCCGAACAATTTGATGCTCATTTTGGCAAATATGCAAAAGTTGAAGGTGCTGCAATGAATGCTTTAAATACGGCATTATTATGCGATGGTGCATTTATTTATGTACCGGCTAAAACACAAATTGAAAAGCCGGTAATTATCTATCACATAACTGATTCAACTCAATTCCAAACATTATCGCAGCCTCGTAACCTTATAGTATTAGAGAAACAGGCATCAGCACAAGTAGTGGAAGTATATTTAAGTTTAGGCGCTAACCCATCATTTACAAATGTTGTTAATGAGGTATATGCCGACGAATCTGCTCAACTTGAACATTATAAAATTCAACAACAAGAAAACGATGCGTTTCAAAATAACTTTACGCAGGTTTTTCAAGAAGCAAATACAAACATCAACCAAGTTACCCTAACATTAGACGGTAATTGGACACGCAATAACCTTCATTTTTATATGAATGGTGAAAACTGTAATACGCTCTTATATGGTTTGTACCTCACCGATGGTCATCAATTTGTAGATAACCATACACGAGTTGACCATGCTATGCCTAATTGTTATAGCGATGAAAAATATAAAGGCATATTAAAAGACAAATCAACGGCGGTATTTAACGGTAAAATTATGGTGCATTTAGATGCACAAAAAACCAATGCATATCAACGTAACCAAAATATTTTACTAAGCGATGAGGCTACCATCAATACTAAACCTCAGCTTGAAATTTTTGCTGACGACGTGAAATGTACACATGGCGCTACCATCGGACAATTGGATAAAGAGGCAATGTTTTATTTGCAAAGCAGAGGTATTACAGAAGCAAATGCAACAAAAATGCTTTTAAATGCTTTCGCTGATGACATTGCAGAAAGGATTAAAATTCCTGAATTGGTTGCCATAATGGAAGAAAAAATTGAACAAAAAATCTAATGCGTAACTGTAAGTCGCAGGTTGATGTTTGATTTTGTAAGTATTTTAAAACAAGTGATTAACAGTAAGTACTAATTATCATTTATAACTAAACAGCATATACTTCAAGGAAAAATAATCCATTGTATATGATATTCGGCGGGCTAATTACATGACATCAGCGTTACAATCTATTCGGCAGCAGTTTCCCATACTTCATCAAGAAGTTAACGGCAAACCTCTTATTTATTTTGATAACGCAGCTACAACTCAAAAACCTAAACAGGTTATAGATGCCTTACAACATTATTATTCGCTGGATAATGCTAATATACACAGGGCGGCACATACTTTAGCTGCTCGGTCAACTCAGTACTTCGAAGAAACACGAAAATCAATACAACAATTTATACATGCGAAAGAAGATGCTGAATGTATCTTCACCAAAGGTGTAACCGAAAGCATTAACCTTGTTGCACAAACTTGGGGTAGAAATAATTTAAAACCGGGTGATGAAGTATTGATTTCAGCTATGGAGCACCACAGTAATATTGTTCCATGGCAAATGATTTGTGCAGCTACAGGAGCTGCATTAAAAGTAATTCCTATCAATGATGCCGGCGAATTGTTGATGGATGAGTTCGAAAAATTGTTAAACCATAACACTAAAATGGTGGCATGTGTTTGGGTAAGCAATGCGTTGGGAACGATTAATCCTGTAAAAGAAATTATCCAAAAAGCACATGCTGTGGGTGCTAAAGTTTTATTAGATGGCGCACAAGCTTGTTCTCATTTGGAAGTAGATGTTCAAGATTTAGATTGCGACTTTTTAACCATCTCTTCTCACAAACTATACGGACCAACAGGGGTTGGTGTACTTTATGGAAAACGTGAGATTTTAGAAGCCATGCCTCCTTATCAAGGTGGAGGAGAAATGATTGAAGAAGTTACATTTGAAAAAACAACCTATAACCAAATACCATTTAAATTTGAAGCCGGTACTCCCAATATTGGAGATGTAATTGCCTTTAATGAGGCTATTAAGTTTGTGAATGTTATGGGTAAGGCAAACATGGCTGCACATGAAGAGCAATTATTAAAACATTTTATTTCAGGCTTAACTGCTATAGATGGTGTTAAATTGGTTGGTACAGCTCAACATAAAATTTCAGTTCAATCATTCGTTTTACAACAAATTCATCATTTCGATGTGGGAATGTTATTAGATGCTAACGGTATTGCCGTGCGCACCGGGCATCATTGCACCCAACCTTTAATGAAGCGTTTGGGATTAGATGGAACTGTTCGTGCATCGTTTGCAGTTTATAATACCATTGATGAAATTGATGTGTTATTAGAAGCACTCCAAAAATTAAGCAGATAATGAAAACGTTAAACACCAAAATAATTGAAATACTTTTGTGTGATTTGTTTGTTATTAATTGCATAAATAAAACAGCTATAACAAATTAATATGTTAACGCCAACCGAAATACAAGAAGAAATTATTGAGAACTTTTCACTGTTTGAAGGTGATATGGAACAAACGCTCATGTATTTAATGGACTTAGGTAAAAAGCTGCCGCCAATGCAAGAGGCTTTAAAAACGGATGAGTTTTTAGTAAAAGGATGTCAAAGTAAGGTATGGGTATTCCCAACCCTTAAAGAAGGCAGGATACACTTTGAAGCAGATAGTAATACTGCAATTACCAAAGGTCTATTATGGTTGTTGTATAGCATTTGGAACAATCAAACTCCCGAAACTATACTTCAAACCGAACTTTTTTTTATTGATAAAATTGGAATGAACCGCATGATTGGAAGTCAACGCAGCAATGGGTTTAATAGCATGATTCAAAAAATGCGATTATTCGCATTAGGATATAAGAACAATTAATAAACAGAGAAATAATTGATGGAGCATTCAGATAATATGACAAATACACCTTTACGTACTTTTGTAGATGTACAAAACGAAGCCATTCAAGTATTACAAACGGTATATGATCCCGAAATACCGGTTAATATTTATGAATTAGGATTGATTTATGAGGTGAATGTAAATCATGATTTAGCGATTGAGATTATAATGTCATTAACTTCACCTTTTTGTCCGGCTGCCCAAAGCATGCCCGAAGAAATAAAACAAAAGTTGGGAAACATTGAAGGGGTGAAGGAAGTAGAGGTAAAAATTACTTTCGATCCACCATGGACACAGGATTTGATGAGTGAAGCCGCAAAGCTACAATTAGGTTTTATGTAATAAACGAGCCACGTGAATCAAAAAGCGTGGCTCTTTTGTTTATAACAATAACTTATGGAGTGGTCTTTACGTTTGGTTAACATCCTAATAATCTTATATTCGAATACCGATGAAAAAAATAAACTTACTTGTGTTAGCACTTTGTGCAGTATTTACGCTTAGTGCTCAACAATCCTTAAATTTGGTTAAGCAAAAGCTAATGGCTTCCGGGTTTTCTGAACAGGATGTTAAGGATGTACTCATTACCAATGAGTATACTGATAAACACAATGGGGTAACCCATGTGTATTTCAAACAAGTTGTAAATGGTATTGAAGTTGAGAATGCTGTTGGAGCCATTCATTATAAAGGTGAAGTTACATTTGGTTTTAACCAACAATTTGTTCATCAAGCAACAACAAAAATAAATACCAATCAGGCATCAATTACCCCATCTGTAAATATCACTACAGTAGCGAGTCATTTGCAGTTAAAGGCTCCTTCAAGTTTAAATAAAACCGCGTTGGTATTAGTTAATGGCAAATGCGAATTAACTGACTTAAGTGTTTCCCCTGCACCAATTAAAGTTAAACTTTGTTATCGTGCCATGCCTGAAGGTACACTGTTATTGGTATACGAAACCGGATGGTATGATCAAGCTTCTGGAGAATGGTGGATGGTTTACACTGATGCCTTAACCGGAGCTATTGTAGATAAACACAGCCTAACAATTAAATGCAACCTTTCGCACCAACATGGATTTTCAGAAAGTCCGGTGCAAGTGCATTACCCAACTATTAAAAATAATATTGAAGGCTATATAGTTGCCAAAAAAGCTTCGAATAAAGCTACATACAGGGCTTATCCTTTAGGGGTTGAAAGTCCGGCCCACGGCGAACGTGTATTATTAACCGAACCTGCTGATAGCCTCGCTTCACCTTATGGTTGGCATGATATTGATGGAATAGAAGGTGCAGATGAAACCATCACTTACGGAAACAATGTTTTGGCTAGTGAAGACAGGATGAGCTTAAATACACCGGGCTATAGTCCCGACGGTGGCGACTCGTTGGTGTTTGACTATCCTTATGATACTTTACAAACGCCAAGTTATAATTTAAATGCTGCCATCACTAATTTATTCGTATGGAATAATTATTTGCACGATGTAACTTATCATTATGGATTTGATGAAAACTCGGGCAATTTCCAACTTAATAACTATAGTAGAGGTGGAGAAGAAAATGATTTTGTATATGCAGAAGCGCAGGATGGCAGTGGTACCAATAATGCAAATTTTGCGACACCGGTTGATGGTTTAAACCCACGTATGCAAATGTATTTATGGAACAGGTCGGGTATTTCATTATCTAATCTGATGTTTATAAATACAACAAATTCTAGAGACTCTTTCAGTTATTTTATTTCTTCTTTTGGTCCCCGTACTTTTTCATTAACCAATATACCAATGGTATTAGTTGCTGATTCGGCAGGAGGCAATACAACTTTGGCATGTAACCCGGTGAAAAATGCAGCAGGTAAAATTTTAGTTATTGACAGAGGTACTTGTGGATTTACCCAAAAAGTTAGAAATGCACAAGAAGCAGGAGCTGTAATGGCTATTGTAATTAACAATGTGAACACTACTGCCTTTGCAATGACAGGCTCGGCATCAGATATTGTTATCCCATCAGTGATGATTTCGTTGAGTGCAGGAACCATACTTAAACAACGTTTAGCCGCAGGTGAAGTATTTATGAGTATTGATGCAGGGGCTGAACCCGCAGGAGCCATGGATAGTGATTTTGATAATGGTGTAATTGCTCATGAGTATGGACATGGCATATCTAACCGACTAACCGGTGGGCCTGATAACGCAAATTGTTTACGTCAAACCCAACAAGAACAAGCAGGAGAGGGCTGGAGTGATTTTTTCGCATTGGTGCTTACCCAACGTGCCTCTCATAATGCTGAAACAGGAAGAGGTATAGCCACTTGGTTAATTCAACAACCGAATGAAGGACTTGGGATTAGAAATTTTCGTTATAGCCGCAGTTTAACTGTTAATCCTACAACTTATGAATCAATAAAAACATTAAGTGTACCGCATGGCGTAGGTTCGGTATGGTGTGCCATGCTTTATGATTTGTATTGGAATTTCATTGATAAGTATGGTTACGATCCTAATTTATATACCGGCAAAGGCGGAAACAACAGGGCAATACAATTGGTAATGGATGGTATGAAACTACAACCTTGCAGCCCGGGATTTGTTGATGCAAGAGATGCCATTTTATTAGCAAATAAAATAAATAATAATGGCGAAGATACCATGCTTATTTGGTCAACTTTTGCCCGACGAGGATTAGGGTTTTCAGCTAAACAAGGTTCAACTTCATCGCGTTCGGATGGTACTCAAGCTTTTGATTTACCGGTAAGTACATCAACCTCGGTTACTAAAATTAACCAAAGCAGTGGAATGGCTTTTTGGCCTAATCCATCAACCGGAAATATTGAGCTGTTATTACCTGAAGCATCAACACAAATGAATATAAGCATTTATGATTTGTCGGGGCGAATCGTGTTTGAAACTGTAAAATCCGGACAAACTACTGTTTCTTTAGACTTAAGTGGATTAGCTAATGGCTTGTATCAAATTCGTTTAGTATCAGGTGATAAAACCTTTACCGATAAATTAATTATTGCCCATTAGTAAACATCAATCAACACTTTAAAAGATTGTTAGGTGTTAGGTAGAGGTGCTTGCAGATACATAAATTGCTTAATATAAAAGAGCTTGTGTTTTTATAGGTGGTTCTTTCAAGTTTTCCTCATAGTGTTCCATATAAAAGTTGATAAAATATAGAAATAATTAAGTCTACATATTAATTCTGGTATTAAACGTTGAAGTTATTGAAGTAAGGGAAAAAAAATCTGATATTTTAGAACTTGAAAAAATATAGTTGATTATTTAACAACTCAATGAGTTGACCAAGGAAGAATTATAACTTATGAAAAATGCCTAAATCTAATAACTCTAATATAATTAAATTTCTTAATGAAGGTAAAAACTCAATGTTAAGGGAAACAATTTTTAAGTATGCCTTCTACCACGACATCAAACTAGCAGCAGCGCAATTCAATTCGAATTTAAAAATTTATGAACCTGAAGTCGATAATGAAGGGTGTGACATAATAATTGAAGATACAAGAGATTTTAGTAGAAAAATACAACTAAAATCAACATATCATTCAAGGACTGCAGTTTGGCATATACATAAGAATATATTGTGTCCTGCATTCAATCAATCGAGCGACTTTGGCTTGGATAATATTTTTTGTCCTACCTATCCAGGAGCAGTAGTTTTAATAAAAGCCAAAGAGAAAACAACAGATTCAGCAAATGATTTTACTTCGCATAAGGGTTTTTATCCTCAAAATGATTACGAATATCTTTACACAGATATTAATGTTATCTACCTTATTTATTTAGATATTATTAAAGGTAATTCATCCGCCAAAGCTAATGCTAAAAGAGTTATCTCACTTATTCGTGAACCATTCTATTTTGACAAAATAAAAGTACAGAAAAATTTATTTATAACAGTAAATGGTACAGCTTCCTTAATCAAACTTTTAGGATTCTGTGGTCAAGTTGAATTTTTAAATCATACTCATAAGTTTATAAGAAATTGTGTAAACCCGGCTAATTTCTTCAAAACACTTTTAGATTACAATCCCTATGAAGTATCTGAAATTGAGTTACAAAATAGAAACCAACTCCTCAACAAAGACAAGGAACTACATAAAGAACTAGTTATTAAATCACTTAAGCAATTGGTATTAATATAATCTAGTAAACATATACCGAATTCATCTAAGCCAAACACTCACACCAAAACTTAACAATGTACGCGACTGTTCTAAATAAAATATATAATTAAGACGAGTCAACTATCAGCTAACTATCCTCACTTTCTCTTCAACCTCACTTCCGCAACTTAAACCATCCAGTCCCCATCCGCCTCTCACATCATTTTCACCTAATACACATAAAACGAATAAAATCCTCTTGAGCCATTTGAGTAAACGCCTTCAATGATTATTTGTCCGCGGATGTTTTCTAAATCTTGTATGAGTGGTTCGGCTTTGGTATATTCTTTTTTGTTAATTGATGTGATTATAAACTCTTCAGGGATGCCCATATTTCTTATTCTTCCGGCTCTTATCTCGGTAATTTTAACGCCGAATTTTATGCCATATTTATCGCTTTCTACTTTTGAAATAGGAGTGAAGTCGGCACCCAATACATTAGAAGTAATACTTTGCTTTTTAATAATAGCTGTATTGCCGTCGCGGTTAATTAACTTCAGATATATATCTTGTACTTTACCATTTCTTATAATGGCCAATTTTATGCGGTCGCCCGGACGATAATAGCTTACTTGTTCATCAAATAATACCTTAGTTTCTATTTCTTTTTCATTCACTTTGATAATCACATCACCGGCTTTTATGCCTGCTTCTTCCGCAGGTCCGGTTGGCAACACATATTGTACATACACTCCTAAGTTATTGTTTATTGACAATTGGTCGGCCAAGGCTCCGTCAATATCTTTAACATCCATTCCCGTAAAACCTCGTTGTACTTCGTTGTACTCAATTAAATCTTTCACAATTTTTTGTACAAGGTTTGATGGAATAGCAAAACCATAACCGTTATACGAACCGGTGTTTGAGGCAATGGCTGTGTTTATGCCAATCAACTCACCATTTGTATTTACTAATGCACCGCCGCTATTACCCGGATTAATGGCAGCATCGGTTTGTATAAAACTTTCAATGGGGAATCTATTGTTTACCACATTTATGTTTCTGCCTTTGGCACTTACAATACCTGCGGTTACAGTTGAAGTAAGGTTAAAAGGATTTCCTACTGCTAAAACCCATTGACCAATTTTCACTTGGTCGCTATTTCCGAAAGTAATATGTTGTAATGTTTGGGCTTCAATTTTAAGCAGCGCCAAATCTGTTGACCCATCAGTGCCTATAACTTTTGCTTTATATGTATGTTTATTATTATTGGTGATTACTTCAATAACATCTGCATTTTTAACCACATGTAAGTTGGTTACGATATAACCATCAGCACTAATAATTACCCCACTTCCCGAACTGGTTACCGGTCCTCTTCTGCCAAAAAAATCCCAGCTCGACCAAAAGTCGAAGAACGGATCGGCTACTTGCTGATTGCTTAAGGTTTTAATGAATACTACGGTTGGGGTAGCAATAGCCGAAGCCTTTATCATATCTTCACTTCCGGGGGTATTTATTCCATTAAAGGATACATTATTCGTTAACATCCCCTCATTATTTTCAGTTGAAGCAGAAGTGAAATACACACGATTGGGTAATAAGAAATAAAAACCTGCGGCACCTGCAACGCCACTTACAAAAGCAATCAATACTATTTTTAAAGTAAACTTCATGGTTGTGTAAATTGATGTACAAAAATAATAGCTGCAATCCAAACAGGAAAGCAGCTATATAATCTTTTAACAGAGGAATGTTATTTCCTGATATAAATAATATTGGCTTTAAGGTTTAACTTATGTTCAACACGGTCGGGTGTGTTGGTAATCACAATAATTTCTTTCGTTACTTCACCAATATCATATTTGGCATTAAACTGAATGGTAATAGCCACTTTTTTGTTTCTTTTAATTGGTTTACTATAGTCGAAATTAGTAGTTATACAGCCACAGTCACTATAAATTTTTCTGATAAACATTGGCGATTTTCCGGTATTTGTAACATAAAATGTAGCTTGTTTAACGGTGTTAATTTGCATGGTATCAACATTAACTATAGGCGTAAGTGCTTTAAAAACCGGAGGCTTTTGTAAAAATTTAGGGGGTTGAATACTAAAGTTTTCCAGTAAGTTAACCTTAACAAAAATTTTCTTTATCGGTGATTTAGGGTCATCTGTATTAATTAATATTTCATCAGTCCTTTTTCCGTAATCCTTTGCCAGTGCGCCATTTACTTTTATGGTAAAGGTTGTACCATTATCAGCATATAAAATAAATTGGTCGGGCGTGGCCGTAATATACTCAGGAGCTTTAATGGATTTAATATTTATATCCTTGAATGTAGGATTAAACATATTAACGAAGGCCGAATCGGTTTGATTAATATATAAAGTATCGAAGCGCACGTTGTTCATTGCCAAACGAGTATTTCCTTGAACTTCGGGATAATATTGGTATAACCTTGCGTTTCTGTCATCAACATTACCTGTCATACTTAGGTAATAAACACTAGGACTTCCGTCGGTAAACACGGTGAATTTTTTTGTTACCTTACCACTTTGCAAGGCAGGAAAAAATCGGATTTCAATTTGACCTTCTTTATCGGCAGCTACGGGAGTTTTTATCCAATCAGCCTTCGAGCAATCACAATCAGTTTTTACATCAGTAATGCTGATTGCTCCTTTACCCACATTTTTAAATTTAAAAGTTAGATAAATCGGTTCTTTAGAATCTATAACTGTACCAATTTCAAAGTTTGTTCTATCAAAAGATAATGTCCCTTTTTCTGCGGGAACTACTTTATTAACCGGAGTTGTTTTAGGTTTTGCTTTTGCTTTCTGTGCTTGTAAAGTTCCACTAATCATTACACTGATTAATGTTAAAATCGTTATTATTCTCATCTATTGTAATTGTTAGTATTATTTTTTCTTCAATTTGGATGAATATGCTTGCCAAATAGTTGCAATCGGTAATGTTTTACAATAAAGTAAAATCGTCGGCATCTTGATACACAGGGAATGACTGCCGGTAAGAAATAACCTTATCTTTATTCAGTTCATGAATAGTAACTTCTTCTCTATTCACTGCATGATACAATATTTCACCTGTAGGTTCTACAACCATGCTATCCCCGGTATGATTTGCTCCTTTGCCATCAACACCCACACGATTAACAGCAACTACATACGATTGGTTTTCAATAGCACGCGCCTGAAGAAGGGTTTTCCAATGCCCTGCTCTTTTCTCAGGCCAATTGGCAACTATAAAAATGGCTTCATATTGTTCGATAGTTGTACGGCGAATAAAAACCGGAAATCTTATATCATAGCAAATTAAAATCAAAAGTTTAAAACCTTTAAAATCAATAATTAATTTTTCGGTTCCGGGAGTAAAATGATGATGTTCATCTCCAATACTAAAGAGGTGCTTTTTATCATACACTTCATAGCTGCCATCAGGATTCATCCATATAAAGCGATTAAAAACCTGTTGTTGTTTGTTTTTAATCATTACACTTCCTGCAATTGCAGCTCCGGTTTTTTTACTCATCTTATTCATCCAACTCAATGTATTACCTTCCATGTTTTCGGCTAATTGAGTGTTCATGGTGAATCCTGTGGTAAATAATTCAGGTAATAAAAATATATCAACTTGTTCATCAATACTGCCAATCATTGATTCAAAATAATTCAGATTTGATTCAGGATGTTCCCAAGTAATATTACCTTGTATGGTTGCAACTTTCATGTTTAGATTTTCATTAGTTGTTCAGCTGCTTTTTCTAATGTTTCATTTTCTTTTGCAAAACAAAACCTTAACACCTGATTATCGGTATTTTTATGATAAAAAACTGATGTAGGTATCGAGGCTATTTTATATTCTTTAGTTAGCCGTACTGCATAATCAGTGTCTTTTTCCTGGGTAATTTTAGCGTAACTCAACAGTTGAAAATAAGAACCTTCACATGGTAAAATTTTAAACTTACTACCTTTAATCAATGCACGAAAAGTGTCACGTTTTTCTTGATAAAATGCACTAAGTTCTAAGTATGTAGAAGGGTTTTTTAAGTAATCGGCGATAGCATATTGAACAGGAGTATTAGCACTAAAGCACATAAATTGATGCACTTTTCTAAACTCGGTGGTTAAAGCTGCCGGAGCTAAAACATAGCCCATTTTCCAACCTGTGGTATGAAAGGTTTTACCAAAGCTTGAAACAATAACACTTCTTTCGGCAAGTTTAGGATAACGAGCCACACTTTGGTGTTCAACCCCATCAAAAATAATGTGTTCATATACCTCGTCACTCAATACAATTATTTCGGTATTTCTCACAATCTTTTCCAACCGTTGCATGTCTTGCGCGCTCCACGTGGTGCCGGTGGGATTATGAGGTGTGTTGATGATGATCATTTTGGTTTTATAGTTCACCAACTTTTTAACTTCATCCCAATCAACTTTATAATTTGGATATTTAAGTTCAACAAATTTTGCCCTACCGCCATTAACAGTTATGGCAGGTAAATAACTATCATAGCAAGGTTCGATTAATATTACTTCATCTCCATCCCCTATAAAAGCACTAATAGCGGCATACAACGCATGAGTTCCGCCGGGAGTTACCGTTATTTCCTTTTCAGGGTCATACACGGCGCTATATAAGTCTTGGGTTTTTTGAGCAATTTTTTCTCTCAGAGCCATTACTCCGGGCATCGGAGCATATTGGTTGTAACCGGCTTTCATATAATGATTAACCAGTTCGATTAATTGTGGAGCACAGGGGAAATCAGGAAAACCTTGTGCTAAATTTATAGCTTGGTGTTCATTGGCCAAGGCGCTCATCACAGTAAAAATGGTTGTACCTGTTTTTGGAAGTTTACTTTTTACGGTTCCAGAAAATTCAATCATCAAATAGTTTCAGTTTATTCAGCGCCCAATTTAGGTGAATACCATTAACCTGCCAATAAAATGTGCTAATTTTTTAATCAAAATTAACAAAACAAGAATATGCCGTTTTTAGTCAACTTCTTTCAACTATATTTGCCTGATTTATGATAGCTTTAACAGATTTTGGATTTGAATTCGGAGGTAGATTTTTATACCGTAATGCTAATTGGCACATTAAGCCAAATGAAAGAATAGGGTTGATTGGTGCAAATGGAACCGGAAAATCAACACTATTAAGAATTATTCATGGCGAATACCAACTCACAGAGGGACATTTATCAAAACCGCGTGATTTAACCATTGGGTTTTTAAATCAAGACCAACTTAGTTTTGAAACTGAACAATCAATTTTACAAGTGGCCATGAGTGCTTTTCAACGCCAATTAGATTTGGAAATTGAAATTGAAAAGGTAGTTAAAATTTTAGAAACCGATTATAGTGACGAGGTTATCAATAAACTAAGCGACCTTCAAACTGAATTTGATGCCTTAGATGGATATAATATTCATCATAAATGTGAAAAGGTTTTG
This sequence comes from Bacteroidia bacterium, assembly GCA_025454975.1. Classification (GTDB taxonomy): domain Bacteria; phylum Bacteroidota; class Bacteroidia; order UKL13-3; family UKL13-3; genus UBA6183. Next base: position 57,982 of record JALONK010000012.1, read on the forward strand.
GAGGGTTTAGGATTTACCACTGCACAGCTTGCTCAACCGTATAAAAAGTTTTCAGGTGGTTGGCGAATGAGGGTGATGTTGGCGAAATTATTATTACAAAAACCACAATTGTTGATGCTTGATGAGCCTACGAATCACTTAGACTTACCAACGATAGAATGGCTTGAGAATTATTTGCAAACTTATGAAGGTACGGTAATTGTGGTATCGCATGATAGGGAGTTTTTAGACCGAATGGTCAATAAAATAGTTGAGGTAAACGGTCAAAAAATTTATGAATACAGCGGCAACTATTCATTCTTTCTTGAGGCTAAATCAGAACGGATGGATTTGCAACAACGCCAGTATGATAATCAACAACAATTTATAAAACAGCAGGAGCAATTTATCAACCGTTTTAAGGCCAAGGCATCAAAAGCAACCGCAGCTCAAAGCAGGGTGAAACTGCTAGAAAAATTAGACCGAATTGAAGCACCGGAAGATGAATCGTTTGAAATAAATATTGATTTCAGAATGAGCACAGCGTCTGGAAAGGTAGTGAGTACGATTAAAGAAGTGAATAAAGCTTATCCCGATATTAATATTTTATCCCAAGCTTCAGGTGAGATTGTTAGGGGCGATAAAATTGCTTTGATAGGGGCTAATGGAAAAGGAAAATCTACCTTACTTCGATTAATTGCAGGTGCCGAACAATTTGATGGAGAAATTATTAAGGGTCATAATGTGATTGAAGCTTTTTACGCGCAACATCAGTTAGAATCGTTAAACATTGAAAATGAAATTCTGCAAGAAATGCAGCAACATGCCGGAGAGCGCACTGATACCGAGTTGCGAACTTTGTTAGGTTGTTTTTTATTTACCAATGAAGAAGTATTTAAAAAAATAAAAGTATTAAGTGGTGGCGAAAAAGCACGTGTGGCTTTGGCTAGAACTTTATTGGCAGAAGCTAACTTTTTGTTGCTGGATGAGCCAACCAACCACTTAGATATGAAATCAATAGGTATCTTAGTGCAAGCGTTGCAACAATATAAAGGCACTTTTATAGTAGTATCTCACGATAGGTATTTTATATCACAAATTGCCAATAAAATTTGGTGGTTGGAGAACGGAGAAATCAAAGAATATCCGGGAACGTATGATGAGTATGAATATTGGCGTAAAAAACAAGAAGATGAAAAGAAAGCAGCGGCTGCCAATCAACCTAAACAACCTAACAAGCCTGAGAAAAAAGCAGCGGAAACCAAACCAAATGGAGATAAATCCGGTACTGATAAGTTGCAGCAATTAAAAAAGGATTTTGCCTTATTAGAGCAAACTATTGCCGAGATGAAAGCAAATTTAGAAGCATTAGAAGCCCAATTTTCGCAACCTGAAATTTCTCAAAATCCAACACAAATGAAACAATATAAAGGTGAATACGATGCCTTACAATATAAGCTAAACACGTTGGAGCAACAGTATGAAAAAACTTTTGAAGATATTTTAGCCTTAGAGTAATATGAAAATAATCAAACCAATTGTTGTTGCGCTATTTTGTTTATTGACGTTTTTTGTGCACGCACAAGCGCCATTAGACAATAAGATATATGATGATAAAGTTCATTCGGTACAACTGGTGAAAGCCGGAACCGAAGATCGTTATCCGTTAATTAACTTAAATGGAGGCGGACAATTGGAATTAAGTTTTGATATTCTTGGAAACCAAAACGAATATTTTCAATATACACTTATTCATTGCGACGCCAATTGGAATCCCACACCTTTAAATCAAAATGAATATTTAAAGGGAATAACCTTTGATAATATCAACGACTTTAAATATTCAACCAATACTTATATTAAATATGTACATTATTCGGTAACTGTTCCTAATGATAATATTAAACCAATGATTGCCGGTAATTATATTATCAAAGTTTACCGAAATTTTGATGAAAATGATGTGGTGTTAACCCGCAGAATGATGGTGATTAATCCGGCAGTAAACATAGATGGTACGGTAAAACCCGCAACATTAGCGCAGTACAGATACACCCGTCAAGAGATTAACTTTAATGTAAGTTACCGAGGTTTTAATATTCCCGACCCATTTCGAGATGTAAGTGTTGTTATTATGCAAAATTATAGGTGGGATAATGCCATTACAGGACTTAAACCGTTATTCATCAGAGATAATACGTTAGACTATAATTACTTCGACCAAACAACATTTCCGGGAGGTAATGAGTATCGCTTTTTTGATACAAGAAGCTTACGACAACTAAGCCAGAACGTGCGAACCAAAACGCTCGATACCATGTATCATTGTTATCTTAATTATGAAGAATCGCGAGGCAGCAAACAATATTTTAATTATCTTGATTTTAATGGAAGAAGGGTGATAGCTAATCGCGACGGACAAAACGGTGATATTGACGGAGATTATGCATCTGTAACTTTTTATTTATTAAGTTTAAACCAATTGCAACGAGATGTTTATGTAATTGGTGAATTTACAGATTGGAAGTTATTACCTGAATATAAAATGTTTTATAACAAATCACGTCTCCGTTACGAGATGGATGCATTATTAAAACAAGGCCGATATGAATATAAATATACCACAATGGATGCCGAAGGAAAGCCTGATGAGGTTGAACTGGAAGGGTCGCACGCAGGCACCGAAAACGAGTATGTGATATTTATTTACCATAAGCATATTCAATTTAAATACGACGAATTGGTAGGCTTTAAAATCTTAAAAACACAATTTTAATCTTGATGATTACCTTACAAAATTATATTAATGGCGAGCTGATTGCACCTGTTTCCGGAGCCTATTTGTCAAATACAAATCCTGCAACAGGAGAGGTGTTTTCTGAATGTCCGGATAGTGATGAGCGAGATGTGGATTTAGCCTATGTAGCTGCTGAAAACGCTTTTGAGCAATGGAGCAATACTCCTGCCGAAAAAAGAGGTAGAATCATGCTTAAAATAAGTGAATTATTGGAACGTGATTTACAACTGTTTGCAGAGGCTGAAACAACAGATCAGGGTAAACCATTATGGCTTTCAAAAAATGGTGAAATTCCTCGTGCCATCAGTAATATCAGGTTTTTCGGAACCGCCATTGAACACTTCTCAAGTGAAGCCCATCCAATGGGAAATCATGCCATCAATTATACCTTACGTTCACCAATAGGTGTGGTAGGTTGTATTTCGCCTTGGAATTTACCTTTGTATTTATTTACGTGGAAAATTGCTCCTGCATTAGCAACCGGGAATTGTGTAGTGGCTAAGCCAAGTGAAATTACACCATACACAGCATACTTATTCAGTAAAATTTGTATTGAAGCCGGATTACCTCCCGGAGTATTAAATATTGTTCATGGGTTAGGTCATAAAGTAGGGAGTGCCATTACATCACACCCAAGCATAAAAGCAATAAGCTTTACAGGTGGAACTAAAACAGGTGCCGAAATTGCAAAGGTTGCAGCACCAATGTTTAAAAAGTTATCCTTAGAATTAGGCGGTAAAAATCCAAACATCATTTTTGCTGATTGTGATTTTGAAGCCATGCTAGCAGAAACAGTTCGTTCGTCGTTTTTAAACCAAGGCGAAATATGTTTATGTGGCTCGAGGATATTTATAGAGCGCAGCATTTACGACAAATTTAAATCAGCCTTTGTTGAAAAAGTTAAAACTGAGTTGGTGGTAGGCGATCCTATGAATCCTAAAACCAAAACCGGAGCAATTGTAAGTAAGGCCCATTTCGAGAAGGTTTTAAGTTATATTGAATTAGCCAAACAGGAAGGAGGAACCGTTTTATGTGGTGGGGAAGTAGTTAAACCTGATGGCGTTTGTGCCAACGGATGGTTTATTGCACCAACCATAATAGAAGGATTGCCATATACGTGTAGAACTAATCAGGAAGAAATTTTTGGTCCTGTAGTTACACTCTCCCCATTTGATACTGAAGAGGAAGTATTAAAAATGGCGAACTCAACAGAATATGGATTAGCGGCTACTATTTGGACCCAAGATGTTACTAAAGCACATCGGGTAGCTCAATTGGTAAAAAGCGGAATTGTTTGGATTAATTGTTGGTTATTACGCGATTTAAGAACTCCGTTTGGTGGTGTAAAAAGTAGTGGAGTGGGCAGAGAAGGCGGACTTGAAGCCTTACGGTTTTTTACAGAAGCTAAAAACATTTGTGTAAAACTCTAATTGCATAAACAAGAAAAAACCATGCAATGTTGATTAAATACTTACCATTTGTTTTTGTGTGTTTGATTGTGGGTAAGTTATCTGCACAAATATCCTTTCCAAACACTTTACAGGCTATCAAAGTTGATGAGAATATTACACTTGATGGTAAACTAAATGAAGCGGTTTGGACACGAGCTAACCGCATAAGTAATTTTACCCAACGTGAGTTAAATTTTAACGAACCAGCAACCGAACGTACGGAAGTAAGTATAGCCTACAATGAAAAATTTCTTTACATAGCCGTTTGGTGTTATGACAGTAATCCGGGTGCAATTATAGCCAAAGAACTAAGGCGGGATTTTAGTTATGATATTGATGATAACATCATCATTATTATTGATACTTATAATGACAAACGCAATGGTTTTATGTTTGTAACCAACCCAAATGGAGCAAGGGCCGATTTACAGGTGTTTAATAATGGAGGTTCTACCAATTTGTTTTGGAATGGTGTGTGGAATGTGAAAACTACCCGTACCAATGAAGGCTGGTTTGCTGAATTTGAAATTCCACTTTACACTTTTAAATATAAAAATACTGATGAAGAGCAAAACTGGGGTTTAAACGTTGAACGAAACATTCGGCATAAGCGAGAACAAGTTTGTTGGCAAGGGTGGAGTAGAAACAATCGTATTACGCAAGTAAACCAAGCCGGAACAATTCTTGGATTAAAAAATTTATCGCAAAACACATTTATAGAAATTAAGCCGTACACCATAGGAGGAAATCAGGTTAATACGCGCATGACCAACAACAATCAGCCGAATTGGATAAGAAACAATCCGGTGCTTAATGCAGGTGGTGATATTAATACTTTGTTATCACCAACATATAGGTTAAACCTTACCTTTAATACCGATTTTGCCCAAGTTGAATCAGATCAACAACAAATTAACTTAACCCGATTTCAATTAAACTTTCCTGAATTGCGTGAATACTTTTTAGAAGGTGACGATTTTTTTAACATGGGCTTTGGAGGGAATCGAATTATACCATTTTATACCAGAAGAATAGGATCCGGTATTGGTGATACCACCAACGTGCCTATTATTGCAGGCGCTCGTTTATTAGGTAAAGAACAAAATAGTACCATTGGTTTGATGAGTATTCAAACCGACAGGCTTCAAGGTAATCCGTTAACAAATTATACCGTTGGAAGTATTAGACAAGATGTTGGAAAACAAAGTGTAATAGGAGCAATGACGGTAAATAAAATTACAAATCAATATTGGCATTCTACTACAGGAGTAAATGGAAGGTATAGTACATCTAAGTTTCTTGGGAATAAGAACCTTGATATTGGAGGCGCATTTATTCAAACCTATAACAGCGATTCAGGTTTTCAACAGAAGTCGTATGCCTACCGCATGTTTGTAGCGTATTTAAATGATAAGTGGAATGTTTTTGCATCAACTCAAAAGAGTCCGGTAAATTTTAATCCTGAAGTTGGATTAATGACACGTGAAAATTTTAATGAATATTTTGCAGAAGTGGCCTATAAACCTCGTCCCAAAAACAGGTTAAAATGGATAAGGCAATTTGAATTTATTCCGGTAATGATTACTCAAACCAACTATGATGAAACCAATGCCATGCAAAGCTTTACTTATTCGTTACAGTTTTTAGGTTTTGATACACGTAAAGGCGAAAGTTTTAGAATGAGTTATAATAGAAGAGGCGAAGGATTAATCAATACATTTAAATTATTACGAATAATTCCAATTGAAGCAGGAAATTATTATTGGGATGAATGGAGTGTAGATATTAGGACGTTCAGGGGACGAACGTTATCATTTTCTAACCGACTTTCATGGGGAGAATTATACAATGGCCATTCGTTACAAAATCGCTTAGATATGTTGTGGCGTGCAGGTAAATATTTAAACATGAGTGTAAGGTATGAGTACAATGATTTAAACCTGCCTAATGGGAGTTTAATCACTCATTTAGTTGGAACACGGATGGAATACGCCATCAACCCCAATGCATTTGGTTCGGTACTCTCTCAATGGAATTCACTTCAAAACCAATGGGATCTTAATTTCAGGCTGCATGTAATCCCTCGTATTGGTACCGATTTTTTCTTTATTGTAAATCAGGTATTAGATACTAATAACGAGCGCTTAACTTTAAAACGAATGGCAATTTTAGGAAAGCTTGTTTGGCGATTTACAGTTTAATGAAATGTATAATATCATTACGCCATACTAAAATTAAAACACCTAAAACTCCAACTAAAGAGGCGATAATAGCTGCTTTCGAAATTTTTTCGTTACCAAAAAGTATGGCGGCAGCCATAACTGTTATAGGCAATAAGCTGAATATGGTTTGCGCAATTCCTACCTCTATTTGCGATGCTGCCAATAAACTTAATGATACCCCTGTTACAGGTCCGAAAATTGTGCCGGTGATTAATGGTTTAAATTGTTCAGTTGTAGTGATAAGTGAGTAAAATTCTTTGAAAATATTTTTGGTGAATAAAGCTATGCTATAAGCGGCAACTGTACCAATGGTCATACGTATCCAAGTGGCATGCATGGCTGTTATTTCAATTTCATTACTTGCATTATAATTCAGCCCCTTTTTAGCACATACCAAGCCTAAACCTTGACCAACGGCACCAAGTATGGCAAATACAATTCCTTTAGTAAGTTCGGCTTGCGTTAAATGGTTAGCTGTATTTTGCTTTTGAGTGGATTGCACAAACCAGGCAATACCGCCTGTACTAATTAACATTCCAATAATGCCAACGATGTTAATGGATTCGTGTAACATTACCCATCCCAACAATAAGGCAGCAACAGGGGCAAAGGTGCTGAACAAGCTGGTTTTACTGCTGCCTAAAATTCGATATGCCGTAAAGGCAAAATAATCACCTAATGTTAAACCAATAATGCCGCTTAGTCCTAACCAAATCCATTGTTCGGGTAAAGGCGCTGAAAAAAGTTGGGTAAATTTTATATCCGTAAAGGCAACAACAGCAAGGGTTAACAGTGATGCTGCAAAAAACAATCGGATGCGATTTACAGCGGCCGGATCTGCTCTTTTACTGGCTAAGGTAAAAGCAAAAGTTCCTGCGGTCCAACAAATTAAAGTGCCGAAAGCTGCAATTACACCGGTATTCATATTAGCTTATTAAGTTATAAGAATCAAGCTGCTCGGGGATTTCAACACCGGTTATTCCTGCTTTTTCAAGGGTGTCTTTCATCTGAACCAAGTTAGGTTCATCACCATGTACTAAAAATATTTGCTTTAATCTTGGTGTGTAACAAGTTTTGATATAATTGAAAATTTCCATCTTGTCGGGGTGCGAACTAAATACATCAGTTTTAGTAATGTTGCTATACACCTGATAATTTCTACCTTTAATTGCAATGTTTTTTTGACCTGATAACAAACGATAACCCAAGGTGCCTTCAGCACAAAAACCTGCAATTAAGATCGTACTAAATGGATTTTGAATATTGTTCTTCACATGTTCTTGAATTCTACCGCCTTCAACCATTCCGGCTGCTGATACAATAATGCACGATTCTCCTGTTTGTGCTTTTTCATCCTGATCGGTTAAATAATCAATCCACTTCAGGTTAGGAAAATCAAATAAGTCGCCATGTTCATTTAAAAATGCAGTGGCGTCTTTATTTAATAATTCGGGATGATTGCTATAGGTATGGGTTGATTTAATGGCTAGTGGACTATCAACATAAATTTTAACATCAGGTAACAAACCTTTATGGTACAAGCGGCATAATACATGTACAATACTTTGTGTACGACCAACACTAAAAGCAGGAATAATCAAACGACCTCTTAATTTAACAATCGTTTCTTCGATATGCTTTAGGAGTTCTTCTTCTGCAAGTTTAGAAGAAGTATGCATTCGTCCGCCATAAGTTGCTTCCGACACCAAATAATCAAGGTTTTCCATAGGAACGGGATTCCTTATCAACTCGGCATGTTCCCTTCCTAAATCGCCTGTAAATCCTATGCGTGTTGTAATTTGGTTAACAGTTTCCTGAATTACCACACTTGCAGCACCTAATAAATGTCCGGCTTCAATCAATTCAATTTCACAACCATCAGTTATTTGAAATTTACGATTAAATGGAAGGGTTACCATTTTATCCATGGCCACACTAACCTCACGCTCCGAATAAATAGGTTTTGGTACGTTTGATTTCCTATGTTTAGGTGCTCGATGATAGCGTTGTTTATACTCCATCATTTGAATATTGGCACTATCAAACAACAAGTGTTTACTTAACTCTAAGGTTGGTTCGGTGCAAATAATTTGACCTTTAAATCCCCTGGCAACCAACGTAGGAATATTTCCGCTGTGGTCAATATGAGCATGGGTTAATATTACCAAATCAATATCACCCGGATTAAATGGAAAGGTGAATTCATCACCCGACAAATCGCGCTTTAATTCATAATTTAAACCACAATCAATAAGTATCTTATAGCCATTGTGCAGCGTAACCATGTGCATACTTCCGGTTACTTGTTTTGCTGCTCCGCAAAATGTAATTTTCATACGTTCACTTTACTCCTCTAATTCAACCGACAAATGGTTGTCGAATTGCGCCACAAAATAGCTGTTTAAAAACAATAATTCCTAACTTTGAGCAATGGAGATAATTAATCTGTCGGAGAACAACAGTTTATTGCAACAATATGTTAGCGAATTACGCGATGTAAATATTCAAAACGACCGCCAGCGATTTCGTAAAAATATCGAAAGAATCGGTCAAATTATGGCTTATGAAATTAGTAAGTTAATGCCTTGGCAAACCGTAAATGTTCAAACGCCATTGGGTATGCACCAATCAAAACGTTTGCGCGAACAACCCATACTCGCCACCATTTTAAGGGCAGGGTTAAGTATGCATCATGGTATGTTAAGTTTTTTTGATAATGCAGATTGTGCTTTTATCAGTGCTTATCGTAAACATAAAGATGAGCATGATTTTGATATTGTTGTTGAATACCTTGCAAGTCCTGATATTAATAATCGCATTGTATTATTAATTGACCCTATGCTGGCAACCGGACAAAGCATTGATTTAACCTACCGTGCCCTGCTTAAATACGGTGTTCCCCAACAATTACATGTGGTGAGTTTAATTGCAAGTGCCCAAGGTATTGAATACCTCAAAGATAAATTAGGTGACGCAACTTTATGGGTTGCAGCAGTTGATGCTGAACTGAATGACAATGGCTACATAGTTCCGGGTTTGGGCGATGCAGGTGATTTAAGTTTTGGTGAAAAAATGGAGCGCTGATTTTTATTAGTAAATTGCATGAGAACAATCGTAAGTGTTATAAAAACACTTAATTAATATTGTTGTTAAATTTGTATCATGATTAAAGTTACTGTAGGCGGCGTTCCCGAACATTTTAATTTAGCTTGGCATTTGGCTATTGAAAATGGCACTTTTGCTAAGCATGGTATTGAAATTATATGGCAAGATGTTCCCGGAGGAACAGGTGCCATGTGTAAGGCACTTCGTGAAGGTGAATTGGATATAGCCATTGCGCTCACCGAAGGTATGATTAGCGATATTGTTCAAGGTAATCCTTCTAAAATTGTGCAGTTTTATGTGAACTCACCGCTTCGCTGGGGAATCTTTACCTCAGTTCGTTCTTCCATTAAAGAGATTGCTGAAATGGAAGGTAAAAAATATGCCATCAGCCGCTACAAATCAGGGTCGCATTTAATGGCTTATGTGCATGCCAACCGTTATGGGTGGAGTTTGCATGAAGATGATTTTGAAGTGGTAGGGAATTTAGACGGGGCCAGACAAGCTTTGGCTAAAGGCACTTCCGACTTATTCATGTGGGAAAAGTTTACTACTAAACCATTGGTTGATAGTGGAGAGTTTAACATGATTGGTGAATGTAATACCCCATGGCCATGCTTTGTGGTTGCAGCAACTGATAACTTCATTAACCAACATGAAGATGTTTTAAAAACAATTTTAAACATCATTAACCTTAGTTGTTTGATGCTTAAAAATAATAGCAAAGCACCTGCATTAATCGCCTACCGTTACGGTATTAAATTAGATGATGCCATGGCATGGTTTAAAGAGTTGGAATATGCATACCATCCTGAAATGGATGAAGATGAAGTGCTGGCTATTTTTGATAAACTCAAACAATTTGGAATTTTATCATTTATACCTGAACCCGCCACGGTTTGTTTCTACAAACATTTAGAAACTGTGTAACATTGGCTTATTTAGTTGAGGTTATTCTTTCTTTTTCAATTAAAAAATATTCATCATTAATTGAAAAGTCTTTCTCGTCGAAATAGTTTAAATCAATTTCACGCCATTTAGTAGTTACCGATAATAAGTCGTGAACTCCTTTAGATATTGTTACCATCAAAGGCATTTCGAAATTTGCCGCTGTTCCGGTAAAACGATATCGTAACACCAACATACCATTTTCGCCCGGCTTTAATTCGTATTGAAAAACAGGAAGTGAACTTTGGTATAAATAATGATTCATGATTGGTTTCAGATTTAAACCGGTTCTGGCCGATAGAAAATCAATACATTGCTGAGTTGAAATATTCAAGTATTTAAAAGTTTGATAGTAGTCTCTTAATGTTTGAAACCATAAGGTATCGTTTTGAAGCATGTTTCTAATACTGTATAAAAGCCAAGCACCTTTGTAATAAACATCATTATCATTAAAATGATGGTAAAAAACATCGGGTTTACCTACCATAGGGAATTTATTCTCAATATTTTTTCTTTGGGATTTAATATAACGATGAGCTATTTCTTTATTGTTTGAAAATTCAACATACACGGCCTCAGCATAAGTAGTAAATGATTCATGCAGCCAAAGCTCTGCTGGGTCGTTTGCACTAATACTGTTACCAAACCATTCGTGTGCACTTTCATGAATAATGATAAAGTCAAAGTCGAAGCGGTTATTATTATAATCATTGCCATAACTAACGCAACTTTGATGTTCCATTCCCCAATATGGTGTTTCAACCAATTTGTAGCCGTCGTTCCAAAAAGGGTAGGGGCCAAAATGTTTTTCAAAAGCAGCCATCATGCCATGTACCTGTTTAAAATGTTTTTGGGCTTTCAATTTATTATAGTCCAATACATAGTAACTCAATTTAAGAGGTAACAATTCGCTTGTGTATCTAGGCATATAATAATCAGTAATTAAGGCGTATTTGCCAACATTTACTGTAATATTATAAGGATTGATAGGGTACTGAACTTCCCATGTGAAATATTTATAGTGTTGATCAACATTGCCTTCATCAATCAATCTGCCATTACTTACGCCTGTTAAACCTTGCGGAACAATCAACTTCATTTTTATACTGTCGGGTTCGTCGCTATTGTGATCCTTACAAGGTAACCATGCCGAAGCACCAATACTTTGTACGGCAACACCAACCCAGTCATTACCCGAACTATCTTTGGTAAATATAAATCCTCCATCCCAAGGTGCATTTTTAGCTATTAATGGTTTACCATGAAAATAAATGCCAATCTGCTTTATACCTTTTCTTTTTCTACTTGGCATATTTATTAACACAACACTACTGTCGCGCTCATAACTAAGCTTTTTTCCACCTGAAACAATGCTGTCTATTTCAATAAAAGGATGAATATCAATTTGCATGATTTTTCCTTTTTTGGTTTCGGAAAACCAAACGAAATTTGAACCTATAATACTTTTTTGTTCAGGAATAACCTTTATGGTGATGTCGTAATACACCACATCAAACCATGATCTGTTTTTGTTTAACTTACCATGCCATTCGTCGTACTTGGTAAATGTGTTTAAAGGTTGGCTAAATGCCGATTGGATAAAGAATAAACCTAATAAAAACAGGAAGTTACGTTTGTGTCGTATCATTTTGCCAAATGTAAGAGGAAAAAACTTAAAATTGCAAGCATAATCCACTTAAAGGATTTCAAACTAAATTCGTTTATTATGATTTTAAAAGGAAAAAAAGGCATCATTTTCGGTGCGTTAAACGACAAATCAATTGCTTGGCAAGTTGCATTAAAAGCTCATGAACAAGGAGCTCAATTTGTTTTAACCAATGCACCTATCGCCATGCGAATGGGTGAGATTAATAAACTGGCTGCTGATTGCGGCAATGCGGTAATTATCCCATGTGATGTTTCTAAGAATGAAGACATGGATAACTTGATAGACAAATCAATGGAAGCATTAGGAGGTAAAATTGATTTTGTTTTACATTCGGTAGGTATGAGTTTAAATATCCGCAAAGGCAAAGATTATACAGATATTGATTATAAATTTATGCATGATACCTTGGATATTTCAGCCATTAGTTTTCATCGTTTGATGCAAAGTTTATGGAAGAAGGATGCGGTAAATGATTGGGGTTCAATTTTAGCACTTACCTATATTGGTGCTCAACGAGTTTTCCCTGATTATCATGAAATGGGTGATGCAAAATCGTTGCTTGAAAGTTATGCCCGCAGTTTTGGTTACCGTTTTGGAAAAGAGAAAAAAATAAGGGTAAATACCATTTCACAAAGTCCGACTAAAACCACTGCAGGAAGCGGGGTAAAAGGTTTTGGTGATTTTTTTGATTATGCCGAAGCCTTATCGCCACTAGGTAATGCAAGTGCCGAAGATTGTGCAAATTATTGTATTGCCATGTTCAGTGATTTTACAAAAATGGTTACCATGCAAAACCTTTTCCATGACGGAGGATTTAGTTATACCGGATTTAGTTATGACGTGTTTAAGCTAATGGATAATAAATCGAAAGAAGAATAACAATTAACCTATCCATATTTAAAGTGCATAAAGTTTTTCTTATGCACTTTTTTTTGCTTGAATATCATCATTCCTCCCTTCCTTTCATTTGCTTTTGTTCAAGCAATAGTCGTTCTTCCATTATAGCCTTTTTACGTTCTTCATCCGAAAGCTTAACAGGCTTTTCAGTTAATTCATTTAAGTCGGGCTGCCCTGCATCAACCCATGCCGAAAACCATATACTTCCGACAGCAGCAATGCTTTCACGCATTTTTCGCTCAACCTGGTTACCAAGCATATTGTGATAAGCTAAGCTATACTCAAATGAATATACTTTAACTTGTTTCTGGCCTTTTTGTTCGAAGGTATACTTACGATCGGCTCCCATTTTTTTATTTAATTCAGCTTCAAATAATAATACCGAATCTTTGGCGGCAAATGCGCCTTCACTTGCTGCCCAAGCAGCTAGCTGTATGTTGTTGATATAGGTGGCTTTTCCTGTAAAAAAATCGTAGTTCCGGCTAAATAATTCAGGTAACCTGCTTTCCCAAAAACCATGAATTCCGTTTTGATTGGTGAGTTGTCCGTTATAATTTTTAGTTGAATGTAAGGGTACATGAGCATCTGCTATATAATGACCGATATCTGCCGACAGTTTCAAAATCAAATCTTTATCTTTAGCTTTAAATGCTTCCGTTAGTTTAAACTTCATCAAAGCTATATGCCAAGGTACAATTCCATAAGCCTTAAGGGTGTCTTCACTATATTTTGCTACGGCATCTTTCCACGCTTTGGGCACTGTATCAATAGGAGCACAGCACTCATAATGATCTAAATCAACATAATGCCTGCAAGCTTCTTCTTCATCATTATATCTTCTTTTGTCAGGGTCAACTGCATGTTCTGTTAAATATTCTATATTGTTTTTGTAAAAAAGTAAAAGGTCTTCAGGCAAAGTAAATACCGCCAGGCGATTAATCATTTTGTGAGCAAAAAATCCCCATGAAAATGCGGGAATAACCAAGCCTGTAAAGCACCAAATGAATAATACTTTTTTAAACATACAATGTTATTCTCGGTTAACACTATCAATACTAAATGCAGGTACACAACAACTCCAATATTCACAAGGTTCTTCAAACGGATTACTGTATCTAACCCTTGTGCCTTTTTCAATTAATATGGTTTCGCCGGCTTGTAATACCAATACTTCACCACCTACTTCAAACTGTTTTTTACCCTTTATAACAATGGTAATTTCGTCAAACATAGGTGTTTGAAAAGGTTCGCTCCAACCCGCAGGCGCAACCATGTGAGCAATACTAAAACCTTTATGATTTGAGGAGGCTAGTCCATAATGCTCTTCAATGAGTTTACCATCAGTAGTTGGCACAACAAATGGTTTGTTTTGTTTAATAAATCCCATGTTTATTTCTTAAAAGTTTTTCTTCTGTTATTTTCATAATCCTCGAACACAAACTGCCCCAAATTATTAAGGCTGCTGTAAAATGCCTTACCATTATTAATGGATGTAAATTCTTGTACAAACTGCATCAAGTATGGGTCGGATGCAATCATAAATGTGGTAATTTTAATTCCTAACCTCCTGCATTGGGCAGCTTGATTTAAGGTTTTATTTATGATTTTACGATCAAGTCCAAAACTATTTTTATAATACCTGTTTCCTTCTTTCAAACAAGTAGGTTTACCATCGGTAATCATAAACATTTGTTTGTTTGGATTTTTTCTTCTTCTCAATAAATCCATGGCCAATTCCATTCCTGCATAGGTGTTGGTATGATAAGGACCAACCTGTAAATACGGTAAATCTTTTATCTCTATTGGCCAAGCATCATTCCCAAATACCAATATATCAAGTGTGTCTTTAGGATATTTGGTTTTTATCAATTCTGCCAATGCCATGGCTACTTTTTTAGCAGGTGTTATTCGGTCTTCTCCATACAATATCATGCTATGGCTGATGTCAATAAGCAGTACAGTGCTGGTTTGACTTTTATGGTCTTGTTCCTTTACCTGAAGGTCGTTTTCTGTTAAGGTAAATGAGTTGATACCATGATTGATTTGTGCTTGTTGAATACTTGCCGTAAAATCAATTTGATCTAAACGGTCGCCAAATTGAAAACTTCTATTGGAAGCAGTTTGTTCATCGCCCATGCCGGGCTTGTAGGTTTGATGGTTACCGCTTTTTGTTTTCTTTATCTTACCAAAAACTTCCTCTAATGCCTGTGTTCTAATACTTTTATTGGTTTTAGGTGTAGGTTTTGATTGGTTAATATCGTCTTCGTCACTAATATATCCGTTCTTTTTAAGGTCGTCAATAAAATCACCCATGCCATAAGTATTATCGGTTAAACGATATTCCTTGTCTAGTTCATTCATCCATTCAAGTGTTTCTGATACCGAGCCGTTGGTATATTGCATAAGTTGTAAAAATAGTTTTAACAATTCGTCGAAACCGGCTTGTTTTTTTGGAGGAATATATTGGTGGAAAGCGTAATTAAGCATAAGATGATTTATAAAAACGAATGTACAAAATTATCATTGGCTAGTAGGATAAATACACGAAAAAAACATAATTGTTTGCAAAAAGTTAACTGTTTAATATTCCTTTGGCCTTATGTTTGAAGCCCTCTTACCACGTTAATAAAAATGAAAAAAACAGTATTATTCGTTTTAAGCTTATTTGCTTGCTTTTATGTTGCTCACGCTCAGCAAATTTGTATTGCCTTTTACAACCAAGAAAATCTTTTTGATACCATTAACGATCCTTTGAAAAATGATGATGAATTTTTACCAACTGCCAAAAAAGCATGGAATACTCAAAAGTATACTACTAAAATAAGTCAGATGGCAAAGGTGATTTCTTCAATTAACAACGGACAAGCGCCTGATGTGCTGGGCATGTGTGAAGTAGAAAATTTGCAAGTACTGAATGATTTAATCGGAGACAAACAATTAAAATCATCAAAGTTTAAGGCAGTACATGTGGAAGGACCCGACGAAAGAAGTATTGATAATGCTTTATTGTACAATACCTCTCAGTTTAAACTCATTAAGGTTCAAACCTATCCTGTTATTTTTGCTGATAAACCTGAATCAAAAACCCGTGATGTTTTATTTGTTGAACTTGAGGCTAAAAATAAAACACGTATTGTTTTTTTAGTTAATCATTTTCCTTCTCGTTTGGGTGGAGAAAAAGAAAGTGAACCACGCAGGTGGGCAGCCGCTAAGGTTGTACGCAACATTTGCGATTCATTATATGCCCTAAATTTAAACAGGGAAATAATTATTATGGGCGATTTTAACGATGAACCTAATAATAGTAGTATGGATAGCGTGATGCGTGCCAAGGGAAATGAATACGACCTTAATGGTGGAAATTTATTCAACTGCATGTACGAATTAAAACAAAATGGCGAGGGTTCTCATTATTATCGTGGTCAGCCTTCAATGCTTGATCAAATAATCATCAGTGCCCCGGTAGCCAATTGCACCGGAAAGGTTTGTTATGTAAAAAGTTCGGCCACTATTTTTAAACAACCTTGGATGTTTGAACAAGAAGGGAAATTTAAAGGTTCGCCATTACGTACTTATGCAGGTGATAAATATCTTGGTGGTTTTAGTGATCACATGCCTGTATTTATTTACCTTACCTTAAAGAAATAACCATCATTCCATAAAAAACATTATTATGAAAACAAAAGAAGAAATTGTTAAAGACTGGCTTCCACGTTATACAGGTAGAAGCTTGGATGCTTTTGGCGAATATATTTTATTAACCAACTTCGGTAATTATGTAAACATGTTTGCTCAAAAGTTTGGGGTTGAAGTGATGGGCACCGATAAACCTATGCAATCGGCTACGGCAGAAAATATTACGATAATAAATTTTGGTATGGGAAGTGCTATGGCTGCAACAGTGATGGATTTATTATCTGCTATTTCACCTAAAGCTGTTTTATTTTTAGGCAAATGCGGTGGTTTAAAAAAGAACACTAAAGTTGGAGATTTAATTTTGCCGATTGCTGCCATTAGGGGAGAAGGAACAAGTAATGATTATTTAGTTCCTGAAGTACCGGCCTTACCTTCTTTTCGTTTGCAGAAATCAGTTTCGGCAAGCATAGTAAAACATGATAAGGATTATTGGACAGGAACAGTTTACACAACCAACCGCAGGGTGTGGGAACATGACGAACAATTTAAAGAGTATTTAATTGGCACGCGTGCCATGGGCATTGATATGGAAACAGCTACTATTTTTGTAGTTGGTTTTACCAATGGCATACCTAAAGGTGCTTTGTTGTTGGTAAGTGATAACCCAATGGTTCCTGAAGGGGTTAAAACATCAAAAAGTGACCAATCAGTAACGGCGCAATATGTACAAATGCACCTCGATATTGGTATTGATTCACTCATCGAATTAAGAGATTCGGGCGAATCAGTAAAACATTTAAGGTTTGAATAAATAAGAAAATATGGTTGTTTTAAGTGCTATGACAGGAGCTCCGGCCGCTTGGTTGGTGTTCCCCTTTGTATTGTTGTTATTATTAATTGCCATTGGTCCACTCTTTTTTGCGCACTTCTGGCATAAATACTATAAACTGATTGCCGTAGTTTTAGGTGCAGGTGTTGCAACTTATTATTTAACTCAACTACATCAACCCATTTTAGTTGCCGAAACTTTTGCCGAATACGCTTCTTTTATCAGTTTGTTATTGGCTTTATACATAGCCGCAGGAGGTATTTATGTGTTTGCCGATTTTGAATCAAAAGCTTCGGTAAATATTGCCTTCTTTATTATTGGTGCAGTTTTAACCAATGTTATCGGAACTACAGGTGCGTCAATCTTGTTAATCCGACCATTTATGCGCATCAATAGGTATCGTTTAAAACCTTATCATATTGTCTTTTTTATCTTTTTTATTTCTAACCTTGGCGGATTATTAACACCCATTGGTGACCCACCTTTATTTATGGGATTTCTAAAAGGAGTTCCTTTCTTCTGGACTACCCAACATTTAATATTACCATGGATAATAGCCATGCTTGTGCTGAGTATATTGTTTTATTTTTTTGAAAAACGAAATACCGCTTTAGATGATGTTGATGTGAGTGCCCATTATACTAACAAAATAATTGTACAAGGAAAACAAAATTTTATTTGGTTAGCCTTAATTATCCTTACCGTATTTATTGATCCTAATGTAATTGACGGTATTCCATTTATTGAAATGCACGGTAAAAAAGTTTCGTTCATTCGTGAATTGCTGCAACTAACTATTGCATTAATTGCCTATAAAAGTGCTAATAAAAAAGCGCTGGAAAGTAATAATTTTAATTTCGAACCCATTTTAGAAGTAGCATTTTTATTCTTTGGTATTTTTATGTGTATGATTCCTGCCTTACAATTACTTGAACATGCAGGAAGTAGTAATACATCACCACTAAGTACCCATGTTATTTATTGGGGCACCGGATTGTTTAGCAGTGTGCTTGATAATGCACCAACTTACGTAAACTTCTTAGCGCTAACACTCAGTATGTTTGGTTTAAGTGTTGGCAATATCAATGATATTCATACGTTTATAGCATCTGAAAACGCCATTTATTTAGAGGCAATTTCTGTTGGTGCAGTGTTTTTTGGTGCCATGACATATATTGGAAATGGTCCGAACTTTATGGTAAAAGCAATTGCTGAAAATGAAGGGGTAAAAAAAATATACCATACCTATTCTATTGCCGGTTTTGGTTTTAATTTGGTTTGTATTCTTTTGGTAAAGTGCATGGCGCATGAGCGGTAAACTATTGCAGAATACTTTAATTTTCCTATTTTGCACAACACATCATTCTAATAAAGTAAATGGAATTTTTTAAAGCCTTAGGTACACATGTACTCGCTATGTTAATTAGTGTAACTTTATTGGTAACAGGTATTTCATTAGTACTTAAGTCATACACACGCCATGGCGATTCTTTAGAGGTGCCTGATTTAAAAGGGGTAAAAATAGAAGATGCCATTCGCTTATTAGAAGAACAACACTTGCGCTACCAAATTATAGATTCACTTTATTTTGAAGATAAACCGGCCCTGAGCATATTAGAACAAAACCCGGTTGCTACTTCTAAGGTTAAAGAAGGACGAATTATTTATTTAACTATCAATACAAATAAGGCTCCTTTGGTTACTATGCCAAATATACAAGATGTTTCCTTACGTCAGGCTGAATCTATTTTAGCAAATGCCGGTTTAAAAGTAACAAGTACCATTTATAAACCTGATTTAGCGAAGGATGTAGTTTTGGATGTATTGTATATGAATAGTTCAATAGTTGCAGGAAGAAAAATAGCTAAAGGTACAGGATTAACACTTGTATTAGGTGATGGTTTGGGTGGAGAAAGTACGGAGCTGCCTGATTTAACAGGATTAACCCTGGATGAGGCAAATAATTTATTAAACACTTCATCGTTATCATTAGGTTCAGTGGTTTACCTTGGTGCTATTAGCGACAGTGCGTCGGCAGTTGTGGTTCGACAAAACCCGCCATACCAAGCAGATGCTAAAGTAAGTTCAGGTACACCAATTGATTTATTTTTAACACAACAATGAGAAAATGGTTTGCCTTATTGGGGCTATTTACCTTTCAGTACGCAACGGCACAACAAGAAAAACTGTTGCCTGTTGAACCATACGCTGAATTAACCGGTAAGGATATTAAGGAACATTCACAACTATTAAAAACAAATCATAATTGGCCAGAGATATTTCCTGTTGCCGATGGTTTTGATTTAGATTCACCTGATACTTTATTTTGGGGAAAGTTGGATGCGGTTAATACAACAAATGGATATGTAATTTTTAATGCGCAAACCAATAATGGTTCAACTTATAGTGGTGGCGATGGTTCGTTTGGTGTAATTGATGAATTGCAAACCTTACCCATAAACAGCTTTCAACTTCCCCTTTCATGTTATATTAGCTTCGAATATGAAAGTGGAAATACATTTCAAACCGGCGATTCACTTGTATTACAAGCATTAAATGCATCAGGTAATTGGGTGAATATATGGCGTTCGGCTGATGAATTTATAGCGAATACATCTGTAAGTTTAAACTTCAATAATACTGTACTGTTTCAACAAGCTAACTTTCGCTTGCGATTAGTGGCTTATGCTTCCAGAACCGCTTCAAACACTGCAACCTTTAAAGTACATAGGTTTACATTTGCTCCCAAAGGAACATTTCCTTTTTATGAAAATGTATGGTGGAATACCTCACAGCAACAACGCACACAATGGGCGGTAATGCAAGGTGAGCAACGCAGAAGTAATGAGATAGGATGGGGTAATATAATCAATTTAAATGCCTACAAATTAAATAATCAGCGTTACGCCGGTTCGTTTTTAGATACCATTCAATCGCATGCCTTTCAAATTAATGCTTTTAAAAATACCGATTCGGTGTATTTTAGGTTTTACTTTAAAGCATTTACTACAAACCCAACCGATTCATTAATTCTTGAATTTAGAAATAACAGTGGATTATGGGTTCGTCAATTGGCCGTTTCCGCTACCCAGGCGCAACAATGGAGAAGTGAATTACAACTCATAAATAGGGGAAGATTAAATCATGAACAGTTTCAATTCAGGGTATTAATTAGAGGCAATGCTGATGCAGGCGATACGTTAAAATGGGGGGTTAGCGGTTTTCATATTGGGCGTAAGTTGGTACTGCCATTTGTTGATGATTTTAGTACTACTAATATTTACCCTGATGCAGATAAATGGAAAGATAGGTTGGTATTTATCAATAATCGCTTTCCTATTCGTCCGCCCAGCTTAAACGTTGCAACCTTTGATGGTTTAAATGCAATAGGAGTACCTTATGGTATTGGCAGAAGTTATTGCGACACATTAACGTCATGGCCGATTAAACTTAATGGTTTAGTTGCTTCTGATTCTGTTTATCTTAGTTTTTTTGTACAACCGCGAGGCCTAGGTTTTGCGCCTGACTTAGGTGATACCTTAAGCTTATTCGTTCGTTATACCGCAGCATCTGTTGATTCATTTCGCTTGTTATGGAGGAGTGCTCCGGGTAGTTTATTAGATAACAGATTCACCTTAATAAGAATACCATTACCAACTGATGTATTACATGATGATTTCCAATTACGATTTATTAATAAAGGGAGCAGAACAGGAAATTTAAATCACTGGCACCTTGACTACGTGTATATAAACAAAGGGCGCACCATCAACGATGCTATTACCGATATTGCCATACAAGAAGATCCATCATCTTTATTAAAACCATTCTTAAGCATGCCTTATGAACACTTCAAAGTTAATCCTACTGCTTATTTAAGAGATACCCAATATTTTTCTGTTCGAAATAATAGTAATCAAGGATATGCAATTGATTACGGTCGAGAAATATTTGATCAGCAAATGAATCGAATAGATAGTTTTGGTACGGTAATAAGTGTGTTTGCACAACAAAGTGAGCAGGTAGCGGGAATAAAAAAATTAGTTAACCTTGTTACACCATTTACAACAGATTCGGTGGTGTTTCACAGTAGATTTTATACAAGACTAGGCACTACATTTGATAATATTCGCTCTAACGATACGATTTGGCAACAAACTTATTTTGGTAATTATTATGCTTATGACGACGGAACTGCCGAAGCGGGATATGCCATACAAAATGCCCCGGGTAAAGCAGCTTTAAGGTATGTATTTGCCAAACCCGATACTTTGTATGGAATGGCAGTGCATTTTAATAGAAGCAAGATAGATGTAAGTGGATTAAGCTTTAATTTAATGGTATGGAAAAATATTTCTCCGGCCGAAGAAGTATTGTTAAGAATACCTGCGAAGGCTGTTTATTTTAATGCCCGTAATGGATTTCATTATGTAAAATTTGACCAACCAATTCCGGTTTCAAATACCGTTTATATTGGATGGGAGCAAAACCAAATATTCGATTTAAATGTTGGTTTTGATTTAAATTATAAAGTGAGTGATTTTTATTTACCTAACCCCGAAATGTTTTATAATGTGCAAGGATTGTGGCAACCAACAGGTTTATGGGGAGCTTTAATGATGCGCCCAATAGTAGGGAAGTGGATTGATCCTCCTCCTGTTGGAGCGAATGAGCCTATTGTTGAAAAAATTGCACCTTCATTTGTTTTATATCCGAATCCTGCACAATCCTATTTAAACATTGGTGAATTACAGCATTTCGAACCACAGGAAATAGGTATCTATAGTAGCAATGGAATCTTGCAAAAAACTTTTTATTATACCAATCAAAGTTTAGAAATATCTGATCTTTCACCGGGTTTATACTTTGTGAAAGTGAGTGATAATAAACAACAATCCATCACTAAAAAATTATTAATTACACCAAAATAATAAACTATGACAGACATTACCGTAATTGAATTAAAAGAGCGTTTAGATAAGGGTGAAAAACCTGTAATTATTGATGTAAGAGAAGTGCACGAGTATGAAGAATACAATATTGGAGCAACCTTAATTCCATTAGGTGAACTTCCCGGACGTATTGAAGAATTGGCTGCATACAAACAACAAGAGGTTATCGTGCATTGCAGGTCGGGTGCAAGAAGTGCCACTGCAAAAATGTTTTTATTGGATAATGGTTTCGAGCAAGTGCGGAATTTGATGGGAGGGATGTTGGCTTGGCGAGAGTTGGAATAAGTGTTTTATGATAGCTTGATTGTTATTTTAATAAAGCATTACAATAATTATTATTTCGTAAAGCGTTCATCAATGGGTTGGTGTAAACTTGTTTATGGATGATGTATTGTAGGTTTATTGATTTAGACTTAATAGAAGTTATTTATGCAAAGAGTTGGATGCTTACACAAATTAAGGGAAGAACTGAGTTATTTAAACAACATCTCGCCCAATTAATTTGGATTAGTTATTAGCTATCCGGTTTTTCTATCATTAAAACTTTAATTTAAAAATTGACGAGGCTGTAAACGCACCCTAAAAGTTGTGTTATTATATTTTAAAGGAGTTTTGCAACAGCTAAGTGTGTTATAGGCTGTGTTTCTTCTATACGTTGTAACCCCAATGTTCTAGCTGTTTTTTTAGGTCGTAAAAGGATTCCTTGACAGCCTTAGAATATTCTAAATACAAAACTCCTGAAATGTCTGAAGGAATTTCAATAGAACCTTTTTTCAAAATGATAATTCGTCTATTTTCTTGGTCTTGAAATTTACCAAGAAAATAACCTAGTTCGAAAATCACATTTTGTCTTGCTCTTTTATTACCCTCTGCATCATCGTCAGGTGTGAATAATACGATTGCTGCGGAGCACTCGCTTGCTAGTCTTTCGAATTTTGAAATAATGGTGTCAATTGAGTTATTTGGTTTGTCCTGCAACACTATTGGTTCAAGTTTAAAATCATCTTTTAAAATATTACAGAGCTCCAGTCTTGACTTGTCGTCTCTACCATGCACAACAAATATTTTCTTATTATTTATTGTGATATTCGGTTGGTCTTTACCAAGTTTGATTTTTACATCCTCAAGTTTTATAGGCTTATTCTCTTGAACCTTCCGAAAGTCCTTTGTGAAGGATAAGACATTTTCTTTTGTTAAACCAATTTGTTTAAGGTTATTTATTACGCCAGTATAGTCGAGCTTTGTTTGATGCCATTTTGCGAAATTGATTAAAATGGCAGTAATAAATTCATCAAATGAATCATAGTCTTGGTCATACCAAGCACTCATTAAATGTAAAAATGCCTTTTCTTCAACTTCAGTATTGTGATAACCAAGAATAACAACATTACTGCGTCTATTAACTTCTCTTTTGCAATCATTCCATATATCATCAATGTTGTTTTCGATTGCAAATAATTCAAACTCTTTTGCATGAAGATACTCTCCAATTTTGAGTCTTTTTAGGTTTGCATATAAAGGTTTTAATTTAGGTTCTATGTCCATGTGTAATATTTTTATTCTAATTTTTTCGTCAATGTAGAAGCTAACGGTTTCGGGCTTGGCGAAGGGTGGGATTTTCACCACAAATGTTGATGCGGAGCACAAAACTTTCCGTTACCATATAACTGTCTACGGAGCACAAAGCCCTGCCTATTGCAAATGGGCAGTTAGTTGCTGGCATTATTATCTTATGTTGTATTGAATTTCGAGCCATCTTAAATAATAAGGGTCTTTAATGTGTTCTTTTATTCTGGTCCTTATTGCGTCATTTGTTCTTATTTTTTCAGAATTTAAAACAGAACATAAAACTAGAAATTTCCCCAATGGGTAAGGTCTTTGAGGATTTTTGGGAAACAGATAATATGATAGTTTTTTATCAAATAATTCCTGATATGAAAACTGATAAATCTGATTAGCAAGAGTCACAGTGTTGGTTATACCTGATGATATTTGATTAAATAATATTTTTTCAATAGCTTTACTGTTGGTAATTACGAGTCTGGATAAAATGGCTGTAACTTGTCTTCTCAGGAATGAATCTGTTTGCCATAAATTTTTATACTTCTCAATAAACTTAAGCAGGTCTTCGGGATGGTTGTATTTTGCTTTAAACCATAGAACACAATAGAAATCGGACGGTAGTTTACGCTTGAATGAAAAAGTTGTGATTTTTGCTTCAAAATCTTCCAAAAAAGTTTTTGTCTCTGAATTAACAGAAATTTCCCATTGCGTTACCAAGAAACAAATTTGGTAAAGGGAAATATCGTCAAAGATGTCAATGGTGTCCAACACCTTCAAAACTGCTGCACCGGTTTTCTTCTTATAACCCATTCGGGATAGATACATTAATAAGTGACTTCTTAGTCCAGGGAAATCAACATACTTTTCTGCAAAAACCTTAAGGAGTAAATCAGATTCTAACTTACTATAGCTCGTTATATATCTCTTTGCTATTTTATCCCAATACTTTGGAGCTGTATCTTTAAAATGTTTTATAAATCTTTTATGAAGTTCCGAACAGATTTTCTTATAGTTTGAATCCCCTTTCTTAACTTTTTCAATAGTGTCGATATATCTGTTAGCTTCTATTTGGAAATGATAATAGCCCGCTTTGTCAGTATAGATATTTGTTTTTGCAAGATTCAAAGCTAGTCCTCGTGTTTTTAACATATCAGAAACAGAACTGATAGTTTCAATCGCATCTTTTTTTGTGTCAACCCCAATTACAATATCGTCCATCCATCTCGTAAAATTGTCGCTTGTTTGTTGCTTGATAACTTCATCAACTTCAAACAGAAATGAATGAGCGAGCAATCTTATTCCTTCGATGTTGGTTGTTGGTAGACCTCTTCGAGAATAAGGTAAATAGTCGGGTTTCCAAGATATTTCTTCGATTATTCGGAAGAGTAAGTCAATTAGTACTTCATCAATTTTACTATAGCTGGTAAATACTTTTCTTAATTCTTCTACGTCGATACTGTCATAGTAATTTGATAAGTCAGTAACGACAATAAGATTTTTGCCATCATTAAAATTGTAAATCTTCTTCTGCAATTGCTTCCATTGTTGCCGCCATGTGAACCCGTAATCTTCGATTTTATGAGGATGCGGCACATTATGTTTATCTCTTGAATAAAATGCATTTTTAGATGGTTGATTATTCAAAATTTGCTCTGCTACTTCTTCAACTAGTACTTGCAGTACAAGGGCGTCAATTGGCTGTGGAATCACTAAATGTCTGCAAACACCATATTTCTTCTCTATCCTGTAAATTAATGGCTGTGATACTTTGTAAGTCCCGCTTAATATTTCGTTCTTTATAGCTAAGGCTCTTTCTTCAATGTTGTAATTAAAATCGTAATGGTCATAAAGGTCTTTAAGGTCAAGATTTCTTAGTTGATTTTTGACAATATATTTCCAAACATCTGTTATTCGTTTCTTTTCAAATATTTTGGAAAGAGCCGCTTTTCTTAATCTATTAAATCTTTCTGTTTGCATTAATTCGTTTGAGGTTGTAGTTGTCTATGCTTGCTGCTAACTAATTGATACACGAACCCCCTCTCGCTTATCACTCGAAAAATGATTAGATAGCCGAAGTACTCCTTCGTTAAAAATTATTTGCCTAAGAAAACTGTTGGCTGGTGTTTTGGCTATGGTTTTCATTTGAATATGTATTATACATTTACTAAATACGTAAATTAAACGGGTAATTACAAATAAAATTTTCTGCTATGGGATGCAACAGTAATGTTGCCAACTTTCATTTGACGAGAATATTTAATGAAGAATTTTTAGCAATTACTGCAAGTGGCTTAGTTTACCAATACGCAATCTGCTTCATCGAGTAACCTGATGGCACATCAGGTTGTATCGAGAAGTGGGTGGGAAGGGGGTTTCTATTATTGGAGCACTTCTCGATACGATTGCTCCACACGCAAGCCTTTGCAGCAATCACTCGAAGCGACTTCTCGGTACGATTGCACCACGCGCAGGCTTATCAGCAATCTCTCGAAGTGTAATAAATTATTGTTAGTTAAGTAAAAGCCGCTTCGAGTGACCTGATGGCACATCAGGTTGTATCGAGAAGTGGGTGAGAAGGGGATTTCTATTATTGGAGCACTTCTCGATACGATTGCTCCACACGCAAGCCTTTGCAGCAATCACTCGAAGCGACTTCTCGATACAATTGCTCTTCGCGCAAGGCTTTTCAGCAATTACTCGAAGTGACTTTTCGATACAATTGCACGCCGCGCAGGCTTTTCAGCAATCACTCGAAGTGACTTTTCGATACGATTGCGAACATTCATACTTTTCAGTAATCACTTAAATTAAATTAAATCATGGTTGTTAAAGTAAAAGCCGCTTCGAGTAACCTGATGGCACAGCAGGTTGTATCGAGAAGTGGGTGGGAAGGGGATTTCTATTATTGGAGCACTTCTCGATACGATTGCTCCACACGAAAGCCTTTGCAGCAATCACTCGAAGCGACTTCTCGATACGATTGCTCCACACGAAAGCCTTTGCAGCAATCA
>JALONK010000038.1 GCA_025454975.1 Bacteroidia bacterium
TACCACAAAAGCATTAGCCTTTTTTCCGACCTCTTGATAATAATTATTTGTAAATAATTGATTGAGTATCGAACTTGCTTCTTCCTGTGATGAAACTCTAAACAAAGCACCGGCATTTTTTAACAAGTTAACTTCAGGAAATCGTTCATGGTTATTTGGACCAATGATTACAGGTAAGCCAAAAGCTGCGGCTTCTAAAGTATTGTGAATACCCTTTGTACCAAAGCCACCTCCAACAAAAGCAATATTTCCGTAGGCGTATAAAGAGGCTAATAATCCTATGTTATCTATAATTAAAACCTTACTTAAACTTAGCAATTCAGGTTGTGTGGTTGCAACTGACCAAGTGATGGTTGGAAATGAATTAAAAATGGATTGTACTTCCGCTATTCGTGTTGCATTAATATGATGAGGTGCAATGATGAGTTTTATATCATTGGTCGCAACCAGCCAATCAGCTAATATTTTTTCTTCAGATGCGTAGCTGCTTCCGGCAATAATTACTTTTGATTGTTGAACAAATGCTTCAACCATAGGTAATTGTTTCTTATTGGCAACCGTTTGCATCACCCGATCGTAGCGGGTATCATCTGTATAATAAGCTTGTGTAATACCGTATTTATTAAGTAAAGTTAACGAATCTTTGTCTTGAGTAAAAATGGCATCAAATTGTTGTAATGCGCGGAAAAATGCACGACCATACCATTTAAAATAACGCTGATCAGAACGAAACGTGGCCGACAATAAATATAAATCAATTTGATATTTCTTAATCGTTGAAATGAGTCGCAACCAAATTTCATACTTAACAATAAACACCACCTGAGGTTGTAATGCACGAATTAATTTTTCGGCATTAGCAGTTGTATCATTTGGAAGATAAAATACTAAATCAGCGAACTCATAATTTTTACGTATGTCGTAACCTGATGGAGAGTAAAAACTCACTGCAATTTGATATCCTTTATTATGATAAACTTCTATAACCGGACGTGCCTGCTCAAATTCACCTAAAGATGCGCAATGAAACCATGCCAACTTTTTATCGGCCGACCTTTTAAATTTGTGCAATAACACAAAAGTATTTTTACGACCTGCTATTAACTTTGATGCTTTTTGATGAAAGGGTGCTATGAGTTTTAGCAGAAGTTCGTAAATAAAAAGTGCTAGAGAATACACCATTTTATTAACGGAAAATATATTCATCATCACTACCTGATGCATTCAGATAAATAGGAATCATCCACCCTAAACGAAGTCCGATGTAATTATCCCTTTTTAAGTTGGTATCAAACTCCATGGTATCATAATTATATTGTCGGCGGTTGTATGTAAAGCCCTGGATAAAATCGCCACCAATAAAAAAGTTGTATAATTTATTTTTGCTTTGATGATAATAGCCGATAAATTGGCTGAATGCCCAACCGCTTGTATATCTGTCATAGCCTTTTTTCTTTTCGTCGGTAAGCGAAGGAATATCATTTCTGCTAACGGCAATATTGTATCTATGCATTACTATCCCTCCTCCAAACATTACAACAAATCCGGTATTTTTATTGATGCTGCTTACCGGAAACAAATAACCTAATTTTCCCATTACATTAAATCCCCTCATGCTTAAACTAATTTCGCCGGGAAATCCTGCGGCATTATTTACGTTGCCCATGCTATTGGTTAAATTTAACAACATGTTGGTTGGTTTAATATCGTTACCAAAATTGTAATGACCTTCAGCACTTAAAATAATATTATGCTTAGTTTTATACAACATGCCGCCTCCAAGTCCGTGAAATGTGTTAAAACGTGAAGCAAAATCGCCTGATGCAGTTACATGTGTGTACAAAAACTGAAAGTTTAAAATGCGACTTGCGTCCTTTGTAAACAGTTTAATTTGAGCATTAGCCGGAGCTTGCGACCATGCAATCAATAAACCTAACAAAAATGATTTAGCTATTAGTTTCATGTTCCTGTTTTTACTCTTTTTCTTGATATCCTTGGGGCCATTCTACCACACGAAGTTTTACTTTTAATAATCCTCTTCCTTTAGTTAATCCAAGTTGTCGCGCCGCTTCATAGCTTAAATCAATAATACGTTTATAGTTATGAGGACCACGGTCGTTAATTTTAACCACTAGCCATTTACCTGTTTTAGCATCCGACACTCGTACTAAAGTTCCAAATGGCAGTGTGCGATGAGCCGCTGTTAATTTATATTTGTTATACCTCTCGCCACTTGCTGTTCGTCGGCCGTGAAAACGATTAGCATAATAAGAAGCCAGTCCTGTTTGTTTAAATACTACAAACGAGCTATCAACTGAGGTTTGAAGAATTAATGGCGGATAAGGTTTAGATTCTAAGTGGTTATACCATCCACCTAAAAAAAATAAACAAATCAGCAAACCTACTGTGATTTTATATTTACTTTGAACTGACACAGTCGCAATTTAAGTTTTATAGATGAATAATGCTAAACCACTAGCCGAAAGAGTGAGGCCACACGATTTAAACACCTATTTTGGACAACAACATTTATTGCATGAGCAATCATCATTCAAAAAAATGTTAACCTTAGGAATGGCTCACAGCATGATATTATGGGGACCGCCGGGAGTAGGAAAAACAACACTTGCCCGAATTATCGGACATACTTTACACCTTCCATTTTACCAGTTAAGTGCCATTAGTGCCGGGGTTGCAGAAGTTAGAAAGGTGATAGATGAAGCAAAGAAGCTAGGTAAGGTATTATTATTTTTAGATGAAATCCATAGGTTTAATAAAAGTCAACAAGATGCCTTATTAGGAGCTGTTGAAAACGGTAGCATTTTACTGATTGGTGCCACAACAGAAAACCCTTCATTTGAAGTTAACAATGCGTTATTATCAAGGTGCCAGGTTTATATATTACATGAATTATCAGCTGAAGATTTACGCACTATTGTGCATCATGCCATAAGTACCGATGAGCTAATGCAACGTAAGAAAATTATTCTTAAAGAGGAAGAAGCTTTGTTTTTATTTTCGGGTGGTGATGCCAGAAAACTCTTGAATTTGTTAGAGCTATTATACATTGAAGGTGGAGAAGAAATTGTAATTACCAATGCATTAGTAAAACAGGTTTTTCAAAAACATGTGCATCACTATGATAAATCGGGAGAATCTCATTATAACATCATTTCAGCGTTTATAAAATCAATAAGGGGAAGCGACCCAAATGCAGCAATTTATTGGTTGGCTAGGATGTTGGAAGGAGGAGAAGACATAAAATTTATAGCCAGAAGAATGGTTATTTCTGCGGCCGAAGACATAGGAATGGCTAATCCGAATGCTTTATTAATGGCTAACCAAACCTTTCAGGCGGTGCAATACATTGGCTTGCCCGAAGCAAGAATTATTTTAAGTGAATGTGCCATTTTTCTAGCCTCAAGTGCAAAAAGTAATTCGGCTTATATAGCCATTGATGATGCGTTAGAACTGGTTAAAAAAACCGGTAACTTACCGGTACCGATTCACCTAAGGAATGCGCCAACTAAATTGATGAAAGAATTAAACTACGGCAAAGAATATGAGTATGCACACTTATACGAACAAAACTTTGTGATGCAAGAATATCTTCCAGAAAATATTTCAGGGGCAAACTTTTATGTTCCCGGAAATAATACAAGAGAATTGGAATTAAAGCAGTTTTTAAACAAAAGATGGAAAGGAAAATATGGATATTAGTTTTGTTCTTTAGCTGAACTAACCTGTTGTTGATGTTGTAAATATTTACCTAATACTACGGCTATAAATATGGCTACGTATAATTGTCCGAACAAGCTTATAAATATAGCTGCAACCTTTGCAAATTCATTAACCGGAGTTACATCACCGTAGCCTAAAGTAGCCATAGTTACGAAACTAAAATAAACAAAATCATGTAATTGATGGATGGCCACCGGATGACTGATAGAAAAAGAGCCGGGAATTAAAGTTTCGATTAACCAACTTAAAGCCGCACCTGCATAGGCAGAGGTGATGTAACAATTTATACAAATTATTAAAACAGTTTTATCAACGCGAGATGATTTTAAAATTGCGCCTATCTGCATAACCGTTCCTACAACTAATAACATTATAATAGCTACGATATAAGTTGTTTTATAGAGTTGTACATCCGGACTGATGTAATACAAAACACCGGAAAGTAGAACCGTGAGCATGATAAACCATTTAAAGATACGATGCGTTTGTTGCAGCGACGTTAGCATAACTCCGGTTAATAAAAATCCGGCAACAAGTCCGTAAAGCAGAGTAAAACTATTCCCACTTAGTAATAAAGGTTGAATAATTAATACCAATAATTGGCAGATAAGCAATGCCAAAATTGGCAGAAAAGGTTGTTTAACCGTTATCGCCATGATATTGCTTTTTAAATTGCAGGTTAAGCATTTCGTTAAAAAAGGCAAACCCCATTCCGAAATACAACAAACTTTTATCGAAAGGAATATGCAGCGATTCGGAAATGAGATAACCGCCAATTAATAATAAAAAAGATAATGCAAGTATTTTAACACTTGGGTTTTCATTAATAAATTCACTGATTTGTTTTGCTATCATAACAACCACAATTGTTGAACCAACAACAGCAATTACCATTAAGGTTATTGATTCAACCAGCCCAATTGCGGTTAATATGGAATCGAAAGAAAAGATAAGATCAATAAAAATAATTTGAATGATTATTCGGCTCACTACTGCACCATTATGTATAGTTTGCGGTTGTTCTAATTTGGGTTGATACACTTTATGGTATAACTCTATAAGTGTTTTTACAACTAAAAACGCTCCACCAACAAATAAAATTAGGTCGCGCCCGGTTAAATTAAATTGTTGTATGGTTAGAATAGGTGTGGTTAAACCAACCAACCACCCAATAAAAAACAGCAACACAATTCTGCAACCCACAGCTAAGGTTATACCAAGCTGCATAGTTGATTTACGTTTATGTTCCGGTAGTTTATCTACAAGAATTGATATAAAAATAATATTATCTATTCCCAGCACCAACTCCATAAAAAAGAGCGTGAGTAAGGGTAAAATCCAATTGGTATCCTGCAAAAATTCCATAATAAAAATTAAAACTAACGATAACGTTAAAATAAATAATAGACATGGGCACACCGAAGATGGCGCGCCCATTAAGAAAACCTATATGAGCTATTTACGAGCGTGGAGGCTTCAGCAATTTTGCAGTAAAGTCGGTAAGTTTAATGCTGGGCAAGGTGTTAGGCACCAAGCTACTATTTAAAAAGCATAAAAAGTTGTAATTTGAAAGTATTACATCGTCAACTGTTAAGTCTTGTTCAACATCTTGGGCTTTTTCGGCAAGCACACTTTGATTCGGGTAATCAAAAGTACCCAAATACATGAGGTTTCCCACAGCCAAGGTGAAACAAACTGAATAGAGTAAAACAATATACTTTTTCAATACAAGTAAAACTAAAGAAATAAATAAAAGTTTTGGAGAGGGGGTATGGTTAGTATAAAGTTTAAACTGATAAAGTTTTATTTAGGCCATAAAACGCTCCAACTTCATTTTGCGTTTCTCCCAATCTTTTAAATGTTTTGTTTGTAATTCTATAAACTTTTGCGTGTGATCATGATATATTAAGTGACAAAGCTCGTGAATTATTACATACTCAATACAAAGTTTAGGAGCTTTAATTAATTCAGGATTTATGATAATTTTACCTTTAGCAGTGCAACTTCCCCAACGGGTAGGCATGCTACGAAATGAAAATTGAAATGAACTAACCTTCAACTTATTCCTTTTTATGAAGTTATTGAATAAATTTTCTGCGAGAGGTTTAATTATCGCTTTTGCTTTTGATAAGTACCAATTATCAACCATCATTTTCACCTTCGATAAATCAGAGGTGTGAACTTCAATGAATTGGCCCTTAAGCTTTACAACATCGCTCTTAGGATTAAGTTTAGCCTTAATAATTTTTAGGCGATATTGACGACCTAAATACAAATGAGTTTCACCACTAACATATCTACGCTGAGGAGTAATTGGTTGAAAGGAAAGGAAAAGACTTTGTTGTTTAATAATCCAAGGTGCCTTTTTAATGATTTTATCCTTAATTATTTCAAGTTTTGCATGAGTTGGTGCTTTTACAAGAACTTCCAAATCAGGCGTAACTGTTATCCCAAGAGATTTACGGTTTACGTACACCAAACGAAATTGAATAGTTCTACTTCCGTATTGTATATAATCAAAAATCATCTGTAGTGCCTACTTGCAACATCAATAAATTTTTCAGCTAAATCATCCATATCTGAGTATTCAAAATGAATTCCATACTTAGAACAAATTTCATCAATAATATAATCCCCAATTTCAATAATTAACTTTCCCGTAATATTTGATTTAGTGTACCAATCAATAACAAGCTTACTATCTTCGAAAACAATACTTTGAATTAATTGATCAATATGTTTGGCAATTTGTAAGGCTACATCATTTCTAATTTTATTGTCAATTATTTTTTCGTCAAGAGCAAGTAATGATATTCCATAAATTGCTTTTGCTACTTCTAGTTTTTTGAGCTCTTCAGGCAAGTGGCTGTCATCACGATTAACTACAGCATTCATAATATTAATCACCTTATTTAAATACTGTAATTCATTGATTCGTTTGGCCTCATAATCAGCAATAGTCTCTTTTAAAAGCTGAGAAAACTTCTTATAAAACGCGGGATCTTCATCCATTCGTTCAGTAATATGTTTAGCTGTTCGACTTAAAATTTTATCAGCCTTTGCAGCTTTGCCAGTTGTATTTTCGACTTCCTGTTTAAATTTATCTTTATCAAAAATATTTACCAACTCAGTTATTTGTTTTATTTCTTCTGTGGTAATATGCGTGTCAATTAATTTTTGAATTTGTCCTTCATATTGTTTATAATCTATCTCATCGCTATATCTTTCAATAACTGCAATACGCAACTTTAAAAACATTGTTAAATCTTCTTTATATCTATTAATTAGCATTGCATCAACTTCTCTATGAAATTGAATTGATGACAAGGCCAATTTTAAGCCCTTCGCAAAAATTGCAAGTTTATCATAAAACTGCACCCTTAGTGCTTCATCTTTTAATAATTGCTGGTATGCCTCGGCATCTCGTTTGTTAGATATAATTTTAAATATATCCCATAAGTCAGCGTGTTTCTGTGATAATTGATTAACTACTGTGCTTATATCTGTAAGAGTACCTGCTAAATCCGTTTCATCAAAATCACTAAAAGAAGAATACATATTTAAGGCACTATCTAAATTTTCAATTACCCCATAATAGTCAATAATATAACCATATTCTTTATCCGGATAAACTCTATTAACCCGAGCGATTGCTTGCAACAGTTTATGCCCTTGTAAATTTCTTGTAAGGTATAATACAGTATTTTTAGGTTCATCAAATCCGGTAAGGAGTTTATCAACCACTATAATTATTTCAGGATCTTTTTGATTTTTAAACCTATTAATTATATTCTTTTCATAGCTTTTAGCGTTGCCATGTTCATTAATCATTCGTTTCCAAAATTGATTTATTCTTTCATTAGATTTTTCAAATACACTCTCCTCACCTTCTCGCTCATCAATGGATGAAATAATCACTTCACTACTTACCAATCCAATTTCATCTAAGTATTCTTTATATTTAATAGCACTAGTTTTTTTATCACAAACCAATTGTCCCTTAAATGGTGTTTTGCCTTGCCAGTTGTCGCGAAAATGGTAGCTTATATCCCATGCAATCATCCTCATTTTTTGCTCTGCCGAATTTAAATGATCACTTCTAGTAAATTTTTTCTTGATATCTAACTTTTGATATTCAGTTAGAGGCTCAGCAACCATATTAAAAAAAGTATCAATTGGTTTGGCATTCACTTCTTGTAATGCCAATCTTCCTTCATAAAGTAATGGAACAACAGCTTGATCTGAAACAGCTTGATCTACTGTATATGTATCAATTATTCCACCAAATTTTTCAGCAGTACTTTTATCTTTCTTAAAAAGTGGTGTTCCTGTCATAGCGATGAAACATGCATTTGGCAAGGTCTTTTGCATATCAATATTAAATGTTCCGTATTGTGTTCGGTGACCCTCATCTACTAAAACAAATATATCATGACTTTCTAATGGCTGATTGATTTTTCTGACCGCCGCAACAAACTTGTTGATAATGGTTGTAACCACTGCATCGCTTTTACTTTCCAGCAATTCCACCAAACGTTGTCCGGTTGTTGCATTTTCTACGAACTTGCCACATTTTCTAAACGTACTAGTAATCTGATTATCTAAATCAGTTCTATCTGTTACCAATACAATCTTAGGGTTGCGAATACTTTGTTCCATAGCAATAGCTTGAGCTAACATCACCATAGTTAATGATTTTCCGCTTCCTTGTGTATGCCAAATTACGCCACCTTTTCTTCTACCCTGCTCAACATTTCTGATGCGTTGCATTGATTTTTTAATAGCAAAAAATTGTTGGTAACGTGCTACCTTCTTTACACCGTTATCAAACAAAATGAAATTAAAAACAATATCCATCAATCGTTGAGGACTACATAAGCCATACAAATAAATGTCTTGTTCCGTTGGTAAAATTTCTTCTTGCTCCAGTGCATCAAAGTATTGGCTTACATATTTGAAGCGGTCTGAAAATAATTGTTCTTTAACCAAGTTAGAAAGTGGAGTATTTTTAAGCTTTTTCAACTGTTCATTATACTCTTTTAACTTTTCGCTATCATCAAATTTCTCCTGCCACTTAGCCCAAAATTTTTCAGGTGTGGCGTTTGTAGCATAAGTGGCTTTTTGCGTAGCAATGCTCAAGACAAGTTGAGCATATACATACAAGCTAGGAATTCCGTCTTCTTGCTGATTGCGTACATGCTGACTGATAGCCTGTTTCAACGGCTCTTTCATATCAGGTCGTTTGCATTCTATTATACAAAGCGGAATACCATTTACAAATAAAACCAAATCAGGTCGGTAATGTTCTTTGCTATTGCTTCGCATTACATTGAACTCCTCGGTTACATGAAACACATTATTGCTTATATTTTTCCAGTCAATGTACTGAAGTGTAAAACTCTTCTTGTCGCCATCCACACTTTGTTCCAAGGCTTGCCCTAAAGTAAGCAGGTTATATGCTTTCTCACAAGCTGCAATGTAGCCTTCATGCATAGGGAGGTTTTTCAAAGTAAGAATACCCCGTTCAATATTTTCATCTGTGAAAATACCGGTTTTAGTTGTACTTACTCTTATGCTGTTAATTTCCTTCAATTGTTTTCTCAAGATATCTTCCAACAACACATTGATTGATTTTCCACTTCGTTGCCTGTCGGCTTCTGCCGGGCTTAGATAGGTGTAGCCCAAATTTACTAACATTTGCAATGCAGGAATTTGACTGATATGGTCTTCTTTAAAACTTGGTATGTCCATCGTTTTTGCGTTTCATTTTGAATTAATTTGCATTTTCAAATTTTGTGCGTACGTTTGCATTACTTATTTTACCATTTGGAAAAACAAGTTTCGAAAATCAATACATTACGATATGCATTGTACCTTTCGAAAAAAATTTTGGACCGGGGTGTCCCCGATCGGCAAGAAGCTCAGCGAAAGTTGAGCTTTTTGTTTTATGGATAAATCTTAAGGCCATAACGTTTCCCGTTTTTATTGTATATTTTTTGCTGAACAATATCGTATGCAGGATTTGCTCGATAAGGTTCTATTACATTTCTTGCTATTGGATATGCAATTAAATCAGCCAATTGCAACCCATTGATGTTTTCTTTTTTATTTTTAAAATGAATGCTTAAACCATAGCTCTTTAGCCTCTGAGCAGATACATAACTTGTACCTCTGGCCAGCAGTCGTTGAAAATGTTCGTCAAGTTTTTTGTCTTCTTTTTTTCCTCTTTTTTCTATTACAATAAATAGTTTTTTGCTGTTATCGTTTACGTCATCAAGGTAAAATATTGCCCTTTCGATAATGAATGACAAGGCAAGTTCATACACATCGTTTGATAGTTTTCCAAACTTCCTGATGTAATTGTCCTTTTGTATGGCTGATGCAATAATGGTGTAATTATGATTAGCTATTGCCGCATTTAAATGCTCATAAAACCACTTCTTTTTCTCGAGATCAAATAAGATTGAAAACTCCTTTTCGCATTTTCTGATATCCCGACTGTGGAATATAACCGACTTATTTCCCCACAAATTGAGTTTAATGGTATTAAATGAGCCTGTAATTTTTTCATACTCTTGTTCAGCTATCAGTGCTCCACAAAGCAAAAACACGGGAAAGTCAGGGTTTAATGTAGTTAAACCATGATCGCCAGTTTCGTCTATGAACAAGTAGTAATTCATTAGTTTATAAATCAATTACTTTATTCGTTTCAAAAAGCGAATGTTCGTTTCGTTGCACATAGCCAAACTGGTTGGTTATAAGCTTGGTGTTGCCAATTGTGAACTCAGGGGTATTGGTATGATGATGTCCATAACACCAATAGTTAATGTTTGAATGTTCAATTACATCGTATAACTCCACTGCAAAAGCTTCGTTTAAAACATCACCTTTGTATTGCTCGGGGTAGTTTAAAAAAGTTGGGCAGTGGTGGGTAAAAACAGCCATGTGTTCTTCTATGTTTTTATTTAGTTCGTATTTAATAAACGCTAAACTTTGTGCATGCAGTTGGTTGTATAACTCAGCTGTAAAACGATAGCTTTTGTGCTTGATTAAATGAAAATCATTCAGGCTGCGTTCAATCTGCCATTGGCAGCCGGTACTGATGTGACTCCACAGGGTTGAGAAAATCAACTTCACACCTTCATGTACCACAGAAGTATTGTTTACCAAAAACACATTGCTGCGAATGGCCTCGTGCACTAAACCGCTTTTTTCGGCTATATCAAAATGGTAATACTCATGATTACCCGGAAGCCAATAAGTAGTTTTAAAGTTATCTGATATATAACTAAAAAAATCTCGGTGTTTATCAATTACAGAAAAGGGCACAATATCGCCTGCCAACACCAATACATCAGCGGTTGGCTGCAAAGGGTGCTGTTTTAAAAATTCCTTGTTAGCGGGAAATTCTAAATGCAAGTCGGAGGCGTATTGGAGTTTGAGTGGCATTAAACAATTGATTTCGTGTTATTCTTACCTGAAATTTTCTTTGCTTCGTTTAGAGCTTCTGTTACTCTATCGGTAAAAGAAGTATAATCGTCATTCTTTTTGAGCTCAGTTACTCCGCAGCAAACTGTTAATTTGTGAATTTCGCCATCAATAGAAAAAAGGTTTTTTTGAATCAATTTCCTTTTTCTTTCTGCTGCTTGCATTGCTTGACTTAACGTTGTATCATAAGCAACAACTAAAAATTCATCCCCTCTATTGAAGTATCTAAACGTCTCGTCTGTGACTCTTTTATCATTGCTTAATAGTTCGCCTAGGTTCTTCAATATTTGGTCTGCCTTTTTAAATCCATAAAGTGTGTTGAAGCTTTTGAAATCATCAATATCAATTATTATCAAGGAAAGAGATTCTGATCTATTCTTGGACTGTTGTAATTTTAGTTTTAAATACTCATTTAGTGCTTTATGATTTTTTAGTCCTGTAAGTTCATCTGTGTGGTTGTCATTTAAAACTAAACGTATTTTTTTTCTAAAATACCTACTAACGAAAAAAGTTGTAATAGTAATAAGGACAATTGCAGAAATGATAATTGCATATGTAGTAATATAGTGTTGAGTTAAAAACCATTTTTTTACATATGGAATCCATTTTGTTGGAATAAGCAGTATTAATGAAATTATGAGCCATTTAAGTAAGTCATAAATACCCTTTGATAAGGCATCATTCTTAAATTTCTTAACGGATTCTCTAATGTAATTTACCATTTCTTTTTATTTAAATTACCGGGAACTTCTCCCCAAACTGCTGTTTCCAAATGTTTAGTGCTTTGGTTTGACTGTCTTGCTGTAAGGCCTGTTCCGCTTGTTTTATTAATTCATTAAATGCTTCTTTGAAATTGCTTTTTTGATTGCTGTCTAATTTTGCCAGAAAATCATCACCTGGTGTTGATGGGTTTATGCTAACTGCTTCCCAACCAAATGAATTCTTGATGGCTTTTGCAGTTTCATAAAAAGCAATATCATCTCGTGTATTTGATTTATAATAAGTAGCTACCCAAACACTGAAAGCAATGCCACTTGGCATTTTTCTGCTTCTCTGGTTTGCCCATGTTTTGAAGTATTTTACCAAGCGTAGCATCTGACCATTTTTATCTTTCTCTTTACGTTGTTTTTCAAACCAATCGCATAATTCTTTAGGATCGCTTTCTTGCCACCCTCTTTTAGTAGCTAAGTATGGATGTTTTAGTTCTTGTGTAAAAAAATACATTTTTAACAGCATCTACAACATAGCCTTTCAGTGTCTCAGGTTGAACACTTGGTCTAAATAAAAAGTATACACCCAAATCAACGTCATAACTACCGTCCCTTTTCACAACCATGGTTTTCATTTTGTATGAACCTTGTATGTAAAATTTTGGTACGGGAACTTTCGTTTTATTTTTGAAATACTCCACAATTGTTTTTTGTAAAGCTTTACGAGATGCAACAAGTTTATCCTTTCTACCTTTAGTAAGAGATATAGCTTGTTCGAACTTTAAAAATTGGTTATGTGTATTTGCCATTTCGTTATATTTTATTTCGTCATCGCTAAACAGTTCTTTGAGAATCAGTCCACCGACTGCCACTCCCAAAATTCTCAATAATATATGTTGCATTGTTTTGAAATTCTATGGTTGCCTTTTCTGCAAGTTTTTTTAGTTTCCCTTTGTCGATTTCATCCATTTCAATAGGACAACTTTCATCTAATTGGGTGTCAATTCTGATATAGTTAAAATTATCTGGCTCTCTTTTATCTATACCATTTTTTAAGATGCTAATTAAGTTCTGTGCTTGTTGCGTTTGCCCTTGCATAAAAACTTCAATTAACCGTTTCTTCCCATCCTCAAGCATCCAGTAATTAATGCCATATTTAACCCGATGGTTGTTTTTCTTGTCAATACCCGCATCGCAGAAGCGTTGATGGCCTGTCCCAATAGATAACACCGAAAGGTCTTTAAGCTCAAGATTGAAAGCTTTTTGGGCTTCAATAATTCCGTTAAGCGTAGGATTGTTAGCAAAAACGCCTCCGTCCACTTTGTTCTGAAATGGTTTTTCTAAACCATTCAAATCAATGTATGAAGCCGAGTATGGGTCAAAGTAAGTTGGAGCTGCCGAAGTTGCTAAAGCTGCCTGATATGCTGGAATGTGAAAGTCTCTGACAAATGCAGGATGGTAATTACTTTTTAGAACTGAAGGCCTGCCTTCCATTAAATCGTAAATCGGAATTGCAACATGTGTTTTGCAATGCGTTAACCTTGGGTCTTCGCCACCTTCTCCAGAGTGGAAAGCCTTGAATTTGTCTCTGATTAATTTTTCTAAAGCTTCACGATTGTGCGCAGCAAATTTGAATCTTCTGAGAAAGCTCTTTTTGTTTCCAAAAATGGTAGCAGCATTGTTCAAATAGAGTTCATAAATCTCTTTGGCAGGAATACCTAAAGAGAGTGCAATTGCCATAATCCCCCCGGTAGAAGTGCCACATATTAAATCAAAGTTTTGGTACACCTGCCATTTTTCTTCACCTTTAGCTTTAAGTTCCGCTTCATAGTTGGCTAATAGCATTGCAGGAAAAACACCTCTGATACCTCCTCCGTCTATGGATAATATTTTAAATTTTTCAACCATTTTTGATCTCTATTGCTTTGAAAAAACCACTATTGACTGTGTTCTCATCATAGATGTGCAAAGGCATATCTGCTTTTGGCATCCAAACCCTGCCAAATTCAATTGCTGTAGCAATTGGCATGGCTGGAAAAACATGCAGTGGGATGTGAGCATCGCATTTTGATTTAATACAATTCAGCAACTTTCTCATTTCCATACTAAAATCCTGAAGCTGTTTTTTAGACTTTAAAAAGTCATTGAACGGTGCATCAATAGTTAAGGTATAAATTGAACAATCATTTCCTAGCACTGAAGTTATTCGGTCATTATTAATTGTTGCACTTAACGAGATATTCAAAGCAACTGTTGGTAGAGTTTCTG
Organism: Bacteroidia bacterium; assembly: GCA_025454975.1. Classification (GTDB taxonomy): domain Bacteria; phylum Bacteroidota; class Bacteroidia; order UKL13-3; family UKL13-3; genus UBA6183. The sequence continues at coordinate 14,208 of JALONK010000038.1, forward strand.
AAGGCTCAATAACCTTATAAAGCGTTTCAGTTGCATCATCATTCAAATTCCACGTCTTTGGGGCTCTTACTGGTTGGTGTATTTCTGCGTGCTGAATATCATTTATAAGTGTGCCAAGTTTAATCAACAAGGGCATTGGAGCAAATGCAAATATGGAAAGATGATTGATTTCACCTTTTCTGAACTTTGGTCTTAATTGTTCATTAAACTGACTCTCAAGATTCTCCAATTCTGTTGCCCAAAAGCTTAAGTCTTTGTCACGCTGAGGGCTATTGCTCAAACTTAAATCTATTGCTTGTGACTGTGCCGGATAATGTGAAGGCAATAGGAATTCACGAACAGATTCATAGGAGATAACTGGAGTATGAACGCCAATATTTGCCTTATAGGTAACAATGTGGCTATGCATGTTTGGATTGATTGAAGCTACTTTTTCAATTCTATCTTCATGTTCCTTTTTCATTACTAACAGTAATGATTCGGGATGACCTGCAACATCCTTTTTATCAATTAGTCTATGATGTTCATCACATAGAAGCATAAGATTAGAAATGTCGTCTTTTAATAATTCAGATCTAACCGAATCTCCTCTAGGTCCACCAGGCACGTCTGCAACAATATGAGCTATATAAGCTTGGTTAAATTCACTCTTTGTTAGCGCATCCACGAATAAAGGCTTGTTACATCCTCTATATTGGCACCTTCCGGCAGCTTTACCCCATAAAATGTATTTATTTGCTGGTGAAATATTTGTTACACTCATTTGATTCTGATTTTTCCGGTTAATAATTTCTGCATCAAGCCTTTTTTCTTTTCACGAAGTTTTTCAGCCTTTAATTTCAAAAGAGATATTTCTTTTTCTGCCGCTTGCAGTACTTGGGCAATGGCGGTTTGTTCCTCTAAAGACGGTATTTTAAAGCTCCATTCTTCTAAAGTTTCTCTATCTAGATTTCTTCTAACGATACTTGCTCCAATCACTGATGAACCTATCAAACATTGAAGCATAATTTCACTTCGCACAAAAGACTTCATGAATTCAGCTGAAATCTTTGGATTGCAAATTTCAAAAACCTTATATGCAGGAGAAACCATACCTATTTCATTTTGACTAAGTACATCGATTGAACCCATCCAGAAGTTCAATCCACTCATTACCATATCGCCTTTTCTTACCACTAAATATGGAGATGTATCTTCGCTTGCTATTTCCTTATTGAAATACTCTGCCTGAGAGACTATACCATCTTTAGTAACAGATAATACCAAGTGTTTATCATCCCCAGCTTTTTGTTTGACTTGAGTGTATATTTCTTTAAAGCGGACAAATTTCCACTTCCCACTAAATCCCTTCAACCTCTTCTTCCCCGTGAGCAATTGCTGCATGAGCCATTTTTTGCGGAGTTCTTTTTGGACAATGAGTTTTTCTGTGGTGTTGATGGCTGTATCTGCCGTGCTTAGCACATGGGCTATGGCTTTTTGTTCGTGGAGTGGAGGAATTGTGATTTTATATTTTGAAATTTGTTCCCCAGTTAACTGTGGAATACCTCCACTTTCCTGATGAATTTGTAAAACTCCATTTACAAATTCTGTTATATAATGTGCAATAACATTTTCTTTTGGGAATAAAACCAAAAGTCTTCCAATGGCCCCATATTTTCCATTTCTAGTAAATGCTGTTCCTAAACCTGCACCTCGACCAACAATAGTCGTACTTTCCCCTGAAAATTCCTCAATATTGTAATAGCCATATAAACCTTCATTTTCGACAGTATTGGAATATACAGGTACTTGATATTCTTCACATTTACTACTAGAAAAATTATTTTCTTTCAAATCTCTGCCAACATAAATATTACAAACATCAGCAATAAATTTTAGCTCCCAACCTGCTGGAACTTTGGAGTCATAATTTGACATAGAGTCTTCGTTAACTTTATTTTTTGCTGCTACTTGCTTCATCTATAGTTTCTTTTTGTTTGTTGGCTTGTTTTTCGGCTTCTGTTTCGTGATTTATTCCACCACCGTGCCAAGTACCTGTGCAAACCCATAACTCGTAATGGCAAAGCCATTCGCAAGCCCAGGGAATTATTGTTCTGGTATAAAGCATTCCAACATTCCATTCAATTCTGTTGGGATAGTACAAGCATAGTCTCTGCTGCGGTGTGGAATAAACGTGTGGCAAGTGTTTATTACCTGCTGCTAATGGCAAGGGCTTAGGGTCAATTACATATACTTTTACACCCTTGTTTCTAATGTACTCTAATTTCAATGTGTAAACACTGCTTAATGGTGATGGTGTTACCGAACACGTCCAAGTGAGTGATTCCTCACGGAAGCGTTTGGTTACTCCATCGGGAAACATATTTTTCAATGTTCCCTCTTGCACAATCAATGATATTCTATTGTTCTTCCTTACCATAAAAATTGTGATTCTTAACAGTAGTTCCGGCAGTTCCAAGCATTCCGGTTTTTGCAGCCACATTCAAACTTCCTCCTTCACGTTGTATTCGCAAGTTTTCACCGTAATTGCTGAACGCTTTTGTAACTGCATCTTTACCAAATGGCTTTTGCATGGATTCATTGATAAATTGTAAGCCCTTTCCGCTTTGTCCAATTATGTTGTTCAAGTCTTTCTTTACTTCATTTAACCAATGGTAAAAATTCTTCTCACGTTGCGGGTACTCTTGCCATTTATCAGCAAAATTTTCTTCATCATTAACAGGGTTTGAAATCCACTTTATCCTTTTACCATGTTCATCTGACCAGCGTTCTTCAATGTAGTTTTCCATGGTGTTCACGACATTAATCAACGCCTCTATAATGTCTGTTTCCTTGTTATAGGCTTTTGAGGTAAGGGTTGTGATGATAATAGATATAGGCTTGTGCTCATTTCCATTAAATAGCATATCTCTATGCCTTTTCAGAATTTGAACTACTCTTTGTAGGGGAAGTTTTTCCTTTTTGAATTTGGGCACAGGGGCAATTGATTCGTTCAGAGAAAATGCTTTCTTGAAATCAAGCGTTGCTTGCTGAAAAAACCAACGACCATAACCGAAAGGGTTACTCTTTAGCCATTCTAAATGATTGGTTTCCCAGTCGTAGTTGTCTGTTTGATTATCGGTTATGCGAATACCAAGTTTCTCGATATCCTTAAGTTCAGAATCTGAAAAGGCCTTTTCCAGAATCATTCTGTAGCCTTTGTCAACGATGGAAGGAAGAATATCCATATGATAATTTGCATCATCAGAATAAACCAAAGTCCAGCATCGCCTTCCTTCTTCATCAAGCATCTCTTTATAGGTTCCGTGTGCTTTTAAACGGTCACCTACTTTATGTTTTAAATCTTCCTGTGTCCAGTCAGGATTTTTGCCTTTCAATTGGCAAACAAGATCAATATCCAAATCGTCTTTATCATTGATTGGCTTAACCATTGTACCCAACATGAATGAGCCTTGTGGCAAAATTTCAGGCGAATAAGGTGCAAGTGTGGAATCCTCTTTTGCAAGCCAATTTCCAACAGCTTCATAGCTTTTTACGGCTGCTTCGTATTGTGTTTCTGAAATGTCAAGTGTCTTTCCTAACTCTTCCAGAATATCGCTGAATTGTTGTTTTTGTTCTTTTGTAAGCATAATTATTGGGTTTGAATAGAGTAGCAGTTAATAGCTTTCTTGTTTTTATCATAAACTGTTAGGATTTGACAAGTTTCATCAACATCGAGTTCATAAGAAAAATCTGGGCTTACGATTCCATGCAGAAGTGAATCAAGTTTTACATTTCGTCTCTCAGTTGTGAACTCAATTTCAGACGGATTAATAACTGACCATCCCTTTTCCAAAAGATATTTGTCCAACTCTATTATGTCATCGAATAGTTTCATTTCATTAATTGTTTAAGGTAATTATCCATTTCAGCCTGCACCGTTTTTAGTTCGCCTTCCAATTGCTCAATCTCTTTTTGCACGGCAGAAATATCCACTTCGGCTTCTTCTTCAAAGGTGTCTATATAGCGGGGTATGTTCAGGTTGTAATCGTTTTCCTGTATTTCTTTGGGAGTTGCTACATAGCTGTATTTATCTTCCACCACACCTGGCTTTAATTTACCATTGGCAAATTGGTTGTAGGTGTTTACTATATCGTTAATGTCTTGCTCGCGTAACTTGTTTTGGTTTTTAGCACTCTCGTAACGTTTGCTTGCATCAATAAACAATACATTATTGCTGCTCTTTTGCTTGTTAAAAACCAATATAGCTGCCGGTATACCTGTACCAAAAAACAAGTTGGCAGGTAAACCAATTACGGCTTCTAACAAATTTTCTTCAATGGTTTTTTGCCTAATTTTTCCTTCGCTGCTGCCTCTAAACAACACTCCATGCGGCACTACTACACCAGCTTTGCCGTGTTCGTTTAAGGTTTCAATCATGTGGGTAATAAATGCCCAGTCGCCTTTGCTTTTTGGTGGTACACCGCGCCAAAAACGGTTGTATTTATCACTCTCAGGGTCGTAGCTCACTGTAGTTTTATCACCATCTTTGTCTTCTACCTTGCCCCATTTATCTAAAGAAAAAGGTGGGTTTGCCACAACAGTATCAAACTTCATTAAGGCATCACCTTCTTTTAATTTAGGGTTACGAATGGTATCGCCCCAACGGATAGTGGCATTATCAAATCCATGCAAAAACATGTTCATTACAGCTAATGCCCATGTACTGCCGTTGGCTTCTTGCCCGTAAAGTGAAAAGTTATCGGAGCCTACTTCTTGTCCGGCTTTAATAAGCAACGAACCCGAACCACAAGTAGGGTCGCAAATACGAGAACCAGGTTTGCTTTTGGTAAGTTTAGCCAATAATGTAGAAACCTCTGCAGGTGTAAAAAATTCGCCCGCTTTTTTGCCCGCATCACTTGCAAAGTTGGCAATCAAAAACTCGTATGCACCACCTATAATATCGGTACCACCTAAATGCGAAGGACGCAGGTTCAATTTATCTGAACTAAAGTCAATTAAAAGCGTTTTTAAACGTTGGTTTTTATCTTTAGGTTCGCCTAGCAAGCTGCTGTTAAAACTTATATTTTTAAAAATTCCGGATCCATCTTCACTGTATAATTTATCGCGGTTGGCTTCTTCCAAATCGGCAAAAGCAATATCAATTAACTCACCAATGTTACTCTCATTGCGGTGTTCGTATAAATAATTAAAGTGGCTGTGTTCGGGCACGGTAAAGCGTTCGTATTGCATCGAGCGTTTGGCACGGGTTAAATCGCCATCGTATTTTTTTAAATATGTATCTAACGTATCATCATGCACATCACTTAAATATTTTAAGAACAGCATGGTTAGCACATAATCTTTATAAACACTTGGATCAATACTTCCCCTAAAAGTATCGCAAGCTTTCCATACAGCATCGTTTATGTCTTTCTGTGTTATTTTAGCCATGATATTTATTTTATTGCGTTGATGATTTCTTGTTGAATTTGTTTTTCACGAAGCATTTCAATTTTCTGCTTCAAAGATTTTTCTTTCTTGCGGAGTTTTGAAATTTCTACAATGACTTGTTGCGTTTTTATATCAGGAATCTGTATCTGTAAGTTTTCAAGCACCTGCTTTGAAATAGATGGAAGTGAACTTCCAATTGCTTGGGTTTTTAAAATTGATTGTATTAAATTACTATTTAGAAACCATACTATATATTCAGGTATCACTTGATCGGTTGTAAGTTTAACTACAAAAAAAGAAGTTGATGCAACAGCCGGTTCATTATGACTTTCATATAATGCTGCAAAATTTTTAAACCCTTTAGCAGCAAAAATAACATCCCCCGGTTTCAACAAATGTCGTTCTGAAATATCCTTACTACTAATTTCGCCATGTAACTTTTGTTGCAACACACCATTTTCATCGAAATGTTTAACTTGCAGATAAACTATATCGCCTGCACCTAGCGGCTTAGCGAAAACGCCTGTATGTATATTGGTAATATTTTTTATGATTTGTTTCAATTTATTTTTAAGTATTAACGCTACAAATATTAATAAAAGTTGGTACTATTTCTAGTAATTTTACTAATTTATTTTATTGTAGAGATGCTACAAATTATAATCCAAAAATAACTTTTGTTCATAAATATAGCTTTAAACACTACTAATATACTGTTTTACTGTGCTTTAATTTATAAAAATTACAAAATTTATGTTTAATACTTGTTAAATATTTTTTGATTAAATTTTTGAATTTAAAATTCAGAAATAAGTTTAATGACCAAATATTGTTTATTTTTATAAACAAGAACTAGCTAAAACAAGCAAGGTTTTTCTAACCATAAACAAGAACATTAACGTATTTTTTTTACCGGTAAATAATCCCCCCACCCCAAACATGATTCATTTAATAACTATTGTTTTTACTGTTGCAACCTATTAATTTGCCAACTGTTTAAACAGATTCGTTATGATTAGAGCTCCTTTTAACTTACAAAAATGGATTGATGAAAACAGGCACTTATTAAAACCGCCTGTTGCTAATAAAAATCTTTATCCGGAAGGAACAGATTATATCGTAATGATTGTGGGCGGACCAAACGCACGTAAAGATTATCATTATAATGAAACTGAAGAATTGTTTTATCAATTAGAAGGTCAGATAACCGTGCGCATTCAGGAAGAAGGACAACCAAGAGATATACAATTAGGTCCGGGTGATATGTTTTTATGTCCGGCTAAAATCCCTCATTCACCTGTAAGAAGTGAAGGCAGCATAGGATTAGTAATTGAACGGGTAAGAGAAGGTAAAGGATATACGGATGGTTTGTTATGGTTTTGCGAAAAATGCAATAACAAATTGCATGAAACGTATTTTGAACTTAAAAATATTGAACAAGATTTTTTACCTAGGTTTAAGTTATACTACAGCGATGAGCAACTACGTACTTGCAAAGCGTGCGGACATGTAATGGAAAGCGACCCTAGATTTGTATAAAAAATATGGCACTAAAAAGATTAAAGTTTTTGATTGGAATAATTATGATGATTGGTATTTTTAACCTACCATACAGCATTGCATATCCATTACGGGCCGTGGTTCTTGGTTCATTTTTTTATTTTGTTTGGAAAGCTTATAAAAGCAAAAAAGAGTTGGAAGTTATTTTAGCCGGTACAATTAGTTTAATGTTATTGGTGTTTTCATTTTCTAACCGTTGGTTTGTATTATACAATATAGGTACATTTATTTTAGGTATAGGATTAATAGTTTCTATTTTTTTAGATAAAGAAGGTTGGGAATAACCAACTCATTTAAACTCTAAAATTTGTGCTGCCTTTATTTCTTTGGTGCGTTTATGTTGCAGCATTCCTATCATAATATACTTATTAAACTCAATGGTATTTGAAACCATCTTCATAGATAAAGTTCCGATTAATGTTGGCGTTTCGGAAGAAACCATTTTACGAACAACATTATGGTGACTTAATTTTTTGCCCGCATTTTCGCCACCATTTGGTGTGTTATAAATTACTTTTTCTGCAAAAACCACAATAATATCGAGGCTATCTAAGCTACCTTTTATATCATATTCAACCAATACAGTCGAATTTTCGGGAAGCCATGCAGCGTTGAGTAACAAATAATTATCGGCTGGTTTTTTGGCATATTGTTCTATTAATTTACCTACATCATTTTTAGCACCGGCAGGAAGTGCACCTTTGCCATTTACAAAAGCCATTGGTGTAAACATTGCACGTTGGTTATTTTTCAAGGCCATCATCAATTGACGTTCGGTATATAATGAATCGCTGAATGGATCGGTATAAGCGGCATTATTCCATAAATCAACATGATAATCTAAAGTAAATACTCGTAATCCGGAAGAGTCGGCAATAGCTCGAATTTGCATGGCAAACTCATCGGCCACCGGACAACTGCTGCAACCTTCACTTGTAAAAAACTCAACCAAAACAGTTGGCATATACTTTGTTTTTCCGGTTGCTTCGGTTTGAGCGAAGGCATTTAGCTGAATGGTAAGTGCTAATAGAACAACTAATTTTTTAAGCATCATCATTTAATTTATTGCAATTACTTCTTGTTTTGTTATTACATACACCTTATCATGTTTGTTGGGCTCGACAAGCTGCAATCCGGTAAAGTTACCAAATGCAGGCAATAATGCATAGCTTTCACCAAAATAAAAACAGGGCAAAGTAAGGTGTTGTTTTCCTTTGCCATTTAATTTGATACCTGGATGAATATGTCCGCTGATAACATATAACGAATGATGTACTTCGGGTTGATGCACAAATAAAAATGGTTCCTGAATAAACGACATTGAAGTTTTCATGTTGGCATGTTTAAACACATAAGCCGGAATGGTGTCATGATTTCCTCTAATTAATGTGAATGAAATGGAGTGATATTGTTGTAACAATTCAACCCACTTATCCCATTCTTTATTTATTTTGGCATGAAACAAATCGCCTACAATTATACATGATGAAGGATTAAACAGATTAAACAATTCTATTAATTCATCAAATTGATATTTAATTAATTCAACAGGAGCTGCAATGCCATGAAGGCGGAAATGAGAAACTTTACCCACATGTAAATCGCTTATAATAAGCATGCGCTTACGTGGCCACCAAATGGCTTTTTGTTTACAAAGAATAAGTTCTTCATTTTTTACTGAAACAGAAATCACGCATCAAAATTAATAGTTATACCCAAGTGCAAAAAACAAAAGGCCGGAATTATCCGACCTTTTTTACCCACTTATGAAACACTGCATTTAAAAAACACAGCAAATAGTTTATTTAATTGAAATTGTGTTTTTCACTTGTTTTGCTTCAGTTTTATTTAACACAATTGTTAATACACCATGTTCAAATGAAGCTTCAATAGCCGACTTATCAATATTTTCAGGTAAAGTAAATGTGCGTGAAAATTTGCCGTAATAATTTTCCACCAAGTGAAATTTTTCACCGGTATTTGTTTCAGACAATTTACGTTCACCGCTAATAGTTATCTTCTCCGCTTCAACTTCAATTTGAATTTCTTCTTTCTTCATTCCCGGTAAAGCCAGGTGTATTTCATAACTGTTTTGCTTTTCTAAAACATCTACTCTTGGTGTAAAAAATACGTTACGCTCAAAACGTGCTACCGAGTCGTTAAACACCGTATCAATTAAACTCATAACATGAGCAGGTACTACAGTGTCTCTAAAAAAATCTTTTGCAACAGCAGGTTTAAATTTTAACATTGTCATAGTTGTGTTCTCCTTTAATTTTTATTGTTTGATTTGATGCAAGGAAAGAATCAATTGTTATTCCAATTAAATTTTAAAGCCAATATGACCGAAATAGCATAAATCAGAAAATATTTAACGTCAATATGTCTTGTTATTAACTAAAAGTACCTTAAGTAAACCTACAATACGGCAGCCTGTTGAGGAATAAAAAACAAAAAAGCGATAATATAAGATGGAAATAAAAGGTATAAAACGATTGAATTTATTTCAATAAATCCATCATTTTAGAAGAGATGCGTTGGCTTAGTTCCCTGTTAATTTCTTCTTGCCAAATGGAAAGCGGGATTAAACTTTTACGAGGATTCAACATCATTTCGCGCCACTCGGGAGTAAGCTGAGGCAATATATTATCTTCAGGTAAGGTTGGATAAAGTTGTGCCGGATTTGCCGAGGTTGTTGCCGCATGAATTTCGTCGCGTTTATTAATTGAAAAAGTTTCGTTTAGCAGAATCTGATTATCGGCAATTTTAATCAGAGCATACCTAATGGTTACAAATAATTGTTGGGCTTCTGTTTTATCAATAAACTTTGCTTTTTTAAAGCGTGTTATATTTTGGTAGGTTTGGGTATAAGGATTAAGAACCGATTCAGTAACTGCCTCAAATGCATCTCGTTCAATGGCTTTCGGTGGATGTTTTAGATAATAAACCGAATCAACAGCAATTAAAACTACATATCCTAAATTAAGGCTGCTTCCAACTAAGAAAGCGTTATCAGTTTTATCAGGAGCTTTAAATCCCCTTGCAAACAAATCGCGATGAAGGGCTTGAACATTAGCAATTTTAAGGTATGCATCTTGGTTGCGAGATAACTGGTCGGCAACTAAATCCGGTAAACTTTGAAAATTTAAAACAGGTTTACCCGAGATGGCAACAGGCATAACCCCCAGCAATAAAGTTGCTTTTTGGAGAGATGCATTTTTAAGTTTTTGGGCATCTTTAAATCCATCATCAATGGTTACAATTTTATTAAATATAAAATATGATTTTTTAAAATCGCCATTTTGATATGCTTGTAAGCCTTGAATATATAAAGGCTCAAGAACAGTATTCAAGCGCAGCACCGAAACATTTGCATAACCGGAATCATAAGTGGCTATTCTTTCGAATACTTTTTCAGCCATTTCATATTTTCTTTGGGTCATTAATGCTATGGCAAGATCAAACTGCTCATCAACATATTCATTACGAATATCTAAATATACCTCATCATATTCATGCGGCCATTCGAGTTGTACGCCAACTTTAGCTGCATTTTTAGCATAACCTGCGGCAAAACGATAAACAGATAATGCATCAGCAATTTGCCCTTCAATTACCAGTTTACTAAACCTTGCAAATTTATCGGCTAAAACTTTTTGACCGTTTAACATGAGTCCTTGTTTTGCTTCCTTATTTTTGGTGTCAATTAACAACACATTATAATAAGCATTAGCAGCCTCTTCGTGCATACCGGCAGCCGATTGCACGCGGGCTTGCTTAATCAATTTTTGCTGTGGAGCACAAGCCACAAAAAGCAGCACAAGAAAATAAAAAATGAGCCTCATATTACATGCGTTCCGGAACATTTATTCCTAATAAAGCACAAGAAGTTTTTATAACATGAGCAGTTAAACTACATAGTTGTAAACGCAAGGTTTGTTTATCAAGATTGGTTTCTTTTAGTACCGAATGTTCGTGATAAAAGTGGTTAAATTGTTTAGCCACTTCATACAGGTAATTACATAACACACCCGGACTATAAGTATTGGCAGCTTCTTCTATAATATTTGAAAACTGGTAGAGTGATTTGATGAGTCCAATTTCTACCTCGTCGGGATTTACTTGTTCAACCGTTAAAGAACTTTGCATGTGTATAGAAGGAGCGTTCCTAAGAATACTTTTTATACGAGCATGAGTGTACTGGATAAACGGACCGGTATTGCCATGAAAATCTATAGATTCTTCAGGATTGAATAACATTTTTTTCTTAGGATCAACTTTTAAAATAAAATACTTTAAGGCACCTAATCCAACCATATTATAAAGTGCATTTAACTCATCAGTTTGCAGGCCTTCTGTTTTACCAAGTTCGTTGGTTATGCGTTCAGCCTCTGAAACCATTCCTGCTATTAAATCATCAGCATCAACAACGGTACCTTCCCTACTTTTCATTTTACCATCAGGTAATTCAACCATACCATAACTTAAGTGATAAATTTCAGGGGCATAAGGGCGACCTAATTTTTGTAGAATAAGTTGTAAAACTTTAAAATGATAATCTTGCTCGTTGCCTACAACATAAATAGATTTATTACAATTAAAGTCGTCATATTTCAAATCGGCTGTACCCATGTCTTGTGTGATATAAACACTGGTTCCATCGGTGCGCAACACCAATTTATGATCGAGTCCGTCGTCTGTTAAATCAACCCAAACACTTCCGTCAGCCTTTTGATAAAAAACTTCTTTTTGCAACCCTTCCGTTACAATTTCTTTTCCTAATAAATACGTATTACTTTCATAATAATATTTATCAAAACTAACACCAAGGTTGCGGTAAGTGTAATCAAATCCATCATAAACCCACTCATTCATCATTTTCCACACACGCATTACTTCTACATCGCCTGCCTCCCATTTTCTTAATAATTCTTGAGCGGCTAAAATGGAAGGAGCTTGTTTTTCAGCATCCTCTTTCGACAATCCATTTTGCATGAGAGAATCAACTTCCGCGGTAAATGCTGTATTAAAAAGCACATAATATTTACCAACTAAATGATCACCTTTAATACCTGATGATTGGGGTGTTTCGCCGTTTCCAAATTTCATCCATGCATACATACTTTTACAAATATGAATGCCCCTATCATTAATTAAATTACAAGTAAAAACGGCATACCCATTAGCTTTTAATATTTCAGCAACGGCATAACCTAATAAATTATTACGGATATGCCCAAGGTGCAGAGGTTTGTTAGTGTTAGGTGATGAGTATTCAACCAATACGCGGTTATTTGGTTGAGTAGCTTTAAGTCCGAATGTATCATTAAACGCTTGCTGAGCAAGAAAATCAATCCAAAACTGTTGTTTAATATTGATATTAAGAAAGCCTTTTATAACATTGTAAGAATCAGTCAAGTTGGCATTTACTAATAAATATTCACCTATTTCTTTCGCAACCATATCAGGTGCTTTAGCAGCTTTTTTCACATAAGGAAAAACAACAAATGTATAATCACCGTTGAAATCGGAATTAGTTTTTTCAATAGCAATAGCATCTTCATCAATAGCAATAGTATATAAAGCCTGTAACGCTTGTGCAATTTGTTGTTTAAAATATTTTTCAATCATCATGATGTAAATGGACTATCTTTTTCCTTAGAAACTACTTTATAAATCATATTATCTACCAATGAAGGTACAAATTTAGATAACCAAAAGGTAAGTTTACCTTGCGTTGTAAGAACTTGTTGTTGGATACGATTTGTTGCCATGTTTAAAATACATTCTGCAACAGTTGAAGCGGGCATTAATTTTGATTCATCAAATGGAGATTCTTGCTGCGCATTACCCCTTGCATTTAAAGCAGTATTTCTGATATTACTTTCAGTATAACCGGGATAAATTACCCCCACGTGTAAGCCTGTTTTTTTATTTTCAGTTCGCAAACTTTGCATAAAACCTTCCAGAGCAAATTTGCTGGCAGAGTAGCCTGTGCGACCGGGCAAACCACGAATACCTGCAATTGAAGACACGCTAATCACAACACCTTTTGATTTAACTAGGGCATCAATCGCATATCGTGTACAATAAACTGCGCCCCAAAAATTTACTTGCATTACTTGTTCAATCACTTTAATATCAGCTTGATTAAACAAGGCGCGCATACTTATGCCTGCATTATTAATAAGCACATCAATGGTTTTATATTGCTGAATAACGGTTTGCATTAATTTTTCGCAAGATGAGGCGGAAGTAACATCGCACGGCACTGCTAAACATGATGCTGCACCATAATTAAGACAAGCCTTTGCAACTTCATTTAATTTGTCGGTATTACGAGCCGCAATAATCACATGGGCTTGTTTACAAGCAAATGCATAAGCAGTTTCCTTGCCTATTCCGGATGAAGCTCCGGTAATAACCACTATTTTATTTTTCAATGTATGTTTTATTTATGGCTGTTCTTAGGGGCATCAAACAAATTTAACTTCCCTATACCGGCCGATATTTGATGCCAGGTTTTTACATCAAAAGTAATTAGCGCAACACCTGCTGTTGGTACATGTTCAACAAGTTGATTACTTAGGTAACCAACCAAACCTGTAATGGTAGGGTTATGACCAACCAATATCATTTTTTTTACTTCGTCAGGTGTATTTCGAATTACTCGAAGCACATCAAAAACGCCTGCTTCATAAATATCTTGTTCTCCAACAACCAAGTTTTCATCATAACCTAACTCATGAGCAACAATTTTTGCAGTTTTTAATGTTCGGTTTGCGGAACTTGCAATAATCAAATCAGGCTGAAAAGACTTCTTGTGTAAGCGTTTTCCCATTTCGGATGCATCATGCTTACCACGATCTGCCAAATTTCGGTTAAAATCCATTTCACCTGCCTCTGCTTGTAATGCTTTGGCGTGTCGCATGAGTACAAGTGTTTTCATTTAGCAGTATGTTTAAAATTTATCGTCATCAAATCCGCCCGAACCCGATTCGTCGGCTTCATCAAATAAACCAAATTCATCCGCTTCATCATCACTGATTTCGCCGGGAATTTCATCTGATTTGTCTAAATAATTTTTGGTAATTTCGTCAAATTCATTGTCATCAACCATACCAAAACGTTGCACTTTGTCGTACTGCTTAGGTGCTAACCCCACAGTTTTTGAACATAATGGATATTTCACTCCGGCTTTTTCTTTCATCTCAATCCCAACCAATTCAATATGTATGGTCCACATTTCCATGTAATCATACACATAAATTATCTTTTGATGGGGATCATTGATAAACATGCTTAGTTTAGCATCCTTCATAATCGGAATAGGAAGTACATCTTCATCATCAGGATCCGACATATCTTCGAGAGATATTTCTTGTTCCTTTTTCCATGTATCATTACTCATATAAAATGACGCCAACTGTTTTTGATCAAAACCAATTGAATCTAAAATCGCCTTGTGAAAATCAAAGAAGGTTTGAGTTGATTTAATTTCAATCACTCGGTAGATGTCATCATACTCTTCAAACGATACCTTAAACTTATAAACTGCCATGTGCTCACATTAATTAAAGGTGCAAAAATATACTTTTCACTAAATTGACAATAAATGAATCAAAAGTATTGAAAATTCGTTGATTCCGACTCCCGTCTTAAGCAAACAATTTTAAAAGCATTTTTGTTATTTTGCGAAAAATTAACTTACCCTATGCACAAACTTTACATTGCAGTAATATACTTTTTCTTACTATCAATATACAACCAATGCCAAGCTCAGTGTGCCCTACCAAGGATTGATTTCAGTTCGTGCAGTTACACACCTGTGGGGCATCGTGCGTACTCTGCCGTTTATCCTGAAAACACATTGTTAGCCATTGAAGAATTATTTAAGAGAGGTATTAAATATACGGAAGTTGATGTGATGTTGACCAGCGATGGCAGATATGTGTTGTTTCATGATGAACATAGTTTACATCGAACCACTAATGGACATGGAGAATTGCCTGACTTCAGCGTATTACAGTTGCAGCAATTGGATGCTGGCAGTTGGCGAGGACCACATTTTGCAGGAATAAAAATTCCGACATTAGAACAAGCACTATTATTGGCCGAAAAATATGATGCTCATTTATATTTAGATTGTAAAGATTATAGCGCCACTGCACTACGCGCAGCACTGATAAACTCGGGGGTATCGCCTAACAGGATGTTACCTTCTATTAACAGTATTGCAAATGCAACAGCCTTTCGTCAACTATTACCAAACACACCATGGGTATGGTATTCAAAAGGTTTATTACCTGATAATGTTAGTGATCAAAGTTTTTATGAGCAATGTGTTAACCTGGGATGTTATGCATTTGAAGTTGGTTTTAACAGTGTTCGCGATTCAGGTTGGAGTGAATTTGTTTCAAACGTACATCGCGTAAATGCTAAAGTTTGGGTATTTACCATTAATAATGATAGTATATTACGACACTTGGTAAACAATGGGATTGATGGTTCGGAAAGCGATAGAACGTGGGAAACCGGAAGAGCAATTTGTGATAATTTTATTGGCAATAATGGATTTGATTCTTCCACCACAGGAAATTGGATGTTTATGAGCGACTTGAATGCAACCGGTGTTGGATCGCAATTACGACCGTTAAATTATACCAATCCTCCCTTGAATCAATTACCAACCTTTGGTAGGTGCACATCATTCGGAATTCCAAAAATTGGTGCTGATGATAAGGTAGTAATGAAGGTTCCCAAATTTGATTCTGCAAATGGATTAATGGTTTTAAATAATTTCAGGGTAGAAGATTATGGTATATTAGACCAAAGTTTTACGGTATTAATGGATGTATATATTCCTTTGGCAGCAAGAGGCGACTTTGTTTCATTATATCAAACCAATACTACAAATGTAAATGATGCAGATTTGTTTATTGACCCTAATGGTGCCATTGGTATAGGTAGCGGATACCATGGACAGGTAATATATAATGCCTGGAACCGAATAGTATTTACCATCAACGGTTACGAAAATAAAATTGAAAAGTATTTAAACGGGATTTACATTGGAAGTTCAGTAACATCAGGCAGTCGCTGGGCTGCATGGAACAGTTCGCGTTCGGGTGAAGATTTAGGTTTTTTAATTTTTAGTGATAACGACGGTGAAACCGCTGAATTGTATTGCAGTGCTTTACAAATAAGAAACTACGTATTAGATAGTGCTTCAATAATTAAACTTGGAACGGTTAACAGTATTGGTTTTGCAGTAAATAATGCAGATTGTTGGAATGCTAAACTTACCGGAGCAATTGCCGACAGCAGCATTTTAGATTATGAAACACAAACTTGGCACTTTTTAGTTCCGGCTGATATACAAGGCGACAGTGCAACGTTAGAGATAACACCATCATGGGGAGCAACTTCCAAAAAAGGAAATACATTTAAAGTTAGTATCAACAATCCAACCGAGTGGAATATTATTTCACAAGATAGTTTAACTGTAAAACGTTGGAAAGTTTGTGTTCGTAAATCGAGCAAACCTGCAGGCTTATCGGAAGCTAATACCAAACCAATTTTAGCAATATATCCTAATCCTTCCACTAGGTTTGTTAATATTGAAACTGCCCACGTTGGTAAAGGTCAATTAAGTATTTACAGCATACAAGGGATAAAAATATTTGAGCAAAACATAACCGGTAATACCACACTTGATTTAGGAGAATTGGCGACAGGTATTTATCTAATTCAGATAGAAACTGCCGGCGGAAAAGCACAACAAAAAATAATTAAGTATTAGATTATTTAAAAATGGTAAGGTTACCTGTACGAGTACCGGAGCTGCCTTCAAAACCGGTATAATTAAGTACATAAACATATACGTCGGTTGGCAGTACCTCGCCATTCATATCTGTTGCCGCTAATTTTTTATTTTTATCCGTGGTAATAAATACCAATCGGCCCCAACGATCGTACAGCCTTAATTCAAACGATTTAACAAATAATGGAACAATATCCCAAAGGTCGTTGGTACCATCGTTGTTAGGAGTATAAGCATTAGGAATATATACAATTGGCGCTTGTTTTAATTCAACAATATTTGAGTAGCTATAAAATCCGCTAATATTTGCTCTAGCAGATGCGCGGTAATAATAAATTCCGGTTTGAGTATTTAATTTTTCATCGAAACCTACCATAAATTTATCGGTAAGACGATTTAATAATTCGAAATTCGATTCAGTTAAATCCTTCTCTTCCAATTCGTGATAATCTGTTCCATTGCGATACCATTCATAAGGTGTCCAGGTTAATGTATGTTTAAATGGTTCGGAAATACCATTTAATAAAATAGAGCAGGCAAATTGGGATAGCTTAGGTTTCAATCCACATTCATTTTTCGGTTCAATAATAAAACAGTACTGTTGTTTGGCAGTATTCAAATCATTAATTACAATAAGCGTATCTTCATTTGCATTGGCACCGGTTGAATATATTGTTTTAACATTCTTAAAAGGATTGAAATTATAAAGTGTATATGAGCTATTGGCTAAGGAAGGAAAAGACAGTTCGATACTTTGGTTATCAATAACAGATACATAATGGAAATATTGATTTGGAGGATATTGATTTTCGGTATAAGGTGTGCAGGTGAAAGTTCCTGTATCATCAGGTAAATCGCATGTGTTATAAGCCAATAATGCAAAACAATAAGGATTGTTTAGCGGATCATCCACTATTTGTTCAACATAATTATTTTGAACATTTGGGAAGCGACCTTTATTTATGATACTCCCATCCTTGTCTTTAAATAAAACGGCAAAGTCTTTAAAATAAATATCATTTGTTATATAGCTCCACTTGATTCCAATTTTATTACTATCTAGCAATACAGGACAAGGTAGGTTAAGTGAGGTTATTGGTGGCAAAGTTTTTATCACCAACAAAATTTTTCCGATATCTCTTAAAGGTATTGGGCAGTTATTATCCATTACGGTAAAATCCATAATAAATGTATCACCAATTTGATTGCAGCTTGGCGTAATACAAAATTTAAGTTTAGCCATTCCACTTCCATTTTCCGTGGTGATTGTAACACCCGGAATATTTCTTAAACTTCCTGCATAACTAATAAAAATGGAGTCTTCAAATTCTCTATCCGTTATCAAGGCTTCATAACAAAACTCTTTTATTGCCTGTGCGTAAAGGATTGTATCTTTTGTAAATGAAAAGGCATTAGGACTAATAGTATCCTTTTGATTGGTGCAAGATTGTCGAGATGTATCACCGTATACATCACAAATATTTACCATGTTAATACGATAACAATAATTATTAACGGCTAAATCTTCTATCTCTTTATCAATAAATGAGGCAGGAAAATCTGCGGCCTTAATCATACCAACTGAATCATACTTACCATTATTTAGGCTGCGCAGCACAACTAAACGTTGCTGAAACTTTCGTTGATTCAGTGGAACATTAGTATTACTCCATCTTACCTCCACACTATTTTCGCCTCTTAACACACAAGTTAATTGTGGATTTAATTTAGGAGCCGGCTTAACCAAAATTTTAATAAAACCGGTATCCCGTTGTGAAGGATCACATGAAACATCAGATATAAAAAATTTAATTACCAAGGTATCACCAACAGCAGCGCAGTTTGCCTTCCACTTCAATCTCATTTGCAAGAAGCCCGGTTGATTAATTACCGGTATAAGTTCAATATTAGTGTTATTAATGATATCAGGGGCATCATACCCATCAATTACGATATTATCTCCATTTACGTCTGTAATGTTTATTAAATACTGAATCGAATCAGTTGGAAACATTACAAATGTTGTATCTTTCATTTGAGGTGCCTTGGGGTCAGGTCTCAATGAAATTTTAAACACTGCGTTATTACAACCGCCAAGCGACGGGTCAAATGGTCGTACACCTCTGTTAACTTTGCTGTAAGCATCAGGAGATGTTGGAAAGTCAGAAAATCCGCCACATCCGGCGCATACCGATTGATAAATCACACCAGATTCATCGAAATGACTCGTACCTCCGTCAACATGTTCCTGACTTACATTGCCACCATAATATGTTGCATAAGCAACACTACTTAAGTTTTTATTGAAGATGATTAAATAAAAATCAGAACCATCTGAATTCCTTTTAAAAGCATCAGGCGTGGTTAATAATCCTGTTGTGTTATCGGTATTGCTATTGAAGCTACTATTAGATCCTCCACCCCATCCACTAAAATAAATCCTATTACAATAATCAACCATAAAAGCTGATGGAGAAAGTTTAGGAAAAGAAGGACTTCCGGCAAATGCCATTTGTGAGGTTATACCATTTAATAAGCTATCGGTAACCACTATAAACTCCTTTCCATTATTTTCGTGATACACATTGCCTACCCTAGGGAAAACACCACGTGTTTGTCCGGTTACATAAACTTTTCCAACGTTATCAAGTGCGATAAAATAATTTTGATCGTACAGGTTAGAGCCAATATATACCGAACGCGCCAACGAAAATGAATTCCCAATTCTTGACAATCGGGTTATGAAACCATCCACCCCGCCATGATATATAAACACACCTGACGTAGGCGTTTGTGGTAAATTATTGCTTAATGTTCCACCTGCAATATAAACATGGTTTTTATTTGCACGAATCGAATAGGCCGCATCCGCTGAGTTACCTCCAAGAAAAGAACTCAAGAGAATATTGCTTAAGCTGTGATTCAGTGCTATTACCCAACCATCTTGAAATCCGCCACCGTAACTAGCTTGAAATGCATTAACAATGGGTATCGAACCTTCGCTTCCGTTACTTTTGGTAACAGTAGCTACAAACACATTACCATCTTCATCTAAGCGAATATCTCCCCTGAAATAATCACCGAAATTATAGGTAAGTTGATTATCACCCGTTCCCTCGCTGTGGTTGTTAAATCCATCATCATCTGATCCTCCTATGTACGTTGAGGCTAATAAACTAGTACCATCAGCAGATAATTTAGTTATGTAAACATCATACCTTCCGTTATAGATAGAATCAAAACCATTTGCAACCGGGAAATCGTCAGAATTAGTAGTTCCCATGATATATAAATTGCCCGATGCATCGCAAGTAATACTATGGGGCTGTTCGTTGCCTAAGCCTCCAAGATACGTGCAGGTTAACAGTTGTTTTCCGTCGCTGCTAAATTTAATTATCCCAATATCTCTTGAACCACCTCCGATAATCTCCGGAAATCCTCCTTTAAAGTTTACCTGATAAGCTCCGGGAGTTACCGGAAATCCGGCACTATAAACTGTTCCGCCTCCGTATGCATTTCCATTTCTATCAGACGTTGCCGTAAATCCAAAATTATCGGCAACCGATCCACTAAATGAACTAAACACAATAGTTGGGTCAATTAAAATAGTATCTGTTGCATTAAGATGAGCAGGTGATTGAACCATCCAACTTAAGGTGTCACCGGAAAGTTTGTAATAAGAAGGTAGCAGTTGTTTAGTTGCACAATTTTGTAAATAAGTTAAAGGCTCGTCTTCTATTAAATTTCCAACACGATGTTCAACGGTTAATTTTCCTTTATGCAAAAACATTTGCTGTGCGCCTCTATACCTAAGTTTAATTTGTTTGTATGAGGATTTATTTCGAACAATGAAATTGGTTTTTATGGCGCCATTTAATCCTGATATTTCAAAGTCAATTCCGGGATAAATGTTCAAAAGTTTTACAGTTGAATAAGCTTTAACATTAGTTGCCCATTTTAAAGGATTATTACCTAAATAATAATTATATCGGGTTAAGGAAGGCATGTTAGTTGAAATGGCTGATGGCTGTTTACAGCCTATAAAATCAACAAATACGGCCGCTCCATTAACAATTCCATCATTCAGGTGGTGTTGAATTTCATGTAAGCTTTTTTCATCCAAAAAATTATAAACCAGTCCTGAATTAGTAATAAATAACCTACCTCCGGGCACATCAGCTGCAAATTGAACGGTTTGGTCCCATTGGCCTTTATTTTCAATAAATGAAATATGCTGTGCATTGCTGCAATAACAAATGCTTAAAAGTAATAGGAAAATAATATGTTTGATGTGTGTTTTCAAGTATATATAACAAATTTAGTAACATGTTTTAATAAACAAGCTGTCTTAAAATGAAAATAGTTGTATTTACAGGTGCAGGAATAAGTGCCGAAAGTGGCATACAAACCTTTAGAGGTAACAATGGCCTATGGGAAGGGTATGATATTGATGAAGTAGCCACGCCTGAAGCATGGCATAAAAATCCCGAACTTGTACAGAAGTTTTACAATATGAGGAGAAAAGCTGTGTTAGAAGCAACACCTAACCCGGCTCATCAATTACTGGCTAATCTTGAAAAAGAATATAACCTTCACATTATAACCCAAAATGTAGATGACTTACATGAACGGGCCGGATCAAAAAAGGTTTTACACTTGCATGGTGAAATTACAAAAGCCAGAAGCAGTATTGATGATTCATTGATTTATGACATAAAAGGTTGGGAATTAAAATTAACTGATACTTGTTCGTTGGGAAGCAGGTTGCGTCCTCATATTGTATGGTTTGGAGAACAAGTGCCTATGCTTAATGAAGCAGCTAAGCTGGCCAATGAAGCTGATATTTTTGTAGTTATTGGTTCATCATTGCAAGTATATCCTGCAGCAGGATTGGTTCATGAAATAAAATCAACTTGCCAATTGGTTGTAATAGATCCTGAAATTCCGACGTTACGAAGCCGCAACAGAACTAAATTCATACAAAATAAAGCAACAGAAGGGTTACCAATATTTATTGAATGGTTGAAGAACAATGTTGTGTGACCTCGGGCAGAATCGAACTGCCATCAAAAGCTTCGGAAACTTCTATTCTATCCATTGAACTACGAGGTCGAGTGTGCAAATATCAAACATTTAACCCATAATCTTCATTAATTTTTATTCTAACCATTTTAGCCTATTGGTGTAAATTGCATTTACCGCTTGGGTGTGCGGTTAATTTTGCACACCTCTTTCCGGCTTTTGTTTTACCTTTACATTTTACCGTTGAGGTTGATTGTTGTTGAACTGCTTTAGGTATTACAAGTGTTTGATTTGGTGGTTGGTTTTGATGGTTGTTGCAAAAAGTTTGACTCTTACTTATTAATTCCTTACAAGTATTTCCTAAGGAATCAATAGCTGCTCCACAAACTGTTTTAGTATTGGCAAAATTCGATGAATTATAGTTTAACCGAAACCATTTATCGGTGCAATAAAATCTTTCAATTCCGGTTTCAATTTCATCAGGTAACCTATAGAATAAGTCGATACCTATAACCGACTCGAGGCTATCAATTGAAATAGCAAAACTATTTAATGGATTAGAAGAGGCCTGATTAGGTAATATAAAAGCAATTGCCATTATGGTTGTGGGCTGATATACTAACAGGGCTTTATAAAAATATTGAGGTATGCATACCTGATTTTTACCAATTACTGGTAATCCACTTTTTAAAACCGGACCTGTAACAATGTAAATTTCACCAAACTGATGCATCCACTCACGGGTTTGTTCTTCAAGTTTTTTCCAAACTCCTCGATTAAATGTGGGTTGTTGCGGACAAATATTACTGTATAAAAATGAGGCCGACATACAAGTTGAACTCCAACTCATATCAGCTGCCGGAGCTAAATGTCCTCTATCAAAATTTGAATGAAGATAATCTTCATCATTGGCAGTTCCGGTCAACACTTGTTCATCCTCTGTAAAACGGTTGGAGCGTTTTACTAGTCCGAAATTTTTATTAGAATCCAAGGTGTAAGCTACCCAAGCTGCTTGTTTGTATTTATTATGGAATAGTAAACTAAAGCAATCGTGATGCACTATTTGTTGGTTGGGATTACTCACTATTTTAGGTAGACCTAGTTGAGTTCCGAACATTAAAGGAATATATTTTAATGAATCGTTGGATTTACACTTTTCAAAATGCTCAGTATTAGAAGTTAAACCCTTTGTATTGGTTTGACTATGGCTAAATAATGGTAACAACGCGAACAGAATAACAACAAGCCATTTCATCCTTCAATTTTAAGCACAAATTAATCGTTTATTACCGACTGATATTATTTAAACGGAAAACACCATTTAAAACACTAATTCGCAAACACTTACAGATACAGTTGATGAATTTAAGTGGTAGAGGATTTAGAAACCAATTGAATTATTATTTGGATTTTAGGTCGTTTTTTTGTTAGTTTTACTTATTCTATGAAATATATCTGTTAACTATGTCACAATTGATTATAGGCGATGTCACGGAGAACTCTGCCAAAATTTGGGTTAGAGGCATTGCCAACAATGAAAGTACAACAACCCTCACTGCACAAGTAACATTAAAAAGTGATTTATTAAATATTACTCAAAACCTTAGTATTTATAAGCATGATTATTTTATTGGTGTACTTGAATTAACCGATTTAAATCCGGCAGACAGCGGATTTATAAGGATGTTATACACAGTTGAAATTACTTTTAAAGATATTGCAAGGGTTCCTATTGGTTTTCCTGCCAGGGGTAGTTTCAATACATCACCCCGATTTAAGCCTGATGTTAGCTTTTTGCACGGATGTAATTTTATTCAAACAAACGAGAATGATGGGAAGCGTGTTTTTAAAAATTTAACAGCCATCCGAAAAAAAGAAAAAAGTCAATTGATGATTCACGGAGGTAATCAAATTTATGTTGATGCACCTGCACCTAAACAAGCCATCCAATCAGAGTCGTATACAACAAAGTATTTACAAGCATGGAAATCGAGGGAGGCTGCTGAATTTTTAGGAAGAATTGCTAATTATTCAGCTATAAACGATCATGAATTATACTTCAGATATGCCAACGATGTAGAATATGATTATAAGCCTGCCACTTATTATTTAAGAGAGGCTTTACCTTCATATCAATTGTTTCAACAGGCACGAAATCCTAATTCGTATGGTGAAAACAAATTATATTACAACTTTACTTGCGGTGAACATGCCTTTTTTGTACTTGATACACGAACAGAAAGATATCAGTTTGTAAAGAGTAATCAGAAACGTCAAATGATTGGTGAGCAGCAAATGGAAGCGCTGAAAAGTTGGTTATTAGAACATAAAAACAACCTAAAGTTTATTCATTCAGCAGTACCTTTCGTAACCATTAAAGAAACAGATTATAGTGAATATTGGAGTAGTGAGGCATTTATTGACCAAAAGAATGAGTTGTTGCAGTTTATCAAAGAAAACGATATTCATCATATCATATTTTTAACCGGCCAGGCCAATGCAACATTGCACAGCACGCTTAAACTAAAAAAGTCGAATAGAGAAATCGTAATTCATGAATTAATGACCGGTCCGTTAAATATGTATGAAATTGGTATTAGTAACTATGATGATTTTATTTGGAGGCAACGAACAATTACCAACCAACTTGATTATGAGTACCATATTCAAGTTGCCAATGCTGAGTTGGCACCAAATGTTATGAGCATTCATGTTGATGATAAGGAAGTAGTATTTAAATCGTACAGTACTAAGTATGATTTAGAAGAGGATGAAATTCCACAAGTTATTTTATCCGGTTCGATTCCAATAACCAAAGAATAATTTTTGATACTTTTCTAAATAAAAAAAGCTGCCCATGAGCAGCTTTTTTTATGAAGTGAATCTGAATTAACGTTTCACTATTCGAATAACCTGAACAGTTCCATCTTGTACCATTCTTACAGCATATACGCCGGCCGATAACTGTTCGTCCTCGAACTTCAAGGTGTAATTATTAGCACCTTCAACCGGGGTAATATTTGTTTCATACACAACCATGCCATTCTGATTCATTATTTGCAGTGTTACCGGTGCAATTGAACTTGTTTTAAAACTAATTACAGTTTCATTATTGAATGGATTAGGCACAGCACGTTGAACTTCGAATACTGCCGAGCTAAATTGACTGATTGAAATTACTTTCGAGTATTCAGTATTACCACTAAAACCCACTTGTTTTAATCTGTAATAAATGATGTTATTAGATTCAAGAATATTTCCTGCATTGATATCATCAAACAGATAATCTACACGAGTACTGCTATTTCCTCTACCTGTCACTTTTCCGATTTTAACAAAATTCACTCCATCTGTACTTCTTTCCACATCAAAGTGACTGTTATTAATTTCTGAAGCAGTTACCCAATTTAGTTTAGCAATTCCTTTTTTGAGTGCTGCGGTAAATGAAACTATTTTTACAGGTAAAGGACTATTAATATCTCCTACTCCAAATATTCCGGTGTTTGTTGAAACAATTGAAACAGTGTATGGATTAGAACCGCTAGCAGGTACCGAGCCAGATAAAATATTACTCCAAACCCCGGCATTATATCTACCTACAATAGTTTGTGACCTGTCCATAGGAGGTAATTCATCAGCATTGTTCCATTGAAACTGAATGTTTAAGTTTGAACCGCCTGCAACCGCCTCGTTAATGATAAAGGTACGATTAACAACTCTTGTAGTAATAGGTGATGTACCAACTTCTCCTGCATAAACATTAAATACACCATTTAATACTTTAACCGAATAATTATCGGCTGTACCATTATTAGTTATTACTACAGGTGTGTAAGAACCATTACCTACAGGGAAGGTGCGTGTGGTGGTGAGGTTGTTTATTTCTAAATTACCTGTTCCGTTAGTAACAATATAAGATGCAGCAGTTGCATTAATTATTGTTGCCGCACTGCCTATAGTAAGGTTATTCGAACCTAACTGAATGTTTCCATTAGTTAAGTCTAAAGTAGCATTAACCGTAACATTTCCGGTTAAGTTCTTAGCACCAGACCCGTTAACAACTAAGTTGCTAACAGTAAATCCAGCAATATTTTGAGTTCCGCTTCCCACTAATCCAACTGTTCCTAAACCGGTATTAAATGTACCGCTATTTACAAAGTCTCCATTAATATTAATTCTGTTGGAAATACCTGAAATAGTAAGTATTGCACCCGGTTCAATAGTTAAATTATTTACCACCGCATTTGTAATATTTACTTGTGGGTTAAATAATGTTCCCGCCGGAATGAAAACATTTGTTGAAGCAGTAGGCACGCCTCCACACCAATTTAATGCATCATTCCAATTACTTGAATTGATACCTAGCCATAAACCGCTGGCTACAAATTGTAATTCAAATTCGTTGCTATTAGCCGACGAACAAGAGCCGCTTTGAACAACAGCTCTGAATCTGGTTGTTTGCGTTATAGTTGGTGTTATTAAGGTGGTGGTGGTATTTGCTATTGGAGTATAAGTGGTAAATGGAGCCACAGCACTTTCCCATTGAACCACATTACCTGTATTACCCGATAATGTTAGGGTTGTACTTGCACCATTACAAGTTACTGTTGCACCATTTACAGTTCCACCAACCGAACCTGAATTTACAGTAATAAGAGCCGAAACAGAACTTGCTGAGGCACAACTTCCATTTTGAACTACTGCTCTAAAGTAGGTTGTGGTTGTTACACCTGTTGGTGTAAAGCTGGTTAATCCTGCAGTACCTGAAATATTTGTTGCTCCGGTAAAGGTTGGATTGTTTGCGCTTTGCCAAGTGGTTACAGTTCCTGTATTGCCTGTTAAGGTTAAGGCTGCAACTATTCCGCCTGAACATATTGTTTGGTCACTGCCTACTGTTCCACCTGCAGAGGCCGGTGTAACCGTAATTAACGCCGGAACAGAACTTGCTGAGGCACAACTTCCATTTTGAACTACTGCTCTAAAGTAAGTTGTGGTTGTTACACTCGTTGGTGTAAAGCTGGTTAATCCTGCGGTACCTGAGATATTTGTTGCTCCGGTAAAAGTTGGATTATTTGCGCTTTGCCAAGTGGTTACAGTTCCTGAATTGCCAGTTAAGGTTAAGGCTGCAACTATTCCGCCTGAACATATTGTTTGGTCGTTGCTTACTGTTCCACCTGCCGAAATTGGAGTAACAGTAATTAATGCAGCAGCAGAATTATCTGATGCACAACTTCCATTTTGCACTACTGCTCTAAAGTAGGT
>JALONK010000013.1 GCA_025454975.1 Bacteroidia bacterium
TCGGCCCCTTTTTCTAATAATGCCGCTGCTACCCTGTGCGTACTTGGATATGTGCTTCCATGTTTAAAGGAAGCAGTATCGGTCATTATTCCTGCGTACAAACAGCTTGCAATATCTTTGTTAATCATAGCCGCATCACCTAGTGCTGTAATTGTATCAAAAATTAACTCGCATGTACTGCTTGTTTTTGTATTGTGCAATGTATATGAGGCAAACGATTCCGGCTCTAAATGATGGTCTATCATTACCTTTGCGGCCTTACTCAATCTAACCAATTCTCCCATTTGATTAATGCGTTTAAGTGCATTAAAATCTAGGCAAAAAATTAAGTCGGCATCAGCAATTAAAGTTGTTGCTCTGTGTGTTTCGCTTTCAAAATTAATAACCTGTTGTTCGTTTGGTAACCATTTTAAAAAGTCGCCATAATCTGTGGGAGAAACCACCATAGGCGTTAAGCCTTTTAGCAATAGATAATTATATAAACCAAGCGATGAACCTAATGCATCTGCATCTGGCTTATGATGAGTGGTAATTACAATATTTGGTTTAACCTGAGCCTCTAGTATTGGCTTTATTTCAGCAATATTATTCAGAGTATGAAAATTTTAGGTGCGCAAATGTGCGAAATTTTTCTCAATTTGTTACCAGTTATGAGTGATTTCAATAATAAAAAAAACAATCAACGTTTTTATTCTTAAAACGCTTCGCTTAATGTAATGTATGGAGCGCTTATTCCTTTTTCTCCCCAAGCATAATCAAGACGAAGGTTTATTTTTTCTCGCGGTATGGCTTTTATACGTAATCCGGCTCCGTACATGGGTTTAATTGCTTGGGTTAAATTAGGTATTGTATTCGACACATTGCCAAATCCGCCAAATAGTACAATTCCTATTGGGCCCCATACTTGTTGCCTGAGTTCTGCTTGACATGTGGCAGCGTGATTATCTCTGAATCTGCCAAAATAATAGCCGCGGAAATAGCTTTCATTTCCTAACGTACCCATCATTCTGAAAGGTGCATTGCCTTCATTAAAAACAGTGTAAAGCTGCAATGCCAAAACATTTTCTTTCCATAGCTTAAGGTATTTCCGGGCATCTAACTGAAAAGAGGTAAAGTTACTGTTGCTTCCCCATGTCTTTTGATAAAGAAGTACACCAATGTCAATAAAGTGTCCTTTTGTTGGAAAATAGATATGATTTCTGTTGTCAAAAGAAAAAACAGGCCCCAAACCCCATTCAAAAAAACCGGTAGAGCCTTTAACTTGACTAAGCTCCATTTTTGGGGCATCCGACAAGTCAACACGATATAGGTTTTCGACACTAAAATGTAAACCGGCGTACAATCCTGGTGTTATTAGTCGAGTCGCCTTTACGTTAGCTCTTAATTGTTTGAAGCTGTATACTTCTTCGTTATCATTTTTTGCTTGTGGTCCAATTCCCCAGTAACTTTCAACAAAATCGGTATATTGAAATATCCCCCTTACATTGTAAATATTTTGAGCAGAAAACCAATCAACAAACGGACGAACACTAAATTGATTATTCAGCGTATGTACAATATTGGTTCTTATTACCGACATTCGGGTAACAGAGTCGTTTTTTGATTTAAAAAAGTGTGAAACAGAAACACCATATTGCCAACGAGTTTCAGGCTTATATGACCAAATGGGAACTACAAACACATATTTTTTTTTGGGTTTAGAAGAATCCCCTTCAACAATTTTATATGCCCAATTAATTGTTCGGTTTACAAAATTGTTCGGTTGAGCAAAAGATGCTGTACCGGCAAAACAAAGTATTGCTAATAAAAAAAAGCGCTTTAAACCCGTCCTTTTAATACGGCAGGAATCAATTCTAATCAAGTTCATTTTATGGCTTTAACCTACCATACATGCGAGGAAACGGTATGGTTTCTCGAACATGAGGGAGTTTACAAACCCATGCAACAAGTCGTTCAAGACCAAGGCCGAAACCCGCATGAGGCACCGATCCATACCTGCGCAAATCGAGGTACCACTCAAAGGCTTCCATCGGTAAACCATGTTCATTAATTTTCCCAATTAAAAGATCTAAATCTGTTTCACGTTCTCCACCACCAACAATTTCGCCATATCCTTCCGGCGCCAATGTATCTACCCCCCTGGCAAACTTACTATTTTCAGGATCTCGTTTTAAATAGAACGCCTTTACTTCGTGTGGCCAGTTATAAACCATAATTGGCACATCAAACAAACGTGTTAGAACAGTTTCGTCACTACCTCCAAAATCATTTCCATATTCAAAATTACGAGCCGAGCTCAGCCACTGAGGAATATTTCTTGATTGTTCTTCAAGCTCATTTAACTCGTGTTTTAGTTTGTCTATTTTGGCTTGGTTAAATCCGATTTCTCCCTTTTTCATGCCGGGAACTTTGATTTTGTCTTCCCTTTCTTTTATTTCTGCCTCAACCTCTGAAATACGATTAACTACGCTTGTTAGCTCCTCTTCTAAAGAAACAATTGCATTTTTATTATTTACATCAACCTCTCCTTTAATAATTTTTACCGCTTCATCATAAGTTAGTCGAGGGAATGGTTTTGTTATATTTTCTAAAATAGAAATGTCTCTTTCAATCATCGCCAATTCGGGCTTGTTATTAGCTAACACATCCAACACAACGGCACGTAAAAAGCGTTCAATTAAATCCATATTATCAAAAATATCATGGAAAGCCATTTCTGGTTCAATCATCCAAAACTCGGATAAGTGTCGGCGTGTTTTACTTTTCTCGGCTCTAAAGGTTGGTCCGAATGTATAAATTTTGTTATGAGCCATAGCCATGGCTTCACCGTAAAGTTGGCCGGATTGCGATAAATATGCCGGGTCGCCATAAAAGTCTGTTTCAAACAAAGTTGATGTGCCCTCTACCGCATTTCCTGTAAACAACGGGGCGTCCATTTGAATAAATCCTTCCTGCTGAAAAAATTTATGGATTGCGAAAGTTATTGTATTTCGAATGCGCATAATTGCCCATTGACGCTGGCTGCGCAACCATAAATGTCTGTGGTCCATTAAAAATTCAACACCGTGTTCTTTTTTAGCAATAGGATAATCTGTTGCCACTTGAATTAACTCAAGTTCTGTAATAGCAATTTCATAACCACCAATTTGTTTTTCGTCCTTGATAACCTTTCCGGTTATGGAAATACTGGTTTCAAGTGTAGTTTTTCTGGCATCATTAAAATAACTTTCGTCAATATTATTTGCATCAGCTACGCATTGGCACAAGCCCGTTCCGTCTCTTAATACAATAAAAACCAAACCTTTACTCTCTCTTTTGTTAGCAACCCATCCTTTAAGGGTAACCAACTGATTTTCAAACTTGCTTAAATCTTTAATATACATTTGCTAATTTTGTTTGCGCTTAATACGATTGCGAAAATAATAAATTTAAGCACTTGGTTTTATTTAACGAGCAGATTGGCACAATTTTTAGCATAGAGGCTGTATGTTGAAACAGGGATTACAACAAAAACAATTACAAAAGCTGTCACCACAGCAAATACAGTTTATTAAACTGTTACAACTTAATGCCGTTGATTTACAACAACGCATAGAAGATGAATTAATAGAAAACCCGGCCTTGTTAAAAGCAGACGACGAAGATGCTGCCCCCAAAGAACAAACAGATAATGAGGTAGAAGTTGCCGAAGGCACAGAAGCCGAAGCGAACGTTTCGGTGGAAGATTATTTGGCTGACGAAACCTTTGATGTAAAAGAATATGTGAATGACGAATATGACTCAGAAGGCTTTCACTTAAGTGATGAAGGGCCGGATGAGGACAGAAAGGATATTCCTTTTGCAGAGTCTTCGGGCTTTCACGAAAGTTTAATGGAACAGTTTCGTGCGATTGCTACAAACGAAAGAGAGGAGATAATAGGCCAACAAATAATAGGTACTATTGACGATGATGGTTATTTGAGAAGGGAACTTTTAGCAATTATGAATGATTTGGCATTCGCACAAAATATTGAAACAAATGTTGAAGAAATGCAGCATTGTCTTCAAAAAATACAATCGCTTGACCCAGCCGGCATAGCAGCAACATCTTTACAAGAATGTTTACTGTTGCAACTTAAACGTAAAGATCATAAAAAGAAAGAAGTTGTTTTGGCCGAACAACTCATAAAAAATAACTTCGACGACTTTACTAAAAAGCATTACGATAAAATAATTAAACAATACAAAATAACAGATGCCGACCTAAAAGAGGCCATACTAGTAATCACACACCTTAATCCAAAGCCGGGAGAAAGTGCCGCTGATGCTAAACCGCAATACATAAACCCCGACTTTGTAATTATTGAAAATAATGGTAAGCTTGAGGTGCAGCTAACCGCAAGAAATGCACCTGATTTAAGAATTAGCCGCAACTATCTTGAAACCCTTAAAGGGTATGACGCTAATCCAACCCCAAATCGAGAGCTGAAACAAACAGTACAGTTTATTAAACAAAAACTGGATAGTGCACGATGGTTCATTGAAAGTATAAGACAACGACAACAAACGTTATTATTAACTATGTCGGCAATATTAGATAAACAATATGACTACTTTTTAGAAGGTGATGAAACAAAATTAAGACCGATGATTTTAAAGGATATTGCAGAAAAGGTTGGACTTGATATTAGCACAATTTCTAGAGTAGCCAATAGCAAATATGTACAAACCGATTTTGGGATTATTCCATTAAAATTCTTTTTTAGTGAAGGAATCGCAACCGATGATGGAGAAGAGGTTAGCAGCCGAGAAGTAAAAAAAATACTAAAAGACGCCATTGATGCCGAAGACAAACGTAAACCGTTACCGGATGAAAAACTGATGGAAATCTTAAAAGAGAAAGGGTATAATATTGCAAGAAGAACGGTTGCCAAGTACAGAGAGCAATTACAAATTCCTGTAGCTCGATTAAGAAAGGAAATTTAACAAACCGCATGTTCAAAATATTTTCTACCTTGCGTTTAATAATGTAATTAAACAGTATGGAAAACCAAGAAGAAAAACCTAAAAAAAGTGTTCGGCCAATAGTTGTTGCAGGTATAATATTATGGATTTGTATTATCGGTGGGGGAATTTCCTTCACAATTTTTTCAATAGTTAACCAATCAAGTTTATTAGCACTCACAAATCCTCAAGAGTTGGCTTTAGAGCAAGGTGTTGTGGCTTTAAACGCGCAATGTCCTGTTCAAATTGATGAAGAAACACAACTTGACTCGGTGTATTTAAACAAAGCAATAAAACAGGCAGTTTACGAACTAACGCTTGTTAATACAAGTAATGAAGACTTAGACATTGCCGCAGTATATCCTGAACTCAGGAGAACATTAATCGAGGCTGTAGCAATGAATGCTGATTTGGCGGGCTTGAGAAACTTGAGGTACTCAATTAAATATATTTATAACGATATGGATTATGTGCATTTATGTGATGTTCTGATTACTCCGGAAGATTATGAAGCGGTAATAAATAATGGTCAAGTACTTGATTCTACTGGCGTTGAACCATTAGACAATAACTGATATTGCCGAGGCCCTATCTGATATCACCCCGATTTTATAAACTTGATGCCTACTCATTGAAAAAAGTTGTTTAACGATATGGTCATGCGTTGGATTTATCGTGAATAATAACCCCCCATTTGTTTGTGGGTCGGCTAACAATGCAAACGACAATAATGCATCAACGCCTTCGTCAATTGTAACAGCATCATTTATGTTATTCCAATTTCTATAAGTGGCATCAGGTAGTACACCTTGGGCTGCTAATTGTTTAATTTCAGATAATACGGGGATTGCGCTTAATGAAATTTTTGCACCAACATTAGACGCCTTGCACACTTCTAATAAATGTCCTCCCAACCCATAACCGGTAATATCAGTCATGGCATTTATTTCAATTTGTTTTCCAAGAACAGCACCAATCTTATTTAGGCTTGTTATTTCGTCATAAAACGCATGTATGTGTTCAAGTTGCAAACCTTTTTTAATAGCAGCACCAATAATTCCAAAGCCAATCGGTTTAGTTATATAAATAAAATCCCCGGCTACAGCCGAACTGTTTAACTTTATTTCCTGCTTTTTAGCAAGGCCATTTACTGACAAACCGAAGAATGGTTCCGGAGCATCAATGGTGTGTCCGCCAGATATTACAACACCTGCATGATGGCATGTTTCTTTGGCGCCTGCCATTACAGTTGCTGCAACCTCAACGGGAATTTTATCAATTGGCCAACCCATTATTGCAATGGCTGTAATCGGATTTCCGCCCATAGCATAAACGTCACTTAAGGCATTTGCCGAAGCAATTTTACCAAACAGAAAAGGGTCATCAACAACCGGGGTAAAAAAATCAGCAGTAACAATCAGACATTGTTCATCAGCAAGCAAATAAACTGAAGCATCATCATTGTTTTGGTTACCAATCAATAAATTATCCAAGCCCGAAGTTCGCGAATCGTGAAGTAATTTTTGTAATACGGCCGGTTCAATTTTACATCCACATCCCGAACCTTTAGCATATTGTGTAAGCTTTATCATGTTGAATATTAATGATGAAAAAAGAGGATAAGTTGATTAGCATTATCAGTGGCATTTATTGTTTGGCAATGAATTAAAGTAGCCTTTCTTCCACTTTTTACCATTGCCTCTTGATATAATCGGTCGTAATAACGAAGTAATTGTGCAAAGCAGGAGCGAATATCTTTTTCCGCTAAATAGGTTAAAACTTCTTTCGTAACCGCTCCGCCAAGTTTTTTTTGAATTCTCAAAACAGCGTTTTCCAGAACATCAGTTGAATAATGCCCATAACCGTTGATAATGTGATTGAGGCGCTGATCGAATGGAATAATTAAAGCAATAATGGGTGACTTTAACATGGTTCCGTAAAAGCTTTTGGTAATATCAATATCACCAATACGCTGACTTTCATTTTCAATCCAAATGGTTTGTTTTTGAACCCACTCACCATTCTCATTCAAATGTAGATAAGCTAATAGCTCATGTACAAGGTTGTTTTCAAATTGCTCTTGGCTCGGCTGCTTATGTTGTTCAAGATTGCCGAATGCCGAACCCTTGTGCTGCGCCAGGTGTTCGAGATTAATTGCCGCAATAGCTCTTTTTTGCAAATTAACCAACACCTCTGTTTTACCCGAACCGGTAAAGCCCCCAATAACGTTTAATTTATACGGAAAATTTAACATATCGAGTACAAAATGGCGATAAGCCTTATAACCCCCTGTTAATACTTTTACATCATACCCATAAAAAGATAATAACCATGCCATAGCTTGGCTTCTCATACCACCTCGCCAACAATGAACTAAAACAGTATTGGTTGATGTATCAGTAATGGCCTCTACCGCTTCTACAAAAGCCGTTAGTTTTGCCCCATAATACATTAAACCAGCTTTTATTGCATCTTTTCTGCTTACTCTTTTATATAAAGTCCCAATTTCTGCTCGCTCCTCATCATTAAAAATGGGAAGACTTGTAGCACCCGGAACATGGGCATGGTTGTACTCTTTTGGACTTCTAACATCAACAATAGGATGTGATTTAGCTAAAGCCAAAAATTCATATACGCCTATATTTTCAATCGCCATTTAATTTTATAAGTAAATATGCAATATACAACACCGCAAAACTTTAATTAGTAAATATGGTTTTACTAACATGAGTAATTTTAAAACACCTACAATTTTGTGTTTGTTTCTTTTGTTTTCAAGCTGTTCTGCTATATTAAATAAAATGGTTGGATTAAAGTCAACAAAGGTGTTAAATGATGAAGAAATAATTAAGGCCGCAAAAGAGTTTAATATACCTGAAAAGCACTTATATTATGTTGATACAGCCTATGCTTATGCTTTAAAAAGAATAATTAAGGATACGCTGCAGCCAACCTTAAACAACCACCTTCAGCCTTTACAAGCACTTTATTTTATTCAATCCGATTATCCTGTTTCTTTTCAAATTAATTGTTACGCCGGAGGTTTACCCAAATTAGACTGGAACCGCGATGGAATAATGGAAGCCTTTCCCCCAAAATTACAAGCACCTCTTGACCAAGCAATATCCGGTAATTTTTTGCTTTCATTATTGAAGCCCGTTAAAGGCGCAACATATCCAACGAATGTTAATAGCAGAAACATGGTGGTTGTTTTTTGGACAAGGTTTATGAACAAGCATACGTCGTTGTTCATTCAAACAATTCAACAGAATCTTTCACGCGCCAACAATCCTGTTGAGGTTATTTATATTAATGCAGATAACTTATATGCCTTAGTTAATTAACTGATTAGGGCAAAATAACGGTTTCCGAATTATTTTTAATGTGATTAAGCACCCTGTGGTGTATTTTATGAATGATATATGTGCTCCATAATTTCCAATAAGCAGCAGGTCTAATGCGATGATAATACCATGTTGTTCCCTCTAATAATGTTTTACCACCTGATAGTTGTGTTAGTTTAAACTGGCCCTTTTGCGAAACAAAATAATCATGTAAATGTGGTGCGTTAATGTCCCACATACTTAGCTCAACCATCGGCTCCGGTTGTTCTAAAACATTAAATGCAAGTAGTCGCGGTTCGTCCCACGTTGTTATTGGTTCTACAAATGAACCCGTATTAAAAGCGCAATAGCGAATAGCGCCTTTACCTTGTCCAACAATAGTTGATTGAATTGGGTAAGCAATACCTGTTTTAAAAATAAATTCATCGGGCTTCTCCATTTTCGGAAATGCAATCAGGTTATTCCAAACCCGGTCGGGATTTGCATTAATAGTTATACTTGTGGTTACTGCTATTTGTTCGGGAATTGCCTCAGGTTCCATGTAGTCTGCTACAGGCGCCAATGATGCTAATATTAAAAAGCTAATAGTAGTTTGATTTGGGTAACGATTGTTTATTTTGTATCCCAAGTAGCTGCCGATAACTACTAACCAAACGGCAATCGGCATTGCCATGGCAATACAAATAAGCCCTTCAATGGCAAAAGCAACTAGAGAAACTGCGTATAAACCCATGGTTAATAACCCGACTAGCATGGTTTGTTTAAACGACACCTCGTTGTTTTTGCTGTAAATTATTGCCGACCCTAATCCCATAAACAAAGGGATAATCACAAACAGTGCTATACTATAATTGCCAAACCAATAAATGCTGATAAGGGTTAGTAATAAGGATAAAATTGCAGGAACAAAAACAGCAACAGGTTTTCGATTTGAATTAAAAAACGAAATAATAAAAGCCATGTTGTTTTGAAGAAAATTGACGGACAAATATATGTATTACTGTGATAGTATAGGCCTTAAAATAACATAAGTATAATTGTGGTTTTAGATTTATGTTAAATAAATAATCCGGCCCAACAACACCTACAAATTAATTCATGAATCAGCTACATGAATACAACGTTTTAATTGGAGCTCAACATTAATCAGGCTTATTGCCGATGTGCAAAAAAAGATAAGATTTATCCGACTTTACAATCCCAAAATCTTTTCAATAATAACATCAACCACCTTTAATGCTCGTGCTTTAGATAAATGCGACAGCCCTTAAACTAACAGGATTTAAAATCAAAATCCCAAGTTGTTAATGTGTTGGGTTTTTATAAAAACCAACCGGCTTGTATGATAAAAAGGGATTACCAAAAAAACGACATGCCTAAGTCTAATGAGTAATAATTGGCACTACTTGCAGCTGCCCCCGTAGGCCTTTTTGCCAGTTTATATGTTTCAATATTAGGTGTGATGGTAATACCGAACCAATTTAATAACTTAATGCTGGTGTTAAATTGCAGCTTGGTGTTTTTGCCATATTTCTCGTTGTCTTGATTATTGTAAAACACACTATAATGATACCTTGTGTTTATAATAAACTTATCACCCAAATTGGTTAAAACAGAAAAGCTTGCTCCAGGAAATGTAATGCCACTGCTATTGAAACCTGCGGTTTCAAATCCACCAAGTAAACCTAGTCCTATTCGGGTTTCTGACCCTAATATTTTAATGGGCTTAACCGGATTAACAAAAAAGCCAAAGTCAATATCTGCCAGAGATCCATGTACCATAGTAGGAGGATTAACCGAACCACCCCAGTCAATATTAATAGCTACGGTAAAGTCACCCGTTACCCATCCAAAGTCTGAAGAAACCCAATCAATTTTTAGCATTGGGTTCTTAACAGAAAATATGTAGTTGTTGTTGGTAGCTAATTCGGCTTTACCTGCCGAGAATTGATATAGTGAAATATGTAATTGATCGAACTGTGCAGAAGAAATCGAATAACATAAACAAAAGACCAACGTGTTAATTGTTTTTCTTAAATTATTCATCACTGTTGTTTGTTTAGGGTTACAAATACAATTTCTCCTTCTTTAGCTTTTTTGGTAAGTTTCTTTGCTTGAAAAACAACCTCATTTTCATTCTCAAATAATATCGGATTGGCATATCCAAGCACCCACTCATCATTATTAAATGATTTAAACGGGCTTAATTCTTTACTCAATAAATCATATTTACAAATGCCAAGCCCACTCATTAGTCCAAGCTTGTGTTTAGCTTGCATTGTGCCGTTTTCGTTCAACATTTTATTATATGTTGCATAATCAAAAAACGACCAATAAAAGCGGCTTCCATCTTTTGTAAAATGTAAATTAAATTTTGTGTATTTTTCTTCAGGTTTAGCCAAATAGGTTAAGAGTTCGCCTGTAGCTGAAAATATAATTGTGACAATAGCTGACCGATCTTGCTCGCCTTTACTATTTATTGCTTTTACGGTTTGCCCTGAAATAAATAAGTTGCCGTTTTTAGCATGAATTTGTACATCCATAAAATACAAGCAGGGCTCTGCCTTTCCTTTAACTCCCGGTACTACTTGTGTTTTTCCTGTTAAATCTTCTTTGTTTAGTGCTCTCAAATAATCAACTTTACCATTGCTTATTTTAGCAATTTGTAATGCCGGAAATTCTTTTATTTTAAAAACATCAAAGGTGCTGAAGGAGGTTTTTTCTGTTGAGCTGTAACCTACAACATAAACCTCTTGGCCGATTTCTTTAACATGCTCAATTGCCCAATTTCCATAAACCGCTTCAAGGTTAATGCGCTCCTTTACTTCAAATGACTCCCCATCAACCCTGATGTATTCAAAGTTTAATGGATTAGTTGTGGGCTGTTTTGACTTTTTATAGAAAAATGGTTTCATGATAATGATGTAATCAAAAACTCCGGGAGCCCTTTCTATTTCTTTCACCGTTGGCAAACACTGATAGTCATAACTAAAGGTTAACTCTTTAATCACAGTGCCGTTTCCGTTGTATTTTCTAAACACATAATGTGCTTTATTTGGATCAGGATTTACTCCTACGGTTGAAAATAAAATGTTCCCACCGTTAGGAACCGGATTATTGTAAAGAGGATACCATTTTTGTCCTTTCGCTTCCTTTGCGTCACTTGAAGAGATGTTTTCAATAATTGGAATTTCGCCACATAAAGTTCCTTGCGTTTTTGTATCCTTAGCAAGTGGTTGACAACCCACTGTTGAGATATTTACCTTAAAACCGGAGATTCCTGCTGTGCCCGTAACCACATCAGTAAACATGAATGAATTATTAAGCGGTCGTGGTAAATTCGCTCCACCTTGCCAAACACTTTTGCCCAAATTTGCAAAAATCGGCATAAATGTTTTGCCAAACACAAATTCATTGTTTAATAGTGCTTCCTCCGACGATTCATATTTTTTTGAAATAGTTTTAAGATAGTCATAGGTGTTTGAAAACAGCAACATGTCAATATTCCACTTTAACCCTCTATATGTTCGTGTTCCTGTCCAAAAGCTTTTGTTTACATCACAAATAGATTGTGCAAACTTGATTTAAATTTCATGGTTAATACTGTCTCGTCCGGCTTCAATAATAAACCAGTTTTTATGTTTGTTCTGACTTGCCAGCTCAAAACTTTTAGTCGTAACTTCTACTTGTGCATGGATAACAAAACTGATTAGGAAACCGGCACATGTTGAGATAAATTTTTTCATATTCATAATTGAAATTTTATTATTCAAAAATCCCGTTGTAAATACCCTGAACCAATACAGCATCTGCTGTATTTATTCAAAAAAAAAGGGCGGCCCAAATGTTGAGCCGCCCTTTGAAGTATGGAAGAATATTTTACTGTTTAATAAACTTTTTAATATGTATTCCGGTTTCGTCTTCTAATTTAATAAAGTACAAACCAGGTGAAAGCGAGCTAACATCTAATCGTTCGTTTCTTTGCGTTGATGTGAATAACAACCAGGTTTTTCCTTGTCCATCAGTAATAGAAATTTTTCTATTTGATATATTAGTGAAAACGAGTTCAACCCAACTGTTTGCAGGATTAGGATACATCAAAAACAAAGCATCACTACTTATTTCGGGCAACCCAACAGGTTCGCTTATGGTAAATACTATGGTGTCTTTACAGTTATTTGCGTCTGTGAGTTTTATGGTATAAGTATCAGGACAAACATCTGAATATACTCTAACTGAATCATTAATTACAGCATTTACGCCAACCGGGTTTGCCGGCCATGATATATTTAACGTGATTGGCAAAGCAACATTGCTCGCATGAACACGAATCTGCTTACACCTAACCGAATCAGCGGTTAGATTAGTAAACGACAACCCAACGTTACAACTAACAATATTTACTGGGTAACATACAGATGTATCTGTACAATTATTTTTTAGGATAACGACTTTAAATGTTCCTGAACTTATTGGTGTATAGCTTGCCATTGTTGCTCCGGGAATAATTAGATTAGTCGCACAATTTATCCATTGATAAGACGCTCCTGTTTCATTTGACGTCAATGTGTTATCAATTTTTGTTACACCCACATTAATCGTATTAATTGTTAAATTTAAGGTGATGATACTATCACAGTTGGAAACGTTAGTTAATGTATCGTAATATACCCCACTTTGCGTTAATGTTAACCCTTTAAACAGATAACTTTTGCAAGCCACTATATTTTGTGTTGAACCATTATTGTTTAGTACTAAATTTAATACTAATATACTATCGCAGCCTGCCGTACTTGCACCAATCAGTGTATCACGATAAGAGCCCGATTGGCTGTATGTTTTACCATTAAGTATATATTGGTTACAAGCGGTAATATTTAAAGTATTTATAATAGGGCCGCCATTGTTAATGGTTAGGTTTAAAGTTATCACGCTATCGCATCCGGCAGTGTTTAAAATGGTATCTTTATATACCCCACTTTGGGTGTAGGTTTTGCCAAATATGGTCAAGCTGCCGCAACCTATTCGCGAAACACTTGAAGATGTGAGTTGGCCAGTGGTTACTGTTAATCTAACTGTACTGTCACAGTTTCCAACTACACCAACAAACGTTTGTATGTAGGTTCCCGCGGTGGTAATGCTCAAAGAGCCAAAATTGAGCGTACTTCCAGAACATAAAGAGACGTTTCTGTTAAAGGTGTCGGTTGGTGTAACATTCAGTACTGGAGAAACCGATGGGCAAACACTTCCGGTTGTAATATATTCAGCTGTAAATGTTCCACATCGGAATGGATTGGTATAATTGATATTTCCATTTAG
Source organism: Bacteroidia bacterium (assembly GCA_025454975.1). GTDB lineage: Bacteria > Bacteroidota > Bacteroidia > UKL13-3 > UKL13-3 > UBA6183. Next base: position 13,647 of record JALONK010000013.1, read on the forward strand.
TGTGTTGGTGAAAACCAATGTCCCGTTTCTAAACAGTCGTACTTGATTGAATGAAGACGAAACAGACACTACCTTGGTTGTAGCATTATAGTTTAAAGTTGGACCAGCCGCTGTAGTTCCTTGTACTTTAGGATAAAAGTTGTATTGCATTTGTGTACACCCTACAGTTTGTATCAAGGCAATTCTATCACCATTTGTTACAGTTGTTGATCCGCTTGTTCCATTTGCATTCACTACAGTTACTGGAGTGAAATTAGGCGAAGAGCTTTTTGTTAGTTGATAGGTAGCAGAGGCGTTTCCGCTTCCTGTGTTAAATCCAAAGTTTCGGCTTGCACCCGCACAGATTACCGAAGTATCCGGTATTTCAATTATAGTTGGTAAGGTAAATAAACTTGTTACTTCATTCCTTACAATGGCTCTGGAATATATGGCCACATCATCATAAAAACCTGTAGCACCAAATGTGAATCCTGCAGTATTTCCCAAGTGTTGGATGTTGGCCTGGTTTATACCGGTGCCTGACAAGCGTAACGTATCATTCACATATACTTCATAGTTGGTGCCATTTCGTATAAACACAATATGATACCATACACCCGCAGTTAAGGCATAGCTTGTACCAATGTAGTTACCTACTGTTCCGAGAGCACGTAAGTTTAAATTTCCGGTTGAAACATCAATGTTTAGTATTGAACTAGTTGAACTTCCTAACAAGGCACGAGCACTTTCAGCACCAAATACTACGTTGGGTCTGTGCCAGAATGAAACTGTTACGTTTGTGAAATTACCAATACCTAAGTCAATAGAACCATTTTTTCCATTCCAGGTAAGGGCTGCTCGAGCAGCACCTGTTCTTCCGTTGCTGTAAATCATACCGGTAGGCTCTCTACGTGTAAATAAAAGGGCGCTATTTTCGGATGGTGCAGTAAGTGAATTACCTACATCTTTGGCATTCATGGTCCAAAAGCGCTCCAGAGCTATGTTTAAGTTTGTTACATTTTTTGTAATTCTGCTAGTAAGGCGAATAGTAGCGCATGCTTTATCTATCTGCAACCCTACAACCGTATCAGTAGGTGTAACCACAAACGTATTGGCTGTTGAATTCGTAATATTAGTGCTATTATTTCTTATGAATGTATAGGATACAGGTGTGGTGTCTTGCGCGTTCCACACAAAGTTGGTAGCATTGTTATTGCATGTTGCAATGGAAAGAGGGGATTCAATAATTACTGGTAAATTATACAAGACCAATGCCTCACTATTTGAAAGTACCCGATTGTAAATCATGATATCATCATACCGGCCTCTTGCTCCACGATTGGTTAATCCCGGGCGACCATTCCCTATACGTTCGGGACGTAATGTAGGAATTGCTCCCCAGCCCTCAGAAGCAAGCTGTCCGTTTAAAATTAATTTATAATACCCGTTGCCGTTATTGGCATACACAATATGTTGCCACACTCCGGCAGGTATGCTTGTGCTCGAAAATATGGCTTGACCAGTATTGTTTAGTAGTTGAAGTTGGTTTGAGGTTGATAGTTGTAACATCGCAACAGAACCTGCGTTGCTATTTGATAATAATATTCCCTCTTCGGCACCTTGGTTGGTAAATGTTGAATTAAACCAAAACGAAACGGTATATGGCTGACCATTTTGTAGTTCGGTTGTTGTTAAATCTGTATTTATCCATTGGTTGTTTTTGTCGGTTATTTGTACCGCACCATTAGAGTCAATATTGTTTCGACCCAATGACCCGTTTGAGCCAATGTTTCCTGTTAAACTGTAAGGCGATTGTCCGTTGGTAAGGCTATTTCTATTCTCAGTGTTCTTCATAGTCCAAAAGCGCACCAGCCCTTGGTTTAGGTCAGCGGTTTGGTTTGAAATGTTTAAGCGCACCGGATATTCTACTGTTCTACAATTACTGAATGAACGAATGACAATAGAGCTTGTATCGCCTAGTGTAATGGATGGTATGATAGCAAATGTTGTATCCGAAAGTTTTGTGTTTCCTCTCCAAATACTATATCTCCAACCTCCTGCAAATTGAAACTGAGACCTAACCGAAACGTTTGAACCTACACATGCAGCCAAGGGTTTACTCAGACTAAGCATGGGTTGTTCGGTACTTAATAACGAAATTTCTGTTTCATTCAATTCTCGATTGTAAATAAAGATATCATCGAACGAACCTCCGGCAGCACCTTGTGTTTCTGCACCGGGCCTGTTATTGCCGAGCCTGTCGAAATTGGCAGGAGATAAATTGGTTCCGCTATTCACCAAAACGTTGTTTACATACAATTTATAATTGCCACTATTACGCACCAATACAATATGGTTCCAGCTGTTATTAGCCAATACCACCGTTGGGTTTCCGCTGCCTGTATTCGACCACACATTTAAATTGTTGTTAACCACGACCAAAAGCGGATGCCCGGCAGGAAGAGATGTTGCATTTGATCCAAGTAATACTTTAGTTGTTGAGGAAGCAACATGAAAATAATAAAACGAAATGGTACCAACGCTTAATGGAGGAATATTGGTACGAATTACTGAAGTTATGCCCGTCATACTTAATGCGCTATTCGCTGCTAAAGTTCTGCTACCTGTATATGCAATACCGGTACCTATAAATGATAAGGTATCATCATTCACAATATCTCGGTTTAAACTGTTCGCATTTGCATTCCAGTACCTGATAAGCCCGTTTTGTGAAACGCGAGTAGTGTTAGTGTCATTAATGTTTACAATTAATGTCACATACGTGCTGCAATTTGGAAAGTGTATTATTGTATCTTGATAAGTGCCTGATGCTATATAGTTTTTATTGTTGTAACTATAGCTTCCACAAGCATTGGCAACCACTGTATCAAACTCCGGAGAAACAGAAATGCGTTTTGTATAATCTATGCGCATACAGCTACTTAGCAATCGGTAGGTTATTGTTGTGTCTAAAACTGAAAAACTATTTACGGCAGCAAATGTATCGTTTGCTAAGAGTTGGTTATTTTTATACAACTCAACTAATGTTTCTTCTTTGTTTGTAAGTCCGGTTTTTATTACATAACCACAGGCTGTGCTGTAACTTGAAGGCATATCAGTATTAATTAATGTTGGAAGCAGCCGTAAGCTATCTGCTTCATTTGCGTTTAGTGCATAATTAAACACCATAAAATCATCGTATAAACCTCTTGCTGGCGAAGAGCCATTAGTTAAATTTCCAATCCTTGTTATAGGAGCAATTGTTCCCGATTGAGCTATCACCAATTGTCCATTAATATAAATCGAAGCCAAGCCATTATTGGTTAGGTTGTTTGTGTAAACAATATGATACCATTGATTTTGTGCAAGGATAAATGTTGATGTATTGCCGTTGTAAGTAAGCGTACCGTTTGCGTTAAGCGTAAGCAGAGCGTTGTTTTGGTTAGCCAACAAGGTTCCTGAAAGGGCGCTCGTTCTGTTAAACCAAAAAGCAATTGTTAAATCAGGATTATTAATTGCTGTTTCAGGAATAAAGCTTCGATTGGTGCCTGAAATGTTATATGCAGAACCGATGTTTCCGTTGCGATCCGTGGTTGGTGTTACCAAACCTGAATGGTTTAATAAAGTTAATCCTTTATAGTTTGTTGATGAGTCGCGGCTGTTTAATGGCCAATAATGTATCATTCCTTGGTTACGATTAAACGCATTCGCCTTGTTCACCGTTAGGTTTAAGTTGATAATGCTATCACATCCAGTTGTTCGTTTTAATATAGCAGTATACTGTCCTGTTTTAAAGTAAGTACTATCTCCAATTTTTATTGCACTACATGTGGTTAAGCTTACATTGCCGGTTACCGAATTACCTACAACAAAAGTCTTACTAAATGTTTCAAATATGCATTGGTTTTCAACCCTAACCTGTATTAATGTATCATTAACGGCAAAAGTATTTGCATAGGTTTGACTATTGGCTCCAACCGGCTGTGTGTTTTTAAACCAACTGTAGTTCATTCCAACAGTTGAAAAACTTATACTTTGTTGTAATGTGCTTCCTGCACAAGCTAGTTGAGATAGGTTTAACCTGCGTACTTGCCCAAATCCATAAATGTTTTGTATTTGTGCTGCGGTTAATTGTATGTTATAAATCCTAATGTCATCAAATTTTCCTGTAGCTCCTTGTGTTTCGAAACCCGGGCGATTATTCCCAAGGCGTTCAAAATTGGCAATGGATAAGTTTGAGCCTTCTGCCGCGTTTATTCCATTTATATATAAAACAAAACTGCTGCCATTACGAACCAAGGCAATATGATTCCATGTGTTTTGAGTAATAACCGTTCCTGTACCAATTGCTGTTCCCGCATTAGACCACGGAAATAGCCGGCCATCGTTATTAGTAATAAGCAATAATGGGTGTCCGTTTGGAAGTAGGCTTGAATTGCTTCCAAGCAACACATTGTTTGTTTGTCCATTACTTTGATAATAGTACCAAAACGCTATAGTGCTATTACCTGTTGGAAGGTTTCCTCCTGTGCCAATAAAACCGGTATTGTTTGAAATGCGATACGCAGCATCCGGAGTAGAAAACCGATCTGTATCCTTTACTGTATTTGTTAAGGATAACTGAACGCTTGAAATTCTGTCTCTGTTAGAATCAGCGCTATCCGCAAGCCAATGACGAACAAGGTTTTTATCGAGTGTATCAAATGCAAAACGAACAAACAATTGTCTTTCCAATCCCATTCCGCAAGAAGTTACCGGTTTAACAGAAATAGTTCCGCTTGAACTATTGGGAGTAACACTTATGCTATTGGATGTTGAACTTCCACTCCAACCGGCAGGTAAAGTCCATAGGTATGAGGTGGCACCAACAACCGTAGGAATTGTATAAGATTTGGCGCTGGTGTTACAAATTTGAACCGGGCCATTTATAGCAGCTGCATCAGCGCATTCGCCCAACTTTAAAGCAAATAACTGACCACCTGATTGGCCTCCTGTAAAAAAATGATTTCCGTTTTTTGATACAGAAACTGATCTTCCCAAATCGTTCCCTACATCTCCATATCTATAGCTCCATAACATTGTACCTAAACCATTAACTTTAATAAAAAATGCATCTTCACCTCCTACACCGGTTAGGGTTGATGTTGAGCCCACAGGAAAAGCAGCAGTTCCGGTGAAAGAACCGGATGCATAAACCTGGCCTAATGTATCCACAGCAATGGATAATACCAAATCTGCTCCTGTGCCACCAAGCTGTCGTATCCAAGTTGCTGTTGCCACATTGGTATCTAATTTGGCTATAAATCCGTCTATACCACCTTGTGTGGTAAAATTTATCGCGGTTCCATTAGGGTTCAGGTTAATATTTGTACCGGCAAATGTGCCTCCCATATATAAACTGCCTTTGCCATCAAGCTTAAGGCCTCTAATGATATCATTACTTGATGCTCCTCCAATTCTTCTTCCCCAAAGGGTGTTTCCTGAGCTGTTTAATTTTATCACAAATCCATCTGCAAGTCCGGTTGTGGCAAGTGATACGCCATTATTAAAGTTTGATGTTCCGCCAAATTCACCTGCTGCATACACAAATCCGTTTTGGTCAATATCTATGTCATGTAACACATCATTTGTGCCTATTCCCCCGCCATATACGCGTGCCCATTGTAATGCGAGCGAGCCATCATATTTAGCAATAAATCCATCATTACCCCCACTTGATGATAATAAGGTACTGCCACTTAAAAGGCTAAAGTTTACACTTGCGCTGGCAAGTATACCATGTAAGTAGATATTACCTGATGCATCCGATTTTATGCCAATACCTTCTTCATTATTAGAACCACCAATGCGATAAGGCGTAAATACTTGACCGTCCGAAGCGGAATAGCGTGCAATAAATATATCGCTACCGCCTGATGAGGTAAGTTGAGGGCTTGTATTTGGAGCATTAAATGTGGCAGTACCCGTAAAGTTGCCACACACATAAATGATACCTCCACTTACTACCATGCCATTTACTTGCTCTTCATTTAAACCGCCAATGCGCCTGGCCCATTGCAATTCTCCAAACACATTGTATTTAGCAATAACTCCATCATAAGATCCAACAGGTGTTAATACAGATTGAGCCGATCCGAAGTCTAAATCAATAGCTGATTGGAAATACCCGCCTATGTAGAGGTTGTTTGCCTCATCATAAAAGGTAGCAGTTACTCGAATTGGTGCAGAAGTTCCCGCAGTGCCTTGCCAGTTTAATACCGGCTGCGCTTCAGTAAATTGAAACACCAACATCATGAAAAGCGTATAAACTAGTTTTTTCATAAAATAAAGAATTAGATGATACAAAACTGAATTATGCGGGATATTAATTGAGAGCAGATTTATAAAACAGGCGTTTAAGCAAATGAAAGCTTGAATTGAATTGGTAAAGATAAAAGCTTAAGCTTTTTAGGCCTTAGTTTAAGCCGAATGTGGTTTTCGTGTGTGTATTGTATCGCTTCATAAATTGAAAATGCGGTTAAGTATTACTTAGGCTATATTTGTTTAGCACTCATGAAGCTGATTATATTTTCTTTTTTACTTCTATTTTCAAATGGCTTAATAGCTCAAGAGCCATATCCTTTTTGGATAACGGAACAACAAGGGCTACCATCAAATACTGTTTATCATGTTTATCATGATACAAAAGGATTCACTTGGCTAGCTACAGAAGAGGGTTTGTGTAGATATGATGGAACCGCGTTTAAAAAATATCATAACAACAAACAAACTTCTGTACCCGGTAGTGATATCAAACAAGATGTTACAGGAAGGATTTGGTACCAAAACTTTGATGGGTATTGTTATTATATCGAGCATGATTCACTAAAAAGCTTGCATCAAAATCAACCATTAAATTATAACCCAATAGGAATGAATCAAAAGTTTCTTTTTGTTTTGCAAACTCAGGGAGTAGATGTGTTTGATATCAACACATTAAAACTAATAAAAACTGTTAAGCCGCAATTGCCATTTAAGAACTTGCAAAGTAGTTACTGTATTAATGGCTTGTTTTATTTTATTGATGGATATACACTTTATTCGGTCGGAGATGATTTAGTTATTAAAAAAGAAATGGCTTTTAGATTTTTATCAAATCATCAACAGTTAATTATATCCCAATATAATAAGAGTCCTGCTACGTATTTAAAATATAGCGAAACCAATAAAATATCCTTTTTTCAAACAGGTAAAGGTGAAGAAAGCGTATCAACACCGGGCCCAATTGGAATTAATGGAACGGCTTTTATCATGGGAAAGTTTGCCATATATGGTAATAGTGGGTTGCTTATCTATGAAAACAATAAAGTGGTTTCACACTGGTTTAAAAACCAAAACATCACTTCTATATCCAAAGATTTTCAAGGAAATTACTGGATTAGTACACTATCTAATGGGGTTATCCTTTTAAAAGATATATATAATCACTATAAAGTAATTGAACAGAAGCCAACAAAAATTATTAGCACCGAAAAGGCGCATTATGTGTTTAATTCGGTAGGAGATATTTTATACTATAACAAAAATTTTTCATTGGTAAATACTATAGCCAAGCTGGCGCCTACCGCTATTTATTACGCCCATTTAGATCAACATGGCGGAAGACTGTTCACGTCATCTTTAGGGATGAATATTATTGAATTAGACAACCATAACACCAATAATAAGTTTGTTTATGCATTAAAAGAGGTGAGTAAAATAAATGATAATTTATATGCCCTTGCTGTAAGTTCTCAATGTTTGTTATATAAGGCAAACGCAAGTATACTCAACGATGGATGGGATAGTTTATACGCTTATCTTCCCCATTCTTTAAATAAGGGATTTAAAGTTTTAGCCGAAGGATTTAGAGCAAAAACGGTTGCCTACCACCGTACCTCGTCCACGCTTTATTATGGAACTAATACTGGGCTATTTAAACAAACGCCAACAGATAGGGTTGAGGTTAAGTATAAAAATGAAAAGGTTTTTGCGAAGAACATAATTGCTACCAAACAAAAAATATATGTACTTAATACCAAGGGTGAGTTTTATGAACTTAATTCAAAAGGGACATTTACTTTACTTAATAATTTAACTTCAATTAGTTGTAACAACATTTCTGGCGTTAAGCTTTTTAACGACACATTATTATGTTTATATGGAGATAACAGACTGGTGCTTGTTGATGCAGATAGCCCGAGTATTCTTATTTCTAATCCGGATCATATTATAAAAACAGCAGAGCTTAATGATGTTAGCTTTGCAAACCAAACACTTTATCTGCTAACGAAAAATGGAGTGATTAGTGTGCCGATAAATATTAAAAAGAAACCACAACACCCGCCAAGATTTATTGTTGATGATATTCATATCAACGGTAGGCAAGGGTTTTTAAACAACATGACCCTTGAATATATTGATAATAATATTACCATCAACTACCTTTTAATTGATTATGATAAAACAGCACGCAATAAAGTTTTTTATTCATTAAATAATAATGAATGGGTTGAAATGTCAACAATGTCAAGAGTGCTTCAGTTTGCAGCATTAGATGCCGGAAAATATACCATACGATTTATGATTAATACTAGCGTTATAGCCGATAACGAGATATCATTCGAAATATTAAAGCCTTGGTGGCTTCGCTGGTGGTTTTTATCCTTAATGTTTTGTAGTGTTAGCTTACTAATCTTTTCGTTATATCGTTGGCAAATTAATATTGTTCATAAAAGAAATGCGTTACTTAAACAAAACTATGAGCTGGAGAAAGAATTAAACAAGTCCGTTTTAAAATCCATTAAGTCGCAGATGAATCCTCATTTTTTCTACAATGCATTAAATACAATTCAAGGGTATATTTTTACGAATGATAAAAACAGCGCGGCTAATTATCTGAATAAGTTTTCAAAACTTACACGAAGTGTGTTAGAGATGTCGGATAAAGAATATGTGAATTTGGAAGAAGAGATTAATGCATTAGACTTATACCTTTCACTTGAAAAAATGAGGTTTGATGGTGAATTAACCTACGAAATTATAAAAGATGAATCATTAAAAACAGACACAATTAGAATCCCTCCCATGCTTATTCAACCTCATGTTGAGAATGCCGTTAAACATGGTTTGCTGCATAAGGATGGGCATAAGATGGTTTTAGTTTCCTTTCAGTTACACAATGGTAATCAACTAAAAATAGTAGTGGATGATAATGGGATTGGCCGAAAAAAATCGCAAGAGTTAAATGCAATAAAGAACCAAAGGCATGAGTCGTTTTCTACCGAAGCCAATCAAACCCGAATTAGCTTAATGAATAAACTAAGAAATGCCGGGGCGTCTTTAGAGATTAAAGATAAATTTGATGAACAATCACGCTCAACAGGCACCTTAGTAACAATTATTTTACCCTATCAAAATTATTAACATGTATAAAGCGATCATAATTGATGATGAAAAAATGGCAAGAACCTTATTAGAAGGAATTATTACTGAAAGCCATGCAGATTTAAGCGTTGTTGAAACCTGTAAAGATCTTCCATCAGGGGTTAAGGCTATTCGCAAACATAAGCCTGATTTGGTGTTTTTAGATATTGAGATGCCAGGACATAGCGGCCTTGAGCTATTAGATTTTTTTGATGAAAACGAGGTCACTTTTTCAATCATTTTTGTAACTGCTTACAACCAATATGCAATCCACGCCCTTCGCTTATCAGCAGTTGATTATTTATTAAAACCTGTTGATGTTAAAGAGCTTTCAGAGGCAATTACTAGATTTAAGCAACAAGAAAACAATGGAAACTATCAGGTACTTAAACATAACTTAAACACCCCCGGACTTTCTAAAATTGCTATTCATACTGTTGGTTCTGTTAAGTTTATTGATTTAAATGATATTTTGTTTTTCAAAGCAGATGGTGCGTATTCTCAAATTACTTTAAAGAATCATCAGGTTATAACAACAAGTAGAGGACTTAAATATTATGAAGACTTATTAAACAGCACACGGCAGTTTTTTCGATGTCATAAATCATACATAATTAACACCGCCTTTGTAGTTGAATATATTAAATCAGATGGAGGCTCTCTCTTACTTGAGGGTGGATTTAATGTAGGACTCTCATCTGATAAGGCAGAGGAATTACTCAATAGAATGGGAAAATAAAAAAGAGGCTGCTCTATAATAACATTAATTGGCGGGTAAGTTTCTGTTTATTCAAATCGCCTAAATAAAAACGGCTTATGTTTTCACGAATAACAAAAACCACAATAACACCTACATTCATTTTTGAATTCAATAGCAGGTAAAAAGGTATAAATGTATATGCTTTAGGTTGAATAAATATGGTTTTTCCTGATGCGTTCCAATTCCGATATTTTGTATTTGGTAATACGTTGGGTTGATATAGTTATTCACCCAAGAAAAAAGCAATTGTGTTTTCGACTAAACCGGATGGTAAGTTGCTCGTCGAATATTTCTGCAATAACCGTAGGATACATGCCCTTACACCATTAAAAGTAGTATGCTTTATAAATAGCGGATATGCTATTTTGTGCCATGTACTCTATTTTCATTTATAGCCTCGGTTTATTTATGTAAGTGCGAATAAATTAATTCTGCAGGTTTCACTAGAAACTTTATTGTTTTATTTATTCAGTTTTTATGAGTTAATGGAGCTAAGCCGGTTTGATTTTTAATAATGCTAAATAGTTAATTCAATCAGTAATCAAACCACATTAAATATGAATATTTAAGGGCTAAGTGAGCGTGGCAGGAGATATAAAATTTGTAATGGATATTGTGTTAAATAGGATTCGATGTTTTATGAAATGTATATTTTTGGGTTAATAAAAGTTGAAGATGTGTGTTTTAAACAGTGAAAGGTTAAGGCTTTAATTAAACAGAACGGAGCTTGATGGCCATCGCTTATGGTTGCTTAAATGATTCAGCATGGCTAACATTCATGTTAAACAAAATAAGTGTTGTGAAGAATATTATTCGTCTACAAAACTTAAAACAATATTTATGTCGAAGTCACATTTCCTATTGTGAATGACAGCAGGCATCCAAATTGGCATTTTTTCAACTAACCTCTGAATCTGTTGAACCAGATATGGATTAGCAAAACCATAATAATCTCCCCACCGAGCTTTACCTGTGGTGTCAATTGTAATGTAAAAATGTATGGTTCCAAAGAGTTTATTTCCTTGCGGGTCCGTAGGGAATGTCATTTTCTTGCTTACATAATTTTTAAATCCGATGTCCTCCTCAAGGCCATTTAAACTTGGCGGTAGGTATAGAACATTATTTTTTGAAACAGCTCCATTTGGATCCCAGAGTTGAGCATCTAAAAGTATTGAGTCGTTTGTATACTCTTCTATAGCGCTTATTGTGCCATTTCGGTGGTAATAAACACATTTATTAGAGGCCTTTTTGTAGTTACAAACATAGTCGGCAAGCCCGTCCTCGAAAAAGCCAAAACTCTTGCCAAAAAGCTGGTTGTTCCGATAGGTTTCTTGGGCCTTTAATTGGCCATTGGAATAATAATATTTAAAAGTATCTGTTTTAATTGTGCATGCTTTGTCATCAAAACTTCCCACCATTTTAAGCTTTCCATTAATATAATAATCATAACAAATATAGAACGCGTTGCTTTTAACTACTTTTCTGTAATAAGCCGCATTTTCTTTTGTTGTTGTAGCAGTGCCGTTTTTATCAAAAAGAACTGTTGCAATGGTGTCTTGCGCTCGGATGTACGTTACAGACAAGAAAAATATTAATAACAGAAAAACAAACCTTACCATACGAAAGCGATTAAGGCTCTTGCGTCCAGTTTGCCCTGTCCATCGGACTAAATTGCCAAGGTGCTTGATTGTTTTCTAAGTTACTAAACATGTTGTTAAGTGAACCGGGTGCCGATGATTGTTCCATAACCTTATATCGCCTCATTTCAACAATCAACTCCATTGGGTTTATGTTTACCGGACAGGCTTCAACACAAGCATTGCAAGTGTTACACGCCCATAGTTCTTCTTCACTGATATAGCTGTGTAGGTTTTTACCATCATCAATAAACGTCCCTTTATTGGCGTCAATATTTTTACCAACCTCTTCTAGTCGGTCGCGTACATTCATAACAATTTTTCTTGGCGACAACAATTTTCCTGTAATGTTTTGAGGGCAACTACTGGTACAACGACCACATTCAGTGCATGTGTAGGCGTCCATCAAATTTTTCCAGGTAAGGTCTTGTACATCTTTAACACCAAAGCTTGTTGGTGGTTGGTATCCATCAGGAGTAGGTGCTGATGGGTCTAGCATTAACTTTACCTCTTGGGTAACACTTCCCATATTGTTAAGCTCCCCCTTTGATTTTAAATTAGAATAAAACGTATTAGGGAATGCCATAATGATATGGAAGTGCTTACTAAATGGAAGGTAATTCATAAAAGCAAATATGCCAATGATATGAAACCACCAAGCAGCACGTTCAATAAATACTAAAGTTCCATCACTTAATGAATTGAATAACGGGGCGATTAACCAACTGCTGATTGGAAACGAGCCTACCTGGGTGTAGTGCTCTGCTGCGCGACTTTGTAATATTTGGTCGGCACCATTCATTTTTAATAAGGCAGCCATTAAAACAATTTCAACAAACAAAATGGTGGCTGCATCTTTGTTCGGTTGTCCGGTTAACTCAGCACCTTGGAAACGAGCTATTTTAAGAACATATCTTCTGGTAAGAAAAAACACACAAGCGATGAGTACGCCAAAAGCCAAAATCTCAAAAAAGCCAATCGCAAGGTTATAAACCGGGCCTAAAAAGGATAATACACGGTGGGTTCCAAAAATACCATCAATTAAAATCTCTAACACTTCAATGTTAATGAGTACAAACCCAACATAAACTACCAAGTGGAGAATAAATGGTACCGGACGTACCGCCATTTTCGATTGGCCAAAAGCTACTTTAAGCATGGTTTTCCAACGCTCGGCGGGATTGTCAGACAAATCAATATCCTTGCCTAATAAAATGTTCCTTCTTATTCTACCAAGGTTTTTAGCGAAGAAGTAAATAGAAGCCGCTGACAAAAGAACAAACAGTATTTGTGAAATCATAGTTATTTGGGCTGTTTACGCACAATAATAACATAAATTTTGAAGTAGTAGGCGCATAAATTCTTATTTAGATTCAAACAAAAGTTTGCAGAATTAAAAATTACTTTTACATTTGCACTCCCCAAAACACGGTGCGGTAGCTCAGTTGGTAGAGCAAAGGACTGAAAATCCTTGTGTCGGGGGTTCGATTCCCTCCCACACCACGAAGAAAACTCCATTGGTCTTAACCATTGGAGTTTTTCTTTTTAGCGAAAAACCGCTCTACGTTTCTCGAAACTAATTATTACTTCCTTCTTCTTATCAAGTCCTTTTCCCTTTGTATACCCTTAGTAAATTGGTTAAACCAGATGTTTTTATTAAGCAGAATATTTATTTGAATATATGAATGGGTAACCATTCATTAAAGCGTAATAATAACAATAATGAATGCTTTATCATAAATTTTTAATTCTGGTAAAATAGCATACTTTTGTATTGTAATTCATTCATAAAATATAAAAATAGACAAATATGACTGAGTCATCATACACAGATTGGAACTCAATGACGGATAAGGCCATTTTAGCCCAAATTGGAAAGTTTATAAAACATCAAAGAGTTGCTCAAAATTCAACGCAAGATGTATTGTCTAAAGCAGCCGGCATTAGCCGTTCAACCTTAAGCCTACTTGAAAGAGGGGAAACAGTTACTTTACCAACATTAATACAGGTTATGCGTGTTTTAAACCAATTACAATTTATGGAACACTTCGTTTTACAGGAACAAATTAGTCCATTGTGGTTGGCAAAACAAGAAAAGTACAAGCGCAAAAGGGCAAGTAAAAGAAAATAAACCATCAATAAACTAGCAATGAATACTGCTTTTGTTAACATTTGGGGTGAATTAGTTGGCGCTGTTGCTTGGAACGCCCGCACCGGTGTTGCAGATTTTGAATATAATCCGGCGTTTAAAAAACGACAATGGGACTTATCGCCATTAAAAATGCCCATATCCGAACCTCGTAGAATAATCAGTTTTCCTGAATTACGCGCGAATAAAGGAACGGAATATCATACCTTCAGAGGGCTACCCGGATTATTAGCTGACGTACTGCCTGATAGGTATGGCAACCAACTTATTAATATGTGGCTTAGTCAGCAAGGAAGGTCACTTAACGACATGAATCCTGTAGAACTTTTGTGTTTTATTGGAAGCAGAGGAATGGGGGCATTAGAGTTTCAACCGGCAACAATGGAGCATCAGTCGGCTGTTTCATTAGAGGTAAAAAGTTTGGTTGAAACAGCTCAAAAACTACTTTCCAATAAAAAAACCTTCAGTACAAATTTTCATGAAAAGGAAAAGGCCATCATGGATGTTTTAAAAGTAGGTACATCAGCGGGAGGCGCAAGACCAAAAGCTGTAATTGCTTTTAATGAAAAAACAGGTAGTGTAAAGTCAGGCCAAACGCATTCTCCAATAGGATTCGAACATTGGCTGATTAAGCTCGACGGAATAACAAATGCCCAGCTTGGAGCAAGTAAAGGTTATGGTAGGGTTGAAATGGCTTATTACAATATGGCTGTTGCCTGTGGTATAGAAATGATGCCATCGAGGTTGCTTGAAGAAAATGGCAGGGCCCATTTTATGACTAAACGATTTGATAGGGAAGGGCCAAACATTAAACATCATGTACAAACATTTTGTGCCATGAAACATTTCGACTTTAATTTAATAAATAGTTTTAGCTATGAACAGTTATTTCAAACCATGCGCGAGCTAAAGTTAAATTATCAAGATATGGAACAGATGTATAGAAGAATGGTGTTTAATGTAATTGCAAGAAACTGCGACGACCACACGAAAAATTTTTCTTTTCTCCTTAAAAAGAATCAATCATGGGAGCTTGCACCGGCCTACGATATTTGTCACGCCTATCGCCCCGAAAGTGATTGGGTAAGTCAACATGCTTTAAGCATTAATCAAAAAAGAAGCAACATTACAAAGCAAGATTTATTATTAGTTGGGAAACTTGTTGCAGTTAAAAAGGCCGCTTCTATTATTGATGAAATTAATGAAACCGTTTCGCAATGGAAATCTTTCGCTAAAGCTGTTGATGTTGACTCAAGGCTGATTAATCAAATTGCTAAAACATTATGGCTTTTATAATTTTTTATTTGCTTTGTTTATGTTGAAGCAGGTACCGGTAGCACCGTTATAATAATGTTTTTTTACGCGTCTAAATTTTGTTGGCACCATATAAAAGATACAATCAGTTTAAGGGATTTCTTAAACTGATTGTATGAATGAAACCTTTTCGACCAATTTACTTTGGGTTAATGTTTATAAGCCGAATGTTACTGCACAACTATTTTAACTATCTTAGTTTTATATGCAGTGGTGATGTGAAGAAAATAAATGCCACCCGGATAATTATTTAAATTTACCTGCTGCAATGTTGCTCCCTGTTGCACCTTAAGTTGGGTGCCTTTTCCATTTATATCAGTTAAATAAAGATCAATAATCAGGTCATTCAAACTGTTAATGTTTAGGATTTTATCAGTAACAGGATTAGGAAACACGTTTACATCAACTGTTGCGATTTCTTTCATTCCACTTGGAATAGAAAAGCCATTAAACAAAACGATGTTTCCATCAATAATAAGTCCTCTAGTTATTTGGTTATTTAAAAAAACAGGTTTTTTAATTACACCGTTCGTGTCAATTTTAACTTCTGTAATAGTGGCACCGCTATCTAAAGTACGATATATTTTTCTGTCGTTGTAAATTATTCCTTTTTGGGCATCCATAAATTGATGTTGGATAATACTTAGAGTATTGTACTGTGCTGATAATAAAGTGTTGGTTTTACCTCCGTCCAACGACTTAATCAGTCCTGAATTATTTATGGCATACAATGTACTATCTCCAAAAAAATATGGACGTTTATTGTTTGATGAGTTGCCAAACCACAACGTGTCCCAAGTTAAGCCGCTATCGTTTGTTTTTAGAATAATAGATTCGAAATTTCCTATAGTATTCTGTCCCCAAACAAATCCATTGGTATTATTAATGAATTGGAGGCTTTTTAATTCTATACGGCTTGATCCCAAAGGTGCATAAGTTTTACTCCAGGTTTGTCCGCCATTATCGGTTCTGCAAATTTCTCCATTGCCGCTCATTACAACGCCCTCGTTGCTGTTCTTAAAATAGATGGCTCTAATTTCAGCGTTGTTAAACACTGGTGTAAAGGCTAAGTTATTACTTAGGTTTTGCCAGGTACTGCCACCATCTGTTGTTTTATATAACTGATTAGTATAACCTCCAACATACCCATTGTTTTCATCTAAGAAAAAAATGGTTTTAAAATAAGCCGGTGTAACAGGAAATTGATTTGTGTCTATTAGGGTCCAGCTCACCCCTCCATTTATGGTTTTGTAAACCACACCTTTTTCTTTTCCAACTGCCCCGTTAAATCGAAAACCTGACGCGTATCCTGTATTTTCAGATGCGAAAAACACGTTGGTATAAACAATCGAGTCTGTTTTTTTTAACGATAAGGTAAAGTCTTGAGCAAATGCAACCATGCCTGAAATCACAACCATGGATGTTAAAATGAATTTTTTCATGCTTAAAATTTTTTCTGTACAAATGTAGAAACAGAACAAAAGCATGTATTATTCTGATTCCTGAAAGGTGTCCGAATTCATGAATTAAGACACTTCTATCGGTTTAAAATTAGTCTAATTCGTTGAAAATTAAACGAAAGTAATTACCGAAGCTATTAACTCATTTCAACCTTATACCTTTAATTCTTACGACTTGTGGCTATTTTATTACAGCGCTATTAGCTTCAGATAAAGGGTAGGTAAACAAAAAACGGACAGTTAAAACAATTTGGTTAGAAGGCAGATAGTACTCATTTTTTAGGACGGAACCTGCACAACAACCCCGGATTTTCTGTTAAAAAATAAAGGTATCCATCCGGCCCTGACTTTACACATCTGAATCTTGCGAAAGCTTGTAAAATCCTTTCTTCTTTAATAACTCGGTTTTCGGCAACGGTTGTAATGTTAAGGTGTTGACCAACCAATGCGCCAATAAACAATTTACCTTTCCATTGAGGAATACTGTCGGAGGTATAAAAATCCATTCCACATGGGGCAATTGATGGTACCCAATAATATATTGGTTGAATGGTTCCTGCAACTGCTGTATCTTTTGATACAGGAGTACCATTATAATTTACTCCAAATGAAGCTAATGGCCAAGCATAGTTTGCACCGGGTTGAAGAATGTTTATTTCGTCGCCACCCATAGGACCATGTTCATGAAGCCATAAAGCGCCTGTTGAAGGGTGCATAACCAAACCTTGAGGATTACGATGGCCATAAGAGTAAATATCTTTTAAGGCACCTTGGGTATTAATGAAGGGGTTATCCGCAGGGATTGTTCCATCATCATTTAATCTAACCACCTTACCTGCATGACTGCTTAATGATTGCGATTGGGTTGTTTGGTTTCTTTCGCCCAAACAAACATAAATTTTCCCGGCCCTATCAAAAACAATTCTGCTTCCAAAATGCACACTCGAGGTATTGATTTGGGTGCTTTGAAATAGTTTTTTTAGTCCAACCAAAGCGTTACCATTTAAAGTGGCACTAAACAAAGCAGTACTAAAGCCGCCTGCGGTATCGGTTGTTGCTGTGAAATAGATAAGTTTATTGTTATTAAAATCAGGGTGCAATGCAATATCCATTAAGCCTCCTTGTCCTGTGTTTCTAATTGTTGGCAAACCTGTTACCACAGTGCTGTTTCTGTTAGAGACTAACTTCATTACCCCTCTTTTTTCGGCAGTTAACACATCCCCGGTTGGTAATATAGCCATACCCCAAGGTTGATCAAGTCCTGTGATTATGGTGTCTAATATCAAATCAACAGGCATTGTATCTGCCGTTATAACAGGGGTTGGCTTGTCTTGATCCTTATCGGGATTGCACGATTGCAATGTGCCTACCGATAAGGCACAAATACAAATTATCAATAGAGGGTATTTCATATTAACTTTATTAACTACCAAAATACAGTCTTTATTAGAAGAGTGTATCAGGCAAAGAAACAAAATTAATTTGTATAGGTTTTACGAACCCTTTATTGAAACTTACAACGCTAACTGTTTTGCGCATTCAGCTTGTTATAGTACACATAAGAGAGCAGTAAAATGCCCAAGATAATTAGTGGAAAAAATGACTGTCCCGTAGCTCCATCAACAACCACATGACTAATAGTTGCAAAAATAAGGTTAAATACGAATCCGGCATAGGCCCATTCTTTAAGGCGTTTGGGAACCACCGGAATAATCAACGCTAATACGCCAAGGATTTTAAAAATGACCAATGCATTTCCAAAATATTCGGGATAACCAAGGTGCTTAATTCCTTCTTTTGCCATTTCTGTTTGTGAGGTTAAGGCAGGCATAACACCTTCGAACAAGGCAATAATGCCAGTTGCTAACCAAAAAATAATCTTGTTTTTTTTCATAATTGTAGGTGTTTTAGTTTGAATTATATATGTTGTATGGGTCACATTTTTAATATTATCAGAAAGATAAGTTAACGAAAACTCCTTTTCTCTTTAAAAAGACGAATAAAAGAATTTTATAGGTGAATGAGGGATATTAATTAAAAGAGGGCTTAACTTAACTATAAAGATAGGTAGTTATTTAAGTATTGTTCTTGGGGAAGTAATTCCGTTTTTTAGTTGTTGAGCAATTTTTAACGCACGTGCTATTCTTTTATCTTGAGATTTAACTTGAGTAATTAAATAAATTAAACCACGTTGATTACCTTCTGTAAGGTTATGAAATAAGTCATAAGCTTTTGAGTCAGTATTCAAAACTTCCATCAACTCTTCAGGCATATCAAATTGGTATGGGGTATTGTCTGTTTCAAATGATGCTTCTAACGAACAACCTTCTGTAAGGCCAAGTTTTTTACAAACAGCTTGTCCGATATTAATAAAATGCCCCCCTTCTTTTTTAGGCATGATGGCACAATGAAAACTTACAGCATGATTGATAGTACATATCACCCGATTATTATCCTTCTTGATTAAATGATTTACTGTGGCAGCATCAAGTAAAATGTAGTGCATTCCGCTGCTAAACTTAAATAAGGAATATGTTTTTACCATAATATAACTTAATGGGCCTTGAAGGAATTTAAATTACTACATGCTTTTGTATACCTATTGTATGTTGCAATTATAATTTATAAGTCGCGTTTTTATTTGAAAAATTGTATTTTAAGCAGAGGAGTGTTTTTAATTTACAGGGAATACCTGTTGCATAAAAAATTCTGTAAATTGATTGTATAGTTGATAACGAAACTAATATTATAAAATAACCTACAATGATAGCTAACACATGCCCAGAAACAGTTCTGTGATTAACTGGATAAGATTTAAAAGAAAGTATTTGATGTTATTGTTTAATAAACTTAACCATGCTAACACCATCTTCAAAAGTAAGTTGTAGATAATAAATGCCGGGTGTTAAGTTTGAAACGTCAAGGCTTTTTTGATTGTTCGACCAAGAATTATTATCCAATACTGTATTGCCATTGTGGTTATAAATAGCTATAGCTTTAGGAGTTGAAGTATTAGGTAAACTAATAATATTGTATGCAGGGTTTGGGCTGATGTAAATTGGCGTTTTAATTATATGATTAGTTCCTGCAAGTAATTCATAAGTAAGCATGTAGCTCCATACGGGTTTAAACAATGGCATACCGTTTTGCTTTGGTGTTTTATTATCTTGAATGGTGCTCGCGTGTTCATCCCCAACAGGTACGTTGAACGAAGAAGTTAATTGCCGAGTTTTTTGATAAGGAAATGTATATTGTTCAACAGAAACAGGAGGTCCGAACAAATTTAAGCTTAAGCTATCCCAAATTTGCAATTGTTTTTCATGCTCGTCTAACACATGATTAAAGCAATAGATAAATTCCGGTGCTGTTTTCCAACCATCGGCATAAGCCCAAGGAGCCGGACTGTTAGTAATGTTGCTCCAGTCTTTAGGTGAAGAAAAGCAAAGTGCTCTTTTTATGGCATAATGTTTTGCAATTAAAGCCGCGTGTCCGCCACCTTGTGAATGTCCGGAAAAAATGATGCGCTCGTATACCGGATTATTTTCTTCATCTAAAAATTGGCTCCACCCTTCATCAGGAAATTTCAAGTGTAAGTACATTAATAATTTGGAAAGTCGGTTGATAATACATTCTGATGGACTTATATTAATATCACTAGAATAGTCTTTACCTTCAATAATTTCTCTTCTAACCAACTCAAAGCAAGAAAGGTTAGGGTTGTTTGTGCAAAAACTACCAACAGTAGGAATATTTGGATACATTAATCCTATGCTATGGAGTCCTAAGTCTGCAGCCGTTTCACCAAACAATGATGAGCGTTTGGGTTCACCAAAAGTTCCGGGCAAATGCACAACAAGAATTCCTTTCGAAGGCACAGTTTTATTTAGATATACATAATGAGAGTCGGCGGTAAATGTTTGAATTGTAGAGTCCGTATCATTAGGCCTAACTTGTCTTTTTATGAGTTGAGCATTAGCAATCCACGTAAATATTAAGCCAAATATCAGTAGCGTAATTTTAGTCATAAGGAAGATGTTTATAGAGCTTTTTGATATAGAAAGTTGAAAATGGTTTAATAATGTTTCACCAACAAATTTAATACAAGGGTATGAATGGTTACTTTTTATTTAACATAAATTCATCTTGACCTAAAGGTTATTTAATGTAACGGTATCCATACTTTTCACCTAACACAAGGTTATTATAAAAATAATAATGAGGCAGAAATTCGATAATGCACCATAGGTTTCTTTGTCGTTCAATTATAAAATTAATGAAAACAACATTACTCCAAAAAGCCACATTGTTTCTTGTGTGTTTGAGTACTTTTACTGCTGTAAATGCACAAATTCAAACCAGTTTCTTTCGAAAAATTAACAACGGAAATGATGATGTAGAAGTAAGAGGATCAACCTTCGACCTCACCAGTTCCGATCTTGAAATCATGTTAGACGGCTCATCTGTTCAAACCATTGGTATCAGGTTTACCAACATTCAAATTCCTGCCGGAGCAATCATTGATAGTGCCTTTATTCAATTTACCAATGTTGGGGATAAAAATCCGGTAAGTGGTGCGGCTATTATTAAGGGACAATTTGCTTTAAATGCTGCTACTTATTCAACGCTTGTTGACTTTAATACTAGGGTTGCCACAAGTGATTCAGTTATTTGGCCGGGCAGTACCCATGCAAGCTGGGGCACTACTCAAGCTAATGCCAAAACATTAAATCAACGTACACCTGATTTAAAAAATATAATACAAACCATCATTAATCAAGGAGGTTGGAACTCTGGAAATGCAATAGCTTTTATCCTTAATGGTTCAGGTGTTAGAAATGCTCGTTCCTTTAACACAGCATCAGGTATACATGCAGCAGAGTTAACCGTTTTTTATACCTTAAATAATTATAATCCATCGGTATTTCCCTTTACCCGTGGAAATGTATGGAAGTTTTTGGATAACGGTTCAGATCAAGGAACGGCATGGCGCAACCAAGGGTTTAACGACTCGACATGGGCTTTTAAAGAAGGGAGTTTTGGGTATGGTGATTCGGTAAAAACAACCTTGTCATTCGGAAGCAACCCTACAATAAAACACATTACAACATATTTCAGAAGTCAGCTTAATATGACAAATACTTCTGCTTTCGACTCATTAATTATCAGGGTTAGAAGAGATGATGGCTTTGTTTTGTATATTAATGGAAACGAAGTTTTAAGAGATAATATGCCGGCCGGTGTTGTTTCATTTACAACAGCCGCCGTAGCAGATGTTCAAATGCCTGAAGAAAATATGTATTTAGAATATCGGATTCCTAATTCGTTGATCAATGGATTAAACACCTTGGCAGTTGAGGTTCATCAACATAGCGCAAGCAGCGACGACAAAATTTTTGACTTGGAATTATTCGGTCAAAGAGTAGCGATGAATACAGTGAATTTACCCATGGGGAAAAATCAAGAGTGGTATTATCTTGATGATGGTTCAAATCTTGACACTGCTTGGAGAAGCCCAAATTATTACACCGGCAGGTGGAGTTATGGCCCGGGTATTTTAGGTTATGGCGATCCAAGTGCAACAACACTCGGGTTTGGCCCAAACACTAATAATAAACACATCATATATTATTTTGTAAAAAAGGTAAATGTTCCTTCGTTAGCAGCGCTTACCGATACGTTGTTTTTTGGCTTATTAAGAGATGATGGAGCCATTATCTATATTAATGGTGTAGAAGTAGTGAGGGATAATATGCCAGCCGGACCAATAAATTTTAGAACATACTCTTCTACCATTGTTGACGGTGCTAATGAAAGAACATATTTTGACTATAAGGTTTTAAAATCCTTTTTTACTCAAGGAATAAATACCATAGCTGTACAAGTACATCAGCGTGACAGTGTAAGTTCTGATTTAAGTTTTGACCTTGAAATTAGAAACGATACCCGTCAGCTTAATTTTGTAGCACCGGTAAATGGACAAAGTATTGGAGCCGGTCAACCTGTAAACATTAATTGGTATAACCTATCTTCAATTACTCAGGTAAACATTCAAGTGTCATACGACAATAGAGCAACTTGGAGCACATTAGCAAATGCGCTTCCGTCTCAAAGTCAACCTTTCGTTTGGACAACTCCCAATATAAACAACTCGAACACATGGCTTCGCATTTCTGATTCTACTGGTCAATTTCGCGATTCAATTGCTGTTTGGGTTTATCCAACGCCAACAGCTTTTAATCCTTGTGTCGACTCTTTACATATTGGTTGTTTTACTTCAGTTCCTTCAACACGAAACCAAATATTAAAACTTCCTTCAACGCATAATTTCCAACGACTCGCATTTAATGGTATGGCTCACACGTTAGGCGGCACAGTTGGTAATAATTTAGACTTTACCGGATTTATGCCGTGGAATGGTAGCAACAAACGCGGAGCACTCGGAATAAATGAAGAAAACACCCCGGGTGGAGTAAGTGTATTATACCTCTCTTACAATGATTCGACAGGCACATGGAGAAGAGACTCTTCAGGCAAGGTAAATACAGCCGCTCCAGGAGTTGTTCAATTTACAAGAAATTGTTCGGGAGGATTAACTCCGTGGGGAACCATAATTACTTCTGAAGAATCATATAATACAGGCGATGTAAATGCAGATGGATATACTGATGTAGGATGGAATGTTGAATACAATCCTTGGACAAGGGAAGTAATGGATTATAACAATGATGGAACAAGAGATAAACTATGGGCAATGGGACGTATGAGTCACGAGAATATCGCAGTGGCAAATGATAGTATCACGGCTTATTATGCAGAAGATGGCGGCACATCAGGGTTATATAAATTTGTGGCATTTCAGAAAACAAGATTAGACTCGGGGTTGGTTTATGTACTACAACGTAATGGAACCGGCGGAAATTGGATATTGGTACCTAATGCAACACAAGCACAACGCAATACACTTCGTGATGCAATAACAGGATTAGGTGGAACAAACTTTAACGGACCTGAAGACGTGGAAATAAATCCTGTTAACGGAATGATTTATTTTACTTCAAAAAATAATGGAATGATTTATCGCTTTACAGATAATGGAACAACCATTTCAAATTTTGAAACGTACGTTGGTGGTCCTTCTGTAAATTACACCATGCAGGTTCAAGGAGGAGGAACACAATCAGTAAACTGGGGAAGCGGTATTGATAACCTTGTCTTTGATAATTTGGGCAATTTATGGGCACAGCAAGATGGTGGTGATGGACATATTTGGGTAATTCGTCCTGACCATACACCGGCTAACCCTAAGGTTGATCTTTTCGCAACAACGCCTAGCGGTAGTGAATCAAGCGGACTTACATTTACTCCTGATTATCGCCAAGGGTTTCTTTCTATTATGGGTCAGTCGGCAGCAAATAGTCAAAATGTAATTGATGCTGCGGGTAATTCTATTGTGTTTAACGTAAGCACAACAGTTGCCATTGGCCGTAATATTTATTTAGGTCCATTGGCAGCAGTACCTGTAACTTTTAATGAAATTGGTGCAACTTTAATCGGTAAACAATCCGCTAAAATTTATTGGTCAACAGCATCTGAAATAAACAACCAACTTTTTGAAGTAATGAGATCAACGGATGGAAATAATTTTATAACGATAGGTAAAATAAGAGGAGCAGGAAACTCAAGCGTAAGGAACGATTATTCATTTAATGATGTTGAACTTACCACAGGGGTTTATTATTATAAAATAAAACAGGTTGATTTTAACGGGGCATATTCATTTTCAAAAACAGTTACCCTTTATGTTGGTGTTCAACAACAATCAAATGTTACCGTTTATCCTAATCCTTTTGAAAACAACTTAATAATCACCTTGAATAACGAAACAACAGGAAAAGCTTTAATTGAATTAACCAATATAAATGGTGAGAACATTCTTTCACAAGAAGTAAACCTGCGATTAGGTGTTCAACAAGTTGAATTTAACACATCAGCTATTCCTTCAGGTGTTTACTTATTAAACATTACGAATAGTAATAAGGAAACACAAGTTATTAAACTTGTTAAATAATTAATTTACCTCTTAAAAGCCCGTAGCGTAAATGCTTCGGGCTTTAATTTTTTAAACATATGGATTTAAGACTTGTCACAGTATTAATGGTTCTTATTGGGTCTCAATTTTCGCCAAAAGCACAACGTCCGGCCTCAACACAACCAAAAGTATATTATACAATATCAAGTGCGTATTCGAACAGAAATCAGGTAATGATTTTAAATTTAAGGGGAAGTCGTTTAACAAGTCTTGATGACAGTATAGGACGGTTTCCTCAGTTAAAAGTATTAAATATTATGAAAAATCAATTGCGCGTACTGCCTGAGTCTATTGGTGGTTTAACAAACTTACAAGAGATGATTGCCGACCAAAATCAATTGATAAACTTACCTAATTCAATCGGGAAATTAAGAAAGTTGAAGGAGCTTCATTTAAAGAAAAATAAATTAACTAAGTTGCCATTAACGTTTCAACAACTTCAAAAATTAATAGTTCTGGAAATGTCGAATAATGAATTAAAACAAGTACCGGAGGTGCTGTTTAAAATAAATTCATTACAACGATTGGTGTTAAGTGCAAATCAAATTACGGCTTTACCATCGGCAGTTGTTGGATGGTCGCAATTAAAAGAACTGCATGTGTCAAACAATAAGATTACAACGGTGAGTAATGAAATTGGGAAACTAAAACAATTAGAGGTGCTGGTGATTGATAATAATTTGTTGGAAGAATTACCTGATGATATCGGCGAATTAACCAAATTGAAGATATTAATAATAAATCATAATCAACTTCAAAGCTTACCCGATATATTTAATCGCTTACCTTTGCTCGAATCATTAATTATTAGTAACAATCAAATTAAACAATTACCACCATCATTATTTTCATGTAAGCAATTAAAATTATTAGCCTTAATGGGCAATCCAATTGCCATTGAGGATATAGCAAAACTAAAAGAAGCGTTGCCTAAAACAGATATAAGACACTAAACAAAAACGACTATCATTTTTGAGATAGTCGTTTTAAACAAAAAGTTTTTTATGGCCACAAAGCTTTATTCCAAGGAATTCGGCTTAATATTAATAACATTCCAATACTAAAAAAAATAACCGCTCGTCGGTGTTTAACCATTGCATCTGTAGCTTTTTTGCTTAACGAACGCCCTACCTGTATCAACACAATGGCAATAATCATGGTGCTGATATGCTCAACTGCTACGAAACGCAACTCAGGCACTTTCATTGCTGCCCCCATACCATTAGCCAAAGCTTCATCAACCGCCGGACTAATAAAATATAATATCAAACCAATTAATAGTTGCGCATGACAAAGACCAACAAAAACAGCGTGTGATATATTCTCCTGTTTAGTGTATGCTCTTTTATGCATAATTCCTAATACCGATTTGGTGATGGCATATAAACCACCCAGTAGCACTGCCCAACGTAAAATGTTGTGCAGGTTAAGTAGAAATGGATATGAATTCATATATTGTTTTTAGCATATATTATTTGTGCAAGTTAATAGTCATATTTCATTTTTTAATATCTTTTTAGTAAAAACATTACTGCAATTGTTCACCTGTAAACGGATATGTTGATTATGAGTTGTAAACGGTTTGCTTAAAAAGAAATTATGGTTTAGTATCATGGATAAACTGTATATACCATGATTCAAACGTTTTGGCACCGAATCCCTATTGTACGTATTTTAGTTGTATTTGTTCTTGGAATTTGGATTTCTTTTTTTACAACTGTTTATCCTCTTTTATGTTGGATTTTAATCTTTGTTTTTCTATCGGCTCATTTATTTCTGGTTGTAAATCTGCAACAATTTTCGAAGCGATGGATGCAAGGCTTCAGCCTACTGGCGGTTTTTTTTGTGATGGGCACATTGATCAGGCATTACCAGAACCCGATGCAACGACGCACACATTTTGCACAAGTATCAACTGCAGATTGGTTAGTGGTTAGGCTGATAGAAATGCCCGTTAAAAAAAAGACATTTCATTCGAGTAAAGCAGAGGTTATTGCTGTAGTTGAAAAAAACAGGTCATGCATACAAACGCAAGGATTTGTTATGGTTAATATAAAGCTTGATAGTTTTATTCAACCTCCCTTTTATGGAGATATCATTCTTGTTTCTTCTCAAAACCTATCAACAATAAAACCGCCTGCTAATCCCGGTGAATTTAACTATAAATCTTATCTGGCTCTTCAGCATATTTATCATCAATTATTTGTAACCAATCATAATACTTTGTTTACCGGCGTCAATAAAAGTAACAACGTTTATGCACTTGTTTATCAAATTCAAAACAGATTTAAGGAAGTACTACACAAGTATATAAAAGAGGAAAATGAAGTTGGTGTTGCTCAGGCATTATTATATGGTTTTGACGATGCCATAAACGAAGAAACTATTGCCGCGTATGCAAACACAGGCACATTACATGTACTTGCTGTTTCAGGAATGCATGTGGGCATCATCTACTATTTAATTAATGTTATGTTGGTGTTTATGGATAGAAGTAAAAGATTAAAGCAAGTAAAGCAACTGATAATATTGCTAGTGATCTGGGGCTATTCTGTTTTGTGTGGATTATCACCAAGTATATTACGAGCAACAGTCATGTTTTCGTTTGTAATAGTGGCAGGGTTAATTCAACGCAGAAGTAATGTTTACAATACACTCGCCGCATCTTGTTTAACGCTTATTTGTGTTAACGCAAATATGCTTGCAAACGTTGGCTTTCAGCTAAGTTATCTTGCTGTTTTAGGAATTGTATTTATTCAGCCTTTATTATATAAATGGTACGTTCCTAGGTTTTGGATTGTTGATCAAATTTGGAAAATAACATCAGTTTCTATTGCAGCCCAATTAACTACAAGTCCGATTGGTATTTTATATTTTAAACAATTTCCTAATTGTTTTTTGCTTTCTAATCTTTTAATAATTCCATTAACTACCATTATTCTTTATGGTTGTATGTTGCTGCTTTGTTTGTCGTTTATACCTTTGATAGCCGAATTTTCAGGGATTATATTATGTAGGCTAATTTCATTTACTAACCAGTTGGCCATGTGGATAGAAGAGTTACCAAATGCTTATGTAAACGGAATTTATATAGTGCCGCTACAAAGCATAGCTTTATATTTGGTCTTGTTCGGAATATGTTGGTATTTAATCTATAAACAATCGGCCTTTTTGCTTCAGGCAAGCTTGGGTTTATTGCTTTTTTTGTGTATTAAAGGTATTAAAGATATACAGCAAAGTTTGCTAACACAAGCCTGGGTTTATGCGATTCCAGGTGAAACCACAATTCAGTTTTTCTACGGTAAAAGAAGTGTTTTGTTTCTAAGTCATGAATTATATAATAATAAAAGTAAGTTTCGATATTATTTGCAACAACATATTTGGGAAAACCAAGTTGAACAAACCGATACTTTTTGGCTTTCTGGTAACTATTGCTATCAAATAAATGGAGTTTTAATTACGAATATAAAAAACTGTTCAATTCCTGAACAAATACAATATGTGGTTTCAAGCCATGTGCAACCTAAGTCTAATAAATCCAAAGCAAAGTTAATTTATACAGCAAAACCGATTAAACCGAAACCCTATCAATTAAAACAAGACCAACGGGATACAAATAATATATATTGGAATGTAATGAAATCAGGGGCAATTCAGTTATCATTGTAGTATGTCAGCATTGGTTATTTATGAAACCTTAAATCGTGTAGGATACATTACACTTAATCGTCCTGAAAAAAGAAATGCATTAAGTTATGAAATGGTATCCGCCATTAAATCTGTTTTTAAACAAGCAGAGGAGGACGACGAAGCAAAAGTTATAGTAATTAAAGCAAATGGCGAAGCTTTTTGCGCAGGTGCTGATTTGGCCTATTTACAACAACTACAAAAGAACACTTTCGACGAAAACTTGGCCGATTCAACTCATTTAATGGAGTTGTTTACGATGATATACAAAAGCAAAAAAGTCGTTATCTCACAAATTAATGGTCCGGCCCTTGCAGGTGGATGTGGTTTAGCAACCGTGTGCGACTTTTGTTTTGCGACACCAAAAAGTACTTTTGGTTATACTGAAGTTAAAATTGGCTTTGTGCCTGCAATAGTAATGGTGTTTTTACTTAGAAAGTTGGGTGAAAAAACAGCCAGAGAGTTGTTGCTAACCGGCTCGGTATTTACAGCGGAACAAGCAATAAGGTATAACCTGATTACAGAAATTGTTGAGGAAAATTTGCTGGAAGAACGGGTAAATAAATTTGCTACAACAATTTGCTTAACAGCTTCGGCACAATCGCTCGCAACTGTTAAACAGATGATAGCAGACATACAGCACTTAGCGATAGATGACGCGTTGTTGTATGCTGCAAAAACAAATGCAACAGCACGAGCAACCGATGATTGTAAAAAGGGCATCGCTGCATTTTTAAATAAAGAAAAACTAACTTGGTAAAAATTATATTCATGAAAAAAACATCTTCAATTTTATTTCTGCTTATTGCATGTATATGCTTTTCTTTCACAACAAATAAAAAGCTTACACAAGGAAAAGTTGAGTTTTCCGTTAGCTTCGACAACCTAACTCCTGAAATGAAAGAAATAGAATCGTTGCTACCTAAAACGATGTCTATATTCTTTAAAGGAAAACATATGCGCACAGAAATGCCAACCTCAATGGGCAATACTATTACCATAAATGATGATGAGAAAAAGGAATGGTATTTATTGATGGATATGATGGGACAAAAGTTCGCAATAAAAAGAACAGACGAGGAGATGAAAAAGGACACAACCAAAATTGTTACTAATTTAAAAGTAACTTATCCTAAAGAAACCAAGGTTATAGCAGGATATACTTGTCAAAAAGCCATTATTAGTTATGAATCAGATGGTAAAAAGGAATCGGTTGAATGTTTCTTTACACGTCAGTTGCCTGTGTTAGGCTTTATGAATGCCGGTCCGGGTTACGATAAGGTAGAAGGGTTTTTAATGGAGTATAAAATGACCACTCAGGGGTTAACGCTAAACCTTTTTGCAACAAAAGTGTCTGAACAAAATATTTCAGACGACTTATTTAAAGTGCCCGGCGACTTTAAACTGCTTTCTGATGAAGAATTAATGAAAATGCAGAATAATGTACCTGCCGATCGTTAAAATTAGTTAAGTACTTCGCCTTTAGTGAAACTAATACTGTCCACTAATGTTATAAAATCTTCCATTCGCTTTATTAATCGAGCGTTTTCGGGAAGTTTATAACTGCCACTTAAGAATTGTATTCCTGCCAATAAAACTTGAGACTCAGGCCAAGTTTCAGCGATTGCTTTTATAAACTCTTGTTTATCAATATTTATATGTGCAGAGGTTAATAAAGTTAAAATATAATCCGGTGTGTGATTCGAAAATGCACTTCGTAGGTCCTCTAATGGAACCTCTTGGCCTAAATATAAAACATCATGGCCCCTACTTCTTAGTATAAAATTTGCAAATAACAATCCTATCGAATGTTGTTCATTTTCGGGAAGAAATAATAAGAAGCGTTTGCGGTTTTCAGCATAACGCCCAACATTGCCGTCAATGGCAACATAAAGTTTTTGTTTTATAATATTTGATGCAAAATGTTCATGTGAAGGATGTATCGAACCAATTTGCCACAAAATCCCAACCTCAATTAAAAATGGAAAAACAATTCTAACCATTGTAGTTTCAAGTCCTAATTGAATGATGTTGGTAGTTAAGGTTTTGTGAAATCCATATTCATCAAACGATAACATACAAGAAAGCAAACTTTTTACCTGCCCGTCATAATTATTTGTACTATGGCCGGTAAGCTTAAGTATAGTTTCAGTAATTTGCTCTTTTGTCATTTTGGCTATTTCAGAAATTTTGTAGCCATGCCTGTTAAGAATACTGATGTTAAGAATTAACTTTAAATCATCATCATCATAATAACGAATGTTAGAATCCGTTCGTTTTGGCGATACAATACCATATCTCTGCTCCCATATGCGAAGCGTATGACTTTTTATTCCTGAGACTGCCTCAATGTCTTTGATTGAAAAAGTTCCCAAATTTTGTTACCTCCTTTTTTGTTTAAAAACAAACATAAAAAGTTTAACGAATGTTTTAATATACAAATAATACTTAATTGAATATGAACGTAGTTATAACAGGAGGATCGGGATTAGTGGGCAAATACCTCACCGAGATGCTAATAAAATCGGGATATAATGTAGCTTGGCTATCCAGAACACGGGGAGATAAAAATAAGATTAAAACTTTCATTTGGAATGTTCGTCAAAATCAGATTGATGATGAGGTTTTTAATTTTGCAGATGTAATAATTCATTTGGCAGGTGCAGGTGTCGCTGATAAGCGTTGGACTACCGAATACAAGGACGAAATTTACAAGAGCAGAATTGACTCAACAGCTTTGTTGGTCAATCACTTAAATACAAAGCCACACCATGTTAAAGTTTTTTTATCGGCATCAGCCATTGGGTTTTATGGATATAATACGCCATTAAACACCACCGAGACGCAACCAACGGGGGAAGGATTTTTAGCAAAAGTGTGTAAGGATTGGGAAGCTCAAATTAATTCTTTAAGGGGCATAAGAACTGCAATTGTTAGGGTTGGTGTGGTTTTAGCTAAAGAAGGAGGATTTATTCCCGAAGTATCAACTCCAATTAAAAACTTTATCGGAGCACCATTAGCTTCAGGCAAACAGTATGTAAGTTGGATACATATTACTGATTTGTGTAGGATGTTTATTCATATTTTGGGAAACGAGAAACTTTCAGGTGTTTTCAATGGCGTTGCTCCTAACCCTGTTACTAATGCCGAGCTTACACAAACATTGGCTAATGCCTTGCACAAACCGCTTTTTTTACCTCCGGTGCCAAAATTTGTGCTACGGATTTTATTTGGGGAAATGTCTGAAATGCTCAGTGCTAATCAACATATTATTCCGGCTAATGCCGTTTCTGATGGGTTCAACTTTAACTACATGCAAGCAGAGGACGCAGTTAATCAAATTGTTAGTAAGAAGTAATAATTATAAAATTGCCTTCAGCGCCATTAATGCATCAGGATGAATTTCATGCTTTCCATTAAATGTAATGGTTTTTGCTTTAAGCTTTTCCATTAAGTTAAACATGGCTAGCTGCTTTTCTTTTGTAATCAAAGGGTCGTTTAGTCCGGTGATGTAAATAATCGGAAGGCCGAAACTCTGTTCGTTAGGGCTTTCGATAAGTTCTTTGGCTATTTCTCCTGCATATGCAACAAATAAGGCCGGTTTTCTTTTGGTATAATTTATCCATCTTGAAGCTGTGGCAACCCCCTGTGAAAACGCAAGAACATAAATTGGAATATGTTCAGGTAGTAATAACGTTATTTGGTCGATAAAAGCGGTATAGTCTTTAATTTCATCCATCCTGTCTTCACTGGTCATCCAAGATGCCGCCGGGTTACCACCCAACCCTTTTGCATAAAAGCGCGATAAGCCTTCGGGTGCAATAAAATATCGGTGAGGAGCATAAAGCTCTGAAAGAGAGTTAAGGAAGCTTGAAGCCAATTGAGCATAACCATGTATGCATAACCAAACCTCCGTGGTTTCATTATTAAGTACTCCTTCAGTAAAATAACGTGCTGTTTTGGTGATGTTAATGTGGTGCTTTTGCATGAAATGTATTTAAAAAAATTGCCACCATTTTTTCTTTAATCCTATATAAACACCATCAGTCCGAACCTCCACCGGGTATGTTTCGATATAATCACCTTGTTTGCCCCTTCCAGTTACTAAATTGTATTTATAACGATGAACCGGACAAACTAAATCTTCGTTCTCGCACCAACCGCTACTAAGTATGGCTCCGGCGTGAGGGCAACGATTGTCAACGGCATAATAACCGGTTTGGGTGTGAGCTAAACAAATTTTTTTGTCTTCAATTACAATTGTTCGTAATGAGTTAACCTCTTGAGGCACTTGCCCGTGTTTCGAAAAGTCGTAAACCTTATAAAACCTAACCATAGGCAGGCAATATAATTAATTATTTAGTCGGCTGCCCGAATACTTTACGATTTACTTTACGTGTTTTTTCAATAATTTGAAATTGAATCACAAGACCATCCGTGTCTTTAGTTACTTCAACTTTGTAGTCATTCCTGGTTAACATAAACTTTTCACCAAGAACTTGTTCGTCAAACGCAATTGTATAAGTGCCAAATGGTAAGTATAACTCAAACGAGCCATCTAATGATGTTAAGGTTTCATAAACTTTACCCTCACCTTTTGCTGTTATTTTTATTAATGATAAATCAAAAGGGTCATTTGCATCATAGTTTACTTGGTCTCTACGAATACCAACCTTTCCTTTTATTTTCACACTTTTAACAAAAGGGATATAATTGATTTTGTTACCGGCTAAGATCAAACTATCTTTAACGTTAGCAAACCATCCATCTACTTGGTCAAGCGCAAGTATAACAACTCGTTGCGGTCCGTTAGGCGCACCTGTTAACAATGCCTCACCTTCTTCATTTGTTAACAATTCGTTTTCTCCAATCCTGATAACTACGTTTTCAAATGGCTTTTCGTTTTTATCCATGATTCCATTCCCATTAATATCAAAAAAGGCAACAAACTGTGCATTAGAATAAGTTTGTTTTTTTAATGGTATTGGTGCGTTAAATTCCTTGCGTATTCCTAAATTGATAAACATACCTTGTGTTGTCATTCGTGGTGTTTCGTCGCTAACAAAAGCATTGCTATAGGCATTAGCTAAAGCAACCCCCGATTGAAGATTGTAGTTTATCCCAAACCTAAAACGCCAAGCGTTAGGGGTAAAATATAAAATTTCGGGAAATAAATTAATGGTATGGCGCTTAAACTGATTTCCATAAAAGTAGCTCATTCCATTTTGTAAAATAAAGCGAGGGTTAGCAAATACGTATTGGTGCGAGAAATTTGCATTTATGGTTTGTTGAACAACACCATTAATTGATAAGGCTGGAATGGCACCAACTGCTCCAATGTTATATCTAACGTTTGATGTAAAGGTTTTATAAAACAAAATACTGTTAAATAATAAATATGGTTGGTTGGCTCTTTCAACACCTAATAAAGTTGGAGTGGCAACACCTGCTTCTATATTACTCGAAAAACGGAAAAAGGTTTTGGGGTTAAATGTGGTATAGTTAAAGTTTGCGCCTTTAATATCGTTGCTGCCATTAGCAAAAATGAAACGATTATATAGGCCCGCAAATTGAACACTTTGCACCTTGTTAGTTCTAACAAAAGCCAACATGTTATTATAAGCAATTACTTCTGCTACAAATGGAAATGAAGTTTTTGTGTAATCATAATTGTTTACCATTGTTATATTCCATTGTTGGTTTATTACGAACTGTGTGCGATGATTATAAAAGGTGCGAAGTGTTTTAAGGTTAGAATAATTAGGAGAGCTACTTCCAAAAGTGTGGTTCATGTTTATTTTGTTCTTAAAGAATGAACCTCCATAGTTTACCAAGTAAAAAAAACCTTGTAGACTTGCGCCTGAACTTCTTCTTTCATTCCAGTTGTTTGAAACATTAAACGAAATGGTTTGGGTTTTAAGAAAGTTAATTCCACTTCTCAAGTTTAGTGAACGGGTATAAAAGCCGGTTGCTTCATTGTCTGCTTCAGCATACTCAATTAAAACCCTATTGTTACGTAAATACGCAAACTGGTATGACACACCTTTTGCCGTTAAAAAGTTTTTCATACGTTGGTTGCTGTTAGTCACATAAAAGCCACCAATTGTATGTTTGCGTGTAAGATTGTAAGCAGCTTTTACTCCACGACCAAATGTTTGAACCCCCATCACTCCGCCGTTTACAAACCCGGCTTGTACATTTCCTCTTTCATGAAAATATGCTAAATAATAATTTGTATTATCTATGGCTTCTCCTAATCTGTCAGTGGTTGCGTTCGACTGCACATTAAATATTAGTTGAGCGCGATTGCTAACTTGTCCATTACCTCTGATATTTAAACCGGTGAAAGAAACGTTGTCGAGTAAGTTACTTACATTAAAGTCAACAATTACCGGAATGTGCGAGTAAGTTTGATTAGAATAGCTGCTTTTATCACTTAGTTTTTTAATAATGATACGTTGGTTATTACTAAAGGCATTTCCTTGACCTAAATTAGGCTCATCAGTAGAGGCAATAATGTTAAATGTTTTTTCTTCGTTGTTGTTTATTGGTCTATAATTTTCAATATCTGCAATTTGTTGATTTTTTTTAGCTGATGTGTATTTAAAAACGAAGGTTAGGCTGGTATCAACCATATGACCTAAGTTAAACAGATACGATTTGTTGGTTGTTAAGTTTCCAAAGCTATCTCTAACTTCAGAGTATAAACTTTTATTTCCAATGGTTAAACTTATTGGTTGCTTTTCAGCTCCGGTGTTTAATATATTCAAACGAAAGCGAAGTTCATCGGTTCCGTTTTTAAGGTACAACTTGTTGCCTTCTAAAATTGTTGTTTTCCAGCTTGTTTTTTTAATGGTAAATGCCCAAAATGTAGCATCAGTTATAAACCTTCCTGATGCATTAAGTACATTTACATTTACCATGTAGCGACTGCTTCCGCCCATTAGTTCCTGAGGGATTAGTCGCAATGGAATAAATATAGAGTCGAATGCCGGAATTTGATATTCGGCCAATTCAGCTCCAATTTTTCTCCAACCCTGAGGATAGTCAAAGGTAACTTTAACATCAACAGGTTGGTTTGTTGGATTGCTTATGCAAGCAACATTCGAGAGCATTTCTCCTTGTATAATTTCTAATTCATTTTCACGAAAGGTGGCTTGAACATTATTTTGTGCAGCAACATTTAGTGAGCAGAAATAAAGGCATACAAGTATGATATTTAGGGTAATTGTTCTCAACTTGTTATTAGTTAGGGTAAAATTAAAGGGACTCAATGAGTACGTATCTTAACCGCAATTGGTAAGTTCCACTTCTGAATCCGGAGCCTGGCACTAACCTGTAGTCAATGTCGAAATTAAATTCATTGTAATTATTAATGGGATCGCCCGGTCCGTTTACATTTGTTGTACAAGAGCCGGCCGGCGTTGTAACACCGTTGTTCGAAATAATGAGAATTGGAGTTCCTCCAACTGTCGGCACATTAAAGAACTGATTCCCTGTTAACGAAGTATTACAAGCGTTTCTAATTCGTAATTGTAACAAATCTATTTCAGGCTTATTTCCCGATGTTGATGCTGAGTAAAGCATTTCCCACTCATTTGGCGGTGTTGATGCTGATCCGTTCTCCACATAAATAACCAAGTTCCATCGGCAATCCGGGTTATTATTAATATTGTTTTTTACTGTTACTTTCAGGCGAGTAGCACCGTTTATGGTAAGACCCGACTGGTATTTCGTGTAGGTATCGAAAGAGAAGTCGAGGTTTGAAGTAGTAGTTAGTGAAAGAGAAACCTCATCGCAAAGTTGCGCTCTTCCGGTTAGGGCGGCTAGCATCAGCCAAACGAGGGTAAGTTTTTTCACTGTTGATTGATTAGGGTGATGGGTAAAATAAAAAACCAACGAGCTTTAGGGTGAAAGCTCGTTGGTATAATTTTTATCTATTGATCTTCTAATAATACATACTGAACGTACATAGTATATACACCAGGTTGGGCATAAGAACCGGCTCCGTTTACAGACACTAAGTCTTGTGACGTTGTTCCATCAGCGGCGAAAGCCATAGGGAAGATTGATGGTAAACCCGGAACGATACGGTAATCAATACTGTAGTAATAATCGCTGGTTAGTGCACCTGCTGCTGCAGTTAAATAACTTCCACCGGCAACTGCATCATCACCAACACCTGTAGTTCCTTTGTGTCCGGCAATGTATTTGTTGTTAGCAGTTGGAGCTGTACCGGTATTTGCAGGGTCAACATATAAGCTGTTTGAGCCCGATGGAGTAGCAACCGGTGGGAATGCAGCGCTATAATCGGCGAAAGCACCTGTAGCTGCTGCTGCATTAGCATTTGGTGTGTTTTGGCGTAATTCCAAAGCACTTAAAGGAATACGGTTGGTTGAACGAGTTCCGCCTGTACCGTAGCGAATTTGTTGATCCCAGAAACCTGCTGCAACGTTTCCGTTAGAACGGCCAATTGCATAAAGGTCCCAATTAACAGTTGAACTGATTTTTAAAATTGTTGCACCATACTTGGTAATACCTGCATAATACTCATTGATGTTATCGAACGTGAAATCAATTTGATTTGGCGTTGACATGTTCAATTGTAAAATAGGTTGTAAATCCATAGTGATGGTAACATCCTTTTGATCTTGTAACTGAGCGAATGCTCCGTTTGAGAATAAAAATGCTGCGGCTGCGCAAGCGATTACTTTTAGAGTTTTCATAGTGTAATTATGTTGAGTTTTGTCGATACAAACTTTCAACAAATAATTAACATAAAAAAGCAAATGAATGGCTGTTTAAAAAAATAAAATGCAAACGCCTGATTTACAGCAATAAAAAAATAAGCTATTTATACTTTTTAACAGCTATTTAATTTTTATAGCAGCTATTTATTCTATTGTAAAGGATAATTCTGCAGCTTCAACAGCCTCTTTATTCCCATAATCTAGAATCCCTACAGCAGAATACTTACCCTTTTCGAGTTTTTCAGGTAAAGCAAACATATAATTACGTATATAACCCGGAAGGATTGTAAATCTTTTAACACTTAATTTTTGCTGTTTGCCGGTGCTTAGGTTGGTAAGCTCTACATAAGCAATACAACTGGCTATTCCGTCTCCTGCGTTACGTAATACCATATCAATTTTTGGCTGATTGTTTAGGTTTTGAAAAGTAAAGTTTTGAAACTCTACCTTATTATTTTTAACACTTGGTGGGTTTTGATAAATATAAACACCAAACGCAAAGGTTGGAATTACGCCTAAAGAAATGGCCTTGTCATTTCCTGCATTGTCAATTGCTTCTCGTTCTTTTTTCTCTTCAATCCACAGCAATCCCCAAGCAGCATGATTAGTACTGTCGGTGTCGGGAACTGTTAACGTAACAGCAATTTTCTTTACTTCTCCGGGTTTTAATTCGAAAAAAGTAGGGGCAGCACTAATCCAATTACTGATACCAAATTTCGAAGTTCCCGGGGCTAGAAACTCTGATTTTCCTGCATTGTCTGCATCATAATCAGAAAATCGAACATTAAATGTTTTGGAAGAACGAGTCTCGTTTGTAACCTTTACTTCAACAGTTCTTGTTTCGCCAGGCTTTAAATTAAAGTTGATGTGTGAAGGGGTAACCGCAACGCCTACATCTCTTAATGTTGAATCATTCGGGTTTTTTTGTGCAAAAACAACCGAAACATTCAACAATAAATAAGTCAAGATAATGTTAATATGCTTCATATATAAATAATTTTAGGCAAATTAGGCAGTATCCTTTCATGCTCACAATGAAGTTGGTGAATTAATATCACAACATTGTGTGTTAAATGTGCTAAATTTTATACGAATGGCTCGCTTTTTGAAGTTATATTTGATATAATCACAATTATTTGAATGTTTATGGACGCTGATGATTTTTTAGATGAAGAAATTCAATCCAACCTGCAAAGGTTTGAAAGGATGATGAGAAATAAAACACGCGAATATTTTGAGGCGGAGGAACTGGAGGATATTTGCGATTATTACATAAGAAAAGAAAAGCCCAAAAAAGCGCTCGAGGTTCTATATTTTGCTGAAGAAATATATCCAAACACGCTATCCTTCAAAATTCAAAAAGCGGAGTTGTTTTTGATGTTAGACAAGGTTGATGACGCCCTTGAATTATTAGATCATGTTGCAGTTTTTGAACCTAACAATGATGAATTGTGGCTGATTAAAGGTGAAGCATTGCTGCTAAAAGGCGACTTTAAAGACGCTGCTGAGGCTTTTGAACAAGTATTAATTTACACAGATGAGCGTGTTGATATGCTGTTTGAAATTGCCTATATATATGATGATAACAACATGTTTGAACAAGCAGCCTATTACTTTAAGTTGATTATTGCAGAAGAACCGGATAATGAACAAGCCTTTTTTGAACTTGCCAATTCTTATGAAATTACCGGCAACCTCAACGAAGCTATTCAGATATTAAACCGATTAATTGATGTAGATCCTTATAATACGCTAGCTTGGTACAACATCGGATTAATGTATAGCAAAGTTGGTCTTTTTGAAAAAGCGGTTTGGGCATTTGATTATTGTTTAGCAATTGATGAGGAGATGGCGCCTGCAAGGTTCAATAAGGCTAATTCACTTGTAGAACTTGAGCAATTTGATGAGGCAATCGCTGAATATCTTTATACCATTGAACATGATGGTGCAGATGCAATCGCTTATTGCAATTTGGCCGGATGTTATGAACGCCTTGAAAAAAACGAAGAAGCAAAACTGTTTTATAAAAAAGCGGCTAAGCTCAATCCTAATATCGCAGAAGCTTGGTTTGGCATTGGGTTAACATACGATAAAGAGCATAAAGACAAAGAAGCTTTGCAATATGTGAAGCGAGCAGTTGTGCTCGAACCTGAAAATACCGAATATTTACTTGTGTTGGCCGAATTACAATATAGGCTTAACAAAACGTCAGACGCCGTTGATACATACAGAGAAATTGTTGCAATAGATCCTGAAATGATGGCGGCTTGGCTGGATTGGTCATACATATTATATGTTGAAAACCAAATTGATCAAGCCGTTGCATTGTTAATGGAAGCATTAATTAATCATCCAAATTGTCACCAATATTATTACCGATTATGCTGTTATTATTACGCATTGGGAAAAACAAAAATTGCTACCCAGTGTTTGGAAGACGGATTAAATATTAACTTTGCCGACCATTTTCTGGTGTTCGAAGTGTTACCCGAACTGGCAAATGTAAATACCATAACAGATATTATAGAAGCATACCGTAATAATGAGAAATTTTAAGTTAAAACAACTACCGGAGCGTACTGCTAAACCAAGAAATAATGGCCTAACCATGGTTATGGATAAGGGCTTAAGCTTAAACGAGGCTGCAAACTTTATTGAAGCATGCGGCGATTATGTTGATTTAGTGAAGCTTGGATTTGGGACAAGTATTGTTACACCCAAGTTAGAGGAAAAAATTGATTTGTATAAAAAATCAGGAATAGGCGTGTACTTTGGAGGTACTTTGTTCGAGGCGTTTATTGTTCGTAATCAGTTTGATGATTTTTTGTCATTAATTGATCGTTATAAACTTCCTTATATTGAAGTATCTGACGGCTCAATTGAAATGCCACATGAAGTGAAACTCGAATATATTCATAAATTAAGTAAATATGCAACCGTATTGAGTGAAGTTGGGAGTAAAGATGTAGAAAAAATTATTCCCCCATACCAATGGATTGAGCTGATGAAGGCTGAATTAAAAGCCGGTGCATGGAAGGTTATTGCCGAAGCTCGCGAAGCAGGAAATGTTGGTGTGTATCGCAGTAGTGGTGAGGTAAGAGAAGGCTTAGTTCAAGAAATCTTAACAAAAATTCCGGGTGAAAAAATTATTTGGGAGGCTCCTCAAAAAGCTCAACAAACATATTTCATTAAATTGGTAGATGCCAATGTAAACCTTGGAAATATTGCTCCTAACGATGTTATCCCTTTAGAAACTTTACGCATTGGATTACGAAGTGATACCTTCTCGTTTTTCTTGAATAAATCAGCGAAATACATTGGCAAAAAAAAGTAGTTTTATTGTTGATTGAAAACAACTAAATGATAGATATGAGTTTACAAGATCAGATTAATGCAGATGTAATTACTGCCATGAAGGCAAAGGATGAGGTTTCTGTTAGGGGATTAAGAGCGCTCAAGTCAGCATTATTACTTGCTGCAACATCAGGAGGTACTAATGGCAAGGTAAGCGACGATGAAGCCTTGAAAATATTTCAGAAGTTGGCTAAACAAAGAAGAGAAAGTATTGAAATTTTCAAGAACAGTAATCGAATTGACTTAGCAACAGTTGAAGAAGAAGAATTACAAATCATTGAAAAGTATCTGCCAAAACAATTAGGCAATGATGAGATAAAAGCGTTTTTGTTGGAGCTTATTAAAGAGCTAAATGCCTCTAGTGCTGCCGACTTTGGTCGAGTCATGGGAGTGGCAACCAAACGCTTGTCGTCAGTTGCAGATGGAAAAGTGGTGTCAGCCATATTAAAAGAAATTCTAGCATAAATAAAGAATGTCTAAAAAGTTATAGGGCACACCTTGGGGTGCCCTTATGTGTGTTTATTAATTACCATTGTTAAGAATATGACAACTAACGAAGAAAGAATTAAAAAGGCTTTTGAAAAGAAGAATTGGCCGGAAATAAAAGTAACCGACAGTTGGGCCACGTTTAAAATCATGGCCGAATTTGTTGAAGGGTTTGAAAAAATGAGTCGGATTGGTCCTTGTGTTTCTATTTTTGGTTCGGCCCGCACCAAATCAAATCATAAATATTATTTGTTGGCCGAAGAAATTGCAGCTAAACTTGTTCAAGCTGGTTTTGGCGTGATTACAGGAGGAGGCCCCGGAATTATGGAGGCAGGAAATAAAGGTGCTTATGAAGCAAGCGGCAAATCAGTTGGCTTAGGAATAGAATTACCTTTTGAGCAATTCATCAATAAATATGTTGATAGAGATAAGATGATTAATTTCGATTATTTCTTCGTCAGAAAGGTTATGTTTATGAAATATGCTCAAGGGTTTATTGCAATGCCTGGTGGTTTTGGTACAATGGACGAATTATTTGAAGCGCTCACATTAATCCAAACCCATAAAGTAGCAAGATTCCCGGTGGTATTAGTTGGAAGCGAATATTGGAAAGGACTTATTGAATGGTTAAAAATTACTATGTGCAGCGAGGAACACAATATCAATCCGGAAGACATGGATTTATTTAAATTGGTTGATTCGGCCGAAGATGCCGTTAATTACATCCTGGATTATTATGCAGATATGTCAATCAGTCCTAATTTTTAAGAATCTTAATTAGATAAAACTGAAAAAAATGAAGTGTTGATATAAGTAAATGGTTACCGTTTATTGGAATAATGTATATTCACAATATTATCCCTGTTGAATTAAACCGGTAAAAGGATATTATTATATCACAAAAAACAATTTAAGAGAAAACAAACATGAGTTCATTAAAGGAAGATGCTTTAAAATATCATAGTAAAGGCCGCCCGGGCAAAATTGCGGTTGTGCCAACAAAACCTACTAATACCAAACGCGATTTAAGTTTAGCTTATTCGCCCGGTGTAGCTGAGCCTTGTATTGCTATTGCTGAAAATAAAGAAGACGTTTATAAATATACGGCTAAAGGAAATTTAGTTGCCGTAATAAGCAATGGTACAGCCGTCTTAGGACTTGGTGATATCGGTCCGGAAGCCTCTAAACCTGTTATGGAAGGTAAAGGTGTACTGTTTAAAATTTTTGCTGATATTGATGTGTTTGATATTGAAATCAATACAAAAGATACAGAAGAGTTTATTAAAACAGTTAAAGCAATAAGTCCAACTTTTGGTGGAATTAATTTAGAAGATATTAAAGCTCCTGAATGTTTTGAAATTGAAAGTCGTTTAAAAGAGGAGTTGGATATTCCTATTATGCACGATGACCAGCATGGTACAGCCATTATCACAGGCGCCGGACTGTTGAATGCATTAGAGCTTGTAGGAAAAAGAATCGAAGATGTAAAGGTAGTGTTTAATGGAGCCGGAGCTTCGGCAATGAGTTGTGCTAAAATCTTTTTAAGCCTAGGCGTTAATAAGGATAACCTTATCATGTGCGACAGTAAAGGTGTCATAAGAAAAGATATACCTAATCTCGATGAATCAAAACTTTTCTTCGCTACCGATCATCCTGTTACAACATTAACCGAAGCAATGAAAAATGCAGATGTGTTTGTTGGGTTAAGCAAAGGTAATGTGGTAACTAAAGAAATGGTAAGAAGTATGGCTAACGATCCTATTGTGTTTGCTTTAGCAAATCCCGACCCAGAGATATCATATCAAGACGCACTTGATTCGCGTCCGGATATCATTATTGCTACCGGTAGAAGCGACCATCCTAATCAGGTAAATAATGTGTTGGGATTCCCCTACATATTCCGTGGTGCACTTGATGTTAGAGCAACTAAAATTAATGAAGAAATGAAACTGGCAGCAGTACATGCTTTGGCGCAGTTAACAAAAGAGCCTGTTCCTGAAATTGTAAACATGGCTTATAACGAAAAAAATATTTCATTCAGCAGAACTTACATCATTCCTAAACCGCTCGACCCTCGTTTAATTACAACAGTTTCTCCGGCAGTAGCAAAGGCTGCCATGGAAAGCGGCGTGGCAAAAGGTACTATCAACGATTGGGAGGCTTATCATAACGAATTACTTAATCGCTTAGGTAAAGAGAGTAACTTCATTCGTGTAATAGGAAGCAAGGCTAGAAAAAACCCCAAACGTGTGGTATTTGCCGAAGCCGATAATTATAAGATTTTACGTGCCGCACAAATTGTTAAGGATGAAGGTTTAGCCATTCCAATTTTATTGGGTGACAAACAAAAAATTCAAGATATTCTTGATGAGAATATGATTAAACTGAAAGATGTACAAATCATTAATCCATTGGAAGAAGAGGCAAAGAGGGCACAGTTTGCAGCATTGTTTTATGAAAAACGTCAGCGGAAAGGGATTACCTTGTATGAGGCCAATAAATTAATGCGCGACAGAAACCACTTTGCACCGATGATGGTTGAAACAGGGGAGGCAGATGCGATGATTTCAGGATTAACAAAGAATTATCCGAGCACGATTCGTCCGGCACTTCAAATTTTAGGAAAAGAGGAAGGAATTAATAAAGTTGCCGGGATGTATGTAATGTTAACCAACCAAGGTGCATTATTCTTTTCGGATACTACTGTTAATAAAGACCCTAATGTTGATGATGTTGTTGATATAACTAAACTTACTTATGATGCAGTTAAAAAGTTCAATATCAACCCAAGTATAGCATTATTATCTTACAGTAATTTTGGAAGTGCAGATGGAAACACACCAAACAAAATGGCACAGGCACGAGAAATATTAAAGCAACGCTACCCCTTTATGGTTGTTGATGGTGATATTCAGGCCAATATTGCCTTAAATCAAAAAATGTTAAAAGAGAATTTTCCATTTAGCGAACTGTGCGATAGTCCTGTTAACACATTAATCTTCCCAAATCTGTCTGCCGGTAATATTGCATATAAGTTACTGCAACAGGCTGGTGGAGCAGAAGCTATCGGTCCTGTACTCTTAGGTTTAAAAAAGTCGGCACATGTATTACAACTTGGAAGCAGTGTACGCGAAATTGTAAACATGGTGATTATAGCCGTAGTTGATGCGCAAAGCAAAGAGGCTTAAAGGAAACTCATTATAAATTAAAACACCGGCATCATTTAAGTGTCGGTGTTTTTTATTTGTATTATAACGAGTTGCTTTATAGAATTGCCGGTTCTTAACAGATTATTGTTTAATAATCATTTCATCTATCAATGATTGTTCATTAACAAATTTGTGGAATAGCAACAAATATTGCAAATTGCAGGCTCAATCTTGCTTTTGCATCTTATGAAATATAAAAGAGTGCTCCTCAAACTTAGCGGCGAATCACTAATGGGTTCACAACAATATGGTATCGACCCCAAAATTCTTGAACAATATGCTGCTGATATTAAGTCGGTAATGGACTCAGGTGTTCAGGTAGCCATTGTTATAGGGGGCGGAAATATTTTTAGAGGAGTGCAAGGCGTATCAGGAGGA
This sequence comes from Bacteroidia bacterium, assembly GCA_025454975.1. Lineage (GTDB taxonomy): Bacteria > Bacteroidota > Bacteroidia > UKL13-3 > UKL13-3 > UBA6183. The sequence continues at coordinate 58,343 of JALONK010000013.1, forward strand.
ATTGTTGATAGAGCCCAAGGCGATTATATGGGAATGTTGGCAACAGTAATAAACGCAATGGCCTTGCAGGGAGCCCTGGAAAAGGCCGGCATTAAAACTCGACTGCAAAGTGCAATAAAAATGGAGCAAATCTGTGAACCATTTATTAGAAGAAGGGCAATGAGGCATTTAGAAAAAGGCAGGGTAGTAATTTTTGGTGCAGGTACCGGAAATCCATATTTTACTACCGATACAGCAGCCAGTTTACGTGCAGTAGAAATTGAAGCAAATCTTGTGCTTAAGGGTACTAGAGTTGATGGTATTTATACCGCTGACCCTGAGAAAGACTCAAGCGCAGTTCGTTATGAACAAGTAAGCTATAGTGAAGTGTATGAGAAAGGGCTTAACGTAATGGATTTAACTGCTATTACTTTATGCCAAGAAAATAAGCTTCCAATTGTGGTATTTGATATGAATAAAGCAGGTAATTTTCTAAAGGTATGTGCCGGCGACAATGTAGGAACATTGGTAAGCTAATGGATAAAATTTAATGTTTAATTTTGAAATATAATAACAAATAGAATATGAGCGACCCAAGATTGAAAACCGTTTTTGAAGACATGAAATCAGCAATGGATAAAGCCATTGATCATGCAGCAACCGAGTTCACTAAAATTCGTGCAGGCAAAGCTCACCCGAGTATGCTTGATGCAGTAAAAGTTGATTATTATGGAAGCCTTGTTCCGTTAAGTCAAGTTGCCAACGTTAATACTCCTGACGCAAAAACAATTACTATTCAACCTTGGGAAAAAAGTACATTACAAGCCATCGAAAAGGGAATCATTATTTCTAATTTAGGTTTTAATCCAAGTAATGATGGCAGCATGATTAGGGTTGTGCTCCCACCGTTAACCGAGGAAAGAAGAAAAGAAATTGTGAAAAAGGTAAAATCAGAAGCAGAACAAGCGAAAATTACCATACGCAATATTAGAAAAGAGGCAAACGAAGCCATAAAAAGGTTGCAAAAAGAGGGCGTTGCTGAAGACGAAGCAAAAGTGGCAGAAACCAATGTGCAAAAAACTACCGACACCTTTATCAAAAAGATTGACGACCTTACAGCAGCCAAAGAAGCTGAAGTAATGCACGTTTAATTTGGTGTTCTACACGATATGATTAAACGCTTACCGAGCATAAAAAAACTACTTATAACACTGGCAAAAATTGCCGGTGTTTTTTTCATATTGGGTATTGTTTCGTACTTCTCATTTAGAAACCTCATCTTGCATAAAGTTATTGAGAAAATCTCTGAAAAATCAGCACGAGAGTTTGATGCAGTTTTTACAGTTAAGGAAGCTTCTTTTACGGGTATTAGCACGATTGAATTGCACCAAATAAGTTTAAAGCCTAAACAACATGATAGTTTATTGTATGTTAATAAACTAATTACAGGTGTTCAACCTTTATACGCATTATTTTTAGACATCAGACTTAGCAAACTTGAACTTCATTCGGGTTATATAAATATCATCAATAACGATAATGGAAGCAACCTGAGTGGTTTTTTTAAGGGGAAAGACACAACGGTAAAAGCTCAAGAAAAGAATGGTGAGCAACAAAGTAACCTTGCAAAAAAGGGTTATCAACTCATCAGCAAAGTGCTAAACTTTATTCCTGACGACGTTCAACTACACAACGTAGCACTTCGTTTTCAAGACCAGAAACAGTTTGTGGTTTTTCAAATGCAACAATTTACCTTAACGGACAACCAGTTAAAATCTTCAATTCATGTAATGGAAGCAAAAGACAGCTTGAGTAATATATGCTTTATTCAAGATTGGTTGATAAAAGGATATGCAAATCCCGGAAAACGTAAAGCGGATGTTAGTTTTTTTAACACCGATACAGGAAAGGTATTATTGCCATACGTAAAAGAAAAGTTTAACTTAAGTACCGGTTTTGATAGTATCAGACTAAAGTTAGATGGGGTGGTGATTAATGATGGAGTACTTAATATTTCGGGACTGGCAAGTACGGTTAATTTTTTGGTAAGTCATCCTAAAATTTCCGGTAAAGAAGTTGTGGTTGAGCATGCCGAATTTAAATATGACTTCGTAATTGGTGCTAATTTTATTGGAATGGATAGCAGTTCGTGGTTTACACTCAATAAAATTAAAGTTCAACCATTTGCAAAATACCAACGAGGTCCGGATACAACAGTGCAGTTTTGTGTAGTAATTCCTAAAACTACCGCACAAGACTTTATTAGTTCATTACCTGAAGGATTATTTAATCATTTTAAAGGAATGGAGGCCGAGGGGAGTTTTACCTATCGCTTGGATTTTCTTTACAATGAAAATCGCCCTAAAGATTTGGTTTTTGAAAGTTCGTTGCAAAAAGAAGGTTTACGGATTATAAAATATGGTGAAGCAAACTTAAGTAAACTTAATAGCGATTTTGTGTATCACCCAATAGAAAACGGACGACCACAACGGGCTATTGAAGTTAGTTATACAAGTCCAACCTTTGTTCCTCTTGATATGATTTCTCCATGGCTGAAGAAGTCGGTACTCACTACAGAAGACCCATCATTCTTTTATCATAGAGGATTTATTGACGAGGCATTCAGACAATCTATAATTAAAAATATACGGAAGAAGAAATTTGCAAGAGGTGCCAGTACAATTAGTATGCAGCTAATTAAGAATGTTTTTTTAACGAGAGAAAAAACATTGTCGCGTAAATTGGAAGAAATACTATTGGTTTATATTTTAGAGAACAACCGCCTAAGTTCTAAGGAAAGAATGTTTGAAGTTTATTTAAACATTATCGAGTGGGGGCCTAATGTATATGGAATTGGAGAAGCTGCAAGGTTTTATTTCAACAAATCGGCAAACGAACTCACCTTAAGTGAAGCATTGTTTTTAGCAGTGATTATTCCTAGCCCAAAAAAGTTTATGTGGCGATTTGGAAAAGACGGCTATTTAAAAGATCATGTTGGTCGCCATTTTCATTCACTTGCAGGGTTGATGATAAGGCGTAATGTACTAAGCACCGAAGACACAATTGGACTTAATCACCGTTTTCCAATCATTGGGCCGGCAAAATCTTTTATCAAAATTACAGCCGACACCTTACCAAATGACACCATTATCATTGATGAAAATGGATTAATATTATCCGGAGATGAGGAATAAATTATGAAGATTTTTTCTGAGTACACACCCAAACAAAAGATTGTTATCTATAGTATCTTGGCGATTTTTGCTTTGGTGTATGCATCTATCTCTTTAATTAATCATTACAGCTTTAGAACATTTGCATACGATTTAGGAATTTATAATAACATGTTGTATTCCTATGCACACTTAAAGGCTAATTATACTTCTTTACAACAGCCGATGGTAAATCATGCCTTTGCTGATCATTTCGAACCAATATTCTTTCTTTTTGCACCACTGTATTATATTTTTGGTTCATATACTTTGTTGGTTATTCAAATTTTTTTCGTGCTATTCGGTGGTGTCGGAATTTTATATTTCACAAAATCACATAGCAATAATCAATATTTATCCATAGCTGTACTCGTGCAGTTTTTTGCCATGTGGGGTGTTTATTCGGCCTTGGCTTTCGACTTTCACAACAACGTTACCGCGGCCATGCTGGTGCCATGGTTTTTAGTATTTGCTCATCAACAAAAATATAAGTTATTACTGTTGGTTTGGGCGCTAATGCTATTAACAAAAGAGAATATGGCATTGTATACCGTGTTTATTTGTGCAGGTGCTGCATTACATTTTTTTAAAATCAAAAAACTTCGAAATATCTTAAGTGTACTTTCAGTTTGTGCAGCCATTTATTTTGTACTGATTGTGAAGGTTGTTATACCATTATTTCAAACTGAGGATGCCGGATATATTTACAATAGCATGTATAAAGTATTAGGCAATAATCCTCGTGAAATGTTAACTACATTATTAACTAAGCCCGGCTATGTTTTTAACTTATTGTTTGAAAACCATATTGGCGATCAGTTTTACACAGGCATTAAATCTGAATTACACTTTTCAGTTTTATGCAGTGGAGGAATATTTTTATTATATCGCCCACAGTTTTTAGTGATGCTTATTCCTATTTATCTACAAAAGCTATTAAATTCCGACGCTGCTCGTTGGGGAATAAATTATCACTACAGCATCGAATTTGTGCCGGTTATCACAGCTTGTACTGCCGTTTTTATTTCTGATTTAAATGTTAGAAGCTACTTCAAATTTATATTAGCAATGGTTGTGGCAATTGTTACCGGATTTTATACCTACAATAAACTGAAAAGCCGTGTTTCCATCTGGTATGCACCCGAAAATGCACAGTTTTATAATTTATCTCGATTAACAATGTTAAGTGAAGCAAGGGGAATTCACCACGACCTTTCCAAATTATTGAATGATCATATGGATTCGATTTCGGTGCAAAATGCATTAGCACCGCATTTAGCAAACAGAAATTATATTGTGCTTTTTCCAAATACGAAACATACTAAGTATATAGTTGTAGCACCTAAAACTAATCCTTATCCATTAAAAGATGATTATTGGAATTGTATTGATACTTTGTTAAAAAGCAGTTACTGGCAACTTACCGACAGCACCCAAAATGTTCTAATTTTTAGAAGGACGGAATGATTAAACATTGAGATTTTTTAGGGGTACTGTTGGGTCGTTTTTTTTAGTTTTTATCTGATCTATTAAATGCCGTATTGATTAAAGACTTATTTTTACATATCGGATGATTTAATTATTTATTTATTTTTATGATTTAAGAAGTAATCATTTAGTTATTGTTATAAAACTTGTGAATAATACTGCATATATAATCAACATCTTCTTCAGTAAGTTCAAAGTACAATGGTAGTCTTAATAAGCAATCGCTGAAATAATCAGTATAAGGTAAAGTCCTTCCATCGTGTCGGTTTAAATAATAGTTTGATGTATGCAATGAAAGGTAATGGAAAACGGCCATTACGCCGGCTTCTTTTAATGATTGAATAAGCCGTTGACGTTCTTCAACATGGTTACATATAATACAGGCAATATGAGCATTGCTTTCGGCGTAAGATGGTATTTCAGGAAATTTAATTTTGCCTTGAACTTGCAATGATTCAAGGTTTTTATGGTATCTATTCCATAATACTTTTCTTTTCGCTTGAATTTCATCTATATTTTCTAATTGTGCAAATAAGAATGCAGCAATAATGTCTGAAGGCAAAAACGAACTTCCAACATCAACCCAGCCATATTTATCTACTTCACCTCTAAAAAAGGCTGAACGGTTTGTTCCTTTTTCTCGTATAATTTCAGCGCGTTTAATAAAACGTTCGTCGTTAATTACAAGCATACCTCCTTCGCCACTGATAATATTTTTTGTTTCATGAAACGAGAATGCGGCAAGATGTCCCAAGCTTCCAAGAGGTTTGCCTTGGTAATAGCTATCTATGGCCTGAGCAGCATCTTCAACAACAAACAAATCATACTTTTTTGCCAATGCAAGAATACTATCCATATCGCAGGCAACACCGGCATAATGAACCGGAACAATGGCTTTGGTTTTTGAGGTAATTAATGCTTCAATTTGTGTAACATCAATATTCGGATTGTTAAAATAGCTGTCGGCAAAAACTATTTTGGCTCCTCGTAATACAAAAGCATTTGCAGTGGAAACAAAAGTATAAGAAGGCATAATAACCTCATCACCTTCTTTGATGTCTAATAAAATTGCTGCTAACTCTAAAGCATCAGTGCAGGAGGTTGTTAGCAAACATTTTTTAAATCCGTATTTGTTTTCAAAAAATTCATGGACGCGTTTGGTGAATATCCCGTCTCCTGAAATTTTTCCGGATAGTACGGCTTGATATATATAATGACTTTCCTTTCCGGTAAGATAAGGCTTATTAAAAGGAATGGATTGTTTTATTTCCATAGGTGGTAAATATAAGAACGATTTAAAATGTTATAGTTATTCTTAATATAAAAATTCATTGCAGTCTTGTTTTCAAACTGTGTGTTTACAGTAATTTTTTCTATTCCCTGTTCAACAGCAAATGCATCTGCGGTTGCTAAAAGTTTTGTTCCAACTTGTAACCCTCTTTTTTGTTCATCTACTGCAATTAAACCTATATCAGCCGAATTATTTTTTATTGATAAGGTAATAAATCCAGCCAAAAACCCTTCGTAGATGTAACCATAAACAACAGTTGAGGTATCATCAATAGCGTTGGTAATCCAAGTTGTATAGAGGCGTTCAAATTCATTGTTTTTAAAATGCGTATCAAGTTTAAATCTCGAATAAGCCCCGCTTTGTAACGCAAGTTTTATCAACTGTTCGCTTAATGAATAGATACGAACGATGTGTTGGTTGATTATTGCGTTTGGATTAACCGATTTGCCTAATTGAACTTTAATATCTACCAATTGAATCGGGTTTTCTTTATTATCAACATCCAACAACTCTTTTTCGCTGAAAAGGTATATCAGTTTGTATTCATAAAGGTTCAGCATCTTTAAGTTTAATGATGTTTGTTGTCCAACATCAATTCGGCCAATCGGATAGCCAAAAAACCTACTGTCCCATTCAAGTTTATTTATAATCATTAAAATGTTTTTTTGTCAACGATATAAAGTGGTCTGTTTTTGATGCCATCAAAGGTTTTTCCTATGTATAAACCGATTATTCCTAGGATAAAAATAATTAGTCCGCTTAAAAACCAAATGGATATTATTAAACTGGCAAAACCTGAAACTTTAATAATACCACTAAAGAAAAAGATTACGTTTAGTAAGGCATATAATATTGAGAGACTACTAATTATAAACCCGGTTTTTATTACCATTCTCAATGGCTTGTCAGAATAGGCCAATGCTATATCTAAGGCTAGATTAATCAATCGGCCCCAGTTATAAGATGATTTACCCTCGAAACGTTCATCGTGTTTTACGTCAATTGCAGTTTTATTAAAACCAACCCATCTTGCCATTGGCGAAAATGCCCGCATAGGCTCCCTCATAGTATTAATAGCCGCGATTACTTTTTTATGATAAATGCCAAAATTTGCAATAGTACCATCTTGAGGTACGCCCGATAGATAACTGAAAAGTTTATAGAATAAAACAGAAGTTTGTTTTTTTATAAATCCATCTTGTCTGTTTACTCGACGTGCAAATACAATATCAAATCCTTCTTGTGCTTTGTTATATAAAGAAATAATCTCTTCCGGTCTATCTTGTAAATCGCAATCCATTACTACTACCCACTCTCCGGAACAAGCGTCGAGTCCGGCTGTGATGGCATGATGTTGGCCAAAATTTCGACTCAGTTTTATACCTTTAATTCGTGAATCTGTTGATGCCAACGCTGCTATTTTCTCCCATGAATTATCGGGACTAAAATCCTCAACTAAAATAATTTCATAGTCGCCGGTGATTTGCTCAACAGCTAATTTTATCCTTTTAATAAGTTCTTCTATTATTCGTTCTGCTTGGTATACCGGACTAACTATTGATAGTTTCATGAGATGTTGAAGGTAATTGAAATCTTGAAATAATTACGATGGATACGATTAATGGAACCCAGTTTAGGTACACATAAGGAACCATAATAAATAAATAAAATAGCGTAAGCGCGGCCTTAAGTGTAAGCAGGGCTAATAAATCAGGATTAATTTTATTTTTCACCTTCCAAACTAAAAATAATTGCCAAAGCATGAAAATGACACTTACCGCGAGCAACACATTTTTAATCATAATAATTTTATCTTCAAGTGATCCGTTGAACCATAAATAAAACCAAGACGCAACTCCCATTCCTTGAAACAATTGAAATGGACGATCGCCACTTTTTTGCCATGGTTGACCTTGCCACTCGTAAATTACCCCTCGAAGGTAATTACCGTTAAAGTCTTTAAACATTTCAGGAGATTGGATAATAAAAGGAAGGAATATTATTGAAAGGAAAAATAAACTGCCTGCAATTATTTTTAGCAGTTGTACTCGTTGGTTTAGCCATAGAATAAACCCATAAATTGGCAGCCAAAACAAAAATGAATATCTCGACATTAGCGGCAGAACAATTCCAAATGCTTGAAGGAGTGAATGTGAAGAAAACAATAACACACCTAGCATAAGGTAATATCCAATTACCATAATTTCAATTGTATGAACACCGTCAACAGGTTGTTTAATGTAAATACTAAATACAAGTATCCATGGTAAGATTAATTTAAACAAACCACTTTGTTTATTATCAATCTTTACAATATAAAATGTATAAATAAGTGCTGCCAATGAAAATACCGCAACTACCGCCCACCTCAAATCAATATTAAGCCAATACGGTATAATAAATGGCATCCAATGTGCTGGCAAATAACTTGGCGTAAAAGTGCCATAATTAAATCCCGTAAAACTGCTGTAAACCGCTTCGCCATTCGATAGCCTATCAAGATAAACAACTTTAATAAATGGTAGAATATCTGATTGATTAATATCTAATGGATGCCGTTGAAATAATATAAACGACCAACCCCAATAGATAAGCACACAACTTATTAAGGTAGTGAAGAATACTGTTTTAGTTACAGTTTTGTTTTTTATGATACCGGGTTTATCATATAAGGTTACACTTGTTTTTTTTGTAGATGAATAGATAGGATAGTAGGCAATGAATAATCCTGTAAACGCTATTAATACAGGACTTACAAAAAAGCCCGGTACATTTCTTAGATAGAACAAAAGGAGCAATTCTATCAAAAATGCTGCGCATAATAAGGATAAGGGTTTATTGTTAGATAAGGCTCGTATCATCAATTATTGAGGTTGATTGATTAATTTATATAAATCTTCAATACTTAGATTTTTGAAACAACTTTTACCGGATGGAGAAACTTTATTATCAACACAGGCAAATAACTCATCAGTTAACAAACTCATTTCGTCCTGATTAAGTTTAGTACCGGGCTTTACGGCTGCTCGTTGGGCAAGAATTTTGGCGATGCGTTGATGACGAGTATCTTGTTGTGTTTGCTGTTTGTAGAGTTCAAGCACCTCTTCAAGCAGATGTTGTTCGTTGTAGTGGTTTAGTTCTGCCGGCACTCCATTAACCGAAAAGGTATTTCCGCCAAGCTCATTAACATCAAAGCCCAATGCCCTAATATCAGCAAGTAAGTCTCTTAATAATGATGCATCGGGGGAAGAGAAGGAAACTGTTTTCGGAAACAAAATTTGTTGGCTTGCGATGGGTTGATTTTGCAAGGCATCCATGTATTTACTAAAGAGTACCCGTTCATGTGCTGCCGAAATATCAATTAAAATAATGCCATTTTTTATTGTAGTTAGAATAAAAATCCCATGCAGATTAATTAATAATCTTGAGTGCAAAACATCTGAAGTTTCTAATCCGGGAAGCTCCTGCGGTGGTCTTACCTTTTTACCACCCATATCCCCGATTGTTTCTTCCTTTTGCATGAGTTGAAATAATGCCTGCCAATCTTTTTGTTGTGTTTGGTGCGTAGAAAAATGTTGGTGTTCGTTTTTGTAAGAAGGGCTAACCTGACTTCTGTTATCGTTATTACCCAAAGGCTGATTTGAGGGCTGATTTAATTGTAAAAATCCATCATCGCTCATTGGTGTGTAAATAGGAACATGGTAGTGTTCGCCAACAGCTTTTTTACAAACAGCGCGCAATATTTGATATAACGATTTTTCATCGTCAAATTTAATTTCAGTTTTTGTTGGATGAACGTTTACATCTATATGTTGTGGATTAATATCAATATTAACTAAATAGAATGGAAACTGTTCTTTAGAAATAATTTGGTCGTAACCAGCCATCATCGCATGGTTTAGGTAGGCATCTTTAATATACCTGTTGTTTACAAAAAAGAATTGCTCCCCCCTTGTTTTTTTGGCATTTTCAGGCTTTCCTACAAACCCGCTGATATTTGCAATGGTTGTTTCTTCATTTAAAGGCAATAGGTCTTTATTTTTTTCATACCCGAAAAGCTCAAAAATTCGCCTGCTTAAATCGCCCGACTTTAAGTCGTAAACCATTTCTTTTTGATTGGTTAAAGTAAATGCGATGTGAGGGTTAGAAAGTGCAGCACGGGTGAACTCATCAAAAATATGTCGGGTTTCAACCGGGTTTGATTTTAAAAAATTACGACGAGCGGGAATATTATAGAATAAATTTTTAACTGTGATTTGAGTTCCTGTTAACATGGTAATGGATTCTTGTTTTATAACCCGGCTACCTTCAATTAGTATCATTGTACCCAAATTGTCCTGCTGCTGTTTTGTACGCATCTCAACCTGGGCAACCGATGCTATGCTTGCTAAGGCCTCGCCTCTAAATCCCATTGTTTTAATTGCATAAATATCTTCCGCACTTTTTATTTTACTTGTTGCGTGGCGCTCCCAACACATCCTAGCGTCGGTAACACTCATGCCTGTTCCATTATCAAATACCTGAATTAAGGTTTTACCACCCTCTTTAATAATTAAATCAATCTGAGTTGCTCCGGCGTCAACTGCATTATCCAGCAGCTCTTTTACTACCGAAGCAGGGCGTTGTATTACCTCTCCGGCAGCAATTTGATTTGCCACATGATCCGGAAGTAGTTTAATTATATCGCTCATAAATTCCTTTGCAAAATACAAAACTATATGAAGTGTTAATAGGTACGTTTATAAATAAAGGCAACTTCAAAAGGTACAATGATGTTTTTTCTCTTTTTTTGTTCGTTTATAATCCGTTTACTTAAAATTCGTTAGTTAAATTATCATGCAGGTGAAGAAAAATGTATTTATCCTTTTTTTGTTGTTTCCTTTTTTTACGTTTGTTTATGGGCAAAGTGGCAGTATAAACTGGAATAAAACAAACCCTTGGGTAGATTCTATTTATGCCGCCATGAGTGATGATGAAAGAATTGGACAGTTGTTTATGGTTGATGTATGGACCTTACGCGATTCTAATCATTTTAATTATATAGAAACCCTAGTTAAAGAATATAAGGTTGGAGGACTTATTTTTTTTAAAGGTACGCCATTTAAACAAGCCATACTCACCAATAGATATCAAGCTCTAGCTAAAACTCCACTGCTTGTTGGTATTGACGGCGAATGGGGGCTTAGTATGCGTTTAGATAGCACACCGGTGTATCCCCGACAAATGGTGTTGGGTGCTAGTGCAAATGCCGATTTGGTTTACGAAATGGGTTTAAGTATTGGGGCTCAATGCAAACGCATGGGCATTCACTTTAACTTTGCTCCTGATGTTGATGTGAATAATAATGCTAATAATCCGGTAATTAACGACAGGTCGTTTGGCGAAAATAAATACACAGTTGCACGTTTAGGAGCTGCTTATGCAAAAGGTTTACAAGACATGCATATCATGGCCAGCGCAAAACATTTTCCCGGACATGGAGATACTGAAACTGATTCTCATTACGGATTGCCGGTAATTAAAGGAGATAGAAAGCGATTAGACTCCCTAGAGTTGTACCCTTTTAAAAAGTTAATTGATGCTGATGTGATGAGTGTGATGGTCGCTCATTTAAATGTTCCTGCGCTTGATACTTTAAATTTACCTGCGTCACTTTCTAAAAGTATAATCACCGGGTTGCTCAGAAATGAAATGAAATTTCCCGGCATAATCATAACTGATGCCTTAAATATGAAAGGTGTTGCTGATTTATTCCCTCCAGGAGAAGTGGCTGCAAAGGCATTAATTGCAGGAAATGATATTTTATTGTTCGTTGAAAATGTTCCTTCAGCCATCGCTCGAATTAAAGAGCATTTGTTAGACAGCACCATCAGTTGGCAACAAATTGAACAAAGTTGCAAAAGAATTTTAACTGCTAAATATTGGGTAGGACTTCATCAATACGAACCAATAGAACTAACCGGATTAACTAGCGACCTAAATACAGGCGATGCCGCACCAATGATTAAAAAGGCTGTAAAAAACGGGATTGTTATTGCTAGAAATATGGATAGTGTAATTCCAATAGAGAATCCGAATCTGTATAAGATAGCAACCATTTCTGTTGGTGTACAACAAATATCCGCCTTTCAAGAGCACTTGTTGAATTACATAAAAACCGATTTGTATAGTATAGATAAAACGGAAAAGCAAACCTACTTCGATAGTTTATTTACTGTACTTGATAAGTATAATATGTTAATCGTTAGCTTGCAAGGCACAAGCCGTTTTGTGAGCAAAAAGTTAGGATTAACACAACCACAAATTGACTTTGTAAACAGATTGCTTCTATTGCCTAAAAAAACAATATTGATATGTAATGGAAATCCATATATCCTTAATCAATTTCAAAAAGCAAAGAATGTTATTGTTTCTTATGAGGATCAAGAATTATATAACCAATTGGCTGTTGAAGTGTTGTTTGGAGCAATTGAAGCCAAAGGCAAATTATCTGTTAGTGTTGGGCCGGCCTTTCCTTTAGGTGTCGGAGAGCACTCCTCTTCAATTAACAGGTTTAGCTATTTAATTCCACAAGAAGTTGGATTACCACCACATGCATTTCAACGCTTAGATAGTATAGCCTTGGCAGCAATATCTTCAGGTGCAACTCCCGGTTGTCAAATTTTGGTGGCTAAAAATAATAAGGTGCTCTACCAAAAATCATTTGGCTCTCACACTTACGATAATATTTCAGGTGTAAAGAACTACCACTTATACGATTTGGCTTCGTTAACTAAAATTTTATCAACTACGGTTGCAATAATGAAGTTATATGAAGACCATAAAATTAAGCTCGATGATAAGCTAAGTAAATACTTACCTGAGCTTGAATCGTCAAATAAAGAAGAAATTACAATTGCTGATGTATTACTTCATCAAGCCGGATTTCCTGCATTTATTCCAATTTACAAATCAACACTTGTAAATGGAAAACCAAACCCATTGATATACAAACCAACTCGCGATTCCATTTATAGTATTCAAGCAGCACCAGCGTTATTTATGCATAAGGATGCCGAAGCCTTAGTTTGGAAAACAATTATTGAATGTGAGATGAAACCTAAGGGTAATTATTTATATTCTGACCTTGGGTTTATTTTATTGCGAAAAATTATTGAACAAGTTAGCGGGAAACCGCTTCAATTATTTGTGCAAGAAGAAATATACAAGCCTTTAAACCTTTCTTCACTTACCTATAATCCTAATCAATTTGTTAATTTAGATTGGATTGTTCCTACTGAAGTTGATTCGGTATTTAGAATGCAACTGATCAATGGGACTGTTCATGACCAAACTGCGGCTATGCTTGGTGGCGTTAGCGGCCATGCAGGATTGTTTGGGTGTGCAAATGATGTTGCTGTCCTTATGCAGATGTTACTTAATGAAGGTGTCTACGGTGATAAGAGAATTTTTAAATCATCTACCGTTAATTTGTTTACGAAAAAACACAGTAACAAAAGTAGAAGAGGGTATGGATTTGACAAACCTGAGACCGATATTAAAAAGGCTTCTCCGGCCGGTAAATATTGCTCTTCATCTACCTTTGGTCATACCGGATTTACAGGTACATGTGCCTGGGCCGACCCTAAAACGGGAATTGTTTTTGTGTTTTTGTCAAATCGTGTATATCCAACGGCTGATAATAAAAAACTAATTGAGTTCAACATCAGAACCTTACTTCAAGATGCTGCTTATGAAGTGTTGAATGATCCCTCTTATAAAGATTAATTAACCCATTATAATCATTCACTAACCTAATTTTTTGTGATTAGTAGAGATGTTTATCGTTAATTTGAATAAATTATCGATTGAGTATGAAAATTGGGATTGTATGTTATCCAACTTACGGAGGTAGTGGTGTAGTAGCAACCGAGCTAGGCAAAGAGTTAGCAGAGCGTGGTCATCAGGTTCATTTTATCAGCTATAAACAACCTGCCCGTCTCGATTTTTTTACCAATAATTTATTTTATCATCAGGTGTATGTTAGCAGTTATCCGCTGTTTGATTATCCGCCGTACGAAACTACCTTAACCAGCAGGTTAGTTGATGTAGTGAAGTTTGAAAAGCTTGATGTACTGCATGTTCATTATGCTATTCCTCACGCTTCTGCCGCGGTTTTTGCTAAACAAATTTTGGCGGCTGAAGGCATTCATATCCCGATAATTACAACCTTACATGGTACCGATATTACCTTGGTTGGTAAAGATGCGTCATTTACTCCTGTGGTCACCTATTCATTAAATCAATCAAACTTGATTACATCTGTTTCTCAATCTTTAAAAGACGATACTTATAAGCATTTTAAAGTGATGAATGATATTCAAGTGATTCCTAACTTCATAGACATCAACCGATTTAGCAAAAAGCCTCGAGAGCATTTTCGTAAAGCAATTTCTTCTCAAGGTGAAAAATTGCTGGTGCACACCAGTAATTTTAGAAAGGTTAAAAGGGTAGATGATGTTGTAAAAACATTTGGGAAAGTAGCAGAAAAAGTGCCATCAAAACTATTATTAGTCGGTGATGGTCCGGAACGACATAATATTGAACAGTTGTGTCGTGATTTAAACTTATGTGATAAAATTATCTTTTTAGGTAAACAAGATCCTATCGAAGAAATTTTATCGGTATGTGATTTGTTTTTAATGCCAAGTGAAACAGAAAGTTTTGGCCTGGCTGCTTTAGAGGCTATGGCTTGTGAAGTGCCCGTTATTAGCAGTAATGCCGGTGGGATCCCCGAATTAAATATTGATGGAGTAACCGGATTTTTATGCAAGGTTGGTGATGTTGATGCAATGGCTAAAGCTGCAATTCATATTTTAAGTGATGAACACATCCTAACTAACTTTAAGCAAGCCGCAAAAAAGCGAGCACTTGAGTTCCACATTGATAAAATTATACCGCTTTATGAAGAGCTATATAAAAGAGTTACGGCCTCTTCTCTTGCATAAGATAAGCTGTTTTATCTCCACTTTTTAAGCCATGTCCCGAGAATAAACTTACCACTAATTCGTCTCTGTTTATGCTGTTTTTTAGTTTTATTATTCCTGCTATAGTTGCAGCAGAGGTAGGCTCAACATAATACCCCATTTTACCTAATTCGAAAAAAGTTTCAATAATCTCTTCTTCATTAACAGTGATAAAACTACCACCTGTTGCTTTAATAATGTCAATCATTAACTCACCTCTAATAGGGCTTTCAATTGCAATTCCCTCGGCTATTGTGCCTTGGTTTTTGTAATCGTTTATTGGCATATTATTAAACCAAGCTTCATACAATGGCGAACACTTTTCTGCTTGCACAGCGATAAACATAGGCATGTGTGAAATAATTTTACTTTTCAACAAATGCTTAAACCCAAGCCAAGCGCCTATCAAAATGGTACCATTACCTGCAGGTAATATTACCCGGTCCGGTGCTGTCCAATTTAATTGCTCGCAAATTTCATAAGCAAAGGTTTTTGTACCTTCATAAAAATATGGATTATAACAATGGCTTGCATAATAATTGTTTTGTGCGGCTAAAAGTGCCGCCTCAGCCGTGGCCGTGCGGTCGCCAGGTACCTTTATCAAATTAGCACCGTATAATGCAATTTGTGTTAATTTAGCGGGTGATGTGTCTTCGGGAACATAAACATCACAATTAATTTTGGCTGCTGCTGAGTAAGCGGCAACTGAACAACCGGCATTTCCGCTGCTGTCTTGAATTACATGTGTGGCATTTACCGAACGTGCATGGCTTAACATTACTGTAGCGCCTCTATCCTTATATGATCCGGTTGGAAATAACTGTTCCTGCTTAATCATTGCAGTTAGTGAGCCGAGGTTTATTTTTATTAACGGGGATAAACCTTCTCCTAAAGAAATAATATTACTTTCATTAATTGGGATATTGTGCTTATATCTCCATAAGCTTTTGTTATCCGTGTCTATATCAGCAACCGAAAATGGGCTATTGCACTCAAAATAAACAAGTTTACTACCCGGGTTTTTCCAATTTGCGTGTGAAGTAGCTGTGAAGTTTTTAATCGTTTCTGAATTCATACTACAAATATTAATATTAAAGAAGTTTTAAGGAGCTTTAAGAAAAAATTTAGGTTTTAATAGAATAGTTTTGAGACAAAATACAGTTAAGAAATTACATATGATAACAATTCATTACAAGTATTTTATAAAAGCATTAAAGCGAATAGCTTTCGTTGCCATACTTTTCTTTTTTGCTCAAGACACATTTGCAACTCACATTGTTGGAGGGGATATTGAATACGAATGTATTGGTCCAAGAACATGGAGGGTTAGGCTAACATTGTACAGAGACTGTACAGGTATACCTTTATGTTCAAGTCCGGCATGTACTCAATCAATGGTTGCCCGACCAAATACAACGTTGAACCCTCCCAGTTGCTCAGCCTCTCCAAATCAAGTTAACTTTACAGTTAATTACGTAAAAGTACAAGACGTTGGTTTGTCGTTGTTAGGTGTTTGTGGTAACTTGTCGAAAAATGGGTGTACCAACATGAATACAGTTGCTCCCGGGCCTTATACGCCATCTATCGAAGGGTTCACGTTTGAAGGAACTTTGAGTTTAAACTTACCAACTTTAAATGCCCCTAACACTTGTCCGTATTGGGATATTTTCTGGGAAAGCTGTTGCAGAAATTTTGGTATCAATAATTTAGCTAATCCGGGTGGCACGGGATTTAGGATTGGAGCCACTATTAATATTTTTTGGGAATCTCAGATGCCATGTAAAAACAATTCACCACAAATTAGAAATGAACCGGTTGCGATTGTTTGTTCAGGACAAGAATATGTGTTTAACATGGGCGCCGTGGATGTTGATCAAGATTCGTTAACTTATGAAATTGGTCAATCGCTTAATACAGGTGGAGGTTCTGTACAATATCAACCGCCATTCAGTGCTAATTATCCATTTCCATTAAATAGCACTGCTCCCCCACATATTAATTTCCCCCAACCCTCCGGGCCATATATGATAATTGATTCCATAAACGGGGATATTTCTTTTAATGCTGTAAATAATACAGCTTCTTTTATATTCGGTAACTTAAACGTTTTAATTAAGCAGTGGAATTATAACGCAGCCGGGCAACCGGTATTGGTTGGAATTACGCAAAGGGATTTGCAGATTTACGTCGTCGCCTGTCCGGCCAATAACCCGCCGCGTTTTGCAACGAATCCTTCTGAGCCCAATGGACGTCCTCGGTTTAATTACGGGGTTTGTGCCGGCGAACGTATTTGTTTTACTGTTACCGCAAAAGATACGGATGCCTATCCAAATATTCCAAGATTTGACACCACTCGTCTCAGTTGGAACCAAGGTATTGTTCGACCTGGTAAATTAACCTTTGGTCCAACCTACCCTGTTGGTCCGGGTATTCCTCGTCCACGTGAAGACCAATGGGAGTTTTGCTGGCAAACAGAAGAAAGTGACGGAAGAACTTTACCTTATTATTTTACAGTTACAGGTATTGATAATGTGTGCCCAAATCCGGGTCGTATCACCCGCGCATTTAGTATTCGTGTGTTACCACAACCTAAAGCGAATGGCGTACCAACAGATTTGCGATGTGGCAGGTATGTTTATACGGTATTTAAAACCGACCCTCGACAAACGTTAACTTCTGCACGATTAGAGGTTGCCAACGAACCTTTCGATTATAGTTTTACCAACGGGTTTCAGTTGCGTGTAGCAGCCAACCCTAATCCACCGGGCTCGGGAACCGCTCCTCGTGTGATGATAAGGGATACGTTTACATTTAGAAAGGGAGGCAAATATTTAGTTCGATATACAGCCTCAACCCCCGGATTATCAGCGGCACAAAGTTGTACGCGTGTTTATTTTGATACCATAACCGTTGACACACCGGTTCAGGCATTTATACAGGATACTTTTGTATGTAAAGGAAGTACGATGACCATTAATGGTAGAGCCAGGTGGGGATCGCCACCAAACTTATACACCTACACATGGTTTAGGAATAGCACAACTGGTCTAGCGGTTCAGGGGCCTTCACAAACCGGATTTAGCTTTACCGCTTCTGATACATTAACTACTAAATATTATTTAAGAGCTCAGGATCTTTCGGGATGTTCTCATACAGATTCTATGGTTTTAGAAGTAAAGAATTTACCGGTTCCGTTGTTTAGTCCGGATACAGCCCGCATTTGTTTTGGAGAAACATTTACATTAAACGCCGGAAATAATGGAGGAAACATACGTACCTATAGGTGGTTTTTAGGAAGCAATATAATTGGCGATGACACCACACAAAGTGTTGTAAAGCGCGATTCAGGTATGTATGTATTGTTGATGACAGACACATTTGGTTG
>JALONK010000039.1 GCA_025454975.1 Bacteroidia bacterium
ATACCAATTACTTAAATGGTCGCACGTAAATTCTTCTATTGCCCGTACCGCCGGAGTTGCATCATAATCGTTCATTTTTTCGGTTACCAGTTGCACTACACTATTTAATTTACTGATAATCCAACGGTCGAGTTCCGAACGTTTTTGTACAGGAACTAACAACGAAGGTTGGTATTCGAATCCGTCAATATTTGCATAAATGGCAAAAAAGGAATACGTGTTATAAAGTGTCCCGAAAAATTTTCGTTGGCTTTCAGCCACACCTTCCAAATCAAACTTCAGATTATCCCAAGGGTCGCTGTTACTTAGCATGTACCACCTTGTGGCATCGGCACCGTATTTGGCAATTGTTTCAAATGGGTCAACCACATTACCAAGGCGCTTACTCATTTTATTGCCATTTTTATCCAAAACTAATCCATTGGCAATAACATTTTTGAAGGCAATCCCGGGGTTATTATTTTTAGCGTTAATAGCTTTTATATCATCACTACATTCGCTTATCAAAACAGCTAAAGCATGAAGGGTAAAAAACCATCCGCGAGTTTGATCCACACCTTCTGCAATAAAATCAGCAGGATAATTTTGTTCAAACAAATCATGATTTTCCAAAGGGAAATTCCATTGGGCATAAGGCATTGCTCCACTATCAAACCATACATCAATTAAGTCGGGCTCGCGGAACATTTTTTTGCCGGAATTTGAAGTAAGAATGATTTCATCTACATAAGGTTTATGTAAATCAAGTAAATCAAACGACTTATCCATATATCCCTTAGCTATTGATTTTCCGATTTCAATTTCTAATTCCTCTTTACTTCCGATACAAATTTCTTCGCTGCCATCATCTGTTCTCCAAATAGGTAATGGAGTTCCCCAGTAGCGTGAACGTGAAAGATTCCAATCTACTAAGTTTTCAAGCCAGTTGCCAAAGCGTCCGGTTCCTGTATGTTCCGGTTTCCAATTGATGGTTTGATTAAGCGCAATTAATTTATCTTTATATGCTGTAGTTTTTATAAACCAACTTTCTAATGGATAATATAAAATTGGTTTATCGGTTCTCCAGCAATGTGGGTAGGGATGCTCATATTTTTCCTTTTTAAAAAGTTTGTCTTCTGTTTGCAGTTTAAGAATGATGCGTTCATCAACACTTAGATAAGCGAGTTTTGAAGTGTCTTTTATTATACCGCTCAACTTTTCTTTTTGAAGGGCAAGTGCAGTAGTTTTTTCTTCCTCGCTTAAGTAAGCCTCTTTCACATATTCTTCACCATATAAGAAAACCCCGTCTTGCACTTCAGGTAAAAATTTTCCTCGTTTATCAACTAATGTTAAAGAACCAATTCCATTCTGTTTAGCAACTTTAAAGTCATCAGCCCCAAAACTTGGTGCGATGTGTACAATACCTGTACCGTCTTCAGTAGTTACAAAATCGCCTGTAATTACTTTAAAGGCATCTCCGTTGTCTACTTTTACAAAGGGTAATAATTGTTCGTAAGAGATACCTGCTAATTCATTTCCGGTTACCTCATCCAATACTTTAAATGGGATATGTTTATCACCGGGTTGATAGCTTTGAAATTCCAGTGTTTCTTGCTCCGGTTTAAAATATTTACCCAGTAATTCTTTGGCTAAAATTACCTTGCAAGGTTGATGTGTTTGTGGATTATAGGTTTTAACTACAAGATATGTTATTTGTGCTCCTACGGCTAATGCAGTATTCGAAGGTAAGGTCCAAGGTGTAGTAGTCCAGGCTAAGAAATAAGTATCATCACCAAATGGTGCGTTTATAGCTTTAAACATGGCTACAGCGGTATGGTCTTTTACATCTTTATAAGTTCCGGGTTGATTTAACTCGTGAGAACTTAATCCGGTTCCGGCAGCAGGTGAATAAGGCTGAATGGTGTAACCTTTATATAATAATCCTTTAGTGTGCAGTTGCTTTAAAATCCACCAAAGACTTTCCATGTACTTATTATCGTAGGTAATGTAAGGATCGTTTAAGTTTACCCAGTAACCCATTCTTTCTGTCAGGTTATTCCATATATCAGTAAACTTCATTACATCCTTCCTACAAGCTTCATTATATTCAGCAATGCTTATTTTTTTTCCAATGTCTTCTTTGGTGATGCCTAAGGTTTTTTCAACTTGTAATTCAACAGGTAAGCCATGAGTATCCCAACCGGCTTTTCTATTAACCCTAAAACCTTTTAAGGTATTATAACGACAGAAAATATCTTTTACGGTGCGGCTCATTACGTGATGAATGCCGGGCATTCCGTTTGCACTCGGAGGTCCTTCATAAAACACAAAAGATGGAGCACCTTCGCGATTTTTAATACTTTTTTCAAATACTTGATTCGCCTTCCAAAATGCTAATATTTCTTCCTCAAACGAAGGGAAATCTAGTTTTTTATATTCTTTGTATTTAGTCATTGTGTATTAAAATATTAACCAATGGCATTGCCATTTTTAAAAGTGTGCGAAAATAGGGTTTAGCAAGTAGAAAATAAAATCAGTTTTATTCTTCACTATCAGTAGGTTCCGGTTCAAGTTCTACCAATGTTTTCCCCAACTCCTTCTTGTTGTTTATTGATTTTTCAAGGGTAAGTAATAAAGAAGGTAATAGTAACAAATTCATTAACATACCAAACAACAAGGATAATGAGGTAAGTACGCCCAAGGCCACTGTTCCACCAAAATCACTGGCCGCAAAAATGATAAATCCGGCAAATAATGCTATTGCTGTGTAAATAATGCTTGGCCCTGCTTCCTGTAAACTTTCGGGAATTGCTTCCTTCATGTTCCAATCATGTTTCTTTAGTGAGTTTCTATATTTTGCCAAATAATGAATAGTGAAGTCTATTACAATTCCATAAGCTACTGAATAAATGATTATGGTTGATGGTTTCAATCTGATATCGAAATAACCCATGATACCAAATGTCATTAATAAAGGAACAATATTTGGAATTAATGAAATCAGAACCATTTTCCAGCTAAAAAACAGAAATGCCATCATAATAGAAATGATGACCAATGCTGAAATCATACTTTGTAATAAATTTTCAACAAGATAATCATTACCCTTTAAGAATATTAAACTGGTTCCTGTTTTACTTACATCATATTTTTCGGCCGGGAAAATTTCTGTGATCAAGCTATCCACTCTTTTATTGATATCTTTCATGGCCACTGAGCCAACGTCAGCCATTTGAATACTTATTCTTGCAACCTGGTAGTTTGAATCAACCATGCTTTTTAATAATCCACCTTTGTTTTGATCGGCACTAGGCATATAACTTGCCAGTTCAGTAATATCTAATGCGCCGGGAAGTATGTAATATTTTTCTTCGCCATCGTGATAGGCCTGATTAGCGAATTTCAGGAAATCAACCATTGAAACTGGTTTACTAAATTCAGGGAAGGATGCAAGTTCTTTTTGCAAACGATTCATTTTTTGAAGCGTACTGTAGTCCTTAACTCCATTTTTACGTTTCGTATCAATTTTTATTTCATAAGGTAAAACTCCTTTTAATTCTTTTTCAAAATATTTTAAGTCGGTATAAACTTTATCATGAATAGGCATATCATCAACCACGTAACCCAATGTTTTTACTTTCATCCCCCCATAAACCGACAAGGCACATAAAAACACGGTACCTAAATAAATCCATGTTCTATGGTTATAAACCAATCGGTTGCACCACTCCATTACTTTATTCAATCGTTTTCCATCGAGGTGTTTGGTATGACTAACCTTTGGTGGAGGCAAGTAACTATATACAACAGGAATAAAAATTAGTGTTACCACATAAATTATCATGATATTGATTCCTGATATAATAGAGAATTGATCTAACAATGCACTACCCGAAAAACTAAACACACAGAAACCTACAACGGTTGTCATGTTGGTTAAAAATAAAGGCACACCGTTTTTAGAAATCAACCGGATTATAGCAAGCATTTTATTCCCGTGAGCTTTGTATTCTTGGTGATAAACATTAAGCAAATAGATGCAATTTTGAATACCGATGATTACCATCAAAGGAGGAATGAGTCCGGTTAATAAGGTTATTTTATAGTTAAATAAAGTTATGCTTCCTAAGGTAGTTAGCACACCAATAATTACTACAATAATTGAAAATAAAACAGCAGAGAAAAACTTAAAAAACAAGAAAATAAATAAGGCAGTTACGGCAATACTTAAATAAGTAAATATTTTAATTTCTTGGGCTACTTTACTTGCGTAAATGGTTCTTACATAAGGTAGACCGCTGAAATAAGTATTTCCTCCATATTCATTAGCAAAAGTATTACAGGCTGCCTCTATATCATTAACCAATGGGATGCGTGCCTTGCTGTCAAGTTTTTGCTTGTTTAAGGTAATGGCAAACAAAGCTAAATCCCCTTTTTCGTTGTACAACAAACCCTTATATAATGGAAGTGAAAGAATTAATCGCCTGATAGAATCCATTTCAACTTCATTTTGAATAAAACCGTTCACAATAGGTTTTAATTCTATTTTGTGAGTTTCCTCGTTTTTTATACCGGTAACCAAATTGGTAATAGACACAATTTTTTCAACACCGTCAATTTTTTCGAGGTTTCTTGTAAGGGCGATTAAGTGATTAAAATATTCTTTTTCAAAAAGCTTATCACTTTGGATTCCAACAGCTAAGATATTTCCATCTTCACCAAATGTAGATTTAAACTTCATATATTCTACAAAGTCGGCATCGGAGTTAGGAACCACTTTTGCGAAATCATAAGTTAATTGAACCTTGGTTGCTGCATACCCAAATAAAATGGTAATAACCGCAAGCCCAACCAAGAACCAAAAGCGATTACGAATAATATAAGTACCTAATTTTTGCCACATAAAAGTGCGCGAATTTATGAAATAAAAAATGGCTGGTATTAAATTATTATCAAATTGGTGAATTAGAGGGGGTTTCAATCATAATTTGCCAATCTATGAATACCTATACTAAGATTGGAAAATAAGCGTTAGGTTTGAGGTGTTTTTTTTGAGAATTCAATTCATGTATCGCATATTATTATCAATTTTATTACTTATTTCTCATCATGCCGTGATTGCCCAATTTAAATCACCGGCCATCAACTCTTGGCGAGTACATTTAAACTATGCTTCGCCCATAGCATTGGCCAGTGTAGGTAATAACATTTATTGCGGCGGTTCAGGTGGATTATTTATTTATGATATTGACGATAATAGTACCGAGGTATTATCTCGGGTAAATGGTTTATCTGATGTTTCGGTAAAGTGTTTAGCGGCTGATAATACTACCAATACGGTTGTAATAGTATATGATAACAGCAATATTGATTTAATCCAAGATGGAAATATTTATAATATCCCGAGTATTCTTAATCAAATTATTGTTGGTGAAAAGCGTATTAATGACATAACCGTGCATGAAGGAATGGCTTATTTAGCTACCTCTTTTGGTATTGTTAAAATAGATTTGCAAACAAGACGAATTACTGATTCTTACCAAAACATTGGCGAATCAGGTAATGTGTTACCTGTTAATGACATTGCATTTTACAATGGAAGTATTTATGCAGCAGCTACCACGGGAGGATTGTTTAGGGCTTCTATTAATGCAGCTAACTTGGCTGATTTTACTTTTTGGAATAAGTTCGACACAGGTACTTTTCGTCAACTAACCCCATATCAAAACAATCTTTATTTAAGTAAAAACAATGTTCTTTTTCGTTTTGATGGTATTCAGTTTGATTCTATTCCCGGTATTGCAACCGGTCAATCTATAGTTCAATTAAAAGTAAATGCCGATAAATTAATAAGTATAGCATCAAATAGGGTAAGTGTACTTTCAGGCGCAACAATATTAAAAACTTTAAATGAAGCCGGCTTAGCTGATGCTGAACTAACTAAACAGGGCGATATTGCTACGGCACTAAACTTACAAGGCCTAGTAATATTTGGAACCGGGAGTCCACGCTATATTATTCCTGATGGTCCAGCCTCTAATTCTGCAGTTAAGTTTGCATACTCAACTCAACAGAAGCGTTTATTTGTGGCAGGCGGAATTGTGAATGGTTTAGGAGGATCTGCCGGTTGGCGCACGTCTTATAACAACAGTTTATTTTATAGTTATGATGGTAAATCGTGGCTTAGTGCAAGTAATCAACGTAATAGTTTTCCCATATTAAACAAGTTGTTTGATGTTATGGATATTGCAATTAACGAACGTACCCGTCAAACATTTTTAACCTCATTCGGAGGTGGTGTATTAGAGTTAAATGAAACCACACCAATTCAACTATATGATACGAGTAACAGTAAATTAGGTTTTTTCGTGAATGAAATTCCTACTTTTCGTCCGGTATTGGCGGCAGGTTCGGCCATAGATAATAATGGAACCCTTTGGGTAACTTGTTATAATGCGGCAAGGCCGATTAGTGCCCGCACATCAGCAGGTGTTTGGTATGATTTTCCTTTACCCGCCGGTATTGATAAACAATTGGGTTATATGCTCACCCATCAGGTTAGGGCAGGAACTAATAAATGGATATTGAATACAACAGGCCGAGGACTTTATGTATTTAACGAAGGGGCAAGAATAGATCTTGATTTCGATGATAGTTTCACTACACTTACCACCGAAAAAGGAAAAGGATTTTTACCTAGTAACAATGTTTTAAGCATGGCATTGGATCAAAGAGGTACGCTATGGATAGGCACGGATAAAGGCTTATGTTTTATAAGTAACCCCGGTGCGGTTTTTACTAATGGCGATTATGATGCCCGTCAAATTATTTTTAATACCGGAAGTTTTAACAGCATTTTTTTAGGTACTGAGGCTATTTTATGTATAAAAGTGGATGGCGCTAATCGTAAGTGGATAGGCACTCAAAACGGAGTATGGTTAGTAAGTGAAGACGGATATACTGTAATACGAAACTTTACAACCAAAAATAGTCCGTTGCTTTCTGATAAGGTTTATGATATCGGAATTTTTGAAGAAACAGGCGAGGTTTTTTTTGCTACTGAAAAAGGTATTATCAGTTATGCCGGAGATGCTACTAAAGCTGGTTTGCAACATGGTCAAGTAATCGTATATCCTAACCCGGTAGAACCCGGCTATAACGGAGATATAGTTATAAGAGGATTAATTCAAGATGCGAATGTTAAAATTACTGACATCGCAGGTAACTTAGTATTTGAAACCAAATCAAATGGAGGAACTGCCACGTGGAATGGGAATACGTTTAATGGTAAAAGGGCCTCAACAGGAGTTTATCTAATTTACAGTTCGAATGAAGATGCAACAGAAACGCACGTAACTAAATTGTTATTGGTGAACTAATTTACATTATCCTTGAGCAGTATAAAATTGTTGTATGCCGGGATTATTTTGTTCAAGGGCATTTAAACTTTCTACCTTTACCGGCTTTTCAATAAAACCCACCACAATATCGTAGTTGTTTGCTCTAATTCTATCATCTTGGTTTATGGATGAAGTAACAATTACAACCTTCACATTTTTAAGATCATTTTTCTTCAACTCATCCATAAAATCCCATCCATCCATTATAGGCATGTTAATGTCTAAAAATATTAAACTAATCTGTTCAGGATTATTTTTTATATGTTCCAACGCTGCTAATACATCGGTAAAACAGATTGGGTCTCCAATTAAATTGCTACTACTTATTAGTCGTTTTTGAATGAACAAAAACATTTCGTCATCATCAATCAGCAGTAAATGTTTACTCATTATTAATTGTTAAATATTTTAATTTAAAAATATAATTTACAACTAGAATAATGGTTTTACAAGGCCGGTTAAAGGGTTGAAACAAAAAAGATAATGATACAACTTTGTTAACTCCTTTACACTTTTCTATTATTTAATTATTTGGTAATAAACTTTGGATGTATCAGGTTTTCAATATTAAAAATTTCTTGCCACTTTTCCTCTGTTATTAATTTTTTTTCTGATACAGCTATTTGATGTACGCTTTTCCCGGAATCTAATGCTTCTTTGGCTATGGCACTGCACGCTTCATAACCAAGTATTGGGTTTAGTGCGGTAACAATGCCTATGCTATTAAGTACCATTTGCTCGCACACTTCCTTATTCGCAGTAATCCCATGAATACAGCGATCAACCAAACTATGAATAGCATTACCCATATAAGTAAATGAAGTAAACAAACTAAATGCTATTACCGGTTCCATAACATTTAATTGCAATTGACCGGCTTCAGCAGCCATTGTAATGGTTACATCTGCTCCAATAACATAATAAGCAGTTTGGTTAACTACCTCAGGTATTACCGGATTTACTTTACCGGGCATTATGCTTGATCCCGGTTGAAGTTTAGGAAGATTAATTTCATTAAATCCGGCTCTTGGTCCACTGCTTAATAAACGAAGGTCATTACAAATTTTTGAAATTTTTACAGCACTTCTTTTAAGAGTACCGCTAATTTGAACATAAGCTCCGGTATCACTGGTTGCTTCAATTAAATCTTCGGCCAATACAACCGGAATTCCGCTAATTTCCGCTAATATTTCTACACATATTTCAGGATAACCATCAGGTGCATTAATCCTTGTTCCTATAGCTGTTGCGCCCATATTCACTTCACATAATAATTGTTGACATTCTCTTATACGTGTGATATCTTCATTAATGGTTGTAGCCCATCCATGAAATTCCGCACCTAATGTCATTGGTACTGCATCCTGCAATTGTGTACGTCCCATCTTAAGGATTTGATCAAACTCTACAGCTTTTTTTTGTAAAGCCCCATGTAACTTCTCTAAGGCTTTAATATACACATGCATTTTTTCATAAAGGGCCAATCGAAAAGCAGTAGGATATGCATCATTAGTACTTTGTGAGCAATTAACATGATTGTTTGGATGTAAGAAATCATACTCACCTTTACCGTAACCGAGGTATTCTAAACCAATATTAGCGATCACTTCGTTTGCATTCATATTGCAACTGGTGCCGGCACCACCTTGTATCATGTCGGTAATAAATTGGTTGTTATACTTACCGCTTAGCATTTCATCACAGGCAAAAACTATGGCATCTTTAACCTCATTTGTTAGTACACCACATTTATGATTAGCTAATGCTGCGGCTTTTTTTACCCAAGCAAATGATTTTATCATTAATGGTTCATGATACATGGGTATTCCTGTAATATGAAAATTTTCAATCGCCCTTAAGGTTTGAACGCCATAATATTTATCATTCGCAATTTCCTTTTCACCAAGGAAATCATGTTCAAGTCTGGTCGCCATTTCTTTTTTTATTTAGGTTTGAACAAGCAAGATAATTAATCATCATACAGCTAAATCCACATTAAGCGAGATATACGTGAATAACTTTGTAATTATTCTTCTTATTTGAGGCGTCCTCAGCTATTTACAAGTTGTTAGGTATGAAGTAAAGTTTAATGTTAGGCTGTCATTATTTGGGTTTATGTTGTTGGTAAAATAAAAATATTGCTTCATTGATTTTATTGTTGATTTTTTAACCAACCATAAGTTGTTTTTGCTATGGTAATCTTTAAATAATTTTAAACCGATGAATTGTTATTTTAGATTCATGTTAAATGAAATATACTTGCATTTAAAAATAAAGCATTCACATCAAAAAGGGATAATTACATTTGTTTAATGACGCAAGCACGAATTTTACATTCAATGCCCTTTACCAGAAATGAGGTAAAACTATTGCTAAGCGGGGAGCCATTTTTTAATAGACTATTGCAACTCATTCAACAATCAAAACAAGTTGTTTATCTTCAATTTTATATTTTAGATTTAGATGTTACTGGTAATAAGGTGCTAAATGAATTGGTTAATGCAGCTTTACGTGGGGTTAAAGTGTTTGTTGTTGTTGATGGTTATGCAAGTGAACAATTAAAAGCAACAGTTCTTGAACAGTACAGAAAAAAAGGGGTATATATCAAGCGGTTTTCACCAATACATGCCGGTAATTTTTTTAGATTGGGTAGAAGAATGCACCATAAGATAGTTTGGGTTGATGGGGAAGTGGCTTTGGTTGGTGGAATAAATCTTGCTGACAAGTATAGCGGATTTCAAGGTAAAGAACCTTGGCTTGATTTCGCTGTGGAGTTAAAAGGACCGATTATACAGCATGTAAAAAAAATATGTGATGATGTGCTGTCAAAACGAATAGCGAGAAGTGTATTATCGAAATGGCAGGTTAAACCTCAATCTGCTCATACAAGTATTAAATCTCGAATTATTCAAAACGACTGGCTTAGAGGAAAGGTTGAAATATCAAGGGCGTATCGCACAGCAATTCGTAAATCGAATCAGTCAATCATTATTGTTGCAAGCTATTTTTTACCTGGTGCACGAATGTTGCGATTAATAAAACAGGCTGCTTCAAGAGGGGTAAAAGTGACTGTGGTTTTAGGTGGGTATTCTGATGTGGCTTTCATTAAACCTGCAATGGTTTATTTATATGATTGGATGTTTAGACACAACATTACCATTTACGAATGGAACAAATCAATATTACATGGTAAACTTGCTGTTGTTGATGAAAAGTGGGTAACGGTTGGTTCATACAATATGAATGCCCTTAGCGATTATGGTAGTTTAGAATTAAATGTTGAAGCCATCAATGAAACTTTCGCAACAGAGGTTCAACAGCAGATACAAATATTGATCAATGAAGGGTGTACACAAGTTTCTCCAACAAACTATTTTAGAAGTAAAAATTGGTTACTACAATTTTATCGTTGGGTGAGTTATAATATTATTCGTGCATCCTTGCTGTTAACCTTTTATTTGATGCAAAAAGCAAGGAATGCACGAACCTACTATCATTAATTAGTTTAATAATTTCTTTAGTTCTTTTTCATACCAGAAAGTAGATAACGGAACAATTCCGCATACAAATCCGATAAATAGTTGTTTTATTGACCAACTATAAGCAATAGCCACTTTAAGTAATTGAAGCATATAAAAGATAACCAATACACCGTGTACCCAGCCGGCTAATTTAACAGCCAATGGAAAATCGAAAATATATTTAAGCGGCATGGCAATAAAAAACAATATAATATTGCTCCAGCCTTCTGCAATGGCAATATTTCTAAACCAAACCAAATCTTTTTTACCTGAATTACCTGCCATAAATAATTATCCTAAGAGTTGGTTACTATGTGCTTTGGTATCCACCTTTTCAATTACTTTTTCAATTACACCTTTTTCATTAATCACAAAGGTACTTCTTAAAATGCCCATGTATTTTTTACCATACATACTCTTTTCTCCCCATGCGCCAAATGCTTCGGCAATACTGTGGTCTTCATCGGCCAGTAAACTGAACGGAAGCTCATATTTTTCTATAAATTTAACGTGTGATTTAGTGCTATCGGGACTTACACCTAAAATTTCATAACCTTGTTTTTGAAAGGTTTTGTAGTTGTCGCGTAAGTCGCAAGCTTCAGAAGTGCAGCCCGGGGTGTTGTCTTTTGGATAAAAATAAAGTACTAATTTTTTCCCTTTGTAGTCGGCAAGCTTTACTGCTTCTCCTTTTTCGTTTATTCCTTTAAAGGCCGGGGCTTTTGCCCCCTCTTGTAATAATGCCATGTTATTTTTTAATTATTATAGTTTCGAATATTGTTTTATTACCTACTTCATCAAAAACAACTAAACGTAAGCGATGTTTTCCGGCAGCTAACTTTTTATATGCATTGGTAAACAACAAATTGCTTTTGGCATCATATTCAAAAAGTTCCCATTGGTTATTTATATAGCCTTCATACAACTTAATTCCGCTCTTTTCATCTTTTATTTTAAGAATGATTTGTTCGCCCTTAACAAGTTTTTTTTTCGTAACGTTCACCAATTGTACTACAGGCCCTTCTGCATCCGGTTTTATAGTAAAATTACCAAACTGATTACTTGATGCCTCCAACCAACCGCTTGTAATTTTTGTTGGCAAATAAATACCATTTCTAACGATACACCACTTGTTTGGGTTGGTGATGTTTTTCGGTATTTTAAATTTAATTTGAAAAGGCTGATAGCATGGTATAAATTCATTGCCTATGAAATAGTTTGGAGTATTTTCTTTTTGTTTAGTAGTTATACAAATTGGAGCAGGTGAGAATAAAGTTGATTCTCCGAACGTAACTTCCATATCATCAAATTTTATCACCTGTTTATTCTTAATAACGTTGCAAGTATCTAAAAAAAATGCATCGTTGATAGTATCTGCCAAATATTTAAGTTGTAGGTTAATTTTAATTTTTGAGGCATGAATTACAGATGTATCCTTTAACCAAGCCATCATTCTTTCATAAGGTGATACATGTTGCAATTGCGGGTTGAATTGATATACCAATAGAGTGACGGTCGATGCATTAAGGGAATCAAGGTTAATAACAGCGCCGTTATTCCCTGTTTTAAGGTAAAATGGATAATCTTTCACATTTGATTGAAATAATTTAATGATTCTTTTTTCCTGACTTTGATAGGTAGCATAATCAATAAAATCATTGATTTGTCTCATTTTACTAAAGTCGGCTTTGTCCATTTCAAAATGATAGAATGAATTTTGTGAACGACCTTGGTAATGCATTGCAATTCCTAAAGGCATATACCTGCGTTTGGTATCAATTAAACCATCATTACACTCAATACCGAGTCCAAGTTTTAATGCAGGCACATATAAAGTGTCAATATAACTATATCCACCATCATTATTAGGAATTAATTTGTTTTGGGTTACAGGAAATGAAAGTGTTTTTTGCAGGCTTTGATGGTTATAAATATAAATCGTTGAGATGAAGGGAGGAATACTGTCGGCAAATGGAAATCCCATAAATAATGGATTTACCGGCAGTTCAGTTAATGTTTCACGTATCTCAAAATGCACATGTGGTCCGGTACTTCTTCCTGTGTTTCCACTATATCCTAGAGTATCTCCTTTTTTTACAAACAGTTGAGGCGATTTTCCAAATATAAAGTCGAACTCGAAACATTGATTCTTATACTGGTGTAGAATAATCCATTCAGCAATTTTGCCATGATAACGTTGTAGATGACCATATACAGTGGTGTATCCATTGGGATGATCAAGATAAATGGCTTTACCATACCCCACACTTTGTATTTTTATGCGTGAAACGTAACCATCAGCAGATGCCAGTACGGGCAAACCTTCACGTTCTTGGGTTTTTAAATCTAAACCGCTATGAAAATGATTGTCGCGTAAACTGTTAAACAACGAAATATATGGTTGAATGCTATCAAGAGGATACCTGAAGTAAGGTTCTTGTGCGTATAATGGGACGTAAAATACCCATATACAAAGTACGGTTGTAATATTTATTAACTTAACTAAACGATGAATTATCATATCAATACCAATCAAAAATAATTTAACATAGCCATATTGCATAGATACCACATAAAAAATTATCTTTGATTGTATTCCAAAAACATGCTGTACCGATTAAAGCCCTTTATATATATTTTTATAACCACCTTGTTTTGTGGAGCAACTAATGCACAACAATCGGCTCTCGATAGTCTTTTACCATTATTAAAAGTATACACTAAAGCTGATACGTCAAGAGCATCGGTATTAACCGGATTGGCTTATGCTTATCATGAAATTTCTACAGATAGTACACTTTATTTTGCTAATGAGGGGCTTCGACTTTCAATTCAAATCAATAGTGATAAATATAAAGCAAAGTCGTTAAATTATAAAGCCATTGCAATGTATCAGGCGGCTTCAATGGATGAGTCACTTGAGTTATTCAATCAGGCCCTTAAACTTTATGAATCATTGCATGATGATGCAGGTATAGGTACAGTTTACAATAATTTAGCCGTGATTTACCATGATCAAAATGAATATCAAAAGGCACTTGAATATTATGAAAAAGGTTTGAAATATAGAATCAAAGCACGTGATTGGAAAAATGCCGGTGCCAGTTACAATAATATTGGTAATGTTTATTTTGATTTAGGTAACTATACACAATCATTAGTGCATCATTTTAAAGGACTATCGTTGCGGGAAAGATATGACGACCGAACAAAAGTAAGTAACAGTTATGCAAATATTTCGGCTGTGTATTTCGATATAGGAAATTACACTAAATCACTCCAATATGCGCAACGAAGTTTAATGATTGCTGAATCAGAACGTTTGCGTGACGGTATATTTCATGGGTGTATTGCAATTGGTACCATATATGATAAGCAAGGTAATAATAAAGAGGCCATTGCTTATTTTAATAGGGCATTAACCATGAGCTTCTTAACCGGAATAGATAATTCAAAAATTGTTGCTTTTTATTTTTTAGGTAATCAATATGTAAATGCAGGAAGGTATGATAGTGCAACCTATTATTTGAATAAAGCTTTACGTATTGCCATTCGTTTGAACGAACGCGAAGGGCAATTGGCAATTCATAATGCTTTTGGACGAATTGATATTAATAATAAGAATTATAGTGGTGCATTGGTGCACTTGAATAAAGCTTTATCCATTGCCGAGGTTATTGGAAATAGACAGCGTTTATATGAAACCTTAGAGTTGCTTTCTGTTGCTCATGATAAATTGAATAACTATAAAGAAGCTCATGTTTATTTAAAGCGTTATATGGCGATTAAAGATACCATTCACCTTGATGCTGCTTCAAAAAAAATCCATCAAGTAGAATTTGATTATTTGATGGAAAAAAACCGTAATCAAATTGCTTTATTACAAAAAGATAAAGAGCTGCAAATGGAAAAAAATGCAAACGCAACCATGTTTGCACTTTTACTGGTAGGTATTGTTTTGTTGTTGTTAATATTGATTTTGTTTTTAGTGTTAAAACATCAACGAGAAATAAAATCAAGAAAGCTAATTGCTTTGCAAAAGGCCGAAATTGAGAGGCAGGCCGCTCACCTTACACAATTAAATTCTTTTAAAGATAAGACCTTTTCAACCATCTCACACGATTTAAGAGGTCCATTAGCCTCACTTACAGGAATGGTTGAGTTGTTTAATCATAAGTTACTAAGTATTGATGAGTTTTTAGAACTAAAGAATAATCTTTCAGTTCAATTAGTTTCAATAAATAAACTGCTTGATGGGTTATTGGAGTGGGGCAAATTACAAATGACAGGTAATGCCATTATCAATCCGAGCATGGTAAATATTTATGATTTAGTTCAAACCAATCAACAGTTATTTAAAGAGAATTTGGCACTTAAAAAAATTACGTTTATAAATGAGGTTAATCAACGGTATTTTGTGTATGCTGATTATCATCAGGTGGAGATATGTATAAGGAATATCATTAATAATGCAATTAAATTTACCTCTCAACATGGCACCATTAAATGCAGTTGTATACTTACAACTAAAGATAAGGTTAATATCATCATTGCAGATAATGGTGTTGGTATGAGTACTCTTCAACTGAATCAGTTATTTTCAATTAAACAGGTTGGTGTAAGTACAGCCGGAACCGAAGGTGAACAAGGCAGTGGGATTGGTATGATACTGGTAAAAGAACTGATTGAAAGAAATAATGGGAAGATAAGTATTGATAGCGAACTTGGCAGAGGAACAACCGTTACACTTGAATTACCCGTTAAACAAACTAGATAGACACTAACATAAACATTGGTGTTTGACTAAATTCACCCGCTCACCTTTTCATATTAAATGTAAGTAATGAATATCCAATACCGAAGGAGAGCCATAACTTACCTTGGTATATCCATTCATACCGGATAAGGTTAGTGTTAGATAAAAAATCCAATCCGGTAAATATACCAATCTGTGCATTTCCTGCTTCTAACAATAAACCCGCAGAAGGCGAAAAGGCTAAAAGGTCAATTGTCCTGATTATTTTTCCTTTAGTTGATGCACTATCTAATGCTGCAGTTGAAACACCAAATCCAATAATGTAATGAAACGCCAATTGTTTGTTAATATCAAGCGTTTGTTTAATGCCAAATGAGGAACCAATGGTTAAATCCTTAGAGAAGTCGAATGGGTTGAACCTTAATTTTATTGGTGTTATTATACTTCCTACTACAAAATCAAATTGACTTTGCTTAAATGTTCGGGCTTTAAAATCAAGCTGAGGTCGAGTAATTGTATAATAACTTAAAGTGCTAAACCCTGAAGCCAATGCGTTATTTTTATGATAATTAATGATAAATCGTATAACATAAAAGTCACCACGTAAATCAACCACCATAAACCTGGATTCAGGAGGGGCGATGTACATGGTTGTATCAATTTGTTTTCCTAAGATATTACATTTATAGATGGGACATTCTACAACAAATTCATATACCTTATTTTGTAGTAATTGCTGGGCAGATAAAGAGGGAACAATAAAGCATAAACTACTTAAGATGTACCAATATTTCATAAGATATGCCGGTTTCGGTAATGGGGTATTTACCTGTTTTTATTACACCATACGATAAGTTTAATTCATCCATCAAATCGTGCGATAATGGAAAGTCTAAACCAACTTTAAAATATCCCGTTGAGATGTAGTTGAAGTAAAATTGTTCCGTGATTTCCGACTTTAAAAACTTAATAGATAATAACTTCTCTTCCTCTTTATCTATAAAGCAAGATGATTGTTTATTGTTGTTGGTACTAACTCCTTTTTCAATGGTGCATATGGATAAATCAGGTTCACATGATGTTGGGTTTCCCATGGTAATAATATATTTTTTTTGCCATAAACTCAACAGTTGTATACTTAATACCAGCAGCATTGATAAATATATTTTCATAAAATGGCTTGATTTAGTTAGAATATGGTTAAAGTTATTTATTTAGTTTGGTTCGACCTTGTTCAATCAGTTGTTTAAGTTTATCATATAATGAAGGGAAAGCTCCTTCTTCAATACCAATAATAACTCCATCAACCACAACTAAAAATGTAGGATATGCCTTAATTTTAAATTTTGAAAATTCACCTTGATCTATCTTGTATTTGGCAGATGCTAATTCATATTTACCAATATATCTTTTAAGTTTATCAGAAAGGTTTGGGTTTAAATCAATCGGATTAATGGATATAACTTGCACTTCAGGATTATTCAAATATTCATGATGCAGTTTTGTGATAACAGGATACGATTTTATGCAACCATAGCAGGCCATATACCAAAAATCAATCAACAAAACTTTTTTATTGAATTGTAATGTTAATTCCTGGTTATTGAATAAATCTTTAAGAATGATGTTTGGTAATGTTTCGCCAATGTTTAGTGTATTATTAGGCTTTCTTGAAGTTGGTGTTTTGTCGTCAATTTTTTGTATACGACTTAAAGCCTTTCGCAGCGAGTCTGTCGGATAGCGTTGATTCACTTGGTATTGATGAATAAAAATTCCACTGTATATGGTGTCAAAATTTTCGAACAGAGCCGTGTTTTCAAAGCCAACCATAAAGCTATCCTGTTTATTGATATATATTGTTGACGCATTCCAATTAGATTTTTTTGTAAGGTTTTCATTATAGTTAACGACATAACAATTCATCCCATGCATAAATGTATCTTTACAACTGTACGAGCCTGAATCTTTAAAATAAAACTCAGGTCGGCCTATAGTTGCCATATTAGAGTATAGGAAGTATCCTGCATCCGCAAATGACCAATATTGTTGAAGTTTAATAAGTGAGTATTGATTTTCATTTTTATATATTCTCAAGTAATAGGTGCTATCTTTAAAACCCATTCGAATATTGGAGAGGTTAGGTGTTTTATAATTCCCTGCATATACACAAATAAATGTATCAGGCGATACAAAAGCTTTCCCTTCATCACTCAAACGAACTGCAATTTCTCCTACCGTTTTATTGTAATACTTAAATTGATAGGAATAAATAGCTTTATTTTTGGTTGAATTTATGGAGGTCAATGCCAATGAACGAGCAATATTTTGTGCTGCTGCAACATAAGTAAGCATTAATGAAATCATACAAAAATTTAGTCGTAACATACCAAGGTGGATTTAATTTAAAGGCTTATCAATTATTAGGTATTTATTATTTAGTAATGATAATGAATAGGCTGATCAAGCTATTTCTTTTACTAGAGGTATATCTGTTAACATGGTATTCTCTATTTACAAAACGGCAAGGTGGGGTATAGGTAAAGAAAAAATAGCTACCTTTTTGAGTGAATAATTTAATAAATAAGTGCTGTGGCTTTTACTACCAGCAAAATTTTCCCGGTTGATAATGTATTGTTTTTACCTGTAGTAACTACCGGAGGGTTGCACTCTCTGCAACCACTTTCAGGTTTACAATAATATACAATTGTGCCTCCGGATATCAGGCTTTGAACCGAGCAACTACCTTCATCCGAGCATGTACATTTTATGGTTACTTTTATTTCATCTGTAGCTCTGTAGTAAGTGATTTCTTTTTCACTGAGTTCAATTACAAAATATGATTTGTGTGAACCGGTTAATGATATAATATTACTGTTAGGGTCTGATTTTATTTCATCAGTTGGAACAAAGAAAAAATTATTGAATTGGTCTTCTGGTTTTACAGGATGCAAACTTTTTTCTAAGGTGGCAACACCTTCTTTATTAAAAGTTAAAGAAATTTCTATTGCTTGAGCCTCACTGATTTTACTTCTTAAAGTATAAGTTTTACCTGCCTCAAAATGTTGTTGTGCGTAACTTGGTGATGTTGCCAATAATCCAAGCATCATTAACAGTAACGTAACTGTTGTTTTAATTGAATAGTTTTTCATGTTTTTGTTTTTTTTTTAAAAGGTAGCCGGGCACAAACTTATTTGTTTGTAGTTTC
The DNA here is from genome assembly GCA_025454975.1 of Bacteroidia bacterium. Lineage (GTDB taxonomy): Bacteria > Bacteroidota > Bacteroidia > UKL13-3 > UKL13-3 > UBA6183. Next base: position 18,859 of record JALONK010000039.1, read on the forward strand.
AAAGGTTATCAAAAATCAAATAAAAAATATCAAAAAGACAATAAAATGTATTAAAAAAGTAATAAAAATTATTTAAAAGAAAATAATATTTGGTTTTGCTTCGTTAAAACAAATAACTTGCCCACCACAGTATAACTAATTCATTAGCGTTATGATAATTAATAGTGTTAACCTCAGGCGTATTCGCACCCAAAAAAAAATATCACAGATAGAACTTGCCGAAGCAGTTGGCGTATCTCAATCCACTATATGTGAATGGGAAAAGAATGATGTAGAGGTGAAACTTGAAAATGTTTACAAGTTATGTAGTTTTTTAGCAACCGATATTTCATCATTGTTATTGGCCCATCAGGTTGTTCCAATCCAGGTTAATGAATATCAACACCAGCAACAAGATATAATACTTACACAAGCCAAAACTATTCATGTTCAACAAGAGTACATTGAATCATTAAAATCAACCAATGAGTTTATGAGAAAAGAAATTCAAATGTTGTTAGAGCAGCTACATCTGGTTTTAAAAAGAATGTACGAAGTACAACCGCCTCAATAATACTGCTGCAAAGTAAGCTTCTATTTTACATCACAAGTAAGCATGAGCTTATCTTCAATAAACGCTTCCAACTTATCGCCTATATTTACTTTGCTAACACCCGCAGGTGTTCCTGTAAAAATGATGTCGCCTGTTTTAAGTGTGAAATATTGGGAAACAAAACTAACTATTTCATCAAAGGCATGAATCATTTGAGAAGTGTTGCCTTGTTGCACCTGTATCCCATTTTTATTTAAACTGAAATTTATAGTTGAGTTATTCAATTCGGTAAGCGGAATAAACGAACTAATTGGTGCCGAACCATCAAATCCTTTGGCAAGTTCCCATGGTAGTCCTTTCGACTTTAAATTTGATTGCAAATCTCGCGCAGTAAAATCAATCCCTATACCAATTTCTTGATAATATGACGAAGCAAATTTTGGTTGTATTTTTTTACCGGGTTTGGCAATTTTTATAATTAATTCTACCTCATGATGAACATCGTTACTGAAATCAGGAAGGTAAAACGGTTCGTTATTTTTCAGCAGTGCAGTATCAGGTTTTAAAAATATCACCGGTTGTTCAGGTGTTGTATTTCCAAGCTCTTTAATGTGTTCACTATAATTTCTGCCAATACAAATGATTTTCATAAAATGATATAATAATGGCGCAAAATACACAATTCGTGTTATCTAATACAACTACGTTTCAGTATCTGCTTTTTACACTTCAGCCACTTTTACATACGTTCTATTAGGTTTTATATTAACATTGTGTAGTGATTAACGCAGCTTTGTTGACGTTAATAAACACTTATGAAATCAATTATTCTTTTATTTAAAGTAACAGGCATTATTACAGGAAAGTTAGCACAACTTACCATTAGATTATTGCTGGTATTAGTAATTGCTATCCCTTTCCGCTTGATAGCACAAACAACTGATGGTGGAACTACAACTGCTTCTTCAACCCAAACCGTTAAAGGACGAATCTTAGATCAAGAAAGTAAACAACCAATTATTGGTGCAACTGTAACCATTATCAATGGAACTGAAATTAAAGGTGCAGTTACTGATGCAGAAGGTTATTTTAAAATAGAGCGAGTTCCTTTAGGACGAAAAACGATTAAGGTTACTTATATGGGATACGAAACTATTCAATTACCTGATGTTATGGTAACAGCGGGAAAAGAAGTTATCCTAAATTTAACCATGAGCGAGTCTATTACCGGCTTAAAAGAAGCTGTAATAACGTTTAACCGAAAATCGGATGTTACGGTAACCAACAATGAAATGGCAACAGTAAGTTCACGTTCGTTTAATCCTGATGATACCAAAAAATTCGCGGGTGCTTTAGGTGATCCAAGCAGAATGGCAGCTAATTTCGCAGGTGTTGTAGCAGGTAACGACAGTAGGAATGATATTGTAGTTAGAGGTAATTCACCAAACGCAATGTTATGGCAAATGGAAGGTGTTAATATTCCAAATCCTAATCATTTTGGAGCAGGATTTAATACAGGCGGACCGGTAAGTATTTTAAATACTAACAACATAGCAAAGAGTGATTTTTTCACAAGTGCTTTCCCCGCACAGTATGGAAATGCTAATGGTGGTGTATTTGATTTATCGCTTAGAGAAGGCAATAACGAAAAACGCGAATTTTTAGGACAAATCGGGTTTAATGGATTTGAAGTTGGTGCAGAAGGGCCATTCAGTAAAAAAAGTAAGGCTTCCTATTTAATCAATTATCGTTATTCAACACTGGCCTTTATGCAAGATATTGGTATTAATCCGGGAACAGGCGCTGCAACACCAATCTATCAAGATATTAATTTTAAAATATCAGTGCCATTAAAAAATAAAGCCAAGTTTATTTGGTGGGGTATGGGCGGCGTTAGTTCAATAGATTTATTAGGCAAAGAGGTTGATACAACAGAATATAATTTTTACGGTTCGCGCGATGAACATACTAGACCTAGATATAGAAGTGGTGTAACCGGTATGAGTTATGAAAAGAATCTTGGTCAAAAAACTTGGTTTAAACTAACCTTAGCTGCCAGCCAAATACATAACCGGTATACTACCGACTCAATTGATCTTCCCGGTGATCGCGTTTATAGAAGAGGGCAAGGCAGTTTTACAGACAATAAATTCAGTTTGGTTTCTAATTTTACTCATAAAATAAATGCTAAGCATGCCATTCATTTTGGTACTAGTGCCGATTTAAATCAATTTGATTATTTTAATAAAGATGTATTTAACAAAGGAACTGTAGATACCGTTCGTGTTAATCGTAAAGCTGAAATGTTATTAATTCAAGGGTATGTGCAATGGAAATACAGAATCAGTAATCGCCTAACTGCAAATACAGGTGTACATTTACAATACTTAGACGTAAATGAACAGTTGGTTGCTGAACCTCGTATTGGAATTAGATATGTGGTAAGTGCCAAGTCAATTATTAATATTGGTTATGGATTACATCATCAAACACTGCCTACCTATAATATTTTTCTTCTTGATAGAGCGGGAAAAGAAAGTAACCGTGATTTAAAGTTTATGCGATCAAATCATGTTGTGTTGGGTTATGAATATAGTATCAGTAAACTATGGAAAGTGAAAACTGAGGTGTACTATCAGTATTTAGATAAAGTTCCGGTAACACGATTCCCAAGCAGTTACTCTTCATTAAATATTGGAGCATCCTTTGTTCCAAGTGATGAGGGCGACTTAGTGAATGAAGGTACAGGTTATAACTATGGTGCTGAATTAACTTTGGAGAGATATTTTGATAAAGGTTTTTATGCCTTATTAACAGGCTCGTTGTTTGATAGTAAATATAAAGGTAGCGATGGAATTGAACGTAATACTGCATTCAATACCAACTATGCATTAAACTTTTTAGCCGGAAAAGAATTTAAACTAAACAAAAAGGGACATGTGATGTATGTAAATGTACGTTTAACTTCTGTAGGAGGAAGGTATTTTAGTCCACTCGACTTACAACAATCGCAACTACAAGGACGTGCTGTTACAAACGAAACATTGGCCTTCAGCGAAAAACAAACAGATTATTTTAGGGCTGATTTAAAAGTTGGATACCGTCGCGATTTTAAAAAGAGTTCACTCGACTTTTCGTTAGACTTGCAAAATGTTACCAATAATCAAAATATTTTTAGTCAAGGTTATAACAAATACACCAATACCATTTCTTATCAGTATCAACAAGGATTTTTCCCGGTTCCTACCATTCGATACACCTTTTAAAATATAATGTTATCTTCGATGAGCTAATGAAAAGGCAATCTAACCCAACTCCTAAATTCCTAGATAAAAAGGATATTATCATCAGGCATGCAGTAATATTACTGCTTGCCTTGTTGTTTACTTTTACCGGTATACATGAAGAGAGATCCTCTTTTCTACAAGCTACCTTATCACAATTTATTTTAATTGGATTAATTTGGAATGGGAATATATTGTTAGACAATATTGCAGCTCAATTTTACACCCTAGAATACCAACTTAAACAACGGCTATTCATCACCATAATAATTGCTTTAACATGGCCGGTTGCAGCCAGCATGTTCTACAATATGGTTATTTTTCCTATTATTTATGGTTTTCCTTGTAACCTCACTTCTAAAGAAAATATAACCTATATTATTACAAGCATTTCTGTAACTCTACTTATCAATACTATTTTTATAGCAATTGCATTTTTTAAGTTTTGGCGACAATCAATCAAGGAAAAGGAAGAGTTGAAAAGGGAAAGTTTATTGGCAGAATTTGAAACATTGAAGAATCAAATCAATCCACATTTTTTATTTAATGCCTTAAATACCTTAACCGGATTGATAGAAGAAGAACCAAAAGTAGCAACAGATTTTGTGCAAAAATTATCTAATGTATTTCGATATGTACTTACACAAAAGGATAAACAAACTGTTTCAATAGAAGAAGAGATTCAATTCATAAAAGCTTATGTGTATTTAAGTAAAATACGTTTTGGTGCCAATATTTCATTTGAAATTAATATTCCGATTGAGTATTACAAAAAACAGATTGTAACCTTAGCGTCGCAAATGTTAATCGAAAATGCGTTAAAGCATAATGTTATTTCGGCCGAACACCCCTTAACTGTTGAAGTGAAAATTGTTGATGAAAAACTAATGGTAAGGAATAATTATCAGCCTAAACAATTGGTAGAAAGCAGCAATGGAATCGGCTTAACCAATATCGTACATCGCTACGGATTTTTAACAGATGATGCGGTTGAGATTAAGAATGATGAACAATTTTTTGCAGTTTATTTACCCTTATTAAATATGTCATGAAAGTTTTACTGGTGGAAGATGAGTTTCCGGCTTATCAGCGCTTGAAAAAAATGATAGAAGAAATTTTACCGGAAGTTGAATGGATTGGGCATGACGATAGTATTGCATAAGACGAAAAAATATTATATAATAAAATACCTGATTTGGCTTTTTTTGATATTGAATTAGCAGATGGAAAAAGCTTCGAAATTTTAAAACGAACTACAACTGCTTTTCCAGTAGTATTTACAACTGCTTACGATGAGTATGCGATACAGGCTTTTAAATTTAACAGCATTGATTACTTGTTAAAGCCGATTGATAAAGATGATTTAACATCGGCTATTCGAAAATATGAACAACATAGCCGCCAATTTAATCAAGATGGGTTAACAGAATTGCTAAAGCAACTTCAACCTGCTACCTCTTATAAAGAAAGATTTTTGGTGAAGTCGGGCACTAAACTGCACGCCATAAGCACCGAAGATATTGCTTACTTTTATGCCGCTGATAAACTTGTATATTTAATTACCTTCAGCGGAGCCAGGTTTATCGCCGATTATACTATTGAGCAATTATTACCTTTATTAAATCCTAGCTTATTTCACCAGGCTAACCGACATACTATTGTTAATGTTTCTTCAATAAAGAATATACATATTTATTTTAATGGGAAACTTAAGCTTGATTTAAACCCTCCTACGCAAGATGAAGTAATTGTAAGTAGGGAGCGTGCAGGTAATTTTAAAAATTGGCTAGATCGCTAAACTTTTATTTACTATTTTTTAATCCTTGTATTAACTCATTAATTTTTATAATGCTTGGCTTTTGATGTTTCCGTAAACTGATTATTTGAAGTTCATATTAAACATTTCTTAGGTTTTCAGGTGCCTTTCTGCTACTTTAATTCAACTTTTATACCCCGATTAAACTGCTCTTTTCCTAACCTATTGATTGAATCAATACTATTGTAAATTATTTTAACATTAAAAAAATATTATTTGATTTTAATATTTATTTAATAATTTAGATTTTCCTAAGAACACTAAATAAACTAAATAAATATGAAAAAACTATTACTGATTACACTTGGTTTGGTTTGGTTTAATGTATTGTTTGCGGTACAACTATCAGGTACCTACACAATTGATGCTACACAACCGGCAACCGCAACAAATTTCAGGAATTTTAATTCTGCTTTAGTTTTTATGAATTCCGATTTGCCCCGACCCGACGGTGGCCCCTCTAATGTTGCTCCGTTTGGCGTAAGTGGTCCGGTTACATTTAATGTTGTTGCTTCTTCCGGTCCTTATCATGAGCAAATTAGAATACGCTATGTTGTGGGGTCATCGGCTATCAATACCATTACTTTTGAAGGGAACAATAATATTATAACCGACACTTGTAATGCAACAGTTAGGGGCTTAGTAGTATTGGATAGTGCTGATCACATTCGAATCAGAAACTTTATTATTCGTCCAATGTTAGATGCTGTAAACACCGGTTGGGGCGTTCATTTTACTAATAGGGCTGATTCAAATCTCATTGAAAATTGTACCATTGATATTGGTTTGATTACTTCTACCAGTTCTGTTAATTCAGCCGGTATTGTAATGAGTGGTTCGTTAAACTCTCCAACAACAACGGTTGAATGTTTAAGAAATACCATTCAAAACAATACAATTCGTGGTGGTGCTACAAATAGTGGAATGTATTATGGAATTATTTTATCTCTTGCTTCCGGTCTTAACATCACCAATAACCGAATTATTAATAATACCATAGAAGATTTCTTTTACGCAGGTATTCAATTGTCGTCAACAAATAGAACTATTGTGCGGGGTAACACCATCCGTCGTCCGTTAAAAACTTCCAGCACTACAACATTTGGTATTTTTGGGCAAAACAGCACAAGGTTCGACTCCATATCATATAATAGAATTACTGATTTATTCAGTGGCATGCCTACCAATACCAATCAAGTAACCGCTATTTATTTGATTAATTATAGCGCTACTGCTACCGAGCCAACCACCATACTTAATAACTTTATTCGTATTAATAATGGAGATGGAAATCAGTTTGGTATTAATCTTTTAAGTTCTTCTAATCTCAGAATTTATAACAATACTATAGTGCTTGATAATGCTTCTTCGACTTCAGCAACTGCTCAAACCAGTGGTATTTCATCAAATGTTACAACTTCTGCAGCTTCTATTCTCGACCTCAGAAATAATATCATCAGTATCACAAGGGGAGGCACAGGACCAAAATGGGCTATTAACACTTCCGGTAATTGGGCAATAGGTTCTACAATTGGCAAAAATGGATATTTTTCAAATGCTCAAAATTATAATATGGCGAGTTATTTGGGAATTAACTATCCAACATACAATGCTTACCGCACATTTCTTGCAACAGTAGATCAAACCAGCGTTGATTTTAATCCGCTTTTTGTGAATTCAAGCACAGGTAATTTCTCACCACAAGACGCATGGTATGATGGAAATGGTGATGCCATTCCGGGCTTAACTGTAGATATCAATGGAACAACCAGAACATTACCATTAGATGTAGGCGCTTTTGAAGCTACACCTCAATTACTTGACGTGGCCATGAATGATATTGTATTACCCGTTGCTCCTTATGTTGCGGGCGCGCAAAATATTTCAGTACGTTTAAGAAATGGAGGTACAACAGCAATTACATCCGCTATTATTAATTGGACAGTAAACGGTGTGCCGCAAACACCTGTAAATTTCACAGGAAGTTTAGCCGGCGGTAGTATTTCTGCTCCAATTTTATTGGGCTCAATTACTACAGTTTCAGGAACACTTTTTAATATAACTGCAACTGTTAGTCAACCAAATGGTGGAACCGATCCTATTGCTTCTAATAATTCAGCTTCAGGTACTACTGCAAGTACATTGCCGGGTGGTACTTATACCTTAAATAATGGATTGCCTGCTTCTGCTACCAACTTTACTTCGTTACAAACTTTTGCAGAATTAATTTCAATTGGTGGAATCTCCGGCCCTGTAGTGTTAAATGCAGCTCAAGGTAGTGGTCCATACGTAGGTCAGGTTGCTTTTCGCCGTGTATTAGGTGCAAGTATTACCAATACGGTTACATTTAATGGTAATGGCGTAGTTGTACAAGCCAATCCAACCACAAGTGAAACTTATGTAATTTTGTTAAATGGCACTGATTATGCTCGCTTAAATAATTTTACTGTTAGAACACTCAACCCAAGTAATTCAATTGGTTTATTGTTTACAGGAAGAGCGGATAGTAATATTGTTGATAATGTAACTATTGATTTTTCAAATGTTAATACTAACTCATTAAACGCAGGTATAGCATTCACAGCTTCTCTTTCAAATCCAAGTGCAACTTCCGGAGCTCATAATGGTATATTCAATCTTATCCAAAACAATAGGATAATTGGAAATCCTTCGGGAGGATTGTTCATTTCTATTTCACACATGGGTGGCAGTTCTGAATATACAACTATTCCTAGTAATAATAGGTTCATAAATAATGAATTGGTTGATGTATATGCTACAGGTTTTGTAAGTCAGTTTAGTAGTAGGAATATTATCCGCAATAATTTAATTTATCAATCGGGATTCAGAACTGCATTTACAACATTTACAGGTATAAATGTGTCCAATGGTTGGTTAGGCGACACGATAGATAATAATAGAATTTATAATGCATTTATCAATAACTTAACTACAACCTTAACATGTACCGGAATTTCGCTAAACTCAGCTTATTCTCAAACTACAGCCCCGGGGGTTGTACGCAATAATTTAATTTATGGTTTTGCAGGTATAGGTACTACTAATGGTATTTCATTATCATTTACTACATCAGTACTTGTTCAACATAACACTGTCTTTTTTAATAATCCAAGTGCTTCAGCAACCAGTATTATAACAGGTATTAATATTTCAACATTTAATACTACCCATAATTTATCTGTAAGAAATAATATCGTATCGGTAGTTAGAGGGGGTACCGGATTTAAGATAGGCGTGTTGGTAGGTGCAAGTGTTACTACCAGTCCAACAACATTTGTAGTAAATAATAATGCATATTTTGTTGGTGGCGGTACAAATGCTATTGTAGGAAGATTTACAACACTCGACTTTCCAACTTTAGCTTTATGGCGTACAGCAAATGCTTCTGCATACGATCAAAATGCAGTTTATGCAAATCCGAATTTTAGAAATCAGTTTAATCCTAATTTGTTATTACCAAATAATGATACATTAAATAATGTTGGAGCTAATTTATTAACAACAGTTCCTACAGATGTAACAGGCGTAAACAGAACAGCAACTCCTGATCCCGGTGCGTATGAATTTACACCAAGTGGAAATGATGCAGGACTAACCCGGTTCACTTCACCGCTATCGCCAATCTCTTTAGGTAGTAATAATGTTGAGGTAATGCTCAGAAACTTTGGAAATAATGCACTTACTTCAACGGCAATTGATTGGACAGTTGATGGTATCTCTCAAGGTACTACTAATTGGGCAGGTTCGTTAAATAGTGGCGACTCAGTTAGTACATCTATTGGTTCGTTTAATTTTGTAAATACCGGATTTTATGAATTTAAAGCATGGACGTCATCACCAAACAATACTACCGACGATTTTCGTATTAATGATACCATAACAACTACTTATTGTACTCCTGTTTCAGGAACCATTACCATCAATCCGTCGGTTGCCGCATCAGCAACAAATTATCATACTTTTAATGCTCTAGTGAATGTATTACGTACTTGTGGAATTATAGGTAATGTTATTGTTAATGTGGCAGCGGGCACTTACAATGAGCAAGTAAATATTACCGGTATATCAGGTTTAAATAACGGAAATAGAATTATTTTTAATGGTGCAGATTCGGCTACAACGCGACTTGTATTCAGCTCTTCAAATAACGCAGCTCGATACACTCTACAGCTATACGGCGCTGATAACATCACTTTTAATAATATAAGATTTGAAGCCAATGGTTTAAGCTTAGGTACGGCAGTTCAAATTTTAGCTGATGGAACTAATCGCTCTGATAGTGTTACTTTCAAAAGATGT
>JALONK010000001.1 GCA_025454975.1 Bacteroidia bacterium
CAAATAAAACAAAAAGGTAAGAAGTATTTTATCTTTTGTAATTCAGATGTGAGGGAGCAAATTTCAACACTTGCGTCATCCGAGGGCTGGATTTTATTATCAATGTCGGTTGAAGAAGAATCGCTCGAACAAGTTTTTCAAATGTTAACGGGAAAGATAAAATAGGGGAGTTTATGTTGGTAATTTTTAAAAAAGAAATAAGATCGTTTTTAAGTTCACTTATTGCCTATGTTGTTATTGCTGTGTTTTTAGCTGCTATAGGATTATTCATGTGGGTATTGCCTGAGTATAATTTATTTGACATGGGTTATGCAAATTTAGATACCTTATTCGGTATGGCCCCATGGGTTTTTATTTTTTTAATCTCAGCCATAACCATGCGAAGTTTCAGTGAAGAAAAAAAGACCGGAACTATCGAAATTTTAACAACTAAGCCAATTAGTGATTGGTCTATTATCGGAGGTAAATTTTTGGCCGGCGTTACCTTAGTGTTGTTTTCACTAATTCCAACCCTTTTGTATTATTACACGGTATACCAATTAGGCGCGCCTGTTGGAAACATAGATAGTGGTGCAACTTGGGGGTCATATATAGGATTATTTTTTCTGGCAAGCAGTTTCGTTGCTATTGGAATTTTTTCTTCAGTGATAACAGATAATCAAATTGTTTCTTTTATCGTAAGCATGTTTTTATGCTATGTATTTTATGCTATTTTCGATATGCTTGCTAATTTCAACTTATTAGGCACTTATGATAGTATCATAGCTGCATTTGGCATTAAGGCGCATTACGACTCAATGAGCAGAGGTGTTATAGACAGCCGTGATTTAGTTTATTTTTTTAGTGTAATTATTGCCTTCTTATGGGCAACAAAAACTGTTTTTGGAGCACGCAAATGGTAAAGCAAGGGAAGATAAAAAACAAGAGCGCAAAGCTTCAGTCTATCGTAGAGTTAGGTGTTTTATTAGCCTTATTAATATTCCTGAATTTAATAGCAGGAGCCTACTTTTTTAGGATAGATTTAACAACCGAAAAAAGGTATTCTTTAGCATCAAGCAGTAAAAATCTTGCATCAAAAATTGATGAAGTGATGTATGTTAAAGTTTATTTAGAGGGCGATTTTCCCGCAGGATTTAAAAGGCTTAAACAATCTTCAAAAGAAATGTTGGATGAATTTGCCGCTTATGCAGGTGGTAATATTCAATATGAATATATTGACCCTTTTGATGGTGCAGATTTAAAGAAGGCAAATGATATAATCCGGGAATTAGGCGAAAAGGGATTGCAACCAACAAATGTTCAGATTAAAAGAGATGACGAATCTTCTCAAAAGTTGATTGTTCCGGGAGCCTTGTTTTACTATAAAGGACGTGAATTTGCAGTAAATTTCTTAAGGCCTCAATTCGGCCAAGCACCGGAGGAAGTTATTAATGAATCTATTGAATTACTTGAGTATGAAATAGCCAATACCATTCGCAAAGCAGTTGAAAAGAAAGCTAAACGAATAGCATTTATTGACGACCATGGTGAACTAGAACGCTGGGATGTTGCAGATATTTCTCAAGAACTTAAAACATATTACAATGTATCACGAATTGGATTAGGTATTCAAACGCCTCAAAGTTTAATGGAAAATGATGCCTTAATTATTGCGCGTCCCACAAAACCATTTGTTGAGTATGAAAAGTTTTTATTAGACCAGTTTGTGATGCATGGAGGTAAGATTTTATGGTTGATTGATACCCAAATTGCAGATATGGATAGTATTGGTAAAACCGGCATGTTTATGTCGGCAGGCTATGAATTAAACCTTGAAGATATGCTATTTAAGTGGGGGGTAAGAATTAATCAAAACCTGATTCAAGATTTACAATGTAATGCTATCCCTATTTTAAGTACATTAAGAAATGGTACTCCTCAACAAAAGTTAGTTCCTTGGATGTTTTTTCCTGTTGCAGCCCCATCAAATATAAACCCGCACATTACTGTTAAAGGTGTTGAACCAATATTTTTTCAGTTTGCCAGTGCAATGGATACAACATCAAATAAAGATGTGAAGAAAACAATCCTGTTAAAGTCATCGCCTTATTCAAGAACCGTTTCGGCTCCTGTAAGGGTTGATTTAAACTTAGCTCGTATTGCACCCGAACCGGCTTTGTTCAATTCAGGAGATATTCCTTTAGCGGTGTTGCTTGAAGGTAAATTTGTATCCCTATTTCAATATCGTCCCGGTGCGCAAACTGATGCGCTACCCTTTAAGCCTGAAATAGTATCTAATAAAATGATAGTAATTGGTGATGGCGATGTAATTAAGAATCAAAGAAAGAAATCAACCGGAGAAATTTTTCCTTTAGGTTACGATAGGTACACTAATCAGCAATTCGGTAACAAACGGTTTATCTTAAATTGTATGGATTATTTATGCGACGACAGCGGAATTATTGAGGTGAGAGCAAAAGAGATTAAACTTCGTTTGTTAGATAAAGGGAAGTTGAAATCGGATCGCTTGTTTTGGCAACTAATCAACTTGTTATTGCCTATTATAATGCTTGTCTTGTTTGGTGTAATCAACCACAGAATTAGAACTTATCGCTACACAAAAATATCATGAATAAAATAACGAAAATATTAATATCAATTCTACTTATTTCGGTTGCAACTTATTTTCTTGTGGTTAATAAACCTTGGAAATCATTTGCAGAAAATGATTACGATTTTGCCATTACAGATACTGCTTCCATTACCAAAATATTTATGGCAAGTGCCAGGGGGGGCACAGTTTTATTGGAAAAGAAGGATCAAAATCATTGGCTGGTAAATGGAAGTACACCTGCAGATTTACCTAAAATACAACTGTTGTTGGAAACACTTCACGATGTGCAAATGAGAAATCCGGTTGGTGATAACGAATATAATAATGTAATTAAAGAAATGACAGCGGCTGCTGTTAAAACTGAAGTTTATGCAGGTGAGAAACTCATTAAGGTAATTTATGTCGGACAAATGACTTCTGACCAAACAGGTACTTATTTAATGCTGGAAGATGCTAAGCCATATGTTGCGCATATTCCGGGATTTGTTGGGTATTTAACTCCACGTTTTTTGGTTGAACCAATAAAGTGGAAAAGCAAACTTATATTTGATTATCAAGCATCAGATATTAATTATGTGCAGGTATCATTTCCCTCGCAACCGAAAGAAAACTTTACAGTGGATAATCAAAGTGAATTACCTAAATTGTTGAATGGAGCGGGTGAAGTTATTGCGATTGATTCTAATTATCTTAAGTATTATTTAGGTTCTTTTTTACAACTATACGCCGAAGGTTATGACGATAATTACACCGCAATTCAGCAAGATAGTATTTCATCAAGCATACCTTTTTGTACTGTAAAAGTAAAACTGAAATCAAGTGAGGAGGTGAGTTTACGATTGTTTAGTAAACAAATAGATAAACGCACCAAACAAAGATATGATGAGTCGGGTAATCCCTTACCTTTAGATACAGAAAAATACTTTGGTTTTAAAAACAACGATAAAAGTATGATGTATGTTCAAGACTATAATTTCGGAAAAATTATAAGAGGGTTGTCATACATTAAAGAAATTACCGCTCAAGCCTCTGCCATGCGTAAGGCACAAATACAATAAACTATTTTCCTATAAATTTAACCTCAACAGCGTCGCCCCACAACTCTTCCAAAGCATAAAACTCTCTTTTTTCAGTTTGGAAAACATGGGCTACAACATCAATATAATCTAATAAAACCCATTCTAAGTTCTCAAGCCCTTCGGTATGCCAAGGTTTTTCGTTTAGTATTTTTATAGTTTCTTCTTCTGCACCACCGGCTATGGCCTCAACCTGTTTGTCACTTTCAGCATTACTGATTACAAAAAAATCAGCACTAGCACCTCTCACATTTCTCATATCCAATATTCTGATGTTCTCAGCTTTTTTCTCGTACATGCCTTGAGCAACACAATGTGCTAAAATTAAAGCTTGGTCAGCAGTAGTTAATTTCGAACTCCTTTCAGGCCTTGTACCTTTGGGTTTATTGACTGTTTTTTTCGTCGCTTTTTTTTCTTTGCTTAAAGCCTTTATCTCTTTTGCTATGGCCTCCTCATCTGTTTTCTTCTTACTAGTGCTTACTTTAGTTACTTTTTTTACCGAAGTTTTTTTCGATGCACTTTTGACAACAGATTTCTTTACTGCATTTTTTTTAGGAGCTGTTTTTTTTGATGGTGTTTTTGCCATTTCAGTTATTAACTTTGAAGCAAAGGTAATCTTTTCATGGATATTCAATCATTACATCAAACTTTGCGTTTTAAAATTATTGAGGTAGATGAGGTTTCTTCCAGCAATACCTTATTAAGGGAATGGTTAAGCAATCATAATGTTCCGGAAGGAACGGTTATTTTGGCCGGTTATCAACGACATGGTAAGGGACAAGCTGATACCCAATGGGAAAGCGAGCCATTTAATAATTTACTTTGTTCTATTTTATTAACTCCTCGTTTTCTTGATATTCAGCAACAAGTTTATTTAAACATGGCTGTATGTGTAGCATTACACGAAACAGTAAGTAGTTTTGTTGGCAATGCCGAAATTAAGTGGCCCAACGATATTTACATTGATAAACAAAAAGTTTCAGGTATTTTACTTGAGAATAGCATTCAGTCTAATCAAATTCAATCATGTATTGTAGGTATAGGTTTAAATGTAAATCAATGTCAGTTTTTATCAGAGAAGGCTACCTCTTTAAAACTTCATACCAATACCTCTATGGAAGTTAAGCAAGTATTAGAAGTATTACTCAATAATCTTCAAAAGTGGTATTCAGCCCTTAGTTTAAAACAGTTCGAATCTATTTCGTCTTATTATCACAAACAATTGTCAGGATTAAACCAAAATTTAAAATTCTCCTCATCAGGAAAAATATTTATGGCAATAGTTAAAGGAGTAGATGAATTTGGAAGATTATTACTAGAACAGGATGGGGTAATACAAGCGTATCAAGTAAAACAGGTAGAATGGCTATGGTAAATCTTTGTATTGATTCAGGAAATACCAGGCTAAAAGCGGCAATCTTCCAAGAAAATATATTAGTAGAGCAGTTTATCATCAATAACTTAAATGATTTTGAAACACTATTGGTGCAATACCCTGCAATAGAATATATCGGTGTATGCGATGTTTCAAATAAGTTGGAAATATTAACCGACTTTTTTCAAGCTAAAGAAAAAAAAATATTTAATATAAATGCTGGAGTAACCTTTCCGTTTTCCATTCGATACGAAACACCGCAAACTTTAGGTCCGGATCGTTTATGTGCTGTGGCAGGAGCATTTTCTTATTCAGGGAAAAAGCCTGTATTTGTTATAAATGCAGGAACATGTATAACATATGATTTTTTACATCCATTAAACGGCTATCAAGGTGGTGCAATAAGTCCGGGCTTACACATGCGGCTTAAGTCAATGCATGAGTTTACTCAAAAGCTGCCGTTAGTTGAACTAAATTGGCCCCAACATATTGAAGGAGCATCAACCACAGCAGCCTTGTTAAGCGGAGCATGTTGGGGTTTAATTGATGAAATTGAAGGAAGAATTAGCCGTTATAAGGAAAAATATGGCGATGTTGAAGTTTTTATTTCGGGAGGTGATGCATTATTATTGGCAGAACACATAAAAAGTAACATATTTGCATCTCCCTCGTTAGTGTTAGAGGGAATAAATAAAATCTTAATTTATAATGTTACAAATGCCTAAGGGCTTTATTTTTTTTGTTTTATTAAGTGTACTGTTTAATTACAGCCATGCACAAAATTTAACAACATCACCTTATTCTTCGTTCGGAATTGGTGATATTCAATTTAGTGGGAGTGCCTGGATGAGTGCTATGGGACAAACCAATCAAGGGTTTAGAAGTGCATTTATACTAAACAATCAAAATCCTGCTTCATACAGCGCTATTCGTTTAACTACCTGGGATTTAGGAGCAACATTTTCTAATGGTACTGTTTCATCAAGTGAAGCTTCAATTTCTACTAACCGAGGTTCGTTGGCTTATTTTTCACTTGCATTACCCGTATCAGTTAAAAGAGGTTTAGGCATGAGTTTTGGTTTAATGCCTTATAGCAGTGTTGGATATAATGTTTCTAGAAATGTTCAAACAACTACATTCACAGGCACCGAAGAAATATCAGGTAAAGGAGGCTTAAGCAAAGCTTATGTTGGGGCGGGGATTAAACTATCGAAAAGATGGCACGCCGGTGTTAATGCCTCATATATATTCGGACAAATTAACCAATCTTTATTATTGGTTATTCCTAGACAGTTTAATATGTTCAATCAATACACTACTATTGATCAATATGCCGGTGATTTTGATTTTGATTTAGGTGTTCAATACCACGATACCTTTTCTATTAATTTAGGTACCTCACAAGAAAAGCGTTATGCATATACTTTTGGATTAACTTATAATCCTTCCTCACAAATTAATGTATACCAAAACAAGGTTGTTCGCTCATTAGGGGTAGGTGTAACCAATACTTTAAATTCCGGTCGAGACACCATTAAATTAGATAATGACATCCGTGGCTATTATTTAATGCCTCATCGTTTACAATTTGGAGCGTCATTTCAAGAGATTGATAAATGGATTGTAGCTGCCGATGTTGGTTATGCCAATTGGAGCGATTATAGAAGTTTTGGGACAACTGATTCATTGAAGAATATCTTGAGTTTGGGACTTGGATTTAGTGTAATTCCTAAATTTGACGCCGAAAAAAATATATTAAACAGGATTGAATATCGAGCCGGATTTAAGTTTGATAATGGTTTGGCACGATTAAATAATAGGAATATCAGTTCTATGATTATTTCTGCGGGTTTAGGTATTCCATTGGCTAGAAGTCGCTCACGACTAAACATCACAGGTGAATACTTACTCAGAGGAACCACCAACGACAGACTGGTTCAAGAAGAGTTTTTTAGAGTTACAGTTGGGGTCTTAATTGTTGATAGATGGTTTTTACGTTACAGATACGATTAAATATAACACTGTTTTTAATGGGGTTTTTGCTTGTATTAATCCCTTCTTGCTCTAATGATGTTGAGCAGGTTAAACTTGTATCTACTGATTCAAATTTACCTCTTGAAACCGGCAGTGATGTAATGATTAATTACACTGATAGCGGTAGAACCAAGGCAATTATTAAAGCTCCATTGTTAGAAAGATTTTCCGGTAATGAGAAATTCTATACAGAAATGAAGAAGGGAATTACTGTTAAATTTTTGAAAATAGATGGCTCTGTCGAAAGTTTTTTAACCTCGAAATACGCTATTAGATATGACCGTGACCGTAAAATGATGGCAAGAAACGATGTGGTTGTTTTAAATGTTAAAGGCGATACTTTGCGAACAGAAGAATTATATTGGGATGAACTGGCTCAAAGGGTGTATTCTGATAAATTTGTGGTAATTACAACGCAAACAGAAATTATAAAAGGCTATGGATTTGAGTCGGACGTTTCTTTTACATCACCTAAAATTTATAAAATTAGCGGCATAGTTAATTTGAAATAAACCATGCAACACTTTATCATCAGAAACTGGCTGTTATTAGCTATTACATCAGGATTAGTTGCTTTATATTTAACAGTTTTTGAAGGTTTTTTTCAGGGTAAGGCATATTCTTTTCTGTTGTTGGGATTGGTTTTCGGAGCGATTTACTACCTTAAAATAAAAAAGAAGTAAGCAATTTAGTATGTTTGTGTACCTTTTATGGATACAACCCTCATTATTATATTGAGCATTTTAATGTCCGCGTTTTTTTCCGGAATTGAGATTGCTTTTATTTCAGCTAACAAATTATTAATTGAACTAAAGAGTAAACAAGGAAGTTATGCGGCAAAAATGCTGTCTCCATTTGTAAATAATCCTTCTCGTTTCATTAGTACTACCTTGGTTGGTAATAATATCGGATTGGTTATTTATGGTGTTTATATGGGCGCATTTTTAAATCCATACATTAGCACCTATATACCGGCAACCCAACAAAGTACCGGACTTTTATTATTCACGCAAACACTACTTTCAACAATAGTTGTATTGGTTACAGGTGAGTTTTTACCTAAGGTTTTATTTCGAATTAATCCGGATGTTATTTTAAGAGTTTTGGCTTTCCCGTTTTTAGTTAGCTATTATTTATTTTGGCCATTAGTTCACTTTATTACATGGTTGTCAAAACAAATTCTAAATGGAATTTTCAAGGTTCAACTAAATGAAACAACCCCTGTATTTAGTAAGGTAGATTTAGATCAGTATATAACAGATAGTGTTGAAGACCTGGATGAAGATGCAGATGTAGATACAGAAATATTTAAGAATGCACTTGACTTCAGCAATGTGAAGTTAAGAGACTGTATGACTCCACGTACAGAATTAATAAGTTTAGATATAGAAGGAACAACAGATGAACTTTATCAAAAGTTTATAGAAACGGGTTTGTCAAAAATTCTAATTCATCAAGGAGCTGTTGACCATATCATCGGGTATGTGCATCAAAAGGATATGTTCAAAAATCCTTATAGTATACGAGAAGTATTGTTACCGATAGAAATTGCCCCGGAAGCTATGTCGGCAAATGATTTGTTAGATACATTTACCCGAACCCGTAAAAGTATCGCCTTAGTGGTTGATGAGCTTGGAGTAACCGCAGGAATTGTTACCATTGAGGATATCATGGAAGAAATTTTTGGTGAAATTGAAGATGAACACGATGTTGAACAACTGGCTGAAGTGCAAATAAGTGATAAGGAGTATATTTTTAATGCTCGTCTTGAAATAGATTATTTAAATGACAAATACAATCTTTCTATTCCGGAAGGAGAATATAATACGCTTGGTGGTTATATTTTTGCAGAACACGAAAATATTCCAATAAAAGGTGAAATAATCGTTATACAATCATTTGAGTTTACAATAATTTCGGTAGCTAATAACCGTATTAACGAATTAAAACTGAAAATTCTAGACTAATGTTAACCGAGGTTCCTTCTATATTTAATGTTTTATTCGAAAAGGAACTAATGACAGAAATTCAAAAGGCCGGGGAGCTTATTTCTGTTACCTCAGGAACTACTCTATTTAAAAATGGTGACGAAATTCGACTCATTCCAATTGTGGTGAAAGGTAGTATTAAGGTTACGAGAATTGATGAAGACGGACACGAGTTATTATTGTATTACCTGACGTCAAGCGAAGGCTGCGCAATGACATTTACATCCAGTTTACAACATGATAGCAGCAAGGTAAATGCAATGGCTGAAGATGATTGTTCATTGGTTGTAATTCCTGCTGCCTATATGAATATTTGGATGGGTAAATACCATACTTGGAAAAGTTTTGTATTAAAAACCATAAATGACAAGTTTAACGAATTACTAAAAACAGTTGATCAAATTGCCTTTCAAAAATTAGATGAACGATTAATCAGCTATTTAAAGGAAAAGTCGAAAGTTACCGGAAGTCGTTTAATTAATCTCTCGCACGAACAAATAGCTAATGAATTAGCAACATCACGTGTTGTGATTTCTCGAATGCTTAAAAAGTTAGAAAACGACAAAAAAGTGTTATTGTACCGTAATCAAATTAAGTTGATGAATGAATTGTAACTTTAGTTACTAAATGCTATTCACTTGTTGGTTCATCTTTGTATTGAAATTTTTAAATAGATACAATTATGAAAAAGAACATGGGTACAACCGATCGCCTCATTAGATTTATGTTGGCACTTTTATTTATAAGCTTATTTTTTGCGGATATCATCACCGGTACATTAGGTATAATACTTATGGCAATAAGTTTAATATTCGTGGGTACATCGTTTATTGGATTTTGCCCATTATATGCACCATTTAAGTTGAATACCATTAAGCGGAAATAAGTTTTTGTCAGTTTAAATACTGCTATTCCTCAATACTATAGTTACCTGATCTATGTAACTTCGATTAATAAATATTAATGATATGAAAAAAAATATTGGGTTAATGGATAGAGCCATCCGTATTGCGATTGCTGCTTTGATAGTTTATTTATACACCTATAATTTTATTGAAGGAACTTTAGGTGCCATGTTAATAGTTGGCGCAGTTATTTTAGTGCTTACTAGTTTGATAAGTTTTTGCCCTCTGTATCTTTCATTAGGAATCAATACTTTTAAGGGTAAGAAAGAAAATTAGTTTCATTGATTATTTCACTTAAATATGGGTTGTGTAACATTTGTCACGTTGCGTATGTTATCGTAAAGCTACTTTTGTGCTCGAATCTTAAATAGAAATGATATGAAGATTGAACAAATTTATACCGGTTGTTTAGCACATGGAGCTTATTACATAGAAAGTAATGGTGAAGCAGCTATAATTGATCCATTAAGAGAGGTACAACCTTATATTAACAAAGCCGAAAGCAATCAAGCAAAAATTAAATATGTTTTTGAAACACATTTTCATGCCGACTTTGTTTCAGGTCATATAGATTTAGCCGGCAAAACCGGAGCTACAATTGTGTATGGACCAACACAAATGCAAACAGGTTTTGATGCTTATGTGGCTAAGGATAATGAAATATTCGATTTAGGGGCAGTTAAGATTAAACTTATTCATACACCCGGACACACTTTGGAAAGTTCA
The DNA here is from genome assembly GCA_025454975.1 of Bacteroidia bacterium. Classification (GTDB taxonomy): domain Bacteria; phylum Bacteroidota; class Bacteroidia; order UKL13-3; family UKL13-3; genus UBA6183. Next base: position 10,698 of record JALONK010000001.1, read on the forward strand.
TGTTTATTGTTAATTGATGAGCAAGGAAAAGAAACCGCATTATTTACAGGCGACACCGTATTTATTGGTGATGTGGGTCGCCCTGATTTGGCTCAGCATGTAGTTTCAGATTTAACACAAGATAAGCTTGCACGGTTGTTATATCACTCAATACATCACAAAATTTTACCGTTAGCCGATGACTTAATTGTTTACCCTGCGCATGGTGCCGGAAGTGCTTGTGGTAAAAATTTAAGTAATGAAACATTCGACACCTTGGGTAATCAGAAAAAAATGAATTATGCATTAAATCCAAGGTTAACAGAACAAGAGTTTGTTGATCAATTATTAAACGGACTTACTCCACCTCCGTCATATTTTCCTAAAAATGTATTACTGAATATTAATGGGTATAATTCAATTGATAATATACTAAAATCAGGTACAACACCTTTGTCGGTTGAGGCTTTTGAAGCAGCAGCATCTGAAACTGGGGCTATTATCATTGATACACGAAATGCTACTAACTTTTCAAGGGGGTTTATTCCTAATTCAATTAATATTGGTATTGACGGTAGTTTTGCAGTGTGGGTTGGCACCTTAATAAGTGATATCAAACAGCCACTTTTAATTGTTGCGGATGAAGGTAGAGAAACTGAAGTTGTAACACGACTTGCGCGCGTGGGCTATGATAATACTTTGGGATATTTAAATGGTGGCATACAAGCATGGGTTGATGCACAGAAGCCATTAGATTATATTGAAAATATTACACCATATCAACTTAAAGTAGAAATACGTAATAAACAGGATGTACATATTTTAGATGTAAGAAAACAAAGTGAGTTTGATTCACAACATTTGGTGGAAGCCATTAATGCGCCGTTAGATTATATCAATGAAAGTATGCAAATGATTAAGAAAGATAAAACTTATTATGTGCATTGCGCCGGTGGTTACCGTTCGATGATTTTTATTTCTATATTAAAAGCTAGAGGATACCATCAACTTATCAATGTTAGTGGTGGATTTAATGAAATAAAGCAATTAGCCGATATTGATATTACTGCTTACGTTTGTCCAACAACTATGTTATAATGATAATATATTTTAAAGGATTGATCTATGTTATTGTAGGTGCAATATTAGGTTATGCATATTATTTTTTTATCGGATGTAAAGGAGGGAATTGTGCCATTACCTCCAACCCATGGTTTAGTACCTTATATGGCGCAGGTTTAGGCCTACTGCTTTCCGATATCATTCCTAAAGTATTTAATAAGATGAAATAAAGTTAAAATGAAAAATTATACCATAATTGATGTTAGAACACCTCAAGAGTTTGCAGGTGGACATGTTACTAATAGTTTAAATATCCCTTTACAAGAGATGATAGAACGATTGGATGAAATTAAATTGTTGCCACAGCCAATTATGCTTTGTTGCGCCAGCGGTAATAGAAGCGGACAAGCAGCGATGTTTTTACAAAGCAAAGGAGTAAACTGTGTAAACGGAGGGAGTTGGTTGGAAGTTAATTATCAAATAAGTATCACACATTAAAATTATGATAGAGACGATAAAAAAATTATTAGGATTAGGCAATCCCACTAATTACAAAGAATTAATGGGGAGAGGTGCACAAATTATTGATGTACGATCACCGGGTGAGTTTTCAGGCGGGCATATAAAAAATTCAATCAATATACCGTTGCAACAAATAAGCACCCAATTATCAAAGATAAAAAAGGATAAACCCGTGATTACTTGTTGTGCAAGCGGAATGCGAAGTGCTTCGGCAAAAAGTATTCTTAAGCAACATGGTTATGAAGTTTACAATGGCGGAAGTTGGGTAGGTTTAAATAATAAAATATAGCTATGTTAGATAGAATTAAATCCGGCTGGTCAATTATGCGGGTATTATATTTATTAATGGGAATTACCATTATAGTTCAATCTGTTTTGGCGCATCAGTTTGCTGTTTCTTTGTTTGGAATTTATTTTGCTGCCATGTCTGTATTAGGAATTGGATGTGCAAGTGGTGCTTGTTATTCAAATATCAACAATAAAGATGGCAGAGTAGATAAAGATACCGAAGTTTCATTTGAAGAGGTTAAGTAGTATTTAAAAATGGAGTTACAACACATGAAATTCAACGAACTTATTGCAACAGATACACCATTATTGGTAGATTTTTTTGCGGAGTGGTGTGGTCCGTGTAAAATGATGAAGCCGATTTTAAATGATGTGAAATTATTATTAGGTGAGCAGGTTAGAATAATCAAGATAGATGTTGACAAAAATCCTGCTATTGCTCAACAGTTCTCCATTCAAGGAGTACCTACATTAATGTTATTTAAAAATAGCGAAATATTATGGCGACAATCAGGTGTTGTGCAAGCTTCACGATTGGCTGAAATAATTAAAAAATATGTTTAGTGTTTTATTGTAAACGTTTTATTTCAAATGTCGGTGAACCTTTAACGCCCTTTTCATTGTAAAAGTCAATGAAACGAAGTTTATATAACTCCGGTTCATTAAAATTTTTTCTTCTAATAAAATAGTTTACATAATCTCGAGTTCTGTACAATACCGTGGCTCCTCCGAAAACAGGCACCTTCCAATCAAACCCAATAGCATCTCTTCTGTTGTTAAAACTTAATTCGTTAAAGTGTGCAGGTGTTATGGCACTAAATGGAAATGTTCCGTTACTATCAACAGCTACTTCTAATAAATCACTGTTTATATATGTGCCTACAACATTATACAATAGGGGTGGACTAAACTCGTGGTAAATCCAGCGGTAATTTAAAAAGCATAAATCCCAATCAGCTTTATTGGGTTCGAAATTGAGGTAATTACCTTTATCTTGAAAAGAAAAATAAACAAATTTTTTACTATGGTCTTTTTCAATAATAAATTCATATAAAGGCTCACCTGAAAGATCACCAACGGCAATAATGTAATGATAAATATCAACGTATGTCAACTTAAATTGATAATAACGTTCTTCGGTTGTGTACTGAACTCCTCTGTCAATCAAATAAACGCTATCGTAAGTATAGCCAAATCGGTTATGCCAATTATTTAAAACAATTGAATCATGCTGTCCTCCCGGCGAATCCCAACGCCATGTTAGTGATGACGGTTCATGAATTGGTTTAAATTGAGACAAGCCAACCGTTGCTATTAATGCATTATTCCCACCATTCATAAGCACCGCCGATCCATGTGGTGAGGCATCAAATGCTATATCCCATGCATCATTTCTTATTGTGCTTAATATATCACCGTTTAAGTTCACATATATCTGCATGGCATAGTCATGTCCCATATCAACCGAAACTTTTTTACCAACTGCAGGTGGAAGTGTAATAGGTTTTTCTTCCTTCTCACATGAGGTAAATAATGCAGCTAACAGGCCTAAGAAAATGATATGTTTAATAAAGGTGTTCAAGTATTAATTAAAAAATTTTTGAGTTAATTGAAAACGTAATGCAACAAAATAAATTCTACCCATAGCTATTAACGCATTTCCTGAGTTGGTTTGATGTACACCGCCACTCATACTTGCCCTAATATCTTTAATATCTAATAAATTTTTTGCCCCAATAGTAATATGAATTCTTTTGTTTAATAAGGGTTGACTAATTGTTGCATCCATTAATGCAAATGAATTAATATATCCTAATTCAACATTATTGTTCATATAATTAAATTGGTAGGTTTGAAATTTACCATTAAACTTATAAAAAAATGAGAAGGTTGTTTGTTTTTTAGGCCATGTAAAACCTGTGTTAAACCTATATTCATTGTTGTAAAAATAGGATTCGTCGGGAGAGTATGCATTATGGCGACCATTTATCACGTATCCAAATTGCATATAATATATAGGTGTTCTATATTCTGTATTTATAATAAATCCTTTACCGGTAAATTCACCTACGTTTATATAGGTAGCATGCATATTGGATGTATTACTTAATGATAAGTCAATTAAATTCTGGATGTGGTTATAATAAACTCCAGGTTCAACCCTAAATACATGTTTGTCTTTACTGGCTTCATAGGAGAAAAATATTTGCACATTTTCACTTTTTTCAGCATTTAAATTGGGATTACCGTGAACATTATGACTTGGATCAACAAAGGCCAAGTACATTTCCTTTAAGGATGGAGCCCTAAAACCTCTACTATATGAAGCCCTTAATTTTAAATAAGAAGTGATATCAAGTTTAATATTTAACGATGGAATTACCGGTGCGTCAAATCGGGTATTATAGCTGTATCGCAACCCCGGTCTTAAAGTTATGCGGTTGTGAGGTTTATATTCAAAGCTCCCGAATACGGCATAATCCGCAACAGATTGTGTTTCATTTAATATTTTACTGCCATGAGTTGATTCGTAATTTAATTCATATCCAACCTGATAATTAAATTTAGCTCCTTTTAAATTTTTTGAATAGGTACCTCTACTCATCCAAGCATGAAATACGTTGGTGTCATGATGCTCTTGTCCTTCTGCTATCTCTTCTTCAAGGGTTACTAAATCCTTGCGATAAGTATTCTTTGTTCTTTGATAATGACTATAAGAGGCAACAATATTTATGTTTCTATTCTTGTTTAGCTTTTTGTCGAAGTATAACACATTTGTCAATCGCTGTGTTCTATAATATTTATCTAAACCATACGCACCGAATGGAGTAATATTTCCATTATCCCTGTCTGTAACCTTTTCTCTAAAGTACATTTGTTGAAACCTAAATCGTCCAACAGATGTAGTTCTTGCATACTGCCAGTCAACCATATATTGCTCATTAGGTTTCCAGGTTCTGAATCTCCTCACTGATTCATGTTCATCAAATCCATCAAAATAGTTTCTGCCTGCTCTAATAGAAAATGTTTGTTTTTTACCCCCAATATTAACACCGGCATCAGCATTATATTGTCCATTCGATTGATAAAATAACGAGCCTTGATAACTCACTTGATTGTGTAACGGCTTTTTTGTGATGATGTTGATTATGCCTCCTAACGCATCAGTACCATAATTAACACTCATAGGTCCTTCAATAATTTCAATTCTCTCAACATTATTGAGGTTCAATTGATTCAAATCTATATTGCCACCTTCCCTACCAATTACCGGAACACCATCTATTAATATTTTTATTGATTGCCCTCCAATTCCTTGAATTTGTAGTGCGCTACCAAGAGAAGGATCTTGAGTAATTCTGATATTTAGTTCATTTTGTAAAACGTCTTTAACATTTATTGCACCAAGCTCCATCATACGTTTGCTGTCAATCATCCGAATTTTATTTACACTATTGTGTAGGCTATTTTCGCCATATTCTCCGGTAATTACTGCATCAGCAAGCGTATCGGTTTTTAATGAGTCAAGCGGAAGTTGTTGGGCATTAACACTCCATATAGACAAGCAAAGTATCCCAAATAATAGGATACTTTGCTTAATAAAATCTATACGAAATGTGTGTCTCATACTTATTCTACAATAAATCTTGCTGATTTATTACCATCAACTTGTATAAAATAAATTCCATTTTGTAGCGAACTGATATCAATTGTGACGTTCTCGCTTCCACTAACAGTTAAACGAAGCCTGCCTGTTAAATCATATATATTCACAACATGGTTACCAATACCTGTTTGTACATTTATAAAATCTTTTGCAGGATTAGGATAAACATTCACAACAGCGGGCTTTGCGCTCCACTCTTTTAGCGATGTAAAAGGCGACTCCGCAGCTTTATAAAATGTAATTTTACCGGTTGAATTGCCTTCAAATGAACGGAATGCCATTCTATATTGTTTATTATTAGCTAATCTTACAAAATAAACTGTTGAATCATGCATAATAAAATTCGGTTGTCCGGGTCCCGGATTTATTTTCCAATCAGTTCCAATAGTATTAATAAATGGATTAAACACTGCATCATTTATAGAGATACTGTCTTCAGGTTTTCCAAATACTTTTGCACTTCTTATGGCTGGATTATTTAAAACACCGGTTGTTGCTCCAAACAGCGTAATTGCAAATTGAGTGGTAAATGTTCCATATCTTGTAAATAATACATCCCATGGCGCTGAAGGTTCGCGGTCAATAACAGTTTTAGTTTTTAAATTGTAGTAGGCAAATAACTTTCCGGTATAATTTCCTTTACCAATAGTAACCCTATTGCTGTCGGTTCCATCAAGTTTACTAAATGTAAATACCCATTGAGTGTCGTAAGCCAACTTCTCTATCCTGATTTTGTAAAATGAAGTATCAGTTACAGGACCGCTTCTAGCAATAACACGTGTAAGGAAAATAGCATTCCCTTGAACATCGTGTGTTTGCATACTGTAAGTTCCCCATCCGAAATCGAAAGGATTGCTTGCAACTCTAATTGCATTAAACGCACCTACATCCCATGAGGTATCACTATTATGCGGATTCGGCCAACTTAAATAATTGGTTGTATCAAAATTTGCCCATTGGGTTTGGTTCGAACGATATAAAGCCACGCCTCTGCCTTCATTTACCAGAATTGCAGCAGACCTCATTACATCCATTGGAGGGGCCGCAGGTCTGGCACTAAATGCGATGTGCCAATTGTTGCCCGGTACATTAGCTACAGTTCCGTTTTCGTAACTGTAAAATACATCATTAGTATAACCTGCCCCTAATGAAATGCTGTCATTAGCTTGAGGCTGCGCGTATACCAATGAAATGCTTAACAAAGTAAATAATTGTAGTAATAAGTGTTTCATGTATGTTGTAAATTATGATGCAAATAAACAGCACATCTCATAACCATACACCATAAGCTTTGCCGTTTTACTTATTTATGACATAACCAGTATTCACGGGTGTTTCATCAATTTTTTATCTGATTAAAGTCAGGTTAAATATTCTCTAAAATTTTCATAATTAAAGCGCTCAAACATCATTTTTTTGTTGTGAAAGCGTTGATTATTAGAAAACTCAATGGCGCATCCTGTTCTTTGTATTAAAAAATTAGTAATTCCCTTTATATTCGGACAAATTTTAAATCATGAAATCAGTTTTCATCAAAAAGTACTTACCGCACCTGGTTGCTGTTGCTATAATTCTTCTGGTTATGTCGGTTTATTTTGCTCCACTATTAGGTGGTAAAGCTTTAAAACAACATGATGTTACCCAATGGAAAGCTGCATATAATGAAATTGATAAATATCAAAAGGAATCGGGCGACAGAACTTTCTGGACAAACAGCATGTTCTCGGGCATGCCGGGTTATTTAATTGGCGCAACTTATTATTATAATTTCTCCGATAAAATATATCAATCCATCAACAAACTTTTAGGTAATCCATTAGAAACTATTTTTCTGTTGTACATATGCTTTTACATAGCCATGATTGTATTTGGGGTAAGTCCATGGTTGGCTATAGCCGGGGCGTTGGCCTTTACATTTAGTACGTTCAACTTTATTAATATTGACGCAGGTCATGCAGGAAAAGGGAATGCAATTGCTTTAATGCCCTTAGTGCTTGCCGGAATTAAACTCACTCTAGGTGAAAAGAAATGGATTGGTGCAGTTTTAACAGGCATTGCATTAAGTTTACAGTTAGCTGCCGGGCATTTACAAATAACTTATTATTTAGCATTTATCATTTTAGTCTGGATGATTTCCGAAACTGCGATAGCCATCAAACAAAAGCAATTTCCGGATTTAATTAAGTCAGGCGCTTTTTTACTGGTGGCCGCTATGTTAGCTGTATTTACTAACATAACAAATTTATTAGTAACCGAAGAATACGGCAAATACAGTATCAGAGGTGCAAGTGAATTAACCAAAACCAGCAGTGGTACCAAAAAGGAAGATCAGGGAGCGTCAGGTTTAGATAAAGATTACGCACTGCAGTGGAGTAATGGTGTTTCTGAACCATTTACACTTCTAATTCCCAACTTTTTAGGTGGTGGTAATGCCGGAGACCCACATACACAAGAAATTTTAGCTAAATACTACAAACAGGAAGGTCTTCAACAATCAAAAGAATTAGCACAAGGATTACCATCATATTTTGGCGAACAACCTTTTACAGCCGGCCCAATTTATTATGGTGCCATAGTCTGTTTTCTGTTTATTCTTGGATTATTTGTTGTGAAAGGAAATGAAAAATGGTGGATACTTGGTATTTCAACGCTTGCGATATTTTTATCAATGGGTAAAAATTTCATGTGGCTAACCGACCTATTTTTCTATAATTTTCCTCTATACAATAAATTTAGATCGGTAACCTTTATTTTAGCAATAACCCAAACCACTTTTCCTTTGTTAGCCATTCTTGCACTTCGCGATATATCAAGTGGGAAGCTAAAGAAAGCAGAAGTTTTGAAGGGATTATATTATGCATTAGCTATTACCGGGGGACTTTGTTTAATTTTTGTATTAATGCCGGGTATTGCAGATGTGAGTGCCGCTGTAGATGAAGAATTAAAGAAATATAATTACCCACTTGATATCATTCAAGGTGCAAGAGCAAAAGTGCGTCAGATGGATGCCTTACGCAGTTTATTCTTTATACTTCTTGCGGCATCAGTGTTATGGTTTTATATTAAGGATAAACTGAAGATTGAATATGTGGCCATGTTATTATCATTATTTATTCTGATTGATTTATGGGGAGTAAATAAGCGTTATGTGAATGATAAAGATTATGAGAAAAAGAGAAAAGCAGAAACTTTAGTAGATAAAACTCCTGCCGATGAAATTATCCTTCAAGACAAAGACCTTCATTACAGAGTTTATAATACCACTCAGCGACTAGATCAAGATGCCATGACCTCGTATTATCATAAATCAATTGGAGGTTATCATGGCGCCAAAATGAGGAGATATCAAGAATTAATAGAATTCCAGATTGCTAAAAATAACATGGAAATATTTAACATGTTAAATGTAAAGTATTTTATTGTTGGTGACAGTATGAATAATCTTTACCCACAGCAAAATCCGTCGTTTAACGGAAATGCATGGTTTGTAAATAATTATGTACTTGTTGATAATGCAGATGCAGAAATGGATAGCCTTACCAATATTGATTCTAAAACAACTTGCTTTATTGATAAAAAATTTGGTGCACAGGTAAATGGTTTAATAATTAAAAACGACAGCAGCAATACTATAAAGCTCAATACTTATCAGCCCAATAAATTGGTTTATGAATCAAATGCTAACTCAGAACAGCTTGCCGTATTTAGCGAAATTTTCTATGATAAAGGTTGGAATGCATATATTGACGGAAAGTTGGTAGAACATCTTCGTTGTAATTATGTGCTTAGAGGTTTAAAAGTGCCGGCAGGTAAACACACTATTGAATTTAAATTTGAGCCGCAAACAGTTGCCTTGGGAGAGCGCGTAACACTTGTATCGAGTATTCTTCTTTATGGTGGTGCTTTCGCACTTTTATTAGGAGCATTTTTAAAGAACCGTAACAAGAAAGCATAATTTTCATGCTTTTTATCCTTCTTTTACTAGTATATAACTTAGTTCTGTTTTATCTGGCAGGCTTAGTATTATCCAACTTATTTGCAAGGATATTTAATTGTAACGAGCAGGCGCTTCACCCTACCTTTTATATTTTATTAGGCATGTCGTTGGTAGCAGTTATCCTGCAAGTATTGCATTTGTTTATGCCAATAAATGCCTATGCACACGTTATAATTTGGCTGATATGTTTAAGTATTCCATTGTTGGATAAAAAGAAACGAAGTTTAACAGCCATTCATGGATTACATCAAATATTCACAAAGGTACACATCGGTTATACTATTATTGTTATTATAGCAGTGATCATTGCTACTTCAGCAAAAACTGCCACAGGAGATATAGGTGATTACCATTTGCAGGCCATTCGTTGGTATGAAGAATTTTCAACAGTACCCGGCTTAGCTAATATCAGAAGGCAATTAGCTAATAATAGCAGTTGGTTTTTATTACAAGCATTTTCAGGATTACACTTCTTCGATTTACGTTCAATATATGTACTTAACGGACTATTGATGTTGGTTGCCGGGTGGTATTTTTTACCCAACCTTTCACAAAAGTTTTGGCTTAGAAATCTTATTATTATTATTTATTTATCGTTTGCATTAACTCGTAAATATGCAGGTGGTGTAACCAATGATATAATTATTACTTGGGGAATACTTCTGCTATTTTCTTGGTATGCAGATGAGCAACAAACATCCAGCACTTCACAATTTAAAAACTTAATCATTATTTGGCTCTCATTATTTTTAGTTACATGCAAATTATCTGCCCTGCCAATGGTGCTGCTTAGTTTGATAGTAATTTTTGCTTGGTATCAAGTACTTAAAACACAACGTTTAATATTAGTTGTGAAGTTGATCTTTTTGTTAGTCATACTTTTTATTCCTTGGTTGATAAAAAATATTCTTTTGTCGGGTTATCTTGTTTTCCCTATAAAATTTACACGTCTCCATCAAGTTGATTGGGCAATGAGGCCCGAGATTGTTGACTTTGAAGTATATGCAAATTTGGCCTATGCACGAGTACCTTTTTTACCAATTGAAGAGGTTCGTTATTATTCATTTAAACAATGGTTTCCGCTTTGGATACAATCATTAGATTATTTTAGTTTAGGATTGATTGCTGCTACAATATTCTTTATATCGGCAATCGTATTGTTGATGGTTGTAAATAGATCCTTTAAGGCACAGGTAAAACAATCGGGACTGCTTTTTATAATCCCGGTATGTATACTGGCTTATTATCTTTGGTATACTCATGGTCCAACACCACGTTTCATTTTTGGATACATGGTATTTACAATAGCAACAGGATTTTCATTAGTTATGCCGGAAAAAATTGAGAAACTTGTCCATAAACTAATCAAGCCATTAGCCTTAACAGCAATTATAATTGCCACTCTTAGCCTGATAGGAATACATTATCGAGATATTAGTAATAAACAATATTTGGTTTACCCTAAACCATTCATACAACCCGAATTGAAAGATTATGCTGTCTCCAACGGTATCTTAAAAGTTCCTATTGGGGATATGCAATGTTGGGATGCACCATTACCATGTACTAATTTACCTGACAGCATGCTTCAATTTAGGGGGAATAGTTTGGGCGATGGTTTTAGAATTAGACTAAAGTAATGAGGTATGATTATCTAAAATTTGCAAATAGAAATTTACCACTTATTTTGCGCTCTTTAAAAATACACCATGTCAAAAGACACAATTCTTATCATTGGATCTCAAGGGCAAATCGGTCTTGAGTTAACCGCAGAGTTACGAACTATTTATGGCAATAATCATGTAATTGCTTCAGATGTAAAACGGCCTGAACAAGAAGATGGTCCGTTTGAGGTTTTAGATGTAATGGATAAGGAAAATCTAAACAATATTTTTAAAAAGCATGGGGTTACACAAGTTTATTTACTAGCTGCTTTATTATCAGCCACAGCCGAAAAAAATCCGAGGTTTGCTTGGGATTTAAATATGGAAGGGTTGTTTAATGTGCTTGATGCAGCTAAAGAAGGAGTGTTAAAAAAAGTGTATTGGCCAAGTTCAATAGCAGTGTTTGGTCCTAGCACCCCTAAACAAAATACTCCGCAATATACAGTAATGGAGCCCAACACAATTTATGGAATTAGCAAACAAGCAGGTGAGAGGTATTGTGAATATTACCATCAGAAGTATGGTGTTGATGTAAGAAGCATAAGGTATCCGGGTTTAATAGGTTATAAGTCGGCACCAGGCGGTGGAACCACCGATTATGCGGTTCATATTTACCATGAGGCATTAAAGCATAAGCAATACGAATGCTTCCTTTCATCCGAAACAGAATTGCCGATGATGTATATGCCGGATGCTTTAAGGGCCACAATAAGTTTAATGGAAGCACCGGCAGAACAAGTAAAAATAAGAAGTAGTTATAATGTTGCCGGTATGAGTTTTACGCCTGCACAAATTGCGGATGAAATTAAAAAGCATATCCCTGAATTTACAATTTCTTACGCCCCGGATTTTCGTCAAGCTATTGCTAACAGTTGGCCTCAAAGTATTAACGACTCGCATGCACGCGCTGATTGGGGTTGGCAACCGGAGTATGATCTTTCAAGCATGAGTAAGGATATGATTGAACATTTAAAATAATACTTCGCATTACAGCAACAACAGCAGTTCAATATAGTTGATTGAAATGCCGTGTTTCAACTTAACCAATTAATTATATTAAATATTATTCTTCAGTTAACATTAAATGTTTTGGTTTCACCTATTGAAAAAATCAATAGATTAATTCTTCAGTTAATTTACTTTTATCTTTCCATTTGTGTATTATTGAAGCCAACAAATAGTTACATAGTTTGTAAGTATTTTTTATAACCAATGCAGATATGCAAGTAAACATGCTTATTGTTTATTAAACAATTTAATGGTCGGGATTATCTATCCATTATTAAGTATAGGGTATATTCTAAAGATAAAAAAACTAAAACTATTATTTTGTAAAATGAATCAGATATTAAATTCAAAATTAAGGATAGTAAAAATGAAACAAGTAATATTATTCATATCATTTATTACATTTTTTGGAGTTGCACTTCATGCTCAAAATTTAGAAGCAGACTTTGGAGAGAAAATCACTCCTGAAAAACTTTATGAGTTAAAGTCTTTTGTAGGTGAAGATGAAAGTGGATATTATTATATAAAGGAAGAAACCTACCCACAATTTTTGAAAGCAGCTAAACAATTCTTAGTTAAACATAACAAAAGCCATGTGCAGGAATTTGTAGTTGAAATTCCAAATAAATTTAAGAATAAATCCTTAGTTACTGAGTCTGTTAGGATGATAAATGGTAAGATGCATGTGTTTTGTACGCTTGCAGATTACAAGTCAGACTTAAACCAACTTTATGTATCCATACTTGGAAGTGATAATGAATTTAGCACTCCGAAGTTGATTGATGAAATTGATTATAGAGGGAAGATAAATAGAGGTGGATTCGGAATTATAGAAAGTAAGATAAACAATAACCTTTTAATAACAAGAATAGAGGCTGATAGTAGAAGGCAAAAAGAAGCTTTTCATTACACCTTATACGATAAGGACTTTAACTTGATTTGGAAAAAATTTATCGAGTTAGATTATAAAGATAAGGACTTTTTAATAGAAGGGTTTATAGCTGATGACGAGAATAATGTATTCATGTTAGGTGAAATACCTAATAAGGATGGTACTGTAAAAAAAATCATTGTTGGATATTATCATAAAACAGATAAGGTTGAAGAAACATTTGTTGATGTAGGTGATGTAAAAAAATTTCAAAGTATTACACTTACAACATTGGATGGTAACTTATTGTTAACCGGTATTAGCTATGATGAAAATGAACATTTATTAGGCGTTTTTATGGTGAAAATTAACAGTCGAAATTTAAATACCATCTTTAGTAAGCACATAAAATTTCCTGATAAGGATAGAAGAAAGCTAGTTAATATAGACAATACATCTATGATTAAAGTTATTGGTGAAGATTATGTAATAAATGAAATTAAATTATTAAACGATGGCGGAATGTTGTTAATGGTAGAGCATCTAATCAAACCGAGGATGGATATAATGGAATTTATTCTTGTTCGTTTAAATAGTGAGTTAAATTATGAATGGCTACAATTTATCCCGTTTTATCAAAGTACCCAGGAAGGTAAAAATACATGGTTGGAATCCTACGCATATTTAATAGACAATAAGAATCTGTATATGGTTTATAATACCAATGTGAAGAATTTGGCCTTAACCCCTAAGAATGGAATAAAAGCATATCTTGGAACCAATTTAGATAATTATAAAAATCTTATTTCAGCATACACAACTATTGATTTAAAGTCAGGCGAAACCAATACAGAAGGCTTGTTCAAAGGTGAAACGAAAGAGAAATCATTTATCGCTCCAACATTCGGATATAGTCAATCGGAAAAAAAACTTTTGATGTTGGCCAAACAAGGTAAAGGTTTAAAATTTGGAGTTATAAATTTAAAATAAGCCTGTAACATTTAAACCAAGCTAGTTTTAGTGGTATTAATTTTTTTACTAATACCAATCAGTTTTTTCATGTCAGGGCTTCTAATTTGTTTATTTTGGTATTCATCGAATTGTAAAGTTAAATTTTCGATTTAACACGTATATTAAATTTTACTTTTAAAATAAGCCATCGCTGATAATTTAATCCTTACTCGATTTTTTAAGGTTTAAAAAAGGCCTTCTTGATTTGAGTGCTAACCAATGATTACAACAGATTTTAAAATGGTTAACGGGTTACGTATGTGCAAATTTTAGCTTAAAATAAGGTGAATTTTACTGCTAAGTTCCTACGATATAAAATCATTTTAGTTGTTTGGTACCGGTTTATTATGGTAAGTTAAATTACTATTAAGTATTTTACGATGGTTAAACGAAACATTGAAATATTTTGCCTTCCACTAAATTTATCTTTTATTGCAATAAAAAAAGTAAAATGTATAAATTAAAATTTCTACTTGCATTAGCATTTATTATGGTTAGCTCGGTTGTTTTTTCACAAAAGTTTGAATTGAACTGGCAACCTGAACAAAAGATTAAAAAGAATGACCGCATTGGTTCTGTGATAGGTAGTGACAAAAATGGGTATTATATGACTAAATATTCCCAAAGTGGCTTTTTGTTCGCTACGTATACCACTCATATAGTTCGACTTAATAAACAACACGAGGAGGAGTTCAGATTCGACGTACCATCTAAATTACATAATAAAGATTTATCATTAGAGGGAATATATTATATTAATGAACAGTTATTTATCTTTAGTTCATACGATGATAAGAAGGCAGATTTAAAAAAGCTATTTGTTTTTCCTGTTAGTAAAAGTGGAGTGATTGGCGAAGAAAAGCAAATAGATGAAATAAGTTATAAAGACAGGAAAACAAAAGGAACTTTTATTATTAAAGTTTTAAATGAATCGAAAAAGATATTAGTCATCCACGAGGAGGGTTATACCAAAAAAGGGAATGAAGATGCAAAATTTTTATTATATGATTTTGACTTTAATTTGATTTGGGAGGAAAAAATAGAATTACCATATAAAGACAAGGAGTTTGTAATTGATGGGTATTTAGTTGATGAAGAAAATAATGTTTACATTATTGGTTCTCGTGAAGTAAAGAAATTATCTCAGAAGAAATTAATTGCATATTATGTAAAGTCCAAAAAGTTGGAAGAGGCCAACATTAACTTAAAACGAGTACACAAGGTTTCGGATTTAAACTATAATTTAGTTAATGGATTAATACAATTTACCGGATTTTATTTCAATGAAAAAGGTGGTATACAAGGAATTGTTAGAGAATCAATTGACCCGAAAACACTTAAAAGTGTATCGGCAAAAGCAACTCCATTCGATAAAAAGGACATCTTAAAATTTGCTACTAAAAGGGCAGCGAAAAAAGATAAAGGTATTGCGTTTAATTATGATATAAGGCAAATAATATACGAAGAAAATGGGGATATTCTATTGGTGGCAGAAGGTTATCAACTTGTAGTTACTACTTCCCGCGATGCAAGGACAGGAGCGACCCGCACAACCTATACATATTATTATTGGGATATAATGGTAGTAAGAATGGATAAAGAGGGAGAAATATTATGGTTACAAAAAGTACCCAAAAAGCAAATCAGTATGAATGATAATGGTTATTACTCCTCTTACTTATTTGTTCAAGACCAAAATAATTTTTACTTCATTTATAATACGCATTTTAAAAATTTTTCACCTAAGCTTAAAGAGGATGAAAAAGGTGAGCAAGTTTATGCACCATCGCTTAAAAAGGGTGTAATAGCATTAACTACATTGAGCAAAAAAGATGGCAAGTTTGAGTCAGAAATATTTAAAAGTGCAAGTAAGGATGCTAAAGCCAAGACTATTTTTGCGCCAAAACAAAGCGCATGGTTAAATGAAAATGAAATTTTAGTTTATGGAGCATTTACTAGAAATTTCAGGTTAGGAATAATCACAGTAAAATGAGAATAAGCTTATCGTTTTATAATAAGAATTTTAAAGGTATACCGCGTATTTTCTTCGGTATAAACATTCTTTTTTTTATATTATCAACGAGCTGTGCAACTATTTTAGCGGGTAAAAAAGATGATATAAAAGTTTATATAACTTCTAATGTTCCTGAGGCAAAAGTATATGATAGTGAAAATAGATTATTGGGTACAACTCCGTTTTATTATCTCCCGGTTAAAACAAATGAAGAACAGAAGTTGAAAGTTGTGAAAGAAAATTATGAAACGCAAGAAATAAAAATTACGTTAAAAGAAAAATTGGGCTTTGTATTTTTAGATGCATTATTTTTAGGAATACCTTATATTTATGATAAAGTTAATGGGGCTATTTATGAGGCTGATATTAATTCCATAGCTGTTTTTTTACCACGTATTTATTCGAAAACCGACGAGAAGCTTAATGTCATATTTGAAGATGTTGAATGGAAAATAGACGAAGGTAAATCAATTGGTTTTGATGGTGACAAGCCGATTTTCTTTAAAAAGAGTAATATTAGTTCATTTATTTATAAAAATACATTATGTGAAACCTCTAATAAAAGCAGGATAGTTGGAGTTAATTGTGATGATGATGAAGTTGAAAGCAATTTACTAGTGCATGCAAATACAATTACGATAAAACCTGTCATCAACTCTATGAAAATTAAATCGGAGTATGTTAAACGCAAATATGTTTCAAGTATAGATTTGAATGTGACATGGTTATTTAATAAACGCGGAGATAGGACAGTACTGGAAGTTAAAGATTTAATAGCGTTTAAAGGTGCTGATTTAAGTTTAAAAAGTTTGATAGCCCAAGCGTTAAAAGCAAGTTTAACAAATGTTGCAAGTAACGATTCATTATTTAAATCATTAATGGATGAATCAAAGAACAATACAGATCCAATTAGTTTATTTAAAAAGATTGAGCTTGTTACAACACAAATACCCGCTTTTACGAAGAATAAAGACCTTATTCAATATCTTATGAAAGGGGTGGTAACAATCAAACACAATGATGGACATGGGAGTGGATTTTTCATTGATGAAAACGGTTATTTAATTACCAATTATCACGTAATAAAAGGGAAAACAACTGTTGATGTACAGTTAAATGAGTCAATAACTTTGACGGCAGAAATAATTAGAGGCGATGAAGTTTATGATGTTGCATTGTTGAAAGTAAACGGAAAAGATTTTCGAGCGCTAACTTTATTAAATTCAGATTCTGCTTTAGCAGGTGAAGATGTATTTGCTATTGGTACTCCTGCTGATATTTCTTTAGGACAATCAGTGACAAAGGGAATTATTAGTGGTCGAAGAAAAATTGGCGAGAAAGTATTTATTCAAACTGATGTTGCAATTAATTCGGGGAATAGCGGAGGGCCATTGTTAAATGAAGATGGTAAAGTTATAGGAATGGTTACCATGAAGCTGGTTGGAGGTGGAGTACAAGGAATAGGTTTTTGTGTGCCTACGAATACTATCTTAGAAGTGTTAAACATTACATTAAAAGATAAACCATGAGGAAGTTTTCTTTAATAATAATATCTACTTTTATCATAAACTCTTTGTCGGCTCAACAAAATAATTATTTAAAATTTTTTGGATTCGGCTATGATAATTTGATTAGAGGTGTTGGGTTTGGTGATGAACTGGAAAAATATAATTGGTTTTTGACTTTGGGGTACGAAAGGACTATAGGTAGTCGAGTAGCTTTGGGTATAAACTTAGGTTATTTATACGGAGTAGAATTTCAAGAATTTCGCTCTGAATATACGCCAAAGGTTATACCGGGATACACACATGTAAGTTCTAGTTATTCAAGTCATGGATTCGCTTTCGGATACGAATCAAAATTCTTTCTTCATGATTTCGAAATGGAAGATGATGATGCAGGTGCCTATTTAGGATTTAATTACCAGTTTATAAATATTAACGAGCGGCTGGAGGATACTAGATACAGTTTGAATAGCAATACCAATCAATCATTATTTGAGGCTTTTCCTGAAAACCAATTTAAAATACATCGTTATGGAGTAAAACTTGGTGTTATTTTTCAAGGGCTTATCTTTAAAAATGAATTATCCCTTGGTGGTTATTTAAATTTTAATACAAGAAATAATAATCAACCTTGGGCTAATGCGATAAATATTGCTCCAATCTCTTTTAATGTTTCTTATTGCTGGGGTCTTCCTTTTTGAAAATATATTGTTTAATCGTAGTTGAAGTCATACTGTTGATTAATGTTGATTTTAAGTAAATCTATTTTTTCCTAATACATATACAATTTTCTTAAATCCGGTTTAAAGTAGTTACCAAGTGACGGGATTATGCTATTCATAGTTCGGGTTTTTATTATCACTTGAGTATGTAACATTGAAATGGGAAATCGCAGTTGTTAAATATTAATTATATTTTTTGGTGGTTATGATAAAATGTTTTTTTTGATTTAATTGCTAAAAAATAAAATTATGTATAAACTAAAAATGCTAATCTGTATCCTCTTCTTAGGTTCATTTAATGTTAATGCTCAAAAAGCAAAAATCAATTGGGGGAAAGTTTATAAGCACAAGAAAAATCAAACATTATATGAAATAGTTGGCGCTGATAAGTCAGGCTATTTTATTGTAAAAGACCAGGTTAAAATGGTGGTTCAACGAACCTATGTTTACAGCATTCACAAATATAGTTTCAATCACGAAGAAATTTTTAATGTAGCAATTCCTAAAAAAATAGATGACAAAGCGGTTGATATCCATAGTTTTCATATCATAGATGATAAGTTTCATTTTTTTTATACCCACAACGATAAAAAACTTGACACAAAGACTTTATTTGTTGTTACTGTAGATGCTAATGGAGTGTTTGGTAAATCCATTCAGTTGGATCAGATTAAATATAGCAGTAGAACAGACAATGGGGATTTTAGATTGAGAGTGTTGGAGTCGTCAAAACGAATATTAATTATACGTGAAGAAGGAACTACAAAAAAGGGAGGCGAGGAGTTACGATTTAGTTTAAGGGATTATAATTTTAAAGCGATTTGGGAAGCAAATTTGGAACTTCCATATCAATCAAAAGATTTTAATGTAAAAAAATATATAGTTGACGGAGAAAACAATGTGTGTTTAGTTGGTTCATTGAATGTTGGTAAAGACAAGAGAAGCTACAGAGTAATAGTTTACAACCATAAAACTAAAAAAGTAAACGATATTCCAATAGAGTTTGACAATGTTGCAAAAATCTCAGATTTAAATTGCAGATTATTTGAGAACAAAATTCAAATTACCGGATTTTATTACAACAATAAAGGTGGAATTCAAGGAATAGTAAGAACGGACTTTGATGTTAAGTCATTAAGTGTAGTACTTGAGAAGTCAATACCTTTTGATAACGCTAATTTAATAAAGTTCAGTAGTGAGAAGGATATAGAAAAAGAAAAGGGCATATTATCTAATTATGATATTAAGCAAATAATCCATGCAGAAAACGGTGATTTAATAATTATGGCAGAAGAGTATAATTCGATTTCAACATCTGAAGCCAACTCATATTCTTCTACAGGGTATTATTTTTTCAATATTATGGCCATTCGAATATCGAAAAATGGTGAAATTGTATGGGTCCAAAAGATTCCAAAACGACAATATAGTAGAGACGATGGTGGAATTTTTTCATCGTACATGAGTTTTTTCGATAGTAAGCAGGTTTATTTAATCTACATTAATAATCCTAAAAACATGGTTGACAAAGTAAAGTCGGGAGAAAAAGAGCAAGTAGTTACTTATACAATGGCAACGAATACGAATGTGCTTGCATTAACATCGCTTAACCAAACAAATGGTGAGTTCACCACTGAAACTTTAATTTCAGCAAAAGAAATGGGTAAATTTAGAATCAGCATGAGGGATATTGTGAAGTTAAAAGAAAACGAATACATCATTTACTCTAATTTTATTAATAGTTATAAGTTTGGTAGCTTAATTTTTAACTTCAAATAGTGGTTAATTATTGAGATGTTACAAAATAAAAAAACCTTGCTATTGCAAGGTTTTTTTAGTCGGGGTGGCAGGATTCGAACCTACGACCTCCACATCCCAAATGTGGCGCGATACCGGGCTACGCTACACCCCGAGTTCCTAAATAAAGCTTTGCGGAGAGAGAGGGATTCGAACCCTCGATACATCTAAACAACGTATGACGGTTTAGCAAACCGTTGGTTTCAGCCACTCACCCATCTCTCCTAAACGTTGGCTTTAATTTTTAGGAACGGCAAAAGTATATATACACACCCAATCTACCAAATATTTGAGGAAAAAAAAGAAAAAAAATAGACCACAACAATTTGTGGGCAAAACGGTTAAATATATGGGCTTGATATTGTGATAAATATAAAACACTTGCAAACGATTGCTTGTATATTTTAATCTAATATATAAAGTTGGTATACTAAATGCTATTATCCTGAAACTAATTATTCAGCTCATTAGCATTATTAGTTACAAATATTAATGTTTAACATTTTAATTAAACAATTATGGCAAAGGAAAAACCGGTAAACTATAAGTTTCGCGACCTCAAAGTTTTTGGGTCAACCGAATGGCTTGCCAATAATGAAAAAAAATATCGACTGGTTTACGACGAATCTGAATGTACATTTATGTATTGTGAGTTGTCGTTCTTCAATAAGTTATTTGATGAAGAGGACTGGGAGATTCGTATTAGCCTGAAGTGTGTTAATCTTCAAGATAAAAGTGAAATCTGCAATTTGGTTGCAGATCGAACCATTAAAAAAGATGAAAACATTGTTTACATAAGAGAAGGTTGGGGAGTGAAAACACCCGGCATGTATTGGAAAAAAGGACACTACCGCTGGGAGGCATGGATTGACAGTGTATTTGTTGCAGAAAAAGTATTTTATGTAGAAGACGAAGGTGTAGTTTCTGATACCGTTAATCCTTACTTTAATTTAAATCAAATCAGACTTTACGAAGCACCTGATAGTAATATTCCAAAGAAGGAACGTAAATATTTAAGTGCATTTAGTACAACTGAAACGCGTTATGTTTGGGTTGAATTAACCTGTGAAAATTTAGTAAGAAGTCAGCAAAACTGGCAATGTGAACTCTTCTTTAACTTTAAAACACATAGTGGTCAACTTAAAGGAAGCATTGAAAAGCTGATTACCGTTTATGCGAATGAACAACAATTTGAATGTGCCATTGGTTGGGGTAGTGATTTAAAAGGAACCTGGGGTGACGATGTATACACTGTTGATATTGTTTTTATGGATCAACTAATTGCATCCACCTCATTTGAAGTTGGTACTCAGTTTGTAGAATCACAGGAACCAAGTTTGCTGTTTACTCAGAAACAAAAGCCTAAACTTCTTACTGAAAAAAATCAAGTAGAAGAAAACGAGAAAATTGAAAATGTGCTGCATGAGTTAGATGGATTAATAGGATTAGGTAGCATAAAAAAGAAAGTAAAAGAATATACTACCTATCTTAATTTTATTCGTATCAGAAAGGAGAAGGGATTCGAAGATAATGATAAGATAAACCTTCATGCTGTGTTCACCGGTAATCCTGGTACAGGTAAAACAACTGTTGCTAAAATGCTTGGTAAAATTTATCATGAACTAGGATTGTTGAGCAAAGGACATGTAATAGAAGCTGATAGGAGCGACTTGGTAGCAGAGTATATTGGTCAAACCGCACCTAAAACAAAAGAGGCAATTAAAAAGGCAAGAGGTGGAATCTTGTTTATAGATGAGGCTTATGCATTAGCTAGAAAAAATGATGATTCCAAAGATTTTGGTAAAGAAGCAATTGAAATTTTACTTAAAGAAATGAGTGATGGCGATGGTGATTTAGCAATTATTGTAGCCGGTTATCCTGATGAGATGGCGGGATTTCTTGAATCAAATCCAGGTTTAAAATCTCGATTTAGTATGTATTACGATTTCCCGGATTATACCCCTCAAGAACTGATGCGTATTGCTGATTACACGGCAGATAAAAAATCTGTAGTTTTTAGTTCATCAGCAGTTGATGTAATTTATAAGCGACTTGTAGATTCGTATAGAGACCGAGATAAAACTTTTGGTAATGCAAGATTTGTAAATAAACTACTTGACGATGCGAAGATGAACATGGGACTTCGTATTATGAAACATGAACATCCGGCGACTTTAACAAAGGAGGAACTTTCTACGATTGAAGCAGAAGATGTTGAACGTATCTTTGAAACCAAAGATAAAAGTATTGCAGATATACCAATTGATGAAGAACTTTTACGTTCGGCCTTGAACACCTTGCATAGTATGATAGGACTTGGTGCAATTAAACAAGAGATCGACGAATTGGTTAAACTGGTGCGTTTTTATAAAGAAATTGGTAAAGATATTCGACAAAGCTTCTCATTGCATGCCGTATTTACCGGAAATCCGGGCACAGGTAAAACAACTGTAGCTCGTTTGTTGGCTCAAATATATAAAGCTCTCGGAATTCTAGAAAGGGGTAATCTTGTAGAGTGTGACAGGCAGGCCTTGGTTGGAGGCTATGTTGGTCAAACAGCCATTAAAACAAATGAAGTAATTAATAAGGCAAAAGGAGGAGTTCTTTTTGTTGATGAAGCTTACGCATTAAGTGAAGGTGGCGAAAATGATTTTGGTAAAGAAGCAGTAGAAGCTATTTTAAAAAGAATGGAGGATGAAAGGGGAGAGTTTGTGGTGATTGTGGCCGGATATACCGACAATATGAAAAATTTCTTAGCGTCGAATCCCGGATTAAGTTCTCGGTTTGATAGAACATTATTTTTTGAAGATTATAACGACGAGCAGCTTTTTGAAATAGCCTTACGTATGCTGGCTAATAATAGTATAGTGCCCGACGAAAATGCTAAGGCACACTTAAAGGCTTATATGGAGTTTATGTATAAAACCAGAAATCAATATTTTGGTAATGCGAGAAGTGTAAGAAAATTGGTGGAAGAAACAATCAAAAATCAGCATCTACGATTGGCTAAAACAGATCAGGATAAGCGTACACGTGAAATGATAAGTGAACTTACATTGGCTGATGTGCAAGAATTTCAAATAGATTATAATGCAGTTGCCGAAAAACGAACCATTGGTTTTCAGCCGCGTGGTTAGATAAATGTATGATTGGAGAGGTTTGTTAAAAGAAAAGAATAATAAACTTCTCTAACATATTTATTTTGTTAAAGCTTCTATCAACTCATTTACGCGTTCTACAAATTGTTGTTTCATGATTGGTTTTTCTATAATAGTATTGAAGGCTTCGTGAAAACTTTCAAGATTAAAATAGTTCATTGCATGCGCAGTAAAAGCAACAACCGGAATATGCTGGGTTAATGGGTTTGATTTAATTTGTTTACCAAGCCAAATCCCATCTTCTTTTCCTTCTAAATTAACATCACTAATTACCAAATCAAATGATTCTTCATGTAAGCGGTCAAGTGCCGCTCGTGCATTACTTACAATAGTATAATCAAAGTCTCCAATCAGATATATTTCTAAAAGTTGACGGTTGATAGGGTCATCATCAATGGCGAGAATTTTTTTCAATTAACTAGGTATTTGTTGATACGAATATCAGTAATAAAAATTAAACGAACAAAATACAAAATGGATTAGTGCCAAACTGATTTAAGATTGCAAAATTCATATAACCCAAATTCGCCAAGTTCTCTTCCGAAACCAGATTTTTTAATACCTCCAAAAGGATATGAAGGCTGAGATTTTACCATTTCGTTAATAAATACTTGTCCAGCTTCTATGTCAACTGCAATGCTCCGAGCTAATTCGATATTAGCTGTCCAAATGCTTGCGCCTAAGCCAAATCCGGTTGCATTGGCTAGTGCAATAGCCTCATCCATAGTTGTAAAGGTATAAAATGAAACAACCGGTCCGAATAACTCTTCTTGAAAAACAGGGTTTACAGGGCTAATCTCTCCAAGAATGGTAGGAGGAAAGAAATACCCATGCTGTTGTTCAACGGGCGCTTGATATAAAATTTTAGCACCATGTTTAATGGCTATTTTGACCTGGTTATTTAATTGATCGCATAAATCTTTTCTAGCTAAAGGACCAATATTAGTTTCGGGTGAAAGTGGGTTACCAAGAGTCAGATGATTTAACCTATCAGTCAATCCATTTAAAAACTTATCGGCAATTTTTTCGTCTACAATAAATCGTTTGGCAGCAATACAGCTTTGACCATTGTTCTGAAATCGTGCTGTAATGGCTGTATTTAATGTTGTTGTTAAATCGGCATCGTTAAAAACTATAAATGGGTCGCTTCCGCCTAACTCTAAAACACTTTTTTTAATATGTTTAGCTGCTACAGATGCAACGGCACTTCCAGCTTTTTCGCTTCCGGTTAAGGTTGCAGCTTGCACGCGCGAGTCGGCCAATATTGCTTCCACTTGTTCAGTATTAGCAAATATCATCTGCATGAGTTTAGCCGGAAGCTCGCTTGCTTCAATTATTTTCATTAACTCAATTGCACATCTGGGAGTGCCTGGGGCAGGTTTTATTAATATGGCATTTCCTGCCAATACTATCGGAACTGCACTTCTTATAATTTGCCAATAAGGAAAATTCCAAGGAAAAATACCTAATACTACCCCTAGAGGTTCATATTGTAAGGTAACTGTTTTACCTGTTTCAGCGATTGAGGTTTTGGGTTGTAATAAATCTGTGGCATGTTTAGCATAATACTCGCAACCTCTTGCACACTTTAATACCTCCAGTTTTGCTTCCTTTAAGGTTTTACCCATTTCTTCACAAGCAATTAAAGCAAGTCTTTCATGATGTTCTGTTAACAGTTCGGCTAGATACTTAATGTAAATAACCCTGTCTTTTACTAATGTTTTTTTCCAAACAGATTGCGCTTTACTTGCATCATCCATGGCTTGATTTAAAGCTGAGTTATCAATGAAATCAAAAGTGGCGATTACCTCCTCTGTATATGGATTTTGAGAAATGAAATTCATGTTATTACTTCTTCACTTATGCTAAATAAAAGGATTGATTAACCTAATCAATTCTTCTGTACCAATTAATGTTTGTTCACCTGTTTGTAGGTTCTTAACATTAAACACGTGTTGTTGCATTTCTGTTTCACCTGCAATAGCGGCATATGGGATATTTAATGCATTTGCATAATCTAGTTGTTTGGCAATAGGTTTTTTCCTTATCACATCCGGGTATACTTCAGCAGCAATACCGGCATCACGCAGTACCTTTAGCGCAGGTAAACAATACTCTTGAGTGGCTTCGTCAAAATGGCAAAATAACACCTGTGTTGATGAGGCACGATTAACAGTATTTGGAAAAAGATTTAGTTCTTCCATTACATCGTAAATTCTATCTAAGCCGAAACTAATACCAACACCGGAAACATTCGGTAATCCAAAAATTCCGGTTAGGTTATCATAACGACCGCCTCCACCAATACTGCTTTTTAAAGTGCCTTTAGTGGCCACTATCTCAAGTATGCTACCGGTGTAATAGCTCAGTCCTCGTGCTAAAAAAATATCTAATTCAACAAATTGTTTACAACTCTTATCGAGTAGTTTTAGAACTTTTTCAAGTTCGGAAACTCCATGCGAACCAATTTCAGAATTTCTATCCTCAAATAGACTATTCAGTCTTTTTAACTGTGATTCAAAGGTTGGATAAATCTGCTGAATACCTTCTTTAAATAACCCTAATTCTGGTGAATCTAGAATCGCCCTATTGGAGTCATTTATAAATCCAGCATCATTTAATTCTTTAAATACTCCTTCATAACCTATCTTATCAAGTTTGTCAATTATGATAATGAATTCAGAAAACCGATGATTGCAATTGAAATACTCTGCTATTCCTTCAAGTATCTTCCTATTATTAACCCGAATTTTAAAATCAATACCAAGTGTTGTAAAAACTTCATAATAAATTTGAATCAACTCTACTTCATTAATCAAACTATCACTTCCAACCACATCGGCGTCACATTGCCAAAATTCTCTATATCGGCCTTTTTGGGGTCTGTCGGCACGCCAAACAGGTTGCATTTGGTAACGTTTGAATGGAAATGTGATATCGTTTCTGTTCATAACAACATACCTGGCAAATGGAACAGTAAGGTCGTAACGTAAACCTTTTTCCGATATGAATTTTGAAGCTGCTTTGCTATCAAGATCACTTACATTTCCTGTAGAAGAAGGTAAATTCGTTGTGTCAATTGAAGTGTTATTTTGAAATTCTTTTAGGTCTTTTAAATAGTCACCACTATTTAAAATTCTAAACAACAACTTATCCCCTTCATCACCATATTTTCCTTCCAGGGTAGCTAAATTTTCCATAGCAGGAGTTTCAAGCGGCATAAAGCCAAACTTTTTAAATACGGATTCAATACTATTTAAGATGTATTTTCTTTTTTGAACTTCTTTTGGTCCAAAGTCTCTGGTTCCTTTAGCTAATGCAGGTTTTTGTGTTGCCATAATCACTTGCGAAAATAGGGCTATGCCTGCATATCAAAAAGAAAATGACTAATTATTGCAATTGTAGGGCAGCATCTAAATATAAAAATACATCCGCTGGGATTTCATCACCTGATTTTGATGCCCGTTTATGTCCAAGTCTTACCACTATAGTTTTTAAATCAGGAATGATAAAAATGTATTGTCCTCTGATGCCCCTGGCGTAACTTATTTTATGTCCTTTATAGTTTAACAACCACCATTGGTATCCATAAAAATCTACCGGTTTTCCTTTGTCATCATTTATTAAGCATGGTGTAACAGCTTCCCTCGCGAATGTTGAATCTAATAGTTGTACGCCATTCCCAAAGCCTTGTTGCAGCATTAATTTTCCAAGTTTTGCAAAATCCTTAGCATTGCTATACCAGCAGCAACTAACTTTTTCCATGCCTTTTTCATCTAAACTCCAGAATGCTGTTTGTTCAGCGCCCAATGGTTTCCAAAGCTTAATCGAAGCATATTCAGCTATACTTTTGCCTGTTACTTCCTTTAAAATCATTCCCAGCAATTGAGTATCTCCGCCTTTATAAAGCCACCTAGTACCCGCAGGAAAAATTATTTTTGCTTGCGATAAAGTCAACGCGTTAACATCAGGTCCGTAATAAGCTTCAGCCGGCCACGAAAACATGCTGGCATAATCTTCTTTAAATGCCAATCCGCTGCTCATGGTTAATAAATGTTTAATGGTGATATTAGATAATTCAGGGGTATTAAATTCATTAAGATAATTAGCCACAGGGTCATTAACACTCTTAATCAGACCATCTTTTATAGCACAACCTATTAATAATGCAGTTATAGATTTAGCCATGCTAAAACTATTAACTAAAGAACTATCATGGTAGCCCTCCCAGTGTTTTTCGTAACGAACAGTATCATTTTTTATCACTAAAAATGATACTGTTTTGTATGATTCAATTTGCTTAATAATGCTATCCGACAAGGAATAATTCTTTTCACTAACTGCCCACGATATGGGGGTTTGAGTAGGTATAGGGTTTTTATTAAATGCATCTATTTCATCAATATCAGGGCCAAGCTTTCCACTAAATATAGTAAGTGGTAACAACTTATTCAAATAGGTATTACCTGAAATGAGGATATAAGTTTCTGTAACAATAAACAGAGCAACAACAATAATGAGTAACCACTTTAAAAATTTCATATAACTGCTTTGAATTATTCGAATATACAATAACCATTACATAGGATGTAGAAATTTCGTTTAGTAAATTACATTATGTCAATACTAATTGTAACTGACAATTAGTATTAACAAAAAAGGCTATTTCCGATTGGAAATAGCCTTTAAAATTTATAAAGAGATAGTTCTTAGTACATGCCATCCATTCCACCCGGCATTCCGCCCGGCATCGCAGGAGCTTTGTCTTCTTTCTCTTCTACTAAAGTACATTCAGTAGTTAAGATCATTGCGGCTGCGCTTGCTGCATTTTGTAAGGCAACACGACTCACTTTAGTTGGGTCAATCACACCTGCACCAATTAGGTTTTCGTATACTTCAGTGCGCGCGTTGTAACCATAATCTGCTTTTCCTTCGCGCACTTTATTTACTACAACCGAACCTTCACCGCCTGCATTAGCTACAATTTGACGAAGTGGCTCTTCAATGGCTCGTTTGATAATTTGAACCCCAGTAGTTTCATCATCATTTGCACCTTTTAAAGTTTCTAAGGCTTCGATTGAGCGTATGTAAGCTACACCTCCACCGGCAACAATACCTTCTTCAACTGCTGCACGAGTAGCATGTAAAGCATCATCTACACGATCTTTTTTCTCTTTCATTTCTACTTCGGTTGCTGCGCCTATGTAAAGTACTGCAACACCACCGGCAAGTTTTGCCAAACGTTCTTGGAGTTTTTCTTTATCGTAATCGCTGGTAGTGGTTTCGATTTGCGCTTTAATTTGGTTAACACGTGCTGCGATATCTTCTTTTTTACCGGCACCGTTAATAACAGTTGTATTGTCTTTATCAATAGATACTTTTTCAGCACGACCTAGCATGCTAATGTCGGTGTTTTCCAATTTAAAACCGCGCTCTTCACTGATAACAGTTCCACCGGTTAATATTGCAATATCTTCTAACATTGCTTTTCTTCTATCACCAAATCCTGGTGCTTTCACTGCAGCTATTTTTAAAGTGCCGCGTAATTTATTCACAACTAAAGTAGCTAAAGCTTCACCTTCTACATCTTCGGCAATAATTAAAAGAGGTTTGCCGCTTTGGGCTACAGGCTCAAGTACAGGTAATAATTCTTTCATACTACCTACTTTTTTGTCGGTAATTAAAATAAAAGGAGCATCTAGTTCTGCTTCCATTTTATCGGCATTAGTTACAAAGTAAGGCGATAAATAACCACGGTCAAATTGCATACCTTCAACAGTTTTAACTTCAGTTTCAGTACCTTTAGCTTCTTCTACTGTAATTACACCTTCTTTACCCACTTTTTGCATAGCATCAGCTATCAATTTACCAATCACTTCGTCGTTGTTGGCTGAAATTGAAGCTACTTGTTGTATTTTTTGGTAATCGTCGCCTACTGTTTGGCTTTGAGCCTTTAAGTTTGCAACAACCACAGCAACAGCTTTATCAATACCACGTTTTAAATCCATTGGGTTTGCGCCTGCTGCAACATTTTTTAAACCTGCAGTAACAATAGCTTGTGCTAAAACTGTAGCAGTAGTAGTACCATCACCGGCAATATCGGCTGTTTTGCTAGCTACTTCTTTAACCATTTGAGCACCCATATTTTCAATTGGGTCTTTTAACTCAATTTCTTTAGCTACTGAAACACCGTCTTTAGTAACGGTTGGCGAGCCAAATTTTTTGTCTATAACTACATTACGTCCTTTAGGACCTAGAGTAACTTTAACTGCATTAGCCAATGCATCTACACCGCGTTTTAAACCATCGCGGGCTTCTACGTTATATTGAATTTTTTTAGCCATAATTTTAATAAATTGATTTAACTATTAAAGAATTGCGAAGATGTCTGATTCGCGCATGATAAGATAATCTTTACCATCCACTGAAATTTCAGTTCCTGAATATTTGCCGTAAAGTACGGTATCACCCGCTTTCACTGTTAATGGCTCATCTTTTTTGCCATTTCCAACAGCAATAACTTTACCTCTTTGAGGCTTCTCTTTTGCGGTATCAGGGATGATAATTCCACCTACTGTTTTTTCTTCAGCTGCAGCCGGTTCAACCAGAACCCTATCTGCTAATGGTTTAAGACTTACTGACATATTTTTAATTGTGTTTTTTATATTTTAGTTGATGCCAAAACATATCTATTTTTATGCCATGCCTTTTTTACTGCCAATTTTGTAAGGTATAAACTAAAAAAATGTCATAAAAAAGAATAAATTGTCATGCAACCCACTATTGCCTAAATTTGACTATCATTCAGAACCCATGACAAGCGAAGAGCAAAATATCATTGAAGGATGTTTAAACGGCAAAAGAAGCAGTCAAAAAGCTTTATATGATCGTTTTGCAGGAAAGATGTTAGGGGTGTGTATGCGTTATGCCAAAGACAGAGCAGAGGCAGAAGATATGCTACAGGAAGGGTTTATTAAAGTATTTCATAACATTGGTAAGTTTAAAAATGATGGGAGTTTTGAAGGTTGGGTAAGAAGAATTATGGTTTTTACTGCAATAAACTATTTTAAACACCGTATTAGGAAGTTTCAAGAAGATTTAGACCAAGAAGGTGCAGATGCATCTTATGATGATGAAATAATTGATAAAATATCTGCAAAAGAAATAATTGCATTGGTGCAGCATTTGCCGGAAGGATATAGAATGATATTTAACTTGTATGCAATTGAGGGTTATACGCATAAAGAAATCAGTGATATGTTAGGGATATCCGTAGGCACTTCAAAATCTCAATATTCAAGAGCAAGGATGAGTATGCAACAGCTTTTAGCTAAACATTTTCAAATATTAAATGAGCCTTTTCAGGAACCAAAATAACGAATTTGAAAAACGACTTCAACGTCAGTTGAACGATACGGAGTTTAATCCTGCCGAATCGTTATGGAGTCGTATTGATGCTGAGGTTAATCGTCCGGAGTTTGAACAAAAAGTTGAAGGGAAAATCGGGAATTACTCAATCAATCCAAATCCTTCTACCTGGGAAATTATTGAATCACAACTTCCACCTGAGCCTACTAGTTCTCGTAAATTAACTTGGTGGTATGCCGGCGCTGTGTTCTTATTTATCAGTTCAATTGTACTTGGTTTATATTTAGGTATTGAAACCAATGATAAATCTACAGCTTCAACTGAAATAATGGTGGACGAGCGCACTAATGACTTGCAGAAACAGGCAGTAGAAAACATGGTTAAAAGCAAACCATCTGTTCAATCAGAACCTTTGCCGGAAAATATATCTGTAGAAGGGATAAATACAGAAACTTTTCGTTCGAATAATCAAACAGAAAAAAAGAAACTAAGTGAGGTAAATACGTTGGCAAGTAAAGTTTATAATGTCAAAAAAACTAAAGTTTCGGGACGTAAATCTAAAGCAGACAGATTGTATAAACCTTTATCAAATCGGTCAGATTTTAATAGCGATAATCAAAATAAAAGTAACAATAAATCCATTGGAAATAAAGAGACTAAAGAAGCAGGAATTCCGAAATTAGCCGCAATAACCAACAACACAAACGACCCTGCTTCTTTTATTGTTGAACAAGAAAAGACCAATTCGGATCAAAAGCATGAAGAGCATGATTCTTCTTATCGTGAAACTTCAAGTCGTTTAGTGGCAAGCACATCAGATAGTGCACAAACGGCATTTAATCAGCAAGACAGTAATCAACGTGAAAATAATAATGAAACGGTTTTAGATTCTAAACTAAGTATATCAATTACTACCGGTGCACATGAAAGTTTTATGATATTGAGTAGTGATAACCAGAAACATCAATCATCAATTGATTTAAGAAACCAGATTGAATCACCTAAAGTTGGGCTTCATCTTGCCTTCTTATTAAATTACGAATTACATCCTTCATTTTTAATCAGCTCAGGTTTAGCGTTAACTACCTTCGAAATGAATATGAATTTTGGTGTTACCCCTGCGATAAATCCGGTAAAGCCTGAAACGGGAGCATCATACACTAACTTAAATGATAGTATTCTAATTGGTGCAGGTAATGTTGGTAATATTCGATACAGTTGGAATGAAATTCCTATTCATTTAATTTGGCGTCCACATGCCTATAAAAAAGTAGGTTTCGAACTCCAAGCAGGAATAAGCTATGCCTTCATTAGGGGTATTGATGTTGATATGGTTAGCACAAACAATGTTGGGGTGCTACAAGTTTCTGATAAAGAAGGATTCCCATTTTTTAGAAATAGCTTATTTGGGAACGCATCATGTGGTATGAGTATAAGGTTTAACCCACAGTTATCATTAATTGGATCAGGATATGTGAAATATTCAATATCCAATATGGTTAAACAAGACAATTGGATTGCACAGCGGCCTTATATGATAGGCTTTGCTCTGACCCTAAGAAAAGAATTTTAAACGAAAACAAGCGAATAATATAATAATCAATAGTTTAGTTAGCTGTAAATTGCGGTAGACAAGTACAGCAAATGACAGAAATAATGATTGATTTTACCCCCATTAGTCAATGGGCAGAAGATGATAGACCTAGAGAAAAAATGATGCTTAAAGGTATCCACTCTTTAAGTGATGCAGAATTGTTAGCCATATTAATTTCTACCGGAACCAAGAGAGAAAGTGCTTTGGATTTGAGTAGAAAGGTATTATCCATTACTAAAAATAACATTAACCAATTAGGGAAATTAGATGTTTTAGACTTTACTAAAATAAAGGGCATTGGTAAAGCCAAAGCCATCACCATTGCCGCTGCATTGGAATTAGGTAGAAGAAGAAAAAATATCCAACAAGAAAATAACTCAGAGGTTATAAATTCAAGTAGGAGTGCTTTTGATTTATTTGAGCCGATATTTTCTGATTTAGTGCGTGAAGAGTTTTGGGTATTATATCTCAACAGAAATAATAAAGTTATAGAATTAAAACGGGCCAGCGAAGGAGGTGTATCCGGAACAGTCGCAGACCCTCGTATTATTTTTAAACATGCAGTTTTACTCTTAGCTTCAAGTATAATTTTAGCACATAATCATCCATCAGGTAATTTAAAACCAAGCGAACACGATAAAAAACTTACAAAAAAATTTATGGAAGCCGGGTGGGCTTTAGATGTTCATGTTGTTGATCACTTAATTATATCCGAACATCAATATTTTTCATTCGCCGATCAAGGTTTGTTGTTATAAAAAAAAGACTGCTTCATTTTTGAAACAGTCTTTTTTTTAATTAGCATTTATACAATAAAAATTAATTCATTCTAAGGAAAACATCTTTGATTTAAGAAGATTTTTTACTTGAGCAGCATGATTTTTTACCTTTTTGAGGCTGACAACTTTTTTCCTCCTTTTTACTATCACAGCCTTCTTCTTTTTTTGTTTCAGGCTTTGCTGCCGGTGCCGGAGCCTCTTGTAGGGTCGCAGTTTCTTGCTGAGGAGAAGTAGATGCGTTGCCTGCTGCAGGTTTAGCTGCAGGTGTTTTAGGAGCTGCCGGTTTATTTTGTACCGGTGTTTGCGCAGATACTGCTATAGCAAACACAAATAACGATGCGAATACTAATATTTTTTTCATGATGTTTCTGTTTAATTCACTGCAATTTAATGATTAAGTATTAAAATTTGTTACATTAATAAAAAATTATATAATCTCGGCAAGAATTGTTTCACCGCCCTTTACTTTTTGTTGAAGTGTTACGTTTATTTTAGTACCTAATGGTAAGAAAACATCAACACGAGAGCCAAATTTAATAAAACCCATTTCATCAGTTTGAGAAACATAAGTGCCTTCTTTAACATACCATACAATACGTTTAGCCAAAGCACCTGCAATTTGTCTGAATAAAATTTCGGTTCCGCTGTTATGCTTAATTACTGTTGTGGTTCTTTCGTTTTCAGTTGATGATTTGGGGTGCCAAGCAACTAAATACTTTCCTGGGTGATATTTAAAATAACTTACTTTACCTGATATCGGATTACGATTAACATGAACATTAAATGGCGACATAAAAACAGACACCTGAATTCTTTTTCCTTTGAAGTATTCCGGTTCTTCAACTTCTTCTATCACAACAACCTTACCATCTGCCGGTGAAACAACCAAAGATTCACCTATACTGGGATTGATTGATGGATTGCGAAAAAATTGTAGAATAATAATCAAAAAAACAATCGAAATACCAATAACAATATTGTGTAAAAGGATTATTCCGGGGATAAAAAATTGTACCAGTGTGTTCAAGGCGAACAGTACTAATAACGTAATTAAAATTGTTGCTTTTCCTTCTTTGTGTATCATAATTGTTTATCAAAAAAACAAACACAGGTTAACAATTAACCTGTGTTTGTTATATGTTTTTTATAGTTTGGTTATAAACCAAATTTACCACGCAGGGTTTCTACTTCAGCAACCTTACGTATGGCTACTACATAAGCAGCAATTCTCATGCTGATATCATGTTTTTTAGAAGCTGCGTATACATTTTCAAAAGCGGTTTTCATCACCCTGTCAGCTCTGCGGTAAACGCGCTCTTCTGTCCAGAAATAACCAAGACGGTTTTGAACCCATTCAAAATAACTTACTGTAACACCACCTGCATTTGCTAAAATATCAGGCACTACCATAATACCTTTTTTATTTAATATTTCATCTGCACTGGCAACGGTCGGACCATTTGCTCCTTCTACAATTAATTTAGCCTTGATCTTATCAGCATTTTCGACTGTAATTTGGTTTTCCATGGCAGCCGGCACTAATACTGTAACATCTAATTCTAATAGTTGTTCATTAGTAATTCTTTCAGCTTTAAAGCCTTCTAAAGTTCCACCATTTTGGTCGCGGTAAGCAATGGCTGCATCCACATCAATACCGGCCGGATTATAATAACCTCCAGTAACATCACTTATGGCTAATACTTTTAGTCCTTGCATAGCTAATAACTTAGCTGAAATTGAACCAACGTTTCCAAAGCCTTGAACAGCACATGTGGTACCTACAGGACTAATGCCAAGTTTGGCTAAAGCACTTCTGGTAGAAACCATTACACCTCTTCCGGTTGCTTCAACACGACCTAGAGAACCACCTAATACAAGCGGTTTACCGGTAACTACTGCAGGTGATGAGTAGCCAACAAGTTTTGAATACTCATCCATTATCCATGCCATTTCTTGTTGTCCTGTACCCATATCAGGGGCAGGAATATCTTTGTCGGGACCAAAAACATCCACCATTAAATCGGTATATGCACGAGTTAAACGCTCAAGTTCCCCTTTACTTAATTTTCGAGGATCACATTTTATGCCCCCTTTACCACCTCCATAAGGAATACCTACTACAGCACATTTCCAGGTCATCCAAGCAGCTAGTGCTTTTACTTCGTCTAAGTTAACATCCATACTATAGCGGATGCCACCTTTAGAAGGACCTAAATTAGCATTGTGTACAACTCGATACCCTTCAAATACCTGTACGCTTCCATTATCCATACTTACCGGAATAGAAACAATAACTGATTTTTGTGGCGATTTTAATACATGATAAGAGCCTTCATCTAAGCCGATTATTCGGGCAGCTTCATCAAAGCGCGACATCATTGACTCAAATGGATTGTCGTTGCTGTGGCTGGCAGTTTGTTTTGACATGATAAATGTGTTTTTATGTTATCGAAGCAAATGTACTAATAGTAGTTATTTAAACAAATTGTTACACCGAAGCCAAATTAAACTTAACCAAATTACGGAAGGCAGCAATACGATGCTGTAGCTCTTCTTCCTGCAATTCTACAATTCGTTCAGTTCCAAATTTTTCAACGCAAAAGCTAGCCATTGCCGAACCGAAGATGATAGCATTCTTCATATTCTCAAAGCTGATATCGCCGGTTTTAGCTAAATATCCAATAAAACCTCCGGCGAAAGTATCGCCTGCACCTGTCGGGTCGAATACCTCTTCCAATGGTAAAGCCGGTGCAAAAAACACTTCTTTTCCGTGGAATAACAACGCTCCATTTTCCCCCTTTTTAATAATTAAATATTTAGGTCCCATTTCACGAATTTTAGCCGCAGCTTTTACTAATGAGTATTCACCTGATAATTGACGGGCTTCTTCATCATTAATGGTTAAAACATCTACCATTTTTAATGTGTTCTTTAAATCGTCGAGTGCAATTTCCATCCAAAAGTTCATGGTATCCATAACAATGAGTTTAGGTCGTTTTGTTAAACGATTGATAACCAATTGTTGAATGGCCGGGGTTAAGTTACCCAACATTAAATACTCACAATCTTGATAAGAATCCGGAATGATTGGATCAAAATCGGCAAGAACATTTAGCTCGGTTATCAGTGTATCGCGACTGTTCATATCGGTGTGATATTTCCCACTCCAGAAAAAAGATTTCTCTCCTTTTTTAATTTGTAATCCTTCTGTGTCAACACCTTTTGCTTGTAAATGGTTTATAAATGCAGCAGGGAAATCTTCACCTACAACTGCAACTAATTTTGATTTTTGTGTAAAGTAACTAGCGGCAAGACTAATGTAAGAGGCTGCCCCTCCAATAATTTTATCTGTTTTGCCAAATGGTGTTTCGATAGCGTCAAATGCCACACTACCAACGATTAATAAACTCATACTAAAATATTTTTAAAAATTTTTGTGGCAAATATTGTGTTTTTAATTTTCATAAACTAATATTGCATCCCCTTTCAGCAGAAATGTATGAAAGAAATTCCTCGATAGCTCAGCTGGTTAGAGCGAGTGACTGTTAATCACTAGGTCCCTGGTTCGAGCCCAGGTCGGGGAGCCAAAGCCACCAAAGTCCGGTGGCTTTTTTTATGCCTACCTTTTTGAAAATGTTTAAGTTAATGAGTACTACAGAGGCAAAATACTAATTTGGGTATTCGATCCCTTCTTTTTAAAATCAATTGAAAATTAGGTCATGATAATTTTTAGAGGGGAGAAAAAAATCAGATTGTCTTATTTTATAATCCGCCAAAACATGTTTAATTGGCGATTTTTGGCGGATTATATATTTTAATCAATAAATAAAGCATCCATTTCGAGTTGACTATGTACTAATTCTTGGCTATACTCATTTTGCTTGATTCCGTAAGTGGTTATTAGCGTAACAAAAATATTTTTCCTAGTATTCGTATATTCTTGTAGTGCTGTAATTTTCTTTTTTAGATTCAGATAATATGATTTATCTATTGTGAATTCAGTATTATAAAACTTCATTTCACACAATTGCATCACATTGTCGCTACGATCAATCAACATATCAACTTGTGCGTTTTCATTAAACCAACTGCTACTTGTAGTATGAATAGCATCTATCCTCAATGCCTTCTTAATTTGTTCAATATGTTTAAGACAAAGCGTTTCAAATCCAAATCCGGACCACGAATGATAAGATTGTGAATTATACAGTTTTTGCCATGTACCATCGCCTCCATGTTTGTTTATTTCAATAAACTTTAAATAAAATCTTGAATATTCGTCAGTAAGGCGATAGAGTGTAAGTTTTTTCTTATTTTGATAGTATAAATATTCCGTAACAAAGCCTGATTCAATTAACTCATCAAGTTTTACAGAGAAATCACCACCAGACGGTATTCCACTTTGATTTATCAATTCATTCCTTGTTATTCCTTTATTTGTTTTTGCTAACGTTTTAACAAGTTTCATGTGTCGCTCAGAGTCATCAAACAAAGAGGTGAATAATTGATTAAACTCGTCGTTCAATAATCCATCTTTTCTAAAACACAGCTTATCAATATTTTGAGATGTACTCAATCCTTTGCTCAATTTTTCTAAATAGTGCGGTACGCCTCCCAAAGCCATGTAAATCTGTATCACATCATATCGAGTATATTTTATGCTATTCTTTAATAAAAACTGTTCTGTTTCAAATAAATTAAAAGGAAGCAATTGTATTTTTCTCGTGATTCTATTATGCAGCCCACCTTTATTTTTAATTATTTTTTGAACCATGTATGAAGCAGCAGAACCACAAATAACCACAATTAAATCATTCCTTTTTGTACAATAGGTATTCCAAAAGTTTTCAAAAGCCATTAAAAACTTCGATTTAGGAGTAGCTATCCAAGGAAATTCATCAATAAATATTACTTTCTTATCCTTTGATTTCAATCTTTCCAAGTACGATTCAAGCATCGTGAATGCCTGTAACCATGCTTTTACAGAGTCCATTTCCGTCTTCTTTGTTCTTTTACTGAGTTCCTTACTGAAAGTTTCGAGTTGATCTTTATGTGAGCCTCCAAATAACCCTGACATTTCAAAAACAACATTAGTCTTAAAATATTCACGTATCAGATAGGTTTTACCAATCCTTCTTCGCCCATACAAGGCAATTAATTCAGACTTACTACTATCTAGTGCTTCTTTCAGTATTGCCTGTTCCTGCTTTCTTCCAATAATTTTATTCATAAAATTAAATTATATCTCGCCAAAAGTAGTGAAAAAAACTAGATTTGGCGAATTATATATTTTATTTCTTTAATTAAACACCGGTAAAAATTGCTCCTACTTTTTCTTCATCATATATTTATAAGGTATCTACATCATTTGTAAAGCAATAGTTTTCAGGAAACAACAACCTAAGGCTAACAGACGATTTTTACCTACTTAAATTTTTACTTATCAGATTTAAATCACGTAAGGCTAATCACTTATTAATGGCTTATGCTAATGATTTCAAAATCCATTCATGTATTAACTAATGGAGTTAATTTGAATTCGAAAACTTATGATAAACAATTGATGAAGTTTGTTAGTCGCGGTTAAATATTTTATTGATTATGATATAGTTTTAGCATGTAATTTGCCACAATTAAAACAAGCATTCTCTTAAAAGTTTATTTAAATCTACTTATGCTCACGGCTACTTCGCTTAATTTTATTTAAACTAAAAAATCAAGAAACTTATAGATAATATATTTAGGTGATTTTTCAGAAAAGTGATATCAGCCTGCAACAATTAATTGATGTATTGAAATTTGGGAGGTTTGTAAAATTTACAATTTTTAGGGTAAACATTACCTTATTTTTGAGCCATAAATACTTAATGTTTATGAATACTTTGTTTAATAAATATTTGTACTTGGGTTTTATAGTTATAGGAATGGTTCAGCTTTTTTATGTTAAAGATTATTTACAAGCTGCCATGTATTGGGGAATTGCTTTGGCTTTCGACCCATTTAATGTTGAACAGCATTGGAGTGCCCGGCCGCTTTGGCAGAAAGTAGTACTGATTGTTCACTTGGCTATTGTAGCAGCTTGTTTTGGATACGGTATTGGTATTAAAGATAAGTAAAGGATTTTATCACAGTTTATTATGCTTATATTAAGTATGAAATATTCAGCAAATGATTGTTTTGAATGCTTCATATAGTTAAACAATATTTCGGTAAAGGTTGAGTTCAATATTGCTTAATTCGTATGAAATGAGGGTAATGACTAAGTTAAAATGCACTTGTTTGTCAAAGTAATACGTAAAAGTATCAAAATGATACTAAAAGTGACTCGTGTAAAGTATTTAATTCTACTACTTGCATATTAGATGCATTTAGGATTACACATAAAAATGGCGCGTATAAGCAAGGGGTTAACTCAAGAGGAACTTGCTGATAAAATTAACAAAACAAGACCATTGATCAGTAGTATTGAACAAACCGGTAAGGTTAATTATTTTACCCTACAAAAAATTTGTGAAGTATTGAATGTTGACCTCAACGAATTGCAAAATGCCGTCAAGGAAAATAAAGGGTTTTATAAGACCAGGGGTACAGCAGAGCAATCTGAACGCATTAAATTTCTTGAGCAGCAAATTGAACATTTAAATCAAATTATTTCCTCCCAAAAGGAATTGATTGAAATGTATAAATCTCAATATTCTGTATCTCACAAAACACCAATTGACAAAGATAAAAATCATTAATAATGATTTTGTTTTTAAGGTATATTATATCGTATTTTATTTATTTACCTTCGATATAATTCTATTATCAATCGAATACTTAATCGGATAATTCGTTTAATGACTGATGGTACATCTTAAGGTTTTAATTTTTGGTTTAATGTTGTTAGGCATCAGAGCTGAGCAACTGGATGCAGGACCGGTTAGTGATTATATTAATAAACTATTACCTTATGCACGTTTCACTGCTGATTCATTTGGTGTTCCTGTTTCGGTTATATTAGCCATTGCAATTGTGGAGTCGGGCGCAGGTAATTCTACTATGGCCAAAGTTATGCATAATCATTTCGGGCTTAAAGCCGGAAAAAAGTGGCGTAATTGTAACGGTATGATGTCAAGGTACCGATGCTATTCAACCGATTCAGCGGGTGTTGTAGATTTCGGGATGTATTTATCCAGACGTAAATTTTATGTGCATTTAAAAGGGAATTTTGATTATAATGCGTGGGTGAAAGCAATTTCACAATCCGGTTACAGCACCAAACCTGTAATATGGCGTAATAAAATTTTAACCACTATCAGTAAATACGAATTATTTAAGTTGTGAATAAGGATATAAACAAAGCACCTTTTAAAATCATCGCTTTTACTTTTTTTTGGTTGCTGGTGATAAGTGTTTTTGTTCCTAATAAAGTTTGGCAAAAATTATCATTAACAAAGCTTGATATTACTGCGGATTTATATGATGAAGGCGCAACTAAAAGGATTTCTACTTATAAACCCAAATCAGAAACAAAGCCCCTAAAGGATATAATAAAGGATACTATTGCATCAAACCAAGCCATAACTAAGATAATTAGAAATGATGTTGCCATAGAACACACAGGTAGTAGTAAAGCCGACGGTATTCTTAATTTTAATCAGGCGTTATACGAACTTAAAGGCAAGAAAAGAAAAAAGGTACGAATTGCTTATTTCGGGGATAGTATGATAGAGGGCGATTTAGTTACTCAAACCATACGGGATTTATTACAACAACGATTTGGCGGAGTAGGAGTAGGTTTTTTTCCTGTAAGCAGTATTGTTGCTCACTACCGGCAAACCATAAAGGTAAAGGCAAATGAAAATTGGAGAGATGTGCACTTCAACAACAATAAGCAAAAAGAAATTATCGGGTTTAGTGGCCATACTTTTTTTGCAAATGAAGGGGCTGCATGTGAAATTAAATCAGGAAGTTTAAAACAACCAATTCCTATAAATCAGTTAAGTTTATGGTGTGGCAGTGCTCAAAATCCATTACTTTTTTCGGTAGGTGATAATCTTTTTCAAACTGAAACAAAAGGATATTTTAATAAATTAGTTATAGGTAATGATATTAAAAGAATATCCATTGTTTTTCAAAAATCAGAGGTGCCTATTTATGGTTTTAGTGCAGAATCAGCTACCGGATTAATCCTTGATAATTTTTCTTTTAGAGGCACAAGTGGAACGGAATTATTGAGGTTGAACAGTAAAATGTTAAAACAAATAGATAGTTTACATCATTATGATTTGGTTGTTTTACACTACGGACCAAATTTATTATGGAATGATTCAATAGTGGATTTTTCGTGGTATAAACAACAAATGGTAAAAACCATTAAACACCTTAAAAAGGCATTCCCGTTTACCTCATTTTTAATTATTAGCACTGCCGACAAAGCTTTTAAAATGAATGGTGTTTATGAAACAGCAAGAGGTGTGGAACCACTGCTTTTAGCACAACAGAAAATTGCAATAGAAACCGGTTGTGCTTTTTATAATTTATATGAAGCAATGGGTGGATATAACAGTATGAAAACTTGGGTAGAAAAAAAACCATTTTTAGCCGGGAATGATTATACCCATTTTAACATGAGCGGATCAGCGAAAATTGGACGTTTAATTACTAACGCATTATTAAATGAATATGTTAAAAAATATCCTGCTGATTAGTTTTTGTTTGGTTACTTATGCATGTTTTTCCCAACCTATTGTTAATGATACGGTAAGGGTAAATCATGCTAAAGTTATTGCTAAACAAGATTCAGCAGTGTTGCGAGTTGTACATATAGGCGATTCGCATATTCAGGCTGATTGGTTTAGTGGCGAAATGCGCCGACTGTTGCAAAACCGATTAGGGAATGCAGGTATGGGACTTATCTTCCCTTATCGCTGCATAAAAACCAATGGATCGCCATCTTATAAAATTACAAGTCCGTTTACTTTTCCGGCTCAAAAAATAGTAAAGTGTAAAACCTCTTGTAACGTTGGAGTTTCAGCATATCAATTTGAGATGAAATCCAATCAATGGTTCGAGGTAAAGCCAAAATTTGACTCTACCCCACAACAATTAACTTTGTTATATTCACCTTTAGTTCCTAAAGCTCGCCCGGTAATAAATAACATTGATGATGTAAGTAATTACCACGACACTATTGTAGGTGATTTTGTATTAACTAAAACGCTATTTACCACAACAAATAGCTTTAAGCTTTCAGCCAGTAATGATTTTACACTGTTTGGTATTGTGGCAGAAAACCAACAACCCGGTATTATATATTATACTATTGGTGCAAATGGTGCTACTTTTGCCAACTACAATCAAAGTGAACTTTTTTTCAATCAATTAGCCATCTTAAAACCGGATTTGATAATTGTTTCTTTAGGTACGAATGAAAGTGTTAGTAAAATAACCAATGACTCGTTTTTATTTCAGTTGCAAACATTTCAAAACAAGTTAAATCAAATTCATTCCGCTTCTGTATTATACACTACCCCTCCTGACAATGCCAAACGACATGTTATCATACAACGCAGAAAGAGCAAAGGGAAATGGAAAAAAGTTAAGAAAGTATATTACCACACAAATGAAAAGGTAGGTGAGCTAAGAAATATTATGATTCAGTTTTGTGATGAAAAGAATTTAATGTATTGGGACTTGTATCATGCGATGGGAGGCGCAGGTTCAATGAAGAATTGGGTTGAGGCAGGATACGCTGCAAAAGACCACATACATTTTAGTAAGAAGGGTTATGAATATCAAGCTTCTTTATTTTATTCAGCCTTGTTAAATTGTTTAATCAAGTGAGTTTCTTTTCTACTTTAATCGAACAATTAAAATACAATCCTGATGAGCCAATATTGTTCAACAGTGGTTTTTTCTTGTATTTCCTTACCGCATTTGCAGGTGCCTTTTTATTATTACATCATAAGAAAAGGCTTAGAACAATAGTTTTTACCTTATTTTCATTGTATTTTTTTTATAAGGCTTGTGGTGTTTATGTTGTATTGGTAATTATTGCAGCAATAGTAGATTTTTTCTTATCAAATCAAATTTATCAATCAAAAAGTACGCAAGTAAAAAAAACACTGCTAACAGGCAGTATTGTTATTAATTTAAGTTTATTGGTTTATTTTAAATACACCGATTTTTTTATTTCTATTTTAAACGATTGGCAATTCACAAATATTTCTCCCCTTGCATTAACCCTACCAATTGGAATTTCGTTTTATACTTTTGAAAATATCAGTTATACCATTGATGTATACAGGGGCGAATTTAAGCCGGTGAGAAGTTTTTGGGATTATCTGTTTTTTCTTTCCTTTTTTCCTAAGCTGGTTATGGGTCCAATTGTTAGGGCTGCCGACTTTGTTCCTCAAATTTATAAGCAATATGAACTAACTGCATTACAACTTGCAAATGGAGCGTTATTAATTGGTAGGGGATTAATAAAAAAGGTTATTGTAAGCGATTATTTATATACCAATATTGTTCAACAAGTTTACGATGCTCCAATGCGTTATACCGGACTCGAATGTTTATTGGCTACTTATGCTTATGCTCTAGTCATCTATTGCGATTTTAGCGGATATAGTGATATGGCCATAGGTTTTGG
Source organism: Bacteroidia bacterium (assembly GCA_025454975.1). Taxonomy (GTDB): domain Bacteria; phylum Bacteroidota; class Bacteroidia; order UKL13-3; family UKL13-3; genus UBA6183. The sequence goes on from JALONK010000001.1 coordinate 54,340, forward strand.
AAGGTGGTTTGGGTTTGATATTAACATCAACTTTTTATCTCCTTATCAAAGTAAAAGTATAACTGAATTCTGGCGAAGGTGGCACATTTCATTAAGTAATTGGCTACGCGATTATCTATATATTCCTTTGGGTGGAAACCGTTTAGGAAAAAAAAGACAATATATAAATTTACTGATTACAATGTTGCTTGGGGGATTATGGCATGGTGCGAATTTTACTTTTGTTATTTGGGGAGCCTTACACGGTGCAGCATTAGCCATTCATAAGTTGTTTTCCGAACGGCTTTCGTTAGCAACTTACGATGGCTTTATTGTTCGATCGTTATCTGTTTTGTTAACATTTAACTTCGTATGTTTCACTTGGATTTTTTTTAAAGCATCTGATGTGTCAACTGCTTTTGAAATAATACATCAAATTACATCTAACTTTGGTTTAACCTATATTGATAAGATTATTAATACATATCAATTGGTATTGCTTATGATGTTATTCGGCTTTATTATACATGCTTTACCAGATAATCTATTGTCTAAACTCTCCGGTAAAATTCAGTATTATCCAACTTGGACGTATATAACAGGTTTTATAGTGTTAATATTATTGCTTATTCAGTTTAAGTCGGCTATACCTATATTGCCTGTTTACTTGCAGTTCTAGTACAAATAAATTCCATAACAGTAATTGGTAATAGCAAGCATGTTAATGCATAGATTGTATCTTCAATAGGAATAGTATACAACCTTATTCCAATAATTTCTTGTTCATTATACCACACGACAGGCTCGGGAGTTGCCGCTCCGGTTAATATTCCGTTGATAATAAAAAATGGTATAAGATGAATAAAATAAGCTAACCAAAAATACCCCATCCATTTACTTTTAATAAATAATACATGAATACATAATAATAATGATGCGATTAGGCAATTATAAAAAGTATATGTTTTATCACTATTAAAAAGTGCCATCATAAAAGTGAATACAAGAAAAAACCAAGTGATGGCATTTTTGATATGCTTAAATGGTTCATTTGTTATATAAGCTTTTAAGCATTCATAAATAAAAACTGAAGCGAAAGGTATAATGATAAAGAAACTCCACTCTTCAATTGGTAAATAGTAAAATCGGTGCGACCAAACATATTGATTGTTAAATCCCCAAACCCCATCTCTTGCAAACATGCCATCTTGCACGATAAATAATATGCCGTTCAATATAATTCCAATAAACAATGGTATCCATCGTTTGTAATAGGCTACTTTTTTATCGAAACTTAAAGCTAATGGTCCAAGCAACGAACCCAACATTAGCCATGCATATAAACTCATGTTTTATTTTGAAGTGTTAGGGTCTTTCCAGTATTTTAAAGGCACAACCAGCATTCCGAAGTTTTCTCCTTTTTCTTTGCCTAGGTGTTTATGGTGCATTTTGTGTGCCCTTCTAATTGCTCTAACATATCTGTTATTCCAATGGGTCCAAATTTTAAAACGTTGGTGAATGATAATGTCATGAACAAGGAAATAGCAAAGGCCGTAAAGTGAAATTCCAATTCCGATATATAACCTGAAATCGCCTCCGGCCATTAACCCCGACATATAACAATAAGCGCTGGGTACAGCGAAAATTAGAAAGAAGGAATCATTTTTCTCAAAAAAACCGGGCTCTACTTGGTGATGATCTTTATGTAGATACCATAATAAACCATGCATAATAAATTTATGGGTAAACCAAGCCATAAATTCCATAAACCAAAACGTTATAAATACAATTCCAATATTTAACCACATGATATATAAACTCAATAATACGCTTAAATGTTTACAACAACCATACATTTAAACCTATAAAAAATAACAATTGAATAATATATAGAGCTATTGCCACTCTATTACCCGTGCTTATACCTAGTTTTTGGAAAAGGAAATTAAACGCAAAGGCGAAAAAAAACCAAGCGGTGTAATTTTCTAAAGGGATTACCTGGCCTTTCCAATACCAAAAATCAAGACGGCTGCATACCTGTTCAATCCAATAATCAACAAAAACCATAAATATCGCTCCAATAGCCGGAATAACCCATGTTTGAACGAGATGGTGTTTAGGTTGAAATAACAAGTGAACCAAGTTCATGCTGCAATAACTCAGAATTAACCAATTAACACCGATAACTAAAGGGACATCATCAAGCTTTAATCCTAAGTTGTTTCCATAAAAATAGCTTCCGAAAATTGCGCCTGTTGTAACTCCTGCCCATTCAATAATATAACCGTTTATGATTACCAAACCAATGTACATCCAAAATCTAAAGTCAATTTCCCTGTGAAAACTAAGTGTAAGGAGTAAACTGATTAATAGATTTAAGGGAGTTAAGGAAAGTAAAAACTCATAACCCATTCCTGTTGCACTTAATCCAACCACATGTAAAATGATTAGAATGATAATGGCGTGGTTTGGTTTAAGCTTTATCATAATTTATATTCCTCTCTTATAATTTTTGTAGTTATTTTAGCACTGTTGAGGCATAACGGAATACCACCACCGGGATGCACACTTCCTCCGCAAAAGTATAAACCTTTTAAGGAAGAACTAAAGTTTTTATGACGCAAGAAAGCAGAATATTTATTGTTACTCGCGTTTCCATACAGGGCACCACCAAAGGAAGATGTTTTTGATTCGATTGTTCTTGGTTCAAGCATATGTTCAGCGCAAATCAGTTCTTGTAAATTGATGTTTAGCATTCTGTTTAGCTTATTTATAATATGATTCCGAGCATCATTAATTAAACTATCCCAATGTTGACCTGAGTGATGTGGCACATTAATCATCACAAACCAATTTTCACAACCTTCGGGTGCGTCGGTTGCTTTATATTTTGAAGTGATGTTGATGTAAACAGTAGGGTCATGATAAATAGTTTTTAATTTGAATATGGAATTAAATTCTTCTTCATAATTATTGCTAAAGAAAATATTATGAAGGTCGAGTTCTTCAAAACTTCTATTAATACCCCAATAAAAAATTAATGCTGAGGATGATTTTTCTTGTTGAAGCAATTTCTCGGGAGCGGGGGTGTCTTTTAGTAGTTGACGGTATGTGGTATGAATATCTGCATTACTAATAACAATATCAGCATACTTTATTCCATCGTTGGTTTGTATTCCCACTACTTTATTATTACTGGTTTTAATGCTTTTTACCTTGTTGTTAAAATGAAAAGTTACACCTTGTTCCTTTGCCAATTCAAATATACCGGTTGTAATTTGATGCATTCCTCCTTTTGGAAAGTAAGTGCCAATATTATGCTCCAAATGAGGAATCATATTTAACAAGGCAGGCGCTTGATATGGATTACTTCCATTGTAGGTAGCAAATCGATTAAAATATTGTACTAAATAGGGGTTGTCTAGCAATTGCTTGTTTTCCCTATTCATATTACCGAATGGATTTAACTTGTAACTGTTTATAATTCCTTTAACCGTATTAAAGTTCAAATAATTTTTAAATTTATGTAAGCTATTTTCTATGAATATTGGATAAGTAAGGTTATATCGGTATTCAGCTTTATTTAAATAGTGAAATAGAGCAGAAGAGTCCTTGAGTTGTATTTTTTGACTAAGTTCTTGAGCAAATTTATTCTTATCATGAAATGCCGAAAAGGAAGTGCCATCTTCATAAAAATAATTGCATGATTTCTCCAGTTGAAAGTATGGGAACGCTGATTCAGGATTCTTACCACAAAGTGTAAACAATTCTGTTACAAGATTTGGAAGGGTGAATAATGATGGCCCGGCGTCAAACCTAAATCCATTTATCACAAACTCACTCAATTTGCCCCCGGGATACCCATTAGCTTCATAAACTTCTACTTCTAAACCCATGCGTGCAAGACGCACAGCACTAGCCAAACCGGCAATTCCACTTCCTATTATAATGGCTTTCATTAATTTGTCTAAATATTAATGAATAAACATAAAAGAAGCGAAACAGATTTTTTCAACTTTAAATTTTCATTTAATAATTATTCAATCATGAGTTTCTTGAAGCCAACTCCTTGCTTTCCTGTAACCTTAACCAGATAGATACCATTATCAATGATGCTAATATCAATGTTATTCTGCGTTGAGTTATGTACGGAGTAATCAATGATTAGTTTTCCACTTAAATCAAAAATTTGAATGGTTTGAATGGCTTCTTTGGTTTGAATAAACAAGTTATTACCGGCTGGGTTAGGATACATGTTAAATGTTAAGTTTTCTATATCCTTTAAGCCTGTATTGATGCTGTTTTTTAATTGTACATTATTTATAGTTGAAGATGATTTAGCAAACTCATTTACTGTTGCCACCACTTTCCATTTAGCATTTAACAATTGATTGGTTGTAATTCCATTTTCGCGTAACAACACGCCAAATTGAGCATAAGAAACTGTAATGAAAGTATCGGTTGCATTGTTTCCACTATTTATAATTAATAATGGATTGCTGAAATCCCCTCCTAATGAATCAAATTGAAATTGATATGCCACACTGTTTAGTCCTGATGCAACTTTTGCGCTATTCCAGCTAAAGATGTAACTACCGTTAACCGTATCATTTACAATTATGGTTTCATTATTAATTGGTGAAGTTAAATTGAAGTTTTGGATAGGTTCAACAAGTTCAATATCATTTACACTTCTAGGTAGAATGGCATATCCATCAAAATTAAACGGACTAATTAACGAGGTGCTGCTTTGATATCCAATACCTGTAATATTAAATAAAGGTGTTGACGGCAATGGAGTACCTGCCAACGCTGAGGTACTAATTAACCTTATACTTACAGTATCAGTTGTACCATACTTAATTACTCTAATGTTTTGTGTATTGACCGGCCAGTTGCTTCCTGTTGGTGGCGTAACAAATTTTAAATAGCCAATTTTAACAATGTTATTATCAGAAGATTCATTTAGCTGATTAACAATTATCGGAGTTTGAAGTGGCTTACCTTTACCTAGTAACAATATGGTGTCTAAGTTGCTTATGGTAACAAGTCCGCGGTTGCTTGTGATAATACCTTGCACCATAATACTGTCGCCTTCTGCAAAGGTATACCCAAAATTTCTTGTTATGCTTTGCACGGTTATTCCACCTGTTCCATCATGAAGCAAGAATAAAAGTCCACTATTTCTTTGATTAAAACCATGTGTTATTCCATATAAGGTAACATATTTACCTGCTGAATCGGCGGCACCTGTAATGCTGTTTGACCTATTTATTTCACCAATAACCGAAACCTGAGGGTTGATCTGAGTAGTTCCGCTGGTGGTGTCTGCTGTAATACAATATACCGAATCAGCATCCTCAACCACCCAAACAGATACATGATATGTAAATGCACTATTTAAATTAGTTACGGTTACAAAGTTTGTATCACCTTTAAATACGCAATATGCATCACTGTCGTGTTGGTATCCTGATCCTACACCAAAAGTTGCATTGGCTGTGATTTGCTGAGGATTTCTTGTAGGTGTGCTATTATTTATTTTAGTATTTGCCTTAATGAAAACTAAAGTTGAATACCTGTTATTCTGATAAGAAGAATCTTTGGTCCAGTTGATACGGGCACTTGAACTTGTTATGGCGTTAAAGTTTGTATTTTTTACTGACAACGGTTTAGGGATATTCTGTAAAAACGAGTCAATAACCGCAATTGAATAAACAGAATCTGCCGTATTTGCAACATAAGCAGTGATGTAATAATTTAATCCACTAACTAAGCCTCTGAGTATTGTTGAGTTTAAGTCGCCATTATAAATGCATGTGGCTAAGGAATCCGACTCATGTTTGGTGCCAAACCCAATAATGTTTGACGCAGTGTATGAGCCGGGCGACTTTAAAATAGTATAATTTTGGATTGGTGATTGTGGTTTAGCAAAAATTAAAACACTTTGTGAATTGTTTAAATATCCTGCAGGTAGTTGCCAAGATATGGCTGCTGTGGTATGTAATACACCATTGCTGTTTATATTGAATATTGGTGCAGGCGGGTTAGTTTTGGTGGTAACAGAAAATGAAGCCGGGGTTGACCAAGAAGTATCACTATCTCTAATCACATAACCACTTATAAAGTAGGTAGTGTTGGCCAAAAGAGATTGTAGTAATACTGAATCGCCATCTCCATTGTATATACAAAATGCATTTGTATCAATTCCTAGTTTTGTACCCATACCGAATGTTACATCTGCTTGAAATGTTGAGCTTACGGTTTTTATATTTCCATTATTAATTGCACTACCTTGTTTAGCAAATAATAGAATGGTGTGTGTTGAGTTAATATAGTTATTCTTTAACCATTTAAAACCAAGTTGTGTTTGCGTCGGAAAAGCTGATGACAAACTTAAATTAGTTAATGCATCAGGAGGCGTAATAAGTGCTTGTGTAGCACCTGAAATAAACGTTCCTTGAGAATAAGAAGAGTCGGAATCTTTAACCACATAAACCACCGCAAAGTAGTTTGTGCTTGGATTTAATCCTCCAATACTTACGTTAGTCAAATCACCTTTATAAACACATTTAGCATTGTTGTCAAACGGAAGTACAGATGATAATGTAGATGTAAAATTGGTATCAGCATTATAGTTAAGCGGCGAAATATTTGGAGTGCCGGTATTAATATTATTCTGAGCTTTAATGAAAGCAATGGTTGTAAAAGTAGAATCAATATAGCCATTAGGCTTGGTCCAGTTTAATGTGATTGAGTTAGTTGTAGGGTTGATAAATGATGGATTTCTAACCGGTTTAATTAAGCCTATTAATCCTTCCCAACTTTCATCTACAACCAATCCATCAAATATTAAATAAGGAGCATTTGCGGCTGTTCCCTGACGTAGGCAAACCCTGCCTAATGCAGCAGCATCATTGTTTCCGTTATTAATGGCACCTAAATTTTGAACAGTTGCTTGAATAGGCTCTGATGTGGGGACACCATTACTAAATACAAAAACTTTAACCGAGTCGTTATTCATTGCCCCTGTATTAAATTGATATTTAACCACAGTAAGATAAGTAGTACCTAAAGCAAATGAATCGTTACTATAGGTAGCTGATTCATTTCCTCCAACAGCAAACTTTGAAACGCCAATTCGATAGAATCCCGGTGATGATGAACGAATAAACACCCGACCGGTAAATCCGGTTGTACTAGTTTGTGAAAGAAATGCGAAAAAATAATCGCCTGCTGCTTTCGCGGTATCAACCTTCATCATAAACGCGCTGTAAATACTTCCGGTGTTAATAACAGTATTCGTGTTTTTAAAAATATCCTGACCATTGGTATTTATTGCGGTTGCATTACCAATACCAGATCGAGGAAAACCATTGTAATTTAATCCCGGGCTAATTGCTCTAAAAAGATTTGTGTTGCCACCACTGGCTATTAACCAACCTTTGGAGGCAGTGGCAATAGTATCGTTGGTTGGGTAATCGAAATCCTCTATTAATATTTGAGCATTGCTAATAGTATAGATTAATAATGCTGATATAACGAAAAATAGTTTTCTCATTGTTCAAATTTTAAGCAAGTTAACGATGCTAATTCAATTATTTTAAGGTGATATATTAATTAAAATTAACTTGTTTGTTTAGTGATTTATAGCGGTCTTAAGATTTTCAGTGATATCGGGCTCATTTAACCTGTGGTATTCACCTAATTTACCTAAAAGTTTTATCAGTATTTGTTTCTCGTTTATGGTTAAGTTACCTGTTACACTTTTAGATGCCATACTCATTTTTTCATAGGATTTAAGGATTACCTTTTTGCCTTTATCTGTTATTTTAATCAGTTTGCTTCTTTTATCGTCAGGATTATTCATTTCTTTCACTAAGCCACCTGCGATTAAGCGTCTGATGATATCGGTGCCTGTTGTTTTACCATCCATTGTTTTGCTTATTAACTCCGATTTTGTCATTTGGGTAAAGGTTGATAACTGCGCTAAATAGCCAAACTCGTCAACAGTATTTACAGGTAAGTCTTCTAATACAATCTTGGAATAATGCCTTGCATACTTATTTAAAAGACCTAAAAGTATTCCAATTCCATTATCTAATTCTTCAACTTTTTTCGTGGCCGATTTATCGTCGTTACCCATATTAATTTGTTTGGCTACATTAATTTCCTGTTCACTTTTTAAGAGCCATACAGCAAAATCAGACGTGCTTACTTTTCTATGGGTTTGCTCATAAACTTGAAATTGGCTTATTAAATCTGCAATCACCTGTGTATTAGACATAAAGTACTTTTTTTAATTTTTTATAAAACAAAATTGTATTAAAAATCATTATATTGTACAAAAACGTACAAAATGAATTTTATCATACAAGGGGTATTACAACCAATTAAGGTTTTAACCTATTTAATAAAAGGTATAATAAAAACTATTTTGTATCATTTTATGTAATTATATACAATCTTGAACATTTATGAAACAACTTTACAGATTATTTAGTTTGCTAATTTTATTCAACACCGCCGCTAATGCCCAAAATAGTGGTGTAATTACGGGTGTAATTCGCGACAAGAATACACAGGAAGAGTTAGTAGGAGCGTCTGTTTCACTGGAAGGAACAGGTTTAGGTTCACAAACAGATGCAGAGGGAAAGTTTAAAATAACCAATGTTCCACCTAAGTCATATAACATTAAGATACAATATGTCGGGTATGTATCAAAAACATTGTACAATGTTGTAGTTACTTCAGGTAACATACAAAATTTCTCAATTGAGCTTGATCCTGAAACTAAATCACTGAATGAAGTTGTGATTCAAACTCGCACATTTGGAAAAAAGGCTGAAACACCTTTATCGGTGCAGAGTTTAACTGCCGAAGAAATTAAGAGCAATCCTGGCGGGAATTTCGATATCAGCAGGGTTATTCAAGCCTTACCAGGAGTTGGGGGAGCAACCGGTGGTGGGGCATTTAGAAACGATATTGTTATTCGCGGAGGAGGGCCGAGTGAAAATGTATTTTATTTAGATGGTATTGAAATTCCTGTGATTAATCACTTTAGTACACAAGGTGCAAGCGGTGGCCCTCAGGGCATTTTAAATGTAAGTTTTATTGAAGATGTAACCTTAAGCAGCAGCAGCTTTAAGTCAAATATTGATAATGCGTTATCATCTGTGTTAAGTTTTAAACAACGTGATGGAAATAATGTACGTTTACAAGGAAATCTTCGATTAAGTGCCTCTGAGTTCGGACTGACGTTAGATGGGCCGTTAACTAAAAATACCACCTTTTTAGCATCTGCCAGACGCAGTTATTTACAGTTTTTATTTCAAGCATTGGATTTGCCGATACGACCGGATTATTGGGATTTTCAATACAAAACAACTACTAAAATTAATGATAAAACCAGTTTAGTAACCATAGGTGTTGGAGCAATAGATAGGTTTAGGTTTGAAGTGCCTACCAATGCAACCCCTGATGATGAATATGTTATTAGGGCCAATCCGATTATTAACCAGTGGACGTACACAATAGGCGCTGTGTTAAAGCGTAAAATTGATAAAGGATTTATGAATATTTCGGCAAGTAGAAATATGTTCGAGAATAGATTAGACCGATTTAGGGATGGAAGAACCAACGATGAAACTGCGCGTATTTTGCGTTTAAAATCACAAGAAATTGAAAACAAATTTAGGATTGACGTGAATAAATTTTCCGGTAAATGGAAGTACAGCTATGGAGGTGTTTTTCAGTATGTAAAGTTTAACAATGATGGTTTCACACAATTGGTTAATCCTATTTTAGGTGTGAACGGCAATGATAGCATACCGGGTGTAGCTATTAATTTTAACACGGCTATTGAATTTTTTAGGTACGGAATTTTTGCTGATGTAGCAAGAAAGTTTTTAAATGATCGCCTTTCATTAACGTTTGGGATTAGAGCCGATGGCAACTCGTTTACTAATAACGGAAACGAATTGTGGCGAACCTTATCACCACGCTTGGCAAGTTCTTATGCTGTAACCAGTTCATTTAATATTAATGCAACAATAGGCAGGTATTATCGTTTGCCGGGCTACACACTACTTGGCTTTAGAAATAATAATGGCGAGTTGGTTAATAAGTCAAATGAATACATAGGCGTTGATCATATTGTAGCCGGCTTCGAATACTTGCCAACAAAAACCACAAGAATAACCGTTGAAGGTTTTTACAAATCATACTTTAATTATTCGGTAAGTACATTATCCGGTATTTCTTTGGCTAATCAAGGCACTGAGTTTGGTGCCATAGGAAACGAACAAGTGAACTCTACCGGTAAGGGCGAGGCTTATGGATTTGAAATATTTTTACAACAAAAGTTGACCAAGAATTTTTATACAACCGTATCATACACTTATTTTCATTCAAAATTCAGTGGTGCTAATGGTAAATTCTTACCATCTGCATGGGATAATCGTCAGTTGATATCAGCCATTGCGGGATACAAATTTAAAAAGGGATGGGAATTGGGTATAAAACATCGGTTTGCGGGCGCATCTCCTTTCACTCCATTTGATGAGGATGCCTCGAGGCGCAATTATTTGTTAACAGGGAATGGAACAGCCGATTTTAATAGATTAAATTCATTACGATTGAGTGCAGGCTTTAACCAAACGGATGTTAGGGTAGACAAAAAGTGGAACTTTAAAAAGTACACTTTAGATGTTTTCTTAGATATTCAAAATATTTTAAGAGTGAAAAGTCCTGCTTTCCCAAGCTATAATTTCCAAAGAAATGCTGATAATTCTGGATGGGCAACAACCGATGGTCAGCCCTTACGTATAGATGGTTCGAATGGTATTCCTATTATTAGAGAAAACTTTAATGATACCTTTTTACCAACCTTCGGATTTATAGTTGAATTTTAAAAAAAGATGACAATTGCAGTAAACATTTCACCCCCAATTGTGTTTAAGTATTTATCGTAAATAGTTAAACAAAATCATGACAAAACAAACGGCTATTGTAATAGGTTCAGGTGTTGCAGGATTAAGTGCCGCTGCATATTTGGCGAAAGCCGGATTTGAAGTTAAGGTTTTGGAGAAAAACAGTATGCCCGGCGGCAGAGCACGTAAGTTTGAGGCAGAAGGATTTATGTTTGACATGGGGCCGAGTTGGTATTGGATGCCTGATGTTTTCGAAAAGTTTTATGCCGATTTTGGTTATACCACAAAAGATTTTTATGACTTAATCCGTCTTGAACCAAGTTATCAGATTGTAGGTAAAGATGGAGTAGGAGTAGACATACCGGCAAACATGGACGAACTTGAGCAACTTTTTGAGCGCTTTGAGCCCGGGAGTAGTTTAAAACTTCGCCAGTTTCTTAAAGAGGCTGCTTATAAATACGATGTTGGTATTAATGATTTGGTTTATAAGCCAGGACTTAGTTTATCGGAATTCGCTGATATAAGATTATTAAAAGGCTTACTTAAAATGGATGTTTTAACGAGCATGAAAAAACATGTTCGTCAGTTTGTATCACACCCATTTTTACTGGAATTATTAGAGTTCCCTATATTATTTTTAGGTGCGTTACCGAAAAATACACCTGCTTTATATAGCTTGATGAATTATGCAGACATGGCATTGGGTACTTGGTATCCTATGGGCGGTATGCATAAAATTATTGAAGCATTTGTTAGCATAGCCAAGCAACAGGGAGTTACCTTGCTGATGAATGAAGAAGTGATTGGATGTAAAACCAACCAAGGTAAAATTGTTGCGGTACAAACCGTTAATGGAACTTATCACGCTGATGTAATTGTTGGAGCCGGCGATTATCATCATATTGATCAACAGTTATTACCTGTTGAAGACAGAAGTTATACTCCCAAATATTGGGATAATAGAAAAATGGCTCCTTCTTGCTTATTATATTACATAGGTGTAAATAAACGCATTCCCAATTTGCGTCATCACAATTTGTTTTTTGATACAGATTTTATGCATCATGCCGAACAAATTTATACAATGCCGAATTGGCCGGATCAGCCATTGTTTTATGTATCCGCCCCAAGTGTTACCGATAATTCGGTTGCACCATCGGGGTCGGAAAATTTGTTTTTACTAATTCCGGTTGCTCCCGGATTAGTAGAAGACGAAAACATTAAAGAAAAGTATTTTCAACAAATTATTTCTCGGATAGAACAATTCACCGGAACAACAATAAAAGAACATATTGTTTATAAACGTGCTTATGGCTTTACTGATTTCGTAACAGACTATCATGCTTTCAAAGGGAATGCTTATGGTTTAGCCAACACGCTCGACCAAACAGCAATTTTAAAACCTCGCATGAAAAGTAAGCGTATTTCAAATTTGTATTATACAGGACAATTAACAGTGCCCGGACCGGGATTGCCACCTTCAGTTATCAGTGGTAATGTAGTTTCGGGATTAATAGCTCATGAATTTAAAAAACAACAAACTCATTCATAACTCTTATGAAAGCAATGTTTGATCATATTTCTGAAAGAACCAGTAAAATGGTTACCAACTCCTACAGTACCTCATTTTCATTAGGAGTGAAGTTTTTAGCAAAGAAATTTCATAATCCTATTTATGCTATTTATGGATTTGTGAGGTTTGCAGATGAAATTGTAGATAGTTTCCACGATTTTGATAAGAAAAAACTATTGAACGATTTTAAGGCAGATACGTATCGTGCAATTGAAGATGGTATCAGCTTGAATCCAATACTTAATAATTTCCAACAAGTGGTTAATCAATACCAAATTGAAAAATGGTTGATTGATACATTTCTACAAAGTATGGAAATGGATTTAACTGAACAAACTTACGACCAAGAACAATATGAAAATTACATTTTAGGCTCGGCAGAGGTGGTGGGGTTAATGTGTTTACGTGTTTTTGTTGAAGGCGACGATGCAGCTTATAATAAGTTAAGATACAATGCCATGAAGTTGGGTTCGGCATTTCAGAAAATAAATTTTTTAAGAGATTTTAAAGCGGATGTTGAAGGTTTAGGTAGGATGTATTTTCCTCAACTTTTAAATGGTGAATTTAATGAAGCTACTAAACGTGAAATTGAAGCTGATATTCTACAGGATTTTCAAACCGGATTTGAGGGGATAAAACAGTTACCTAAAGACGCTCGCTTCGGAGTTTATGTTGCCTACATTTATTATTTTAATTTGTTCAAAAAAATAATGGATACTCCGGTTTCAAGAATTATGCACGAACGTATTCGTATTCCGGATAATCAGAAGTATGCTTTGTTTTTTGGTTCGTATTTGCGCCATAGTTTTAATTTATTGTAATGTTATCATTATTAACCGTATTGTTTATGTTGCAAACAAGTTCATCAACCTATAATCTCAGTATTTTCAGGGAAGGCATTGAACTTGCATCCAATAGCGAACAAATTACACTTGAATTATTAGATAAACTGGATAACCCGACCAATTATACTTTATTGGGCTACAAAGGCGTTTTAACCATCATCATGGCAAAACATTATTACAGTCCGTTTAAGAAAATGGAGGCTTTTGATACAGGAAAAGCGTTGCTTGAACGAGCCATTTTATCAGAACCAAACAATATTGAACTTCGTTATTTACGTTTCACTATTCAATGTAATACCCCATCATTTTTGAAGTATAATACATCAATACAGCCGGATAAAACTTTTTTGTTAAGTCGAATTGAAACATGTGGAGATAAAGATTTAAAGAAAAGGATAATTCTGTTTTTATTACAATCTGAACAAATAAGTCAACAAGAAAAACAACCCCTAAAGAAATTACTCCCATAATGAAAGCTCAACAACAAACACTCGCCCACGACCATGTCGTGTTGGTTGATGAATCAAACAATGAACTGGGTACCATGGAGAAAATGGAAGCTCATGAAAAAGCGTTATTACATAGGGCTTTCAGCGTTTTTATTTTTAATGACAAAGGAGAATTGTTGTTGCAGCAAAGGGCTTTTCATAAATATCATAGTGCCGGTCTTTGGACAAACACATGTTGCAGTCATCCGCGTGCTGGTGAATCATTAATGGAAGCAGTACAACGCAGGTTGCAAGAAGAGATGGGCTTTACTTGTGAAGTTCGGGAAAAATTTAAGTTTATTTATAAAGCTCCATTTGATAATGGACTTACCGAGCACGAACTTGATTTTATTTATACAGGAACCTATAATTTAGATCCTGTAGTTAATCCTGACGAAGTTAATGCTTATAAATGGATGAGGTTGGATGATATTATAGCAGAGGTTTATCATAAACCCTACTTATATACAGAGTGGTTTAAGATTATCTTAAAACAATACGTAAGTAACTTATAAAGTATAAAAATGCGGCTACTTCAATTGGTAGCCGCTTTTTTTAATGGTGCATTTCAAAGGCACTAAAAAAGAATGTTGCTTCTCTCCATGCATTTTCATCGCTATCGCTTCCGTGAATAGCATTTGCATCTATTGATTTTGCATATAAATTTCTAATCGTACCTGCTTCAGCTTTTTGCGGATCAGTTGCTCCTATTGTAGCACGAAAATCGGCAACTGCATTATCTTTTTCAAGAACAGCAGCAACAATAGGACCTGATGTCATAAAGCTTACCAAGTCGTTAAAGAATGGACGTTCGCGATGGATATCATAAAATTCACCTGCTTTCTCAGCCGAAAGTTTGGTGTATTTCATAGCTACAATCTTGAAACCTTTTTGAATAATGTGATCAATAATTTTCCCGGTGTGGCCGTTTGAAACAGCATCGGGTTTAATCATGGTGAATGTGATTTTTCCGCTCATGTAATGTTGAATTTCGGGGCGCAAAATTAACAATATCTTTCGATTTTGAGTATTATTTCATCTTTATCTTACAAGTTTATGGTATATGTTTAACTTCGTATCGTGGAATTTTTAACTCAATTACATACTAAAATTGGTATTATCGGTGGCGGTCAGCTAGGCCGAATGATGATAGAAGAGGCATTAAGGCTGAACATACAATTTAATATTTTGGATTCGGCTGACTGTTCATGTGCTTCTTTGGCTAATCAGCACATTATTGGAAAATTAACCGATGGTTCGGCTATCCGACAATTAGCTGGAATAAGCGATGTGCTTACTTATGAAATAGAACATGTAGATGTTCAAACTTTGCTGGAATTAGAAAAAGAGGGAAAACTAATTATTCCTTCACCGAAAGTGCTTCAGATTATTCAAGATAAGGGTGCGCAAAAACAATTCTTCGAGCAACATCAAATTCCAACTGCTCCATTTAGTTTGGTTGATAAACCCGAGGATTGGCCTCAGGCTGCAGTTTCTTTGGGGGGTGAAAAATTAGTTGCGAAAACCAGAAAAGATGGTTATGATGGGAAAGGTGTTACAATTTTTAATGTATCAACTGTACATCAACCTCCATTTCAGGTGCCATCAGTTATAGAAAAGTTTATTCCATGTGAAAAAGAAATCTCAGTAATGGTAGCACGAAACCAACATGGCGAATTACGCACATGGCCAATTGTTGAAATGGTTTTTGATCCTGAGGCTAATTTGGTAACCTTTCTTGATTGTCCGGCTAACTTATCGGAAGCAATTGAAGAAAAAGCCACCGGGTTGGCTATAAAAACAATTGAGTCGTTGCAAGGTATTGGTGTATTTGCCGTTGAGATGTTTTTAACACATGCAGGAGAAGTTTTGGTTAATGAAGTAGCTCCTCGCCCTCACAATTCAGGTCATCACACGATTGAAGCATGTTATACTTCGCAATTCGAGCAACTCGTACGTATTTTGGCACAACTTCCATTGGGCAGCACCGAGCTTATTCAACCGGCAGTTATGATGAATTTACTTGGAGCCAACGAATTTAGCGGCAATTACCGATTAGATGGTTTATCTGAAGTTATGCAGATGGAAGGGGTTTATATTCATTTATATGATAAAAAAGAAAGTAAACCTATGCGTAAAATGGGCCATGTAACTGTTGTTGCGAATGATTTATCATCGGCAAAATCTAAGGCATTAAAAGTGCACCAAATGCTTAAATTTGTACCATACAAACCTTTATAATATGCAAAAACAAGTAGGAATAATCATGGGAAGTGATAGTGATTTGGAGGTGATGAACCAAGCAGCAGTTATTTTAGATGAATTTAAAGTTGAATATGAAATTACAGTTGTTTCGGCTCATCGCACACCCGAACGCATGATGGAATATGCGAGTAGTGCCTACAACCGCGGTTTAAAGGTAATTATTGCCGGTGCCGGAGGTGCAGCACATTTGCCGGGTATGGTGGCTTCTATAACCACGTTACCGGTAATCGGTGTTCCTGTTAAACTAAAAGCTTTGGATGGAATGGATTCATTACTTTCTATTGTGCAAATGCCCGGAGGTGTTCCTGTTGCAACAGTTGCTATTAATAATGCAAAAAATGCGGGATTGCTAGCCGTTCAAATGTTGGCAATTGCTAATCCCGAGCTTCATGATGCTTTAGTTGCCTACAAGTTAAAGATGAAAAATGAAGTACTTGAAAAGGCAAGTAAGGTAGAACAAGGACGCAAAAAAATTGGTTTTTAGTTTCTTATTTCAACCCAATCCATTGCATACTTTGATTGTACAAATCATATAGATAGGCAGTATTTTTTGATAACGAGTGAGGGGTTACCTGTTCTTCATTCTTCCATGATTTACCAGATGGATAGTTGGGGCTTGTAACTAAGAATAGCAGCTCTTCAGCAGCCTTTTGAGGCGATTTAATAATACCAATTTTTGCCTCTATTAATTTTATAGGAAGTAATGGAAGTCGCCACAAACCTATGTCCCTGTAATTTAAATTTGTATTTACTGTGCCTGGATTAATGCCTGCAAACAGCACATTGGGATATTGTTCGGCCAATTTAATGCACATCAGTTGCTGAGCAAGTTTGCTCTCTGCATAACATTCTTTTGGATGAAAATCGCGCTTATTTTCAGGTTTTGCTAAGGTGATTAATTTGTCTAATGAATCAACAGTTCCATTTAAAGCAGCCTTATCATCTATAAAAATTACTCTTGCACTTTTGCTATTGTTTAAACTCGGCATCAGCAGTTGAGTCAACAAAAATTGCCCTAAATAATTAACTTGGAAATGAGGTTCAAATTTTTGTTGAGTTAAATATAATCCCTTTGTTTTTACTCCGGCATTACAAATAAGTACATCTACTTGCGGATAAAGATTAATAATGTGATGAGAAGCTTGTCTGATTGAATGAAGGTTGTTTAGATTTATAGGAATAAAATCAACCTGCCCTTTTTTATTTACTCTACAATTATCATTTACTTCTTTAATAATTAACCGATTCATTTCATTATCTCGACATAAGGCAATGATATGATTGCCCATGTCGGCTAATAATTGTGTAGTAGCCAAACCTATGCCACTATTGGCTCCGGTAATTACGATTGTAAGGTTCATTTTTATATAAACAAATATGCTAACTAATTTTGATAAAATATAACTACAACAATAAATTTATGCTAAACCTAGCTATTGTTATTTCAACATTAGTGGTTTTGCCTCCATTAGCTGCATAAAATTTTTAAAGGGTATAATGTGAGTATTTTAAAAGCGATATGAAGAATAACTAACTAATAAAACAAAACATGAACTAGTATAAAAAAGCCGATAATGGTGTTAATTATCGGCTTGTATAAAAAAGTAGTGTTAAATATTAACCATACAATATTATTTCATTGGCAGGCTAAGGAAACTTTGGATAATCTTTAAAGTTTGGTTTTCTTTTTTCGAGAAATGCATTCTTACCTTCTTTTGCTTCATCACTTAAATAATATAGCAAGGTGCTGTTGCCTGCTAATTCTTGAATTCCGGCTTGTCCGTCGAGTTCAGCATTAAATGCGCTTTTTAGCATACGTAGGGCAAGCGGACTTTTTTCCATCATTTTTCGGCACCATTCAATAGTTGTATCTTCTAATATTTCTAAAGGCACAACTTTATTTACCAATCCCATTTCTAAAGCTTCTTGTGCATTATATTGGTCGCATAAATACCAAATTTCTCTGGCTTTTTTCTGCCCTACGATTCTGGCCAAATAACTGGCACCAAATCCTCCGTCAAAACTTCCCACCTTTGGCCCTGTTTGTCCGAATCGAGCATTTTCAGCAGCAATACTCAAATCACAGATAACATGCAATACATGTCCGCCACCTATTGCCCAGCCCGCAACCATTGCAATAACAGGTTTAGGAATTCTTCTGATTTGCATCTGTAAATCCAGTACGTTTAACCTTGGTACACCGTCATTGCCAACATATCCACCATGTCCTCTAACACTTTGATCACCTCCACTACAAAATGCATTTCCTCCTTCACCTGTTAAAATCACACAAAGCACTTCTTCATCTTGTCGTGCAAGTTCCATTGCTTCACTCATTTCTTTAACTGTGAGAGGTGTAAATGCATTATGTTTTTCAGGTCGGTTGATACTAATTTTAGCTATTCCTTCAAAAAAGCTAAACTTAATTTCTTGATATTCTTTAATGGTTTTCCAAGGATATTTACTATTCATTTGTGATAAAATTAATTGATGTGAATTTTTTATAAAAAGTATGAAATGTTTCGTCATTAAATTCCAACTCAAGTATAGAGGCTTTGCCTAAAGGAGATGAAAATTTCTTAAATTTTTTCTCTAATTCATTCATATTTCGGCAAAGGTAATGTTCTAAACCAAATGCATTGGCTAATTCTTGCACATTTACTTTTACAGGAGTCGTAAAATAGGATAAATATTCAGGATGTGTATTCGGACCATCAATCAGTTTAAATATGCCACCTCCATGGTTATTTATAACAATAATTCTTAACTGAGGTGGTAGGTTCAACCTCCACAATGCATTGATATCATAGCCAAAACTTAAATCACCTAAGATGCAAAATGTTAACCGTTGATTGATTATTGCTGCACCTAGTGCAGTGCTTAAACTGCCATCAATTCCACTTGTACCGCGGTTAGCAAATAACTGCCAGCCATTGCTATTGTTACCTGTATTAGCAAACAATCTGATGGCGCTGCTGTTTCCTAATTGAATAGCACAAACTTGAGGTAATTCTTTTTTAATATAATCTATTGCACTAATCTCATTCCAATTTGATTTACTTATAAGTTTATTCTTATATTGTTCGATTTGTTTATCCAGTGTAATAAATTTTTGAACATATTGTTGTTCTTGGGTATTATCAAACAACTGTATAGCTGCAATTTCATTGAAAACAGTTGCCGGTTGTAAACTTAATAAATGAGTGAGGTTCCCGTAGGTGTTAATAGTTTCAGGTTCTTGATTAATTCGAAAATGCCATTGTGGGTTGCATCCTGTTAACCATTTTTTTAGTGGTTTTGATAGTAATGGTCCACCCAACGACAGGATAAAATCAGGTTTGTTCTCCTCCTTAATACTTAGTGCTTGTATAATTTGATCAATATGACAGATGGAAGCAAATTGATGAAAGTTTGATGTTACATCTGCAATTATAACCGCCTGATTATTTTCATGAATGGTTTTAAGTGCCTGCCAACAAGTATAATCCATATGTTGTGTACCAATAAGGATTATTCTTTTTTTACTATTCACCCAAGCAAAAGTAAGTTCATCTAACTCCTCATTAGTTGGAGAAGTTGCAGATCTTATCAGGTGTTTATTTAGCCACTTGCCAATTTGTTGTTTTAGTTGAACAGTTTTATTTAAGTTATTTAGTTGGTATAAGGGTTCAACAAATGGAAAGTTGATATGAACCGGACCTTTTACCGGAAAACAGCTTTTGGCAATTGCCTCTGCCAGTATTGTAACAGTGTGTTTGCTTTTATCAGGATTAACCGACATTTGATAAAACGCACGAACATGACTACCAAATAATTGTTGTTGATTAATCATCTGCCCATCTTGTTGGTGAAGAAGTTCAGGTGGTCGGTCGGCTGTTAAAAGTAGCAACGGAATACGTTGGTAAAACGCCTCACAAACAGCCGGATAATAATTTGCTGCAGCAGTACCGCTGGTGCAAATAAGTACGACAGGTTTTTGCAACTGCTGTGCCATGCCCATTGCTTGATAAGCAGCACTTCTTTCATCTATGGCTATGTGAACTTCAAAATCCGGATCGTTTGTAAAGGCAAACACAAGTGGAGCCGATCTTGAGCCCGGACTTAAAACAACATGTTTAACATCAAGTAATTTGCAAGTTAATGCGGCAGAAAATGCGGGTTCGTGCATGTGAAAAATAATCCTATATATAGAAAACCTTTATCCTTTCGTTTAGTTTAATAAACAACGTACAAAAATATCGTTTACAATCAGGTTTGAAAAACAAAATGATTTTCTATTTTTGGCAATTGATATTTAACGCTTAAAGGTATAAGAGTTGGCAATGAAAAAAGCATTATTAGTATTGATTCTTGGCATGTGGAGCGGAATGGCTTTCGCACAAATTCAAAATCCGGAAGAAAATTCGGGTGGTTTTGGTTCAGAAGAACCTGATACAGCCGCAATTCAATATGATGAAAATGGTAATCCTATAGAAGCCGTTGATTCGGCATCTATGGCAAAACCATTCAAAAGAATTGAACTGTATATTGATTCGGTGACAAATTTAATTTCTTATCTTGGTGTTGTAGAGCAGGAGGAAACAAACTCTGATTCTCTGTATACCCGTGCAAAACGTTGGGCTAACAATAAATTTGGTAAACTTTCGAAGGTGCTTTTTGAGATTGATAAAAAGAATAATAAGCTGGTAATTAATGGTGTTATCAATGCTTATGTTTATAATTCAAAAAATACAAAACGAATGATTGGTACTCATCAGTTTAAAATGACTGTTTGGCTTAAAGAAGGTCGTTACCGCTATCAAATAACTAATTTGGTTCATGAAGGTTTAAAACCTAATAACGGAAGCCCGGTGCGTAATTATTTCGAATATTATTATACCTCTACCAAATTGGTGAAAAATAATGATAAAATATTAAGAGATGCAGATGCTGACATAACGAAGCTTATAGCTGATTTTGTTAAGAATATGAAAGATCCTATCATTGTTGATGAAGAGGATTGGTAGATTTTTTTAACAGCATCAATTAAAACATCTAAAATCATTCGTGCGAAGTTTTTTCGTTAACACTCTTCTTACTTACCATAAATACTCCGATAAAGATAACTAACATACATATTAGTTTTAGGGTGGTTAGTTGGTCTTTCCCGGAAATGAGGGCAATAATAGCAGCTAAAACCGGCTGCAAATAAATATAACTTCCAACTAATGATGAGCTCGCTTTTTGGAGCGCGTATGCATTTAAAACATAAGTTAAAAATGTTGAACCAATGGTAATAAAGGCTATACCCAGCCAAATTTCGGCAGGTAATTCAAGAAAATTAATTGCCATAAACTCGTTAGCACCAAAAGGTAATACTACTAAAAAGCCAAACATAAAGCTCCACATCGTTACTGTAAGTGGATGATATTTTTGCATCAACGACTTCGCATATACAAGATAAAAAGCATAAATGATAGCATTTGCAGTTACCATCAAGTCACCTGCTAGGGTTTGATTGCTAAATGAAAAGGAGTTTCCTCCCATTAATACTAATGCACCGCCGGCTGCAATAATTATTCCTGCAATTTTTGTTGTGCTTATTTTTTCTTTTAGATAGACAGAAGCGAAAATGGCTACAAAAATTGGTGTGTTTAACATCAGAACAGCACCATTAATAGGAGTAGTTATACTTAAGCCTTTAAAAAAAAGCAACATATTAAATGCTACGCCAAATAAGGCACTAATACCTAGTTGTAAAAAGTCTTTTTTATCTGTGATTTTCTTTTTTACAAAGATCGAATGAAAGATGAAAATAAACACAGCAGCAACACTTACCCTCATTAAAATAAAGGCAAAAGGTTTTACATATAAAGGCATAACCTGTTTAGCAATAGTAAAAGTTGCGCCGTAAATAAGCGAAACCATAAACAAGGCCAAGTGAACTTTAAGTGAAGTTTTCATACACAAATATTAGTCGGTATGCTCTTTAAGCACGTCAAACATTTTTGATTCTTTTAAAAAGCGATAGGTTAACATGAATGCCGAAAAGGTTAAACCAACAGATAGGCCAAACCAAATTCCGTATAGTCCTAAGTTAAATGTTGTTGCCAACATCCAGCCAACAGGTAAACCTATGATCCAATAAGCGATAACAGTTACAAATGTTGGAATTTTAGTATCAGCTATACCTCTTAAAATACCTAAGCTTACAGCTTGTATGCCATCACTTAACTGAAATAGTGCTGCAATAAGTAAAAGGTTAGAGGCAAGCGGACCAACCACATTGTCATTTATATAAAGGGCAACTAAGTATTTGTTGCAACATGCAAATAAAATGGCTGTAAAGCCCATAAACAAGGTACTCATTAACAAGGCTGCTCTGCCCGAACGAATCAAATCGGTTTTGTTTTTTCGTCCCCAGGCATCACCAACAGCAATGCCACCTCCAGCCGAAATGCCGGTTGCAACCATATAAGTTACTGATGCGAGGTTGATTGCAATTTGATGGGCTGCTAATTGCTCTTTACCAAACCAGCCAATAACAACCGCTGCTGATGCAAAAGCACCAACCTCAAAAAAATATTGTAAACCGGATGGAAATCCAACTTTAAATATTTGAATTAGATATTGGCTTCTTTGAAGTGTTGTTTTAATATGAATCCATTTTTTATATAGTGGATTATACCAAACATAAACAATCATCGCAATGGCCATAACCATTCTAGTTAAAGTAGTTGCGTAACCTGCTCCATCTAAATAGTATGCTGTAAAACCGAATTTGCCATAAATTAATATCCAATTCCAGAAAACATTAAAACCTAAGCCTAATAGGGTAATAATTGCCGAAGGTTTAGTAATTGATAATCCATCACTGAATTGTTTGGCAGCCATAAACAATAACATGAAAACGGTACCTGCATTAAGAATATGCAAATAAGATTTAGTTAAGTTTGTTACTTCTTGTTCTTGTTTAAACCAATCGAGGTTAATGGTAAGTATCCAAACAACAGTGCTAATGAAAGCACTTAATAATAATGCTGCTTTAAGAGATTGTTTAAATAATACGGAGGTGGTTTCTGAATCATCGGCACCTTTAGCCTTAGCTACCAATGGTGATACTGCTGTTAAAGTGCCAATACCGATAATGGTTATCAAAAAATAAACAGAGTTCGCCAGTCCGCCGGCTGCTAAATTTGCAGCACTTAATTTACCAATCATCACCACATCAGCAACACCCATAAGAACAATCCCGACTTGACCTATAATAATAGGGTAGCTTAATGATAAAATATTTTTAAAATAAGGAATATATGATTTAAACATATCTATAAAACGCTGCGAATATATTGTAATATCTTTACCTTAATTCCGGTTTCTTTTAATAAGCAGTATGCGAAATGAATATCAGGTGGCTAAAACTAATAAAGAGTTTGATTAAGTCTAATGTAAATATGCACTCATAAGGAATGGTGAATTGAAGAATAAGAATCAGTAATCAATTTCTTTGTTTATTTAAATGGTAAAGAAACTCATTTTGTCATGAAGATGTTTATCTGCGTTCACCTATTTGTTGTCGCCACATCGCGTAGTATAATCCTTTTTCAGCAATAAGATTTTCATGCTTCCCTGTTTCAATAATTTTTCCTTTTTCAAGTACATAAATTCGATCAGCATGCATAATGGTTGAAAGACGATGTGCGATTAAGACTGTGATTACTTGTTGTGTTGAACTTATTTCTTTTATAGTTTCGGTAATAGCCTCTTCTGTTAGTGAATCTAAAGCAGAGGTTGCTTCGTCGAATATTAATAGATTTGGTTTTCTTAAAATGGCTCGCGCAATAGAAAGGCGTTGTTTCTCACCACCGCTAAGTTTTAAGCCGCCCTCTCCAATGATTGTATCAAGCCCGTTTCCACTTCTTTCAATAATATTCATACATCTTGCTTGTTGCAATGCGGTTGTAAGTTCGGAATCATTGGCATTTGGTTTAACAAATAATAAATTATCCTTAATACTGCCGGCAAAAAGTTGGGTATCTTGTGTTACAAATCCCAGTTGTTGTTGTAGTTCTGTTTTGTCGGTTTTTAATGCATTTATACCATTATAATTTATTATTCCTTCAACCGGTTTGTATAAACCGACTAATAGTTTTACTAATGTACTTTTTCCACTTCCGCTTGGACCAACAAAAGCAATGGTTTCTCCATGGTTAATGGTAAAGCTTACGTCACTAATGGCAGGAAATTGCGATGAAAGATGTTTAAAAGTAACATTCTCAAAAGCCAACGACTTAATATGTCCTAAGGGCACAGGTTGTAATGGACGTTCTTCGATGGGAGTATTTAAAATTTTCATCAAATTCTCCATTGATGCTTCTGTTTCGCGGAAACTTATTAATACATTACCAAGTTCTTGAAGCGGACCAAAAATAAAAAATGAATAAAACTGTAAAGTGATAATTTCGCCTACGCTTAATACTTTGTTAAAGCAAAGGTATAACAACATAAATAGTATGGTTTGACGTAGTAGATTAACGAGTGTACCTTGGATAAATGCAATACTTCTTATATCTCTTACCTTCTTTAGTTCAAGTTGTAAAATTCGCTTTGTGGCTAAATTAAGTCGGTGTGTTTCCTGATTTATTAATCCTAAACTTTTAACTAATTCTATATTTCTTAAGCTTTCTGTTGTACTCCCTGCAAGCAACTTGGTTTCACTAAGAATTCGCTGTTGCACCTTTTTAATTTTTTTTGATAATACATTCATCACTAAGCCCAAAACAATGCATGCAATTACATATACAATGATTAATCCTGAGTAAACATTTATAGCATACATAATTACAAAAACGATTCCTATTACTGAGGTAAATAAAACATTGATAAATTGGTTAATGAATTTCTCTGCATCACTTCTTACTTTTTGTAAAATATTTAATGTTTCTCCGCTTCTTTGGTCTTCAAATTTTTCATAAGGGATAAGTAGAGTGTGTTTTAGACCTTCGGTATAAATATCTGCACCACTTTTTTGAATGAGTAGGTTCATGGTATAATCTTGAAAGGCTTTGGCAATCCTGCTAATCATAGCAACTCCTATTGCTGCACTAATCAACAATAAAGTTCCCTTTATAAATTCATCTGATGTGTATTCGTCGGGATTTTTGGCGTACTTATCAATAATTTTTCCATAAATCATCGGGTCAAGCAATGAGAAACATTGATTTATGGTGGCAAACAGTAAAGATAATAAAGCTAGTTTTTTGTAACGTTTTATATATGCTAATAATATATTCATTTGATAGGGGTGGTATTAGGAAAAACTATAAACAATTATGTTGTTGAATTCGGTTTAAATGGTCTGATGATGATTCTAATTGCTCCTTGATAGTTGATATAATTCCAAAGCCAATTAAAGAACACAATAAATCTGTTTCTAAGTCCTAAAATTAAAATTAAGTGTACGAACATCCATACTAACCATGCGAGATAACCTTGGGTTTTCATTCCGAAAATTTCCAATACGGCTTTATGCCGACCAATAGTTGCCATACTACCTAAGTTTAAAAACTTATAAGGTTTTAAAGGTTTATGTTGAATTATATGAAGCAGGTTTTTTGCTAGTAATCGCCCTTGTTGTTGGGCTACTGTTGCAACCATAGGATGTCCATTTGGATATGCCGGGTCAGCGTCTATAAATGCCAAATCACCAATTACAAAAATGTTTTCAAATCCTTTTAATCTATTATATTCATCACAAATGTATCTGTTATTTTTAGTGATTAGCGATTCCGGTATCCCATCAATTGTTTTACCTTTCACTCCTGCACTCCAAATTACCGTATTGGTATAAAGTTTTTCTCCTGAACTTAGGGTTAATTCACCTGATTCGGGTTGATAGTTTATTACAGAAGTTTTAACAAGTACTTTTACGCCTAATTTTTCAAGAAATTCTTTTGCTTTTTTTGAGGATATTTCGCTCATAGAAGCTAAAATTCCGTGTGAAGCTTCTATCAAATACACCTGCATCATTGAAGGATCAAGTTCTTTGTAATCTTTGGGTAAAGCGTTCTTTTTAATTTCGGCCAAGGCCCCTGCAGTTTCAACTCCTGTTGGTCCGCCTCCAACCACTACAAAATTTAAGTGTTTATTAGCCTTATCCAATTGATTGTTAAGGTTAATTGCTTCTTCAAATTCTTGTAAAATATCACTTCTTAAATCTAAGGCATCCGGTATCGACTTTAATTGCATTGCATATTGCTCAATTATTTTATTCCCGAAGAAATTGGTTTGAGCCCCTGTTGCTAAAATCAGGTAATCGAAAGTAATCTCACCAATATTGGTAATTAGTATTTTATCAGTAATGTTTATTTTCATCACTTCCGCCATTCTGAAAACAACATTTGGCATTCTGCCAATTAATTTTCTAAGAGGGTAAGTAATAGCATCAGGTCCAAGTTCACCTGAAGCAACCTGATACATCAGAGGTTGAAAATTGAAATAATTATTTTTATCAATAACAGTAACCTGAACAGTTTTTTTATTAATTCCTTTAATGAATTCTAGTCCTGCAAAACCTGAACCAATAATTACAACATGTGGTGTTAGCATTTACTTTATAATAAGTTAAGTGAGCGAAAAATCAGGTGTGATGCTTTTAATATCAACACCTGTCAAAAGTCCATACTTAAAGAAATATGATAAATTGGTTTTTCAGAAACCTCTCTATCTTGAATTGCCCAAGCTGCATCAAATCTAACATAATAACCTAGAAGTTTACTTCTTATGCCCGGACCAAAGCCTGCAACAATAGGTTCCCTCACATTAATTACAGTTGCTCTTAAATATTTTACTTCAATTATTTTTTGATTGAATGTATTCTCATCACTGTATGGGCCTGAACCTGTCCATGCTGTACCAACATCAAAAAATGGCATAAGCATAAGGTTGTTTAAAAATTCAGAACGAATTGGTCGGTTGGCTAAATAGGTGATAATTGGAATACGTAATTCAACATTAGCAACTGCAAAAGTACTTCCATTTCTTATGTTTTGTTTAAATCCTCTCATGTTTGTAGCAATCGCCTGAAAGGCGTATTCTTCGCTTGTCGGAACGTTGTTATTCGATTCAGTTTGAGGGAACACCCAATTATCAACTCCGCCTAAAACATATTTTACTTTTCTTTTTCCCCACGAAGTATTTGCTGTTAAGCGAATACAAAATACAATGTTTCTATGCACCGGTTCGTAATGTCTGAAATCAAATCCTGCTGCATTCAGTTGGATATCTCTGTTTTGAAAATTTATGTATTGTTCATAAAATAATTTAAAACGCGTACCATTCAATAAATTTAATCCTTTTGGAATGGTGTTATCGAAAACTAATTCAGCCTTATAACCAGTCCATAAAGTTAAATTATCTTCTCTTCTTAATGTAGTAGCATTTATTCCTTTAAACACATCTCGATCAACCCTTCCAAATACCTGACCTCTTATACTCCATACAGGATTAAATGGAAATTTCATTTCGTATCTCAACTCATGTGAGGTACTTTTTACTGTTGTTCCTTCTGCTGCGCCTTCTCTGCTTTGTCTGAATAAGGTTAATTTATGGTCCACTCTACGACGCAGAGCTTCGTATGTTAGAAACAAATCAGCGCCACTTAAGTTAAACGGCATTCTAAATCCACCTGTTAGTCGGTAATCTTCAAATAAATCTACTAAGCCGAACTTAAACATACCATTAAGTCCGGGGTTAAATAAATTTTCTCCACCGGGAGTTATTGGCTGGTAGTATGAATTGATAACTGTATTATCTAATTGAGTTACTAATTTATCAGCAAAGAAGGTTGTTGAATAGAATCTCGCAGAACTTACCTTCATTGTTTTTAACTCTTGTTTTGGTGGTTCTTTAAATGTAGGTTTTATATCCTCCGCTTTAAAGGTTGAAGGAGTGAAATCTGTAATAAAATAAAATGGATCGGTTATAACAGAATCCTTAGTTTCTGTTGTTTTAGATGGTAGGGTTTTTGAGCGCAAGGCCGGCATATCTCTGGCTTCAAATACTGCTGCTCCGGGCACGAACGGTTTATTTACTATTCCACTTTTTAAACGAAACATGTTGGGGTAGGTTTCAGTTTTATTACCCTGCTCAACAATTTGTTGTTCAAGTGCGGAGTGAAAAATGCGAAACTTTTTTTCAGTTAAAATGAAGTCATAAATCTTTTTAGTTTGTTTGCTCACATCATGCGCTAATATACTTCTGGTGTAATTCGTAAGTGGATAAGTAAAAACAACATCTTTGGTATGGATGATGGTATCAATTTTTTGTACATCATCACCTAATGTAATTGTACGGCCATCGTATTCAAATACACGACCTTTATCTTCAAGTGTTTCGAAATACAATGTATCTATTGTTCCAATGGAATCTTTTCTAAAAATTTGCAGTTCAGTAAAATCATATTGTTCTTCAACGCGAACCGCATAACGATTAATGATGCCATTATATTCGGTTAGGTAGCTGTAATAGTTATTATTGTATTCAATTGGTTGTGTTTCATTAATATCCTCAGTTTTACTTAAGCGTTTAAGGGCTTTGGGTTGACCAATTTTTTCAAGGTCGTATAAATAAATATCAAGATTATTTCCAGGCGATAAAGTTAATCCGGCAGCGGCTCCGAGTTTATCACTGTTTCGGTTCGAACTAAACAGAATTGCACTGCCACCATCAACAAATACCGGGTGTAGGTCGTCAAATGGGTCATTTGTAATTTGTCTTTCTTTTCTGCTTTGCATATCATACAAATACAAATCGGTTTGACCTTTTCTAATGGCAGATATAATTAAAGTATTTCCATTATCGGAATAGGAAAATGAGGTAATTTTATCAAACTTGGTAAATAATATTTTACTCCTTTTCTTAAAAACTAAGTCAATGGTTGTAATATAAATTTTACCTTTTTTCTCATGCACATAGCTTACTTTTTCTCCACCCGGATGCCAAGCTATTATTGGAAATGATTTATCTAATTCTTTTTGATAATATTTTACACCGCCTTTATGGATGCGTTTGTGTTTTCCTTTTTTAATGTTTAGCAACCAAACTTTATATTTTCCATTTTTATTGGTGGTAAATGCTAGATAATCACCTTTAGGTGATACCTTTAGTTTAGGTTCAATGTACGGTGTAAGGCGTCGTTTTATTTTAATGTACTCAAGAGGTAATGTACGTTGATTGTCTTCTTTAGCATATTGTTCTTGATAATAATTGAACCAATCTTTTCCTGCAATTTTTAAATCAATTCCTGTTACATAAATCAACGCTGTTTCATAATTACGGCTTAGTCTGGTAATATAAAGCATATTACTAATGACATCAGTTCCGTATTTATCAACCAAAAATCTCCAAAACGAGTGGCCTGCTAATTTGGGCTCTTTAAACAATAGGCGATTAAATTTTTTCAATTTACCGGTTAAGAAAATATCTTTCAGCTTATTATCATTTTGAACATTCCAACTTTCACCAATGTAAGCAGTTAAGCCATATAAAAACCAATCAGGTAGATTTAATAAAGCAGCATTTTGTAATCGCTCTTGAATATTACCTCCGAATAACAGCTCGTTAATTAATACTAATGCAAGACCTTCTTTAATTTGTCTTTCAAAGTCTTCGCGATTACCATTGAAATAAACAAAAAAACGATTCGCAGTAACTTGAGTTGTGCCGCCTAAGTTGGCCGGTTGATCAGAGAAGCCAAAATTAGCTTGTTTATATTCTTGTTGGGTATTATAACAAATTATTTCTACACGATTATTTAAGCGATGGTCAATCGTTTTTTCTATCATTGATAATTGTTCTTCAGCAGTTCTTGCTGCAAAATTTGCGAGCTCTTTGCCCCCGGAATAGAAGTAGGCGCTAAAATTTTCAGAACGTACGAAACTCCAAATGAACTTGCCATATTGAACTCGGTTTTGTCCAAATTGTGTGTACATACCTTGGGCCAATGATTGACTTACAAATAGAAAAGCACAACTAACTAACAATAAACAATAACGAATGAGGCTATTCACAGAAAAAAATTATTAAACAAATTACACTATTCGAGTTCATAAATACAACATAAAAGAGTGGAAAGAGTTCAAAAAAAAAGCTAATCCGGGGCTCGGGCGAGCCCCAAAATTAGCCTGTATAACCATTAAACCCCACGAGGGCAAATCAAGTGGATTGCTTTTAAGCCGCAATCAAGGCTTCGGACGTTAAAAAAAGCTAATCCGGGGCTCGGGCGAGCCCCAAAATTAGCCTGTATAACCATTAAACCCCACGAGGGCGTATCCGAGCTGTTGTTTCATACCAAAAACTTTGTTTTCGAAATGTTGTAGCAACAGGTAATTGATAATTTTAAAGAACTTTTACTTACAATTACTGATACAAAGTTGTTGTTTTTTTCATTAAAGACAAATTAATTTAATAAAAATTCTATAAGTTGATTCTACATAGCATTGGTTAACCTTTTTTTGCTTTAAGTTGCAAACCAAATAACAGGCGAGTCAAATATTACTCAAATCAAATGATTCAACAGCCTAATATACCAATAAAATCGAGAATTGCACCAACGCCAAGTGGATTTTTGCATTTGGGTAATGCTGTCAATTTTTTACTCATCTATTTACTTGTTGATTTAAATAAGGGTAATTTATTATTGCGAATTGATGACATTGATATGGATCGTGTTCGTGAGGATTATGTCTCGGATATTTTTGATCAATTAAAGTGGCTCGGTATAACATGGAACTTCGGTCCTCAGCATATCAAAGAATTTCCTGATTACTCACAACATAAACGCTTGCAACGATATAGCTGTGCTTTAGAAACCTTATGGCAAGCGGGTCAATTATTTGTATGCAATTGTTCCAGAAAACAGTTACAACATTCTGATGCACATTCTTGCCCTCATCATATTACAAACTACAATAAAACCGATGGGCTGCGTTTGAAATCTCCTTATCCTATACAATCGTGGTATGATTATTATTTGGAGGAGGTGATTAATTTACACAAGAGTGATCAACTCTTTGAGCCGATTATCTGGCGCAAACATGTTGCTTTGCCTTCTTATCAACTGGCTTGTGTTGTTGACGATATTGAAGATGATATCAACTTAATTATTAGGGGATATGATTTATTAAGAGCTACGGAGTGTCAGTTTTTTTTGGCTGAAAAACTTGAGTATTCAGAGTATAAATATATTAAGTTTTTGCACCATCACTTAATAACTGATGAATACGGTAATAAACTTTCTAAATCCGCTGGTAGTACTTCTTTAAAACAATACCGATTAAACAATAGCATAAGTGATTTTTACCGTTATTTTTCTCGTTGGGCAAAATTACCAAATGCAGCAGAAATAAATGACTTGTCGGAATTAAAACATGTATTTCAATTACATTATTCCGATTTTCGATTTACATAAATGGTTTGTGTAGGGTAGGCAAATTCGCATCCGTTTTGTTCAATTATTTGCATGATTTTCAAATTAATTTCCTCCTTTGTTTTTATCATTAAATCATATTCATTGCTCATTACAAAATAGATAATTAAAATAGTTAATGAACTGCTGTCAAAGTCTGTGAATCGTACCGTAAAGTCATTACTTATTTTTTCGTGCGCACTTAATTCATTTTTGATGTCGTCTATTATGGATAGTAGTTGGTTCGACTTACTGCCATAAGTTAGTGATAAAGTAAATCTTACCCTCCTTGCTTCGCTTAGTGTTATATTATTTAATGCGGTATCAATAAGTTTTTTATTTGGAACGGTTAGTAAACTTTTTTCCATGGTTCTAATTCTGGTACTTCTGAATCCTACATGTTCAACAGTACCTTTTATGTCGGTTGTTTCTATGAAATCTCCCACTTTAAATGGCTTATCTAAATAAATTACAAATGAGCCTAATAAATTAGATAATGTATCTTGAGCAGCTAGGGCAACAGCTAAACCACCTATACCGAGTGAAGCAATGAGTGCTGTAAGGTTAACATCAAAAATCATTCTTAAGGCAGCAAAAAAGCTAAGTACTATCACAAGTACTTTCATCAGTTCTTTTAAAAAATTGCCCAGTTGTTCGCTAATAGGAAGTGTTTCTCTGTTTATTAATACATAAGTGAAAAAGTCGGTACTTCTTAATAATATTCTGGTTATGGTTATAAAAAATGCTATTTGCCAAAGAACAAGAATCACTTTACGAATGCCAAATTCATTAACATCTGCAATATTCCAACTGTTTGGAAATTGTAATTTATGAAATGCTAAGTACAGTACACCGATAAATAAGAATTGTTCGATTGGTTTTTTGAGCAGTTCAACGAATACTTCACCAAATTGATTTTGAGAAAATGCTTTTACTATTCGGAATGACTGTTTACTAAGTACTCTAGCTACGAAGCGTTTAAATAAAAGTCCGGTTAAAATAATACCTACAAACCAAAGGATGTTAATCAGGCTGTTTTCAAGAAACATGATTTGGTTAAATTGTAATTCCATATTTACCAAGGTAAAGATTGGTTGCCAAACATAAATTTACCGTTATAAGTTGTAGTTGGTTCTAAAGCAAGTGTAACGCCGGTTTCAGCACCTTGTTCTGTTTCAAGTGGTGCCATTTCTCCACCTAAATCCGTTTTCACCCAACCGGGATGCACTGAAGATACTGCATGAACAGTACCTTCAAGATAATGAGCGAGGTGTATGGTAAATTGGTTTAACGCTGTTTTAGAGGCATCATAAGCAAAGGGTTTAACATGTCTGATATCGCTATCAGGTTGAATATGCAAGGCCATTGAACCCATAATACTTGATATGTTAACTATTCTTGCGCCTGTACTTTTCATTAACAATGGGAATAATTGCTGGGTGAGTTCAACGGTGCCGAAGAAATTAACAGCAAAAGTATTTTCCAAAACACTTCTATTTACTTCTAAGGTATTATTACCTGCCCAAATTCCATCAAGATGAATACCGGCATTATTCACTAAAATATCTATACTTGAGTATTTAGAGGATATATTTTTGGTAAACTGTTTAATTGAATTAGCGTCTGATAAATCAAGTAGTTGAAAAGAAATGCTTGTTTCTTTTTTAAAATGTTCAAGCGCATGATCTATATTTTGTTGCGAACGTGCCGTTCCAATTACATTAATACCTGCTTCACACAATTTTTTTGCAGTAGCTAAACCTATTCCTTTATTAGCTCCGGTTACAATAGCTGTTTTCATTTTCATTTTTTTTAGAATAGCATTATCACGCAAAATATTTTAGTCGGAATGGGGAGATTCGAACTCCCGACCTCTTGCACCCCATGCAAGCGCGCTACCGGGCTACGCTACATCCCGATTTGATTGCAATGTTATACATCATAAAGATGAAATGCAACTCTAAGGATATGAATATTTAATCGAATTTCATATATTTAAATAAATTTACTAATCATGAAAACATCCTATAACTACTTTTTTATTCTACTTCTAACTATAAATTTTCTGATGCTAACAAGTTCTTGTAGCAAACGTTATGGCTTTCGTAAAACCATACGAACGGATTATAGCCGAAATGATAGAAAGGTTGAAGATATTGATAAGAAATCACCTAAGGCTGAGGATAAACCGGTGCAAGAAGTAACAAGTGGCGCACCATTAAATACACCTTCAACGGCAAATTATTCCTTAAACAGCAATTTGCTAAACGGCTCTTTAAACATTAATGACACGCTTCAGATGCAAGAGTCAACTATATCAATTAATAAGAATTATTCACCATCACTTGAACCTGAGATTGATGATAAAAATATCAAACCTATTATTCCTCCCACCGATTCCGAATCAAAAAAGAAAGGCGATAGTGAATCAAAAAATGCTATCGTAAGTATCATTCTTACCATGGCTGCATTCCTTTGTTTTTCCTCAATTTTTATTCTTCCAATCATATCACCATTGCTTATATCGTTAGTACTGTTTGTTTTAGCAATTGTTTATGCAGGTCGTTCGCTTAACCGAGATGAAGAGTTAGAATGGTTGGCTTATCTTTCTCTTTCCTTGTCAGTTATTGGTCTTGTGTTAGCACTTTTATTAATGTTTTTAATCGCCTTAACTATTGCTATTTTTAGTGGAATAGGTGGTTCATAATACTTTCTTACCATATATTTTCATTTTCAAATTATAGAATAACTTCATTTACCTTGTGCAAAATGTAGGTATTAGATTCTCAAACAACATACATATTCTGTTATTCATAACGTTAGTGTGCGCATTGGTTACATCGTGCAACCAACGTTATTCATTTCGTAAAAAGATAAAGGTTAAGAGTGAGGTAAGTAATAAAGAGCAGCCGGATGCTAAACAGATGATGCAACGAGATAAAAAACCAGAATTAATTTCAGAATTTCAAAATGGAAAGGAAGGTAAACAGCATTTAGATTATAATAACATAGAGAAGAAGAATTACACAAGTAAGGAGATAAATTCGAATAATTTAATTGATTCTCCAATTGGGCCTAAACCTAAGAGGGTTTACAACTTTGATGATTTGCCGGGTGCTACAAAAGCCACCCAGCCGGATAGTATTCGACATTCAAAAACAAATAAGGTAATCAAGTATAAACAAAGTCAAACTTCCTATTCTGCTTTGATCGGGTTATTATTTACGTTTTTAACTTTTTTGTTTGTTTTGATTTTGATTGCTTCAGCAATGCCCTCTTTTTTTATACGTATGGATGATTATCTAATGGTGCTGTTAATAACCTATTTTATTTTTCCGTTAACTATAGCTTTAGCATTTTATTTTAGCATAAAAGCGATTACACAAAAGGAAAAACTACGAGGTTTAGCATACTTTGTTATATTTATTAATTCTGTAATAGGATTCATTTATTTAATTTTCGCTTTACTCCTGCTTTTATATCCTCCCTATTATGGCTAATGTGCCTCTAACCAGTTTTTCCCGATTCCTGTTTCTGTAACCACCGGCACTTTCAAAGGCATTGCTTTTCCCATTTCTTCTTGAACTAAATTTCGCATGAAGTCAATTTCGCTATAGTGCACATCAAATAATAATTCATCATGTACTTGAAGGATCATTTTAGATTTTGTGATACCTTCATTTTTTAGGCGTCTATCAATATTTATCATAGCACATTTTATCATGTCTGCTGCACTACCTTGAATAGGAGCATTAATCGCATTTCGTTCTGCAAATCCTCTCACAGTAAAATTAGCAGAATTTATATCTCTTAAATATCTTCTTCTTCCCATTAATGTTTGCACATATCCGTGTTCTTTGGCAAAGTTAATGGTGTTATTCATGTAGGTTTTTATCATAGGATACTGTGCAAAATAGGCATCAATAATTTCTGCCGCTTCCTTCCTGGATATGCCAAGGTTTTGCGATAAACCAAATGCTGACTGGCCATAAATAATTCCAAAATTTACTGCTTTAGCATTCCGTCTTTGTTCTGACGTAACCTCATCTATAGAAATACCATACACTTTAGAAGCAGTAGCCGTGTGGATGTCAATCCCCTGATTAAATGCGGCAATCATATTTTCTTCTTCAGCAATAGATGCAATAATGCGCAATTCAATTTGTGAATAATCAGCACTTAATAAAACATATTCTTCGTTTTTTGCTATGAATGCCTTTCTTACCTCTTTTCCTTTATCCGTTTTAATAGGTATGTTTTGTAAGTTAGGATTGTTTGAACTTAATCGGCCGGTTGCTGCTACGGCTTGATTAAATGAAGTATGCACACGTCCGGTAGTTTTATTTATTAATTCAGGTAAAGCATCAACATAAGTTGATTTTAGTTTTTGTAGTTGCCTAATTTCAAGAATCGCACGTACAATTTCATGTTCGGTAAGTCCATTTAATACTTCTTCTCCTGTTTGATATTGACCTGTTTTTGTTTTTTTAGCTTTCGGGTCAAGCTTTAACTTATCGAATAATACTTCTCCTAGTTGACGTGGAGATGCGATGTTAAATGTAACTCCGGCTAAGTCAATAATTTTTATTTCTAATGATTGAATTTCTTCTTGCAATTCGATTGAATAGGCACGCAGAAAGTTTTCGTCAACATGAATACCTTCATATTCCATAGCTGCCAATACCGGTATTAAAGGTTGTTCAAGCTCAAACAATAATTTTTCTGCTTCACGTTCTTTTAACTGAGGTGCTAATATTTGTTTTAATTGTAAGGTGATGTCAGTATCTTCTACAGCGTATTCTTTTACCTTTTCTAAATCAACATTTCGCATACTAAGCTGATTTTTTCCTTTTTTGCCAATCAACGTTTCAATGCTTACCGGTTCATAGTTAAGGTAGGTATCTGATAAATAATCCATGCCATGTCTTAAGTCAGGTTCAATTAAATAATGGGCCAGCATGGTATCAAATACAGGTCCTTTGAAGTCTAATCCATACAACCTTAAAATGCTTAAATCGTACTTTAAGTTCTGACAAATTTTGGTGATATTTTCGCTTTCAAATACAGGTTTAAAAAAAGCTAATCTTTGTTTAGCCTCATCGAAATTTTCCGGACAAGGGATATAATAACCATGGCCTTTTTTATAACTAAAGCTAAAACCAACAATATCGTTGTCTATTTTATCCAACCCAGAGGTTTCGGTATCAAAACATACTTCTTTTTGTTGCATTAATTCTTGTAGAATGGCCGACCACTGTGTAGGGTCATCAACCAAAATATATTCATGTTCAGTGTTGGTAATATTTTGTTTGGAGGTGGCGATATGTTCAACCTGTTTAACAACCTGATCCGGTGCAGGATTAAATAAATCATATCCACTTTTAATGGTCGTATTTCCTCCAATCGCTGATTGTTGTTCCGGCTCATTACCTAATACCCTTTTCAATAATGTTTTAAACTCCAATTCATTAAATAATGCTTCTAAAGCATTTTTATCGGGTTCCTCTATTATGAGTTTGTCTTCTTCAAATGGAATTGGAACGGCAATATCTATTGTTGCTAAACGCTTACTTAAAAATGCTTGCTCTTTATTTTGCTCAACATTTTCTTTTTGTTTACCTTTTAGTTGATGAAGGTTTTCATATAAACCTTCCATATTACCAAATTTTTGCACCAGGGCTTTTGCGGTTTTTTCCCCAATTCCAGGTATTCCCGGAATATTATCAACCGCATCACCCATCATCCCTAATATATCAATTACCTGACTTACATCTGTTATTTCCCATTTGCGCAGCACCTCATTAACTCCCATAATTTCATAGCTATTGCCCATGCGTGCAGGTTTGTATATGAAAATATGCTCGCTAACTAATTGACCAAAATCTTTATCCGGAGTCATCATATATACATCAAATCCTTTTTGTTCGGCCTGTTTAGCTAACGTGCCAATGATGTCATCAGCCTCGTAACCATCCATAATCAGCAATGGAATATTCATGGCCTCTGTAATCTTTAATATATACGGCAACGATCGTGTAATATCTTCCGGTTGCTCTTGACGATGTGCTTTATAAGCTTCAAATTCTTCATGTCGCGCTGTTGGAGCTGAGGTATCGAAACTTACACCAATGTGTGTAGGTTTTTCTTTTTTTAGGATGTCTAACACCGTATTTACATATCCAAAAATTGCAGAAGTGTTAAATCCATAAGAGGTTACTCTTGGGTTTTGACTAAACGCAAAATAAGCTCTATACACCAAGGCCATGCCATCTAACAGAAATAATTTTTTACGTTGCTCCATATCGTTATTAAATTGAATTTAGGTTTTGTTTTATAAAAGGAATCAATTGGTTTTTTCTCACCCAAAAACCTTGTTCGGCTAGATTCATCATAGGTAGGTCTGATGCACTGTCGCTATAGGCTGCAACAATACGATAGGGTTCTTTCATCTGTTGGTTTAACCGATTAATTTTTTCGTATCCTTTGCAATTGATACCCATATTTAATTTGTTTTCGTTAAAAGTTAAAGTAGTTCCGATTATTTCTAGGTTATTGTTGTTAATAAACGCTGCCTTCACCAATATTTCAGGTGAAGCTGTAATTATTATTATTCTGCAACCTTCATTAATTAATCTTTTCCATTCCTTAACCAGGTTGTCGTTAAAATACTTGCGATGATTATCCCAAAATGCATCTATATATTTTTGTAATTGCGACGGTGAAGTGAGTGTTAAATAAGAAAGGAATATAGATTTAAATTTTTGTGTTGATATTAATTTTAGCCTCCATCCAATAAAAGCTATAAGATGTATGTGCATATGTGCAGCAAATCTCAAATTACTTTTAATAAGGAATAAATAAAATCGTTGTGTGCAATCATAACGATACAAGGTTTTGTCGAAATCAAATAGTGCCAACTTAACCATGTAAATAAAATATTAATACCACAAAAATAATCCATCCTAATATGGTTATTTGAAGTGCTCTGTCGGTATAAAACATTACAGTTGGGTCTCCATCTGTTTCCTGTTTAGCATGAATTAGGCGGATGTATCTAAAAATACCGAATACAACAAAAACGGCTGAATATTTTAGATAACTGTGTAAATGTTCAGGTATTGTTTCGGAGGTTAATGTATATATCAAATAAGATGAAATACAAATTACTGCACATATATAAATATAAATATCTAATGTTTCTTTAGTGTAAGAAGATAGTACTTCTCTGTGTTTTCCTGCTGATTTATCGAGTAAGATAAGTTCAGATTTACGTTTACCAAAAGCAAGAAACAATGCGAGAAAAAAGGTTACCACCACAATCCAATCACTGGGTACCACTTCAATTGCATAACATCCTGCCAACACCCTTAAAACAAAACCTGTTGCTATGCTAAAACAGTCGAGCAGGTTAATGTATTTCAGTTTAAATATATATGCAATATTTAAGGTGAAGTAACCGATCAACACCCAAATAAAATACAATTGATTTACCCAAGCTGCCAAAATAAAAGATATTGTAAAACATAAGATAGCAATGAGTATAGCATTACCCACACTTATTTTTTTTGATGGCAATGGTCGATGTTTTTTTCTCGGATGTAACTGGTCAGCATTTATGTCTTTTATATCATTAATGATATAGATACATGAACTTAATAAACTAAAACATATGAATGCTGCAAATAGCTTTCCATAATATTCAACATGCAATAAGTTCATAGAAAAAACTAGTGGTGCAAACAACAACGTGTTTTTTACCCAACTTGAAACTCTAAGCAATTTTAAATATACTTGCATGTGGTGCGAATATAAGTATCCACCTGATAAATGAACAAGATAAATAACAGAACCGATTTTGATTTCAATAACTTCATGTTGTCGGTTGGGTTATTATTATTGATGTGGCCTGTCTTTCTTTATTATACAGCTTCATTTCAGCACCTTGTGTCAATTTCAATTCAAAAATTCCAATTAATCTATATTTCTGTTGTCTATCTTTTGTTGTTTTTGTTGATTAAGTATTATTATACAAAATCGTATTTTTCATTAACAACCATAAGTGCTTGGGTTATATTTACATCAATCGTTTGGTTTTTTATTGCGCATCATCGTTTGGTTTTTGATAACAGTTACGATGGTATTTGGTATCATCAGGAAGCGGTTCTAACATTGGCGAAGGGATGGAACCCGTTTCACCGATTAATGGAGCAAAGTGAAGGTTCGCAATTTGGCTCTTTCTATGTTAATCATTACCCAAAGGCAGCATGGACAGCCGAGGCTGTTATTTATGCATTCACCGGCTTTTTACAAAGTGCTAAAGCAGTTACTTGGATATTCATGTCGGGACTCTTTTTTGTTTCTGTTTATGCCATAAAAAAACTAATCGCCTGTAATTGGCTGTTAGCGTGTGTTGTTGCTTTGTTAATTGCCGCAAATCCCATTGCTATTACACAAACCTATAGTTTTTATGTGGATGGACAACTTGGAATAACCTTAACTGCGATGATAGTATTATTAATGTTACACGCAACTACAGGAGGGAAAGCATACTTTTATTTGGCATTAGCCATGTTTGGGTATGCTTCCAATTTAAAGTTTACAGGGCTTATTTATTCTTCAGTAATTGGGTTAGGATATGTGATTTATTTATTTGTATCTAAGAATAAACAATTAGTTAATTTACTTGCGATAATGAGTATCTGTGGTATGTTTTCGGTAGGTTTTTTGGGATACCCTACCTATGTTACAAATACCATAAATGCCAAGCATCCTTTTTTTCCAATTATGGGTCCCGAGTCGTTTGGCGACGTTATTGCTAAAATCCCGCGGCCTGCTGACTTTGAAGGGATGAACCGTTTTGAGAAATATTATAAAGGAATACTAGCAAACCCGGTTTATTGTAGAGCACCTTTAACTACTGCACCTAAACAATTGTTTAAGCCATTACCGGACAAGTACTATTTTACTCGAGCTGATTATGAAATAAGCGGTAATGGGCCATATTTTGCCGAGATTTTTTACTTTTGGATTCCTTTATTATTAGCTTTTTTATGCTTACCGTTTAAGCATAAAAAATGGTATTTGTTTACAGTTTTTGTTATACTATTATCGGCCATTATTAATGAAGAATTTTGGTACGTACGCTATGCACCCCAACTATGGTTGTTGTATCTGGTTCCTGTTATTGCGTTGCTTTCTCATCCATACTTACGTTACTATAGTTATTTAATGGTAATTATGTTATTAGTTAATGTTATGCAATTGGGCTATTGGAATTATTCAACGCATATTGCCGAATCAAATATGAATAGAAAGATCATGCAAAAATTGGCTAAGCTTAACCGACCGGCTAAGGTTTGGTTAGGTTGGCAAGTTACATTCCCGGTTTTAGCAAAGGAATTTAACCTTCCTATCCAAGTTGAGAAAGTACCAATGGATACAGAAAAATTTGGTGCATTTCATGGATTTAAAGAGGGAGAGTGGGGCATGTATTACAAAGCTGATTTATTAGAGGCAGAACAAATGGAGAAATAACATTAAAGTTTTTGCAGTGATAAGTACTTAATTACTCATATTTGTAAACCACAACTAGGAAGTGAAAATCATTTTTTATGAGTTCAGACAAATACATGAAAAGAGGCGTTTCTTCTCAAAAAGAAGATGTACATGCTGCAATTAAAAATATTGATAAAGGGTTATTCCCACAGGCTTTTTGCAAAATTGTACCTGATTTTTTGGGAGGAGATGAGCAGTATTGTAATTTAATGCATGCTGACGGTGCAGGTACAAAAAGCA
Source organism: Bacteroidia bacterium (assembly GCA_025454975.1). Lineage (GTDB taxonomy): Bacteria > Bacteroidota > Bacteroidia > UKL13-3 > UKL13-3 > UBA6183. The sequence continues at coordinate 95,661 of JALONK010000001.1, forward strand.
GTTTAGCTTATTTATATTGGAAAGAAACCGGTGATTTAAGTGTGTGGAAGGGGATTGCGCAAGACGCAATCGTGATGAACACTAATGATTTACTTGCCGCAGGAGTTTATCAAGATATATTAATATCGAGTACTATTGGCAGGAATAAAAATTTAATTCCGGGTGAAGTTATACAAGCCATTATTGAGGGTACAGAAGAGTTTATAGAGATGTTGAGAAGTTATGGCATAAATATTTATTCAACAGGAGGCGAAACAGCCGACGTAGGTGATTTAGTGCGCACCATAATTGTGGATAGCACTGTAACGGCAAGAGCTAAGCGCAACAGTATCATAGATAATAGACATATTAAACCGGGGGATGTAATTGTTGGTTTTGCAAGTTTTGGTGAAGCTAAGTATGAGCACGAATATAATGCAGGGATGGGTAGTAATGGATTAACAATGGCCAGGCATGATGTACTTCATGGTGATTATAAAAAAGTATCAGAAAGTTTTGATCCTTTGGTTCCAGAAGAGTTTGTATATACAGGTGGATTAAAGTTAACCACACAATTAGAAGGTCATCCGCTTACGGTTGGTAAAATGATTTTATCACCCACACGAACTTTTTCGCCACTTATAAAAACTGTTTTTCAGGAGTATTTTCATCATATACATGGCATGATACATTGCACGGGAGGTGCGCATACAAAGGTATTACATTATACCAATGGTTTAAGAATTGTAAAAGATGGCATGTTTGAAACACCTCCTTTGTTTAGGATGATTCAGGAGCAAAGTAATACTGAATGGTACGAAATGTATAAGGTGTTTAATATGGGAAGTTTGCTTGAGTTTTATACTGATGAAATAACTGCGGGTGGACTTATACAAATCGCTAATTCCTACAATATCAACGCTCAAATTATAGGATATGTTGAGGCTGCTGAAAGCAAACAGGTAGTTGTTAAAACACCTCATGGCATTTTTGAGTATTAAATTGTTGTTTCCTTTGGGAATTTCATCCTATTTTATGGCTGAATATTTTTATCTTGCGTGCCATTCAACTCACAGTACATGAAAGTATTAGTTACCGGAGGTGCCGGTTTTATTGGTTCGCATACCGTTGTAGAACTGCAACAGGCAGGCTACGATGTGGTTGCCATTGACAATTTTGAGAATTCAAGTAAGGAAGTTTTTCAATCTATTCAACAAATTTCAGGTAAGCCATTTATTGGTATTGAAGCCGATATCAGGGATAAAAATAAATTAAATGAGGTATTTACAGCTTACCCTGACATTGAAGCTGTTATTCATTTTGCTGCTTATAAAGCTGTTGGCGAGTCGGTTGAAAATCCTTTAGCTTATTATGAAAATAATGTAGGAGGAACAGTAAATTTATTGGAGGCGATGAGAAATCACAGCGTAAAACATTTGGTGTTTTCTTCAAGCTGCACTGTATATGGTGATGTTCCTGCCGAAGCCCTTCCTATTACCGAAAGTTCACCTGTAGTTAAGGCAAATTCTCCTTATGGAAATACTAAAAAGGTATGTGAAGAGTTATTGTTTGATGTGTCGAAATCATCAGAAGTAAAAATTGTTGCCTTAAGATACTTTAATCCGATTGGTGCGCACGACAGTGCATTGATTGGTGAATTACCTAATGGTGTACCGAATAATTTAATACCATTTGTTACCCAAACAGCCATTGGTATTCGCGAAAAACTAACAGTATTTGGTAACGATTATCCTACACGTGATGGTAGTTGTATCCGTGATTTTATACATGTGGTTGATTTAGCAAAGGCACATGTAAAAGCCATTACATATTTAGCAAATACAAAGCGTAAGTTTGAAGTGTTTAACGTTGGAACCGGCAATGGGAATACTGTATTGGAGGTAATAACAGCCTTTGAAAAAGTAAGTGGCAGAAAATTAAATTACCAAATAGGCGGAAGAAGAGAAGGTGATGTTGTTCAAATTTTTGCTTCTTGTGATAAGGCTGAACAAGAGCTAGGATGGAAAGCAGAACGCACGTTAGAAAATGCTTTGGAAACAGCTTGGAAGTGGGAATTACACTTAGCTGACGTAAAAAAAAATCAAACAAATTAAGAACTAATAAATACATAACAATTATGGCGCACAAAAAAATTCTTATTACCGGAGGTGCCGGGTTTATCGGATCTCATGTAGTGAGGCTGTTTGTGAATAAATATCCCGATTATCATATTTATAATTTAGATAAGTTAACATACGCGGGCAACCTTAAGAATTTAACAGATATTGAACAAGCTTCAAATTATACTTTTATAAAGGCTGACATTGTAGATGCATCAAGCATTCAACAATTGTTTGAGCAATATGGCTTTACCGACGTCATCCATTTAGCAGCAGAAAGTCATGTTGACAGAAGCATTGCTAATCCATTAGAGTTTGTTATGACTAATGTGGTAGGAACAGTGAATTTGCTTAATGCCGCTAAACATGCATGGAAAGATGAGTTGAACAACCATCTTTTTTATCATGTGTCAACTGATGAAGTATATGGAAGTTTGGATGATGGAGGATTTTTTTTAGAGACCACTCCTTATGATCCGCAAAGCCCGTATAGCGCAAGTAAGGCATCTAGCGACCATTTTGTAAGGGCTTACCATAATACTTAAATTAAGGGTAGTGCTAAGTAATTGTTCAAATAATTATGGTCCAAATCAATTTCCTGAAAAGTTAATTCCTTTATTTATAAACAATATCAGAAATAATAAACCATTACCGGTGTATGGAAAAGGTGAGAATGTACGTGATTGGTTATATGTTGTTGATCATGCAAGGGCTATTGATGATGTGTTTCACAAAGGAAGAAATGGTGAAACTTACAATATTGGTGGATTTAATGAATGGGAAAACTTGGCCTTGATAAAGGTAATTTGCAAAACAATGGATGAAAAATTAGGACGTGAAATCGGAACATCCGAACAACTCATAACCTATGTTACCGATAGGGCAGGGCATGATTTAAGATATGCCATAGATGCCAATAAAATTATGAATGAACTGGGGTGGCAACCATCCTTACAGTTTGAAGAGGGAATTTCGAAAACTATTGATTGGTATATGCAAAATCAACAATGGATGGATGAGGTTACAAGTGGAGATTATCAGAAATATTATTCAAACATGTACGCTAACCGATAAAAAATGAAAGGAATTATTTTAGCAGGGGGCAGTGGAACCAGGTTACATCCCTTAACATTAGCTGTTAGTAAACAACTGATGCCGGTTTATGATAAACCCATGATTTATTATCCGCTTTCAGTATTGATGTTGGCAGGTATCAAAGAAATTTTAATTATATCAACACCACACGACTTGCCGGGTTTTAAAAAATTACTAGGCGATGGTAGTCAGGTTGGTTGTAGGTTTGAATATGCCGAACAACCTAGTCCGGATGGTTTAGCTCAGGCTTTTATCATTGGCGAATCCTTTATTGGTGATGATAAAGTTGCTTTGATTTTAGGCGACAATATATTTTTCAGTGCAGGTTTAAGTCAGTTATTAAGGGCAAATAATAACCCGGATGGCGGTGTGGTTTTCGCTTATCATGTTTTAGATCCTGAGCGATACGGTGTAGTTGAATTTGATTCTGATATGAATGCCATAAGTATAGAAGAAAAGCCAACAGAACCTAAATCGAATTATGCTGTTCCCGGCTTATATTTTTATGATAACGACGTGGTTGAAATTGCAAAAAACATAAAACCATCCCCGCGCGGTGAACTTGAAATTACAGATGTAAATAAGGTATATCTGGAGCGTAAAAAATTAAAGGTTGGTGTTTTACAACGAGGCACGGCATGGCTTGATACGGGCACTTTTCAATCGCTTATGCAAGCCGGGCAATTTGTGCAAGTGATTGAAGAAAGACAGGGTTTGAAAATTGGTTGTATTGAGGAAATCGCATATAAAAATGGGTGGATCAATGAACAACAACTTGAGCAACAAGCACAACATTTAATGAAAAGCGGATACGGAAAATATTTAATAAGTTTAATAAAAAAGAAAAAGTAATAGATATGAACGAACAACACGAAGCATTAAAAAAATTTAGCTATCAGATTAATTATGCGATTAATAATTATCAATCGCACGGACTAAAAGCTACAGATTTTAATAACATTATTATTGCAGGATTAGGTGGAAGTGGTATTGGTGGTCAATTGGTGAAATCAATTTTCAGCAATCAATCACCTGTTCCGGTTTCATGTGTTGCTGATTATAATTTACCGGCGTATGCCAATGAAAAAACATTGGTAATAACGGGTTCGTATAGTGGTAATACCGAAGAAACGATCTCTGTTTATCATGAAGCCAAAAACAAAGGTTGCAAAATTTTGGCAGTTACAACCGGAGGTAAGTTGGCTGATTTAACTAAAGCAGATGGCACCTATACTTTGTTTATGGAAAAAGGTTTTCAACCTCGAATGGCGCTTGGTTTTTCATTAACATATCTTGTATTAATTATGGGCGAATTATTGGGTGCTGATACCGTTAATGAAATGAAATCGGTAGCCAATGCATTTGAAGATTACCAACCTTTTGTTGATGATGCTAATGCAATGTTTGAATCAATTAAATCTAAAATTAAATATAAGTTTATTGTATTAACAGATGGAGCTTGCGAGCCAATAGGAATTCGATTTGCGCAACAAATACAAGAGAATGCCAAACATGAATGTTTTGTGCATGCACTGCCTGAAATGAACCATAATGTAATTGAAAGTTATTATGGAACGTTAGAGTCATTATTTATTTTTATCCATGCTAATTTAAACGACAGGGTTTCTGCGCGTATTAGTTTTCTTGATGGATTGCTGGAAGTTGAAGCACATAAAACAGTGCATATCGAATTAGAGCAGTTTAATTTATTATCTGTTTATGAAGTGATTTATAGATTAGATTGGGTTTCATTATTTGTTGCCGACGAACGTCGTGTTGATTCACTTAATGTTCCAAACATTATGGATTTAAAACATTATTTAGACCAAGTATAAGATATATTATTAATTCATTTTAAAGGCAATACTCATTAAGGTATTGCCTGTTTTATTTATAAGATTTATGTTCAAACATTTGTTTTCATCACGACCAAAACTAGCATCTTCGGGGTTTATCAATCCTGTTCGTGTTGAATTACACAGTCATTTGATTCCGGCTATTGATGATGGTGTGCAAAGCTTGGAAGAAAGTATTGCTGTATTGGAACATATGCATCATCTTGGATATAAAAAAGTGATAACCACACCTCATATCATGGCTGATTTTTATAAGAACAGCAGTGAAAATATTTTACCGGCTTTAACTCAAATAAACCAAGCGTTAAAAGAAAAGCAAATCCCATTAGTTGTTGAGGCTGCTGCCGAATATATGATTGATGATGGGTTTGAGCGAAAAATTGATCAAGGTAATTTGTTAACCTTTGGAAAAAATTATGTGTTGATTGAACTCCCATTTATGAGCGAACCACCCAACTTTAAAAGTGCATTATTCTCGTTGCGTGTAAATGGTTACAAGCCGGTGCTTGCTCATCCTGAAAGGTATGGTTTTATGGCAATGAAACCAGATAAGTACATTGAATTGTTTGAACAAGGAGTGTTGTTGCAGGTAAATTTATTTTCTTTAATAGGATATTATTCACCTCAAATAAAGAAAACTGCTGAATGGTTATTAAAAGAAAAGGTACTTTCTTTTGTTGGCAGTGATTGTCATGGTGTTCGTCACTTGCCGGTATTAAATGATGCATTGCGTTGCAAAAACTATGAACTGCTATGCGAACAAGCGTTGTTAAATAATGAATTGATATAAAAAAAGCCACCTGTAAAGATGGCTTCTGTAATGATTAATGATGATGGCCACCCGGACCATGTACATGCCCATGCGCCAGTTCTTCTGCTGTTGCCTCTCTTACTTCCAATACTTCTACATCAAAGTTTAATTCTTTTCCGGCTAAAGGATGATTACCATCTACAGTTACCATGTCGTTATTAATCTCAGTAACAGTAACAATAAATCTTTGTTCATCCGAACCGGCTTCAAATTGCATACCTACAGTAACTTCTTGGCCACCGAATGCGCTCATAGGAACTTGTTGAACCATTTCTGAAACATAAGCACCATACCCATTTTCCGGACTAACTTTTATTTGAAACTTATCTCCGGTAGATTTTCCTTCTAGTCCGTTTTCCATGCCGGGAATAAGGGCTCCAATACCTTGAATGTAGTTTAATGGTCCACGTCCATTGCTGGTATCTAATACAACTCCTGAATTATCAGTTAGGGTGTAATTAATAGATACCACTTTGTTTGCTGATACTTGCATAATATAAATTTAAACCACAATAATAGTTTTTATCTTGGTTTTCAACTATTAAATGTTTGTGATTTTAAGCAATAGTAACCTCATACCTATAAGCTTGATATTAGGTTTGACCTGTTTCTTTTAATTATTAAGATAACCTTAATGAATGCTTTCAACGGCCGGTAACTTATTTTTTATTGGAATTTTCACCCCTGAATTTATTTGAATTGGCGTTTCTTCTATTTCGGCAACAAAAGCACCTTTACCCTGATTTAACTTTGCTTGTATTAATTGTTTTATAGTTATGTATCCAATTGCATAACGATAAGCATTTCCATCATATCGGGCTAAAATTTGATGGAAATGAAAGGCCTCAAATTGTTCATCAGTTGCATATCGTACATAAATCTTTAATAAGTGGTCATTATTAATAAAGTTTACAGGTTTCAGTTGTTGTTTAAGGTATGGATATCGGTATTGATTACTTAAGGCAAAAATATCAGCAAGTACCGCCGCAGCCGTCGGAAATCCTCCGGCTCCTTTTCCTTTTAATAACTGATTGTCATTAAAACTTCCATTAATTTCTACCGCATTAAATTCTTCATGGATATTGTAAAGGGGGTGTTGTTCACCAATAAATTTTGGCAATACATAAGCAGCAATTCCTTTATCGGTTTGATAGGCTTGAGCAATTAACTTTATGGTTTGCTTCTTTTCTTTAGCAAATTGAATATCAAATAAAGTTAATTGAGTGATTCCAAAGTTTAATACGTCTTCCGGTTTTACTACAACACCAAATGCATGAGCAAGCAATAATATAAGTTTAAATGTTGGATCGAATGCTTCAATATCCATAGTTGGATTACTTTCGGCAAACCCTTTAAGTTGAGCCTCTTTTAAAGCAGTTTCAAAAGTTTTCGCTTCTTTAAAACATTGTGTTAAGATATAATTGGTAGTACCATTTAAGATACCATTGATGTGTGTAATTGTGTCAATGTTATAATACTCCTCTATACTTCTAATAATTGGAATAGAGCCGGCCACAGCGGCTTCATAAAGCACGGGTAAATTATATTTTTTCTGAAGCAATAAAATTTCTTCTAAATGATTAGCCAACATTTTTTTATTGGCACTAATAACAGGTTTTCCATTTTGCAATGCAACGGTTAAGATTTTAAATGCTCCATCGGCATCATCAATCAACTCAATTACCAAGTTAATTTCACGGTCGTTAAGAATTTCTTCTTTGTCATAAGCAAATAATTCATGGTTAATGTCTCGTGGTTTGAGTTTGTTTTTTACTACAATTTTTTTGATGGTAGCATTAAGTTGCGGTGTTTGTTGCAACGCCTTATATAAGCCTCTGCCCACGCATCCATATCCAAAAAGTCCTATTTGTATCATAAATATTTTAGTTTAAGTGTTGAGTTGAAGGTGTAATTAAAATGCATTGGTGTGCTTTAGGTTTGCCTTTTCTAAGGGCAACAAAAGTGAAGTATGCTTCACATATCATTGATGTTTCACCAATTGGAGTTTCTTTATAAACCAATACTTTTATTTTGATTGATGTTCGACCCAAATCAGTAATGGTAGCATTTAATTCAATGATGTCGCCTAAATGAGCCGGTGCTTTAAAATCAACTCGTTCTAAACATGCTGTAACGGCTCCGTCACATTTGGTACCATATAAAATTCTTCTACAAGCCCTAGCTGCAACCAAATCCATTTCTGCTAATATTTTTCCGCCAAACAAATTTCCTGTATGGTTTAAATCTTCAGGGAAGATGAAAAATGAATGAGTGGTTACAAAAGGAGTGATGATTTTAAGCGCTGATTCCATAACGTATTTGATATAATTGAGGGAAAGTTTCTTTAATTGCTTGACTGATTTGTTCGGATTCTATTAAAAATCCGTCGTGCCCATATAGCGAATCAATAAGCTTGAATGATGACTGCTTAATATGATTAAACAAGAAGAGTTGTTCTTCCGGTGGAAATAATAAATCACTTTCAATGCCTATCACTAACGTTTGAGCAGTAATTTGTTGAAGTGCATTTTCCGTTCCGTTTCTGTTTCTGCCAACATCATGTGCATCCATACTTTTTGTAAGTGCGTAATAACTAAATGCATTAAACCTAAGTGTTAATTTTTCTCCTTGATAATACTGGTAACTTTCAGCTTTAAATGATTGCAGTTTAGAAGTGTTTTCTGATTGTGCATCTTTAAAAGGATAATAATTTCGATATGAAAGCATGGCAATTGCTCGTGCTGCCTTTAATCCATTAATACCGCCTGTTTCGTTTTGGGTATACCAAGTTTGATCAGCTTCAATAGCCAATCTTTGTGTGGCATTAAAAGCTATACCCCAAGCTGAATGTTTAGCATTTGTGGCTATTAAAACTAATTTTGATATTAATGTTGGATGAGCAATTGCGTATTCGATGGCCTGCATGCCTCCCATTGAGCCGCCAATTGCCAATAAAATTTGATGAATTCCTAAATAAACACGTAGTTTATCATACATGTTTACCATATCTTTTAGAGTAATTAAAGGGAAATCTCTGAAATAGGATAAACCTGTTTTTGGATTTTTATCTAGTGGCGATAAGCTGCCGTAACACGATCCCGGCATGTTAACACATACAATAAAATACTCATCCGGATTTAACAATTGTTGAGTTCCAAATAATCCTTTCCACCAATCATTAACAGCGGTATTTGCCGTTAGTGCGTGGAAAACCCAAATAACATTGGTGCCTGTTGAGTTTAATTCACCAAAAGTTTGATAACCTAATTTGAAGCCGGGCAAAATATAGCCCGACTCCAAGGTAAAATCATGAGTATGATAAAAAGTTTTCATGCCGATACAGCTACGTTAATTTTTTCAAACGCTTGTTTAAAATCGTATATGATATCATTGATATGTTCAGTTCCTACTGAAACGCGGATGAGACCGGGTGTAACACCTGAGGCTAATTGTTCGGCTTCAGTTAACTGTTCGTGGGTAGTGCTTGCCGGATGAATTACCAATGTTTTAGAATCGCCAACATTTGCTAATAAGCTAGCTAATTTTAATTCATCTATTATGGCTTTGGCCGTTTCTACTCCACCTTTAACGTCAATGTTTACAATACCTCCGAAACCATTTGGTAAATATTTTGTAGCGAGCGTATAATAACTGTTTTGTTCTAAGCCCGGATAATTTACCTTATTGATATATGGTTGTTTTTCGAACCAGCGTGCAAGTGTTAATGCGTTTTGAACCGTACGTTCAACCCTTAGTGATAAGGTTTCAATGCCTTGTAACAACAGGAAGGAGTTAAAGGGTGAAATAGCAGGACCGAAGTCTCTTAGCCCCTCTACTCGTGCGCGAATTCCAAAGGCAATATTTGGAAGACCAAGTGGATTATTTTCGCCAAAAACATCCCAAAACTTTAAGCCATGATAACCTTCACTTGGTTCGGTAAATTGAGGAAATTTTCCGTTGCCCCAATTATAATTTCCACCATCAACGATAACGCCTCCTAAACTTGTTCCATGTCCGCCAATCCATTTGGTGGCCGAAGCAACAACCACATGAGCACCCCATTGAATTGGCTTAAACAAATAACCTCCGGCACCAAATGTATTATCTACTACTACAGGAATATCATATTGTTTGGCTAAGGCGATAATACGTTCGAAATCGGGAATATTTAACCCCGGGTTTCCGATGGTTTCAAGATAAAATGCTTTGGTATTTTTATCAATTAAGCTTTCAAAGCTTGAAGGGTCGTCGCCATTCGCAAATCTTACTTCTATGCCTAATCTTTTAAATGCAACTTTAAATTGGTTGTAGGTTCCACCGTATAAATAAGAAGTGCTGATAAAATTATCACCGGCTTGAAGAATATTGTTTAAGGCAATAAATTGCGCGGCTTGACCGGAAGATACAGCCACTGCAGTTACTCCGCCTTCTAATGCTGCGATACGTTTTTCGAACACATCAGTGGTTGGGTTCATTAATCTTGTATAGATATTTCCAAACTCTTTTAAGCCGAATAAATTTGCTGCATGTGCAGTGTTGTCGAATACATAAGAAGTAGTTTGATATATTGGTACTGCTCGGCTTTTAGTAGTGCTATCAACGGTTTGGCCGGCATGTAATTGTAAAGTTTCGAATTGAAGTGCATTTGTACTCATGGTAATTTTATTTTAATAATTGTTTGTTTGAAAATTGAAACCTTCCTTGAACAGTGGAAGAAACTGTATGAAAAATTTTATTGATGAGGGTACTTTCTTCCTGAAAGTTTACACCCCGAAATGATGATGATGTTGCCCGTGTGAGCAACACATATACATGCACATGGTGCAGCACATACAACTGTTGTTAACGGTTGATAGAACCGAGTTAACTAAGTTTGAACAGATGACAGCAGGTGCTTTTGTCATTTTTGAGTTGTATGATTTTTTAATTTATTTGATTGATGTCTTTTATTGGATTTGCGAAAAGACTACGCAAAGAAATGTGGTGTTAACACATACACATAGTACAACACATATGCATTCGATGCATTTCGCTATGATGATATATTTTGTGTTGTTGCATGTTTAATTGAGCGCTACGAAAAAATGTAATCTATTTTTGTTGTGCAAGTAAACTTTTTTAATTTACAGATAATCAATTTGTAAAAATTTTATTTTAAGGTTTATTAACTGTTAAGAGTACCACAAAATTGGTACACCTTTATTTTTTCTAACGTAATATTGAGCAGTGGTTATAATATTTTTCGGCAAAGGTTTTGTTTAATTTAAGTGATAAATTGATTTGATAACGATTTGCAACTATGGGCTGCGAATAGCTTTAGTTGCTTAGGTGTTGTAAGAAATCGGATACGTGTTTGGTCCATTCGGTTTGGTGATGTTGCAAATAGTTTACATGTCCGGCATTTTTATAAATATGAAGTTTTTTTTCACACCTAAGTTTTTTGAAAATATCCATAATTTCTTGCTTACTCACCGTTTCGTCTTTTGCGCCGTGCATCAATAAGGTAGGGCACTTTATAGAGGATGCATATGATATTGGATTATGATTAAATGCCCAAAATCCATTAATTGCACCACCCCAAAAAACAAGAAATCCTGCAGCCGGAAACACGGGTAAATTCATATTTCTAAAACGTGCACTCACGGTTTGGTACATTGTTCCAAAAGGACATTCTAATATGATACCATCAGGTTGAATTTTATAATCATGAATGGCTTTCATAATAGCAACTGCACCCATAGATGTGCCGAATAAATAAATATTTCCCTTCTTCTTTTGTGCGATGACATCAAAACATTTTTTTACTTGTTCAGCTTCTTTAAAGCCTATGGTGGTTTGATTACCACCGGAGCCACCGGAGCCCATAAAATCAACCAACATCACATGGTATCCAAGGCGAATAAAAATATTTGCTCTATCCAACATTTTCGACTTATCACCACTGTATCCATGAAATCAGATGATTGTTCCTTTGCTATATTTAGTTTTCAAAAGCCAACACTCAATGTCAACATCATGGTGGAGTGTTATGGTTTCAAATGGTTGAGTTGGTTTTCGCGAATGTTTAGGTCGTGGATTATTAACGCCAAGTATAATTGTAGTTAATTTTTCAGTGAATGATAATTGATTTGGAGATTTGGTTTTATTGTTGATTTTATTGTTAAAGTGTGTGAATTTATAAGCATGAATCAAAAAAATGATTTGTAATAAAACACCTAAAACTAAAAATAACCATAAGCACTTTTTTATTACGTTTTTAGTAGATGTCATAATAGGTTTAATCATATTTTGTTATTTAACGAATTAGTTTGTTGAACTGATACGTTAAAGATTTGTCATGCTGTTTCATGTATAAGTTGATGCAATGGCAACAGTAGTTTTTTGTTTTGAAGTGAGGTTCCGGCTTAGGGACAGCAGTGAAAAGCCCGGAGCGAGGCACGAGCGAGGACTTGTAACGAATGGCCCGACCCGAGCGCAACTGGTGGGCTTTGTGCAGGAGGGTGAAGTGAAGGGGAAGCCCCAAATTTTAAGCGTTAATTACATTAAGGATTTGTTATACTTCATCTAAAAGTTTAGCTAGTTGATAATCTTTTTCGGTGATGATATTTCCTGCATCATGTGTGCGTAAGGTAACATGCACTTTGTTGTAAATATTTGTCCATTCGGGATGGTGATTAAATTCATCAATTATTGCTGAGGCCTTATACATCCAGTTGATGGCATCGGTGAAGGTGTTAAACTTAAAGGTTTTTTGTAAGGCGTAATCTTTTTCTTCCCAGTTTTCCATATTTTGTTTAAATTGTATCTAATCGTATTTATATGAACCACAAACTTATTGTTTTTATATTAACCTTTTTTGGTTTTGTATCTGTTATTGATGCTCAAAATACTTGGTTACGAAATTTTGGATCGTCGCAATTTGATTTATTGGATAAGGTTGGTGCCGACGATGATGGTAATGTTTATGTTGCAGGAAGGATTAGGGGAAACACTCAATTAGGGGATACTTTGATTACTAAAATTGGCGCTGCCAGTTATAATTATATTTTAGTGAAAATGGATGAGCGTGGGAATTATCTTTGGGTTGTTAACTTTTATCAGAACTCGGCTGCTATTGACGAGGTTAGTGGGATTGATATAGATAAACAAGGCAATGTTTATGTGGCCATACTAAAGCCAGGTATTTTATTTAAGTATAGCAATAGCGGAGTGAAATTATTTGAAAAAGTTTTTCAAGCCTGGAATGCAAGGTTAGGTAATGTAATTGTAGATGATAGTAATTTTGTATGGACATGCGGTTCGTTTAGTCAGAATAATTTTAGCTTAGATGGTTTACCACCGATGTTGCATCATGGTGGCACTTCATTATATGTAGCTCGTTTAGATAGTACCGGAAGGGCTAGGCAAGTATTTCCGGTTGGCTCTAACAGTTTAAGTGGAAGGGTTGCTGATATTGCCTTGCGAGATAGTATTGTGGTGTTAAGTGCATTTGGGTTGTTTAATGTTTACATTAAAAATGATACTTTTTTTAACAACAAAGCACTCACAATTACATTTAAAAGAAATGGTGATTTATTATGGGCTAAACCTATTCAAGTAATTAATGGAACCGGGGTAATAGCCAATCAAGCTTTAACTATCCTAAATACCGGTGAGGTAGCGATAGCAGGCAACTTTACTGAGCCCATAAATATTAGTGGAACGGTATTAAGCAATCCGAATGATCGAGAGAATTTTTTTATGGCCTTATATAATCGTGATGGTAGTTTAGCTTGGGCAAGGCAAGCCAATTCGAGTTATGCAACAACCTATGAAATGCAAACTACGGCTGATAATAAAATTGCAGTAAGTTTTGATTATAATTTTTCTTTTTCATTTGGTGGCAAATCGGTAGGGGATGGCCTAAGTAATAAGCGCTATGCCGGTGTAATGAGTGTTTTGCCAAATGGCAGTGCCGAGTGGATTAAGGCTTTTGGTCAATCGGATTGGACTTATGCAAGGGGATTTGCCATTGATGGTAAAGGGAATTGGTACACCGGAGGCAATTTTCAAAGTACTACCACCAACAATATTGATGGTAATTTGGTAACAGCAGTTGGTGAATCAGACTTTTATGTAATTAAGAATTTCAAATTACCTGAACCGGGTATTGGTAACAGTAAATTTTGCAGCAATTCAACCAGCCAGGTGATACAGGCTACAGGCACAAACGTTAGGTGGTATGCTGATTCATTGTTGACCAATTTGTTGTTTAGTGGAAATAATTACGCTGTAAATATTGATAGTTCATTGCTCCTTTTTGTTACACAAAATCAGGGTGGCGCAGTAAGTAATCCAAAAAAAGTTTTAGTTAACCGATATCATTTGCGCACGGTTCAATTGGTTAAGTCGGGCGATTCGTTAATGATATCACCAATGATTGGTAGCACCTTCAGTTGGTATAAAGATAAGGTTTTACAACAGGGCAACACAGGTATTTTTAGGGTAACACAATCGGGGATTTATCATGCTGTTGTGCTTGATTCGAATGGGTGTACGTTGTTCACAGATAGTATGAATATTATAGTTTCGGGCTTAGTGGATAAGTATATTGACGAGAACAATATAAATATTTTCCCGAACCCGGCTGCCGGCGTGGTATACATTGAATCGGAAATGCCGATACAACACTTGTTGTTATACAATAATTTGGGTCAGCTTATAGCTACCGGAACTGATAATGAATTAGACATAAAGGATGCAGCAAATGGTTTGTATTGGATAAGGGTAATTTATGAAAGTGGAAGTTATACGCAGAGGTTAATTATTGGTCGGTAATTTATTTTATGTTATAAAAGTTCATTGTGCGTTCAAGTCCAATTTGGGTAAATGATTCGATAGCTTCTACGCTATGGTTTATTAATTGGGGCAGGGTTACCTGTTCTTCACTGTTCCATTTACCTAGCACAAAATCTACTTGCCGTCCTTTAGGAAATTGATTACCGATACCAAACCTGAGTCGAGGATATTGTTGTGATTGAAGCACCTCATTAATGTTTTTAAGGCCATTATGTCCGGCATCGCTTCCATTCGCACGAATTCTAATTTTGCCGAAGTCAATGGCAAGGTCATCTACCAGCACAAAAATTTTTGACGCTTCGATGTTAAGTGTTTGCATCCAATAGCGTACTGCTTTTCCACTTAGGTTCATGTAGGTGGTAGGTTTAATTACGTGAACTTGTTTCCCTTTTATCGAGCATTGGGCGTAGTAGGCGTATCTATCATTATTAAAATTTGATTGGTGTTTAGCAACAAGTGCATCAGCGATATCAAAACCAATATTATGGCGTGTATGAGCGTATTCAATACCTATATTTCCTAGTCCTACGATTAAAAATTTCATACTACAAATGTAATCAGTTGTTTTGTTGCGAGGGTATGTTTAGTGAGTATTAATAATATGTATAAAACAAAAAAAATCCCAACCTGAATAAGGAAGGGATTTATATGTGATGTTAAGTTTAAATTACTTCTTTTTACCGGTTTCTGCCGCTGCTGCGCTTTGTAACGCGCGGGTAGTTTTAACAGTAACAATAGGATTGTTTGGCGAATCAAGTATTGCATATTCTTGGCTCGGGAGTTCGCCTACTCTAATTGATTTACCGATTTCTAAGGTATCAATGTTTACCTCAACGAAATCAGGTAATTTAGAAGGTAATGTTTTAACGCGTAGTTTTTGAACTTTCACGATAAGTTTACCACCGGCACGAACACCAACTGAATTACCAACAATTTTAATTGGAACTTTAACCTCAACCGGGGTATCATCATTTATGCCTAAGAAATCGGCATGAAGGATAGAATCATTAACCGGATGATATTGGATGTCTTTAAGTACTGCCTTGTAGATGTTTCCATCAATATCAAGTTGTACTTTGTAAGTGTTGGGAGTGTACACTAAGTTTTTGAAGTCTTCAGCATACATTGAGAAATTTACATTCTCTTTAACGCCATACAATACACACGGCACTTTACCCTCGTTTCGAAGTGATTTGGTAGATGATTTACCAACTCCGTCCCGCAAATAACCAAACATGGCAAGTGTTTTCATTTTGTTTTTCTTTTTGTTTTGTAAAACTCGGGTTGGCTCGCTTAACCTTTGTTTTACGTGATATATAAATTTATGCGAGTTCTAACTTAAACACTGAATAAGGAGCTGATGCTACTAAATTCAGTTACGTTTTTGATGGCTTTTGCAAAAAGGTCTGCAACAGTTAATACTTTTATTTTGCTGCTTTGTTTTTGAAGAGGGATAGTATCGCATACCACCAGTTCATCAATTACGCTATTTTCTATTGTTTCGTAAGCTTTGCCTGAGAGCACCGGATGCGTACACATGGCACGCACGCTTAATGCGCCTTTATCTTTAAGCATTTGTGCTGATTTGGCTAATGTATTTCCGGTATCAATGATATCATCAATAAGGATAACATCTTTTCCGGTAACATCACCAATCAGGGTCATGCTTGCGATTTCGTTGGCTCGTTTACGTTCTTTATCGCAAATAACCATATCCAAGTTTAACGCACGTGCAAAGGTTCTTGTTCGGTTTGACGAACCCATGTCGGGCGATGCTAGAATAAGGTTACTTTCATTAAGGTTGCGAATATATGGAATAAAAACGACAGATGAGTCAAGATGGTCAACAGGAATTTCAAAAAAACCTTGAATTTGGGGTGCATGAAGGTCCATAGTCATAACCCTACTTACACCGGCAGCTTTTAACATATCGGCAACTACTTTACTTCCGATACTTACGCGGGGTTTATCTTTACGGTCTTGACGTGCCATACCGAAATAAGGAATTACTGCGGTAATATAATGGGCTGAGGCTCTTTTTGAGGCATCAATCATCAGGATTAATTCCATTAAATTATCTGCGGGTGCGAAAGTTGACTGAATTAAAAACACATCGCATCCCCTTACACTTTCATTAATACTTGGTTGAATTTCACCATCACTAAATTGGCTGATGGTGATATCGCCTAAGGGTTGTCCGTACGACTTGGCGATTTGTTCGGCAAGGTACATAGAGTTACGACCGGAGAAGAGTTTAACCTCGTTGCGCAGTGCAGGCATAATTGTAGATTTAAGTGTATGAATGTGGTTTAAAAAAAAAGTCGGGCTTTAATAATTTAAAACCCGACATTTCTCTTTCGTTTTTTGTTGTCCGACTAGGGGTCGAACCTAGACTCTTCTGAACCAAAATCAGACGTGTTGCCTATTACACCATCGGACAGCAATAAGTGGGTGCAAATATAAGGGTGTTCTGTTTTTACGCAAATCATTTTTTAAAAAAGTAAAAAATTTTTATCAGGTATAAATTGATATTTTTTTCTACTATTTAAAAACTCTTTTCAATTTAAACTCTTTAGCAGGTGCAATAACCATTGGTACTTTTTCTATGGTAACTGAACTTGTATCTAAGCCAAATGCTTTTTCTTCGCTTAATGACAGTTTATCCAGAACGCTGTAGGCATCCATTAATAAACTTTCATACACACTTAATTCATTTTCATAACTCAGGTGACGTTTCAATACCACGAATCTAAAATCGCCGGTAATGTTTAATTTGCTTAAAGAGGCATATCGGCTGGTGACATCCACCTCATGATTTTTCATTAGTTCCTCTACAACCTTTCTGAAATAGAAATTAATTTTTTGTTCTACCCTAAATCCAAGTCTAAATTCAATTTTAATCACATCATGACTGGCGATGTGGTCAACTTTATATTCCATTGTATAAGGTTTGTCATCAACATGAATATGCACAAACCAATAGATATCGGCGCGTTTGGGCTGTTTTTGCAGGATACTGTAGATGACTTTATTTTCTACTTCCATTAAATTATCGGCACTGGTTAAATAAACCAGATGGGTAGCATATTTAGGAATGGAAGAATCGTTGCTCAGTTGTTGTAAGATTGGTATATAATCTCGTAGTTTAACAAATTCGGTCAGGCGATTTTTAATTTTACGGCCTTTGTACCAAGCCCACATAACTACCACAAAAATAACACTAACCAACAAGGTCATCCATCCACCATGTGGAATCTTAACCACATTGGCCATAAAAAAGCCACTTTCAATAAACAAATAAATAAAGGTAATGGCTAATACAATAAACTTTGGTGTTTTAATTTTACGCAGGTAGCTGCTTAACAACAGGGTTGTCATCATCATGGTGGTGATAATGGCTAGGCCATAAGCAGCTTCCATTTTAGAAGACTCTTTAAAATAAAGTACAATTACGATGCAACCGATCCACAATAACCAATTCACGGAAGGAACATAAATTTGACCTTTAGCTTCGGTTGGGTATTTTATTTTTACTTTTGGCCAAACGTTCAAACGAATGGCTTCACTGATAAGCGTAAATGAACCGCTAATCATGGCTTGACTGGCAATGATGGTAGCAAGTGTGGCAATAATAATCCCGGGAATCAAAAACCATTTAGGCATAATGGCATAAAATGGGTTAAGGTTGGCGTTTGTTGCACCAATACTATTAATAACCCAAGCTCCTTGTCCGAAATAATTAAGCAATAAGGTTGTTTTAACGAATATCCAACTGATTCGAATGTTTTGTTTACCGCAATGACCCATGTCGGAGTATAAAGCCTCGGCACCGGTGGTACATAAAAACACAGCACCTAATAGCCAAAATCCTTCCGGATAGTGTGTAAGTAATTGATATGCAAATACAGGATTCAATGCTTTTAAGACTTCGGGGTGAGTAGTAATACTGGCAAATCCTAGAATTCCTAGCATCAGAAACCACACCAACATAATTGGTCCAAACATTTTACCAACAATACTTGTACCTACTCGTTGTAATAAAAAGAGGGTAGTGATGATAGTAATTACGATAGGAATGGTTGGGATATCACTGTTTAAAATTAACAAGCCTTCAATTGCAGAAGAAACAGATATTGGAGGAGTAATCATTCCATCGGCAAGCAGGGCGCAGCCACCAATGATTGCAGGAAAAATAAGATAAGGTCTTCTTCTTCTAATTAATGCGTATAAGGAAAAGATTCCACCTTCACCATTGTTATCGGCGCGTAATGCGAGGATTACATATTTTATGGTGGTTTGCAAAGTGATGGTCCAAAAAATACAAGAGAGCCCTCCGTAAATGAGTTCTTCTTCTATTTTTCGTCCGGCTACAATCGCTTTAAACACATAAAGAGGGGAGGTACCGATATCGCCAAAAATGATACCTAATGCAACAAGCAATCCGGCTAGGGATACTTTGTTAATATGATTATGATCGCTCACTTAGGGAACTTATTTATTGCGGCAAACTTATATATTTTTTTTACTAAAAGGCGAACTCAGATATAAAGTGTAGTCTTAACAACTGTACATCTTCTTTACTGAAGTCGTTACTGAATTCATTGATGGCTGCGTCAAGGTCATCTTGTTGGGCACTTCTGAAATAGTCCATCACTTCATCAATTAAATCCTCGTCGGCAATTTCGTTGGCATAACTTTTAAGGTTTAGCTTTGTTCCACTCAGCAAGATGTTTTCCATCTCAAGAAGTAATTCATCAAGTTTAAAACCTTGAGAGCGGGCTATATCTGATAAGCTTACTTTTTTATCAATGTTAGTAATAATGGCAATCTTTTTGGCTGATTTATTAACCACAGATTTCATCACCATATCTTCCATCTTTTCAATATCGTTTTCTTTCACATATTGATCAATCAATTCAATAAATGCTTTACCGAATTTGATGGCTTTACTTTTATTAACACCGGTAATTTTGGCTAGTTCATCCATGGTGGTTGGATACTTACTTGCCATTTCTTCAAGGGAAGGTTCTTGGAAAATAACATAAGGAGGCAGGTTCTGTTGTTTGCCTACTTTTTTCGTAAGGTCTTTAAGCATGGCAAACAGAACTTCGTCGTATACATTTTCAACTTCTACTTCGCGTTCTTCATCATCAGTTACCTTCTCAAATTTTTGGTCAAGTGCCATTTCAACTTTAACCGGTTTTTTAATGAAGTTTTCTCCTTTTTCACTTACACTTAACAAGCCATAGTTTTCGATGTTTTTGGTAATATAACCATTAAGCAAAAGCACCCTGATCAATGATTTCCAATAATTCTCTTCTTGTGAAGAGCCTTTGCCGAAGAATTCTAATTTTTCATGACCACTTAAGGTAATTTCATGACTTTTTTTCCCTATGAGTATGTCTACAATATGACTGAGTACATATTTACCTTTAATCGTTTGAATGGTTTTTAAAACTAAAGTAGCTTCAGCTTTTGCATCAATTTTAGTTTTAGGATGTCGGCAGTTATCGCACATGTTTGTGCACTTTTTATCATCGTATTCTTCACCGAAATAATGCAATAAAAATTTCCTTCTGCATGCGCTTGATTCGGCAAATGCCTGAGTTTCGAAAATAAGTAGTTCGCCAATTTCTCGTTCTGCTACCGGCTTATCTTTCATGAATTTTTCCAGTTTATCAATATCAGCCGGATTGTAGTATAATACACATTCGCTTTCAATACCATCTCGGCCGGCCCTTCCGGTTTCTTGGTAATATCCTTCTATACTTTTCGGAACGTCATAATGAATTACGAATCGAACATCCGGTTTATCAATACCCATACCAAAGGCAATGGTAGCAACAATTACATCACATTCCTCCATTAAAAATGCATCTTGATGAGAAGCCCTGGTTTTAGCATCTAATCCGGCATGGTAAGGCAATGCTTTGATGCCATTTGCTTTAAGTACCCCTGCAATTTCTTCAACCTTTTTGCGGCTTAAACAATAAATAATTCCGCTTCTGCTTTTTTTACTTTTTATATACGAGACAATGTCTTTCAGAACATCATTTTTTTTGCCTTTTTGACGAACTTCGTAATAAAGATTGGTACGGTTGAAAGAAGATTTATACACCAAAGCATCATTCATTTGTAAGTTTTTCTGAATGTCTTGCTGTACCTTAGGTGTTGCAGTGGCTGTTAGTGCCATCATCGGCACATCTTTAATCTCCTTTATCATTTGTTTGATGCGGCGATATTCAGGTCTGAAATCATGGCCCCACTCCGAAATGCAATGTGCTTCATCAACCGCTACAAAAGCAACAGAAATAGATTTCAAGAATTCAATAGTCTCATCCTTTTTTAAAGTTTCAGGAGCGATGTATAGCATTTTAGTTTTGCCTTCGGTAACATCCTTTTTTACTTTGGCAATTTCTGTTTTACTTAATGATGAGTTTAAGAAATGTGCGGTGTTTTCCGATCCGAAAGAGCGGATTTGATCAACCTGATTTTTCATTAAAGCAATTAGCGGCGAAATGATAATACTTACACCAGGAAGCATTAATGCGGGTAATTGGTAGCATAAACTTTTACCACCACCTGTGGGCATGATAACAAAAGTGTCTTCACCTTTGAGAACACTATTCACAATTCGCTCTTGATCGCCTTTGAAACTATCGAATCCGAAAAATTCTTTGAGGCTTTCTTTTACACTTTTCTTTGCGGCTTTCATATTATGCTTGATGTTAACTAATTGATTTTTTGCTAAAAGGGGCGCTAATTTACTATTCAAATTCCATTTTTTGAATAATTCAAGATTAAAATCTTTATTTGCACTCGTTAATGTAAAAAAGAGATGAATAATGTGAGTAGGGTAAGGCATTAGCATGAATATGATTTTTATCAACAGCATGGAAAAAAACAAGAATCATTACGCCATAATCATGGCAGGGGGAATTGGAAGCAGGTTTTGGCCATATAGCAGAACACAAAAACCAAAGCAGTTTTTAGATATTCTCGGTACAGGCAAAACTTTGATTCAATCAACTTATGAAAGATTTTTGAAACATTTTGATGCGAATAATATCATTATTGTAACCAACCAAACCTATCTTCCTTTGGTTAAGGAACAACTGCCGGAGGTTCCTGAACATTGTATGCTGGGCGAGCCTGTAGCGAAAAATACTGCTGCTTGTATTGCTTATGCTTGTAATAAAATCCATAAACAAAATACACATGCTTTGTGTGTAGTAGCTCCAAGTGATCATTTAATTTTAGATGATGCTGCATTTATGCAAAATGTGAAAATGGGGCTTGATTACGCTCAAAAACATGACGCATTAATAACTCTTGGAATCCGTCCAAGCCGGCCGGATACCGGATACGGCTACATACAATACATTGACGAACAAGATGAACAAGGTATTTATAAAGTAAAAACATTTACCGAAAAACCAACAATTGAATTGGCACAAACTTTTATAGAAAGTGGTGACTTTTTATGGAATGCCGGAATTTTTATTTGGAGCACTTCATCAATCAGAAATGCATTTAAAGTGTACATGCCTGAGTTTTATGAACTATTTCAATCGGCCAATAAAGTTTTAAATACGCCTGATGAACGAACGGTTATGCAAGGTGTGTATGAACAAAGCAGATCGATTTCGATTGATTACGGGGTGTTGGAAAAAGCATCAAATGTATTGGTTATTCCAAGTAATTTTGGCTGGAGTGATTTAGGTACATGGACTTCATTATATGAAAATGCTTCCAATAAAGATAATTTAAGGAATGTATTCGATGGTAAAGGAATTCATGCTTATAATACAAGTGATTGTATGGTGAGCGCTCACGGAATACCAGGAAAATTGGTGGTGCTTAACAGTGTAAAAGATTTAATTGTGGTTGAAACCAACGACGTACTGTTGATTTGTGATAAAAATAAGGAACAGGAAGTAAAACAGTTGGTTACTGATATCAAATTAAAGTACGACGAAAAATATACATAATAAATGTCGCACCTCACTTCCCCAGAATGGCTGAAACCCGGTGATGAAGTTGCCATTGTAGCAACCGCTCGAAAAGTAAGTAAAGAAGAAATGATGCCCGCCATCAACATCTTTACGGAATGGGGTTTAACTGTTCGAGTTGATGATGATTTATATGCCGATGAAAACCAATTTGCAGGAAATGACAAATTAAGAGCGGCAGCTTTGAATAGGGTACTGGCGAATGAAAAAATTAAGGCGGTATTTATTGCTCGAGGGGGTTACGGAACAGTTAGGATGGTTGATTTGGTTGATTGGGATTTGTTAAGGAAAAATCCTAAGTGGATTATTGGATTTAGCGACATTACAGTATTACACAGCCATATTCATCAACACCTGCAGCTTTGCACCATTCATGCACCAATGCCAATTAACCTGCAACCACATTTGGTGAATATTAAGGTGGTTCATGCTTTAAAAGAAAATCTTTTAACCGGAATTTGTAGGTATCCGGATATTGTTAAACATGCATTGAACAGATCCGGAAAGGGCGAAGGCGTACTAATCGGGGGGAACCTTTCTGTGCTATATAGTTTATTAGGCTCTTCAAGTGATGTAGACACAAATGGGAAAATTCTATTTATAGAAGACTTAGACGAATATCTTTATCATATCGACAGAATGATAATGGCTTTAAAAAGGGCCGGAAAACTTAGTGGTTTGGCTGGTTTAGTGGTTGGAGGAATGAGTGATATGAAAGATAATACCATCCCATTTGGACAAAGTGCAGAACAAATTATTGCTGATGCAGTAAAAGAATATTCATTCCCTGTATTATTTAACTTTCCTGCCGGGCATCTTCCTGATAATTATCCCCTTGTATTCGGAAGAAAATATCAATTAACAATTTATAAGGAACATGAAATTTTGCTAATGCTGTAATTTGCTACACTTGTTTCTGATATTGTTTACAAATATAATCAAGGGCTAAATTTTCATCTGTATTTTTTGTTTTAATTAAAAATTTGATAATATTGTGATACAAAGTTTACAATAAAGTGAAAAATAGCCATCTTCAAATAATCAAAATGAGTTGTACTTCTAAACCATGGTACAACTCTACTGTTTGGAATATATAATATCGCCGAACATATCCGCCTGCCTAAGTTACATTCGATTTTCTACTCCTTCCCTTTCAGGGTTGAATTGTTTTAAAAAAAAACCAAAAACAAAAATAAATATGAAAGGAAAATTACAACAATTTAATTGGCGAATGCTTTATGTGTTCCCAATGGTATTTCTACTAACGGGGTTAGTAGGGAATGATTTATTCGGCCAATCGGTCACAGATTATATTTTTTCAACATCTACTGGAACTACGCTTAATGCCATGACAGGCGCAGTTGCTTTATCTCCAACAGATAGAGATGATGGGGTTTCGGCAGTTCAAAATATAGGTTTTAACTTTACCTATGAAGGTACTGTGTATACTCAATTTTCTGCTTCAGTTGATGGATTTATTCGATTAGGAGGAACTCAAGCTTCTGCGCAGTTTAGTAACCTCATTACCAGTACTACTAATATTCCTAAAATTTTTCCTTATTGGGATGATTTAGCTTTAGGAACAAATGGAACATTACGCACGGCATTAGTTGGAACAGCCCCAAATCAAATTAGAGTTGTTGAGTGGTTCGTAACAGTTCCAAGGAATACCGCTGGAACAGCTAATTCTACATTTCAATTATTTATATACGAAACTACTAATTTAATAGAGTTTAGATATGGCACTATGTTAGGTCCAACTATTAGTGCATCAATTGGTTTAAGAGGAGCTGTGGCAACACCTGCTGCTTTTCATAGTGTAACAGTAACAACAAATACTACATCAACTACAACGGCTAACAATGCTAATACAGCAGTGCCTGCCTCAGGTAGAATGTATACATTTGCACCTCCGGTTCCCTGCACAGGCACTCCTGTTGGCGGTACAGCTGTTTTAGGAAACATACCAGGATGCGGTACCGGTAACTTTAATTTAAGCGTTAATGGAGCTACTGTTGCTCCAGGTATATCTTATCAATGGCAATCGTCGCCGGACTCTATTAACTGGACTAATTTACTTAATGATACTTTAGTTGGCTTGTCTGGAGCTCCTGTTTCAACACTAACATATTTTAGAAGAATAACTACTTGTAACCCTTCTTCACAATCATCAAATAGCGGATTTACATCAGTAAAACCTGTTTATGGAGGAGTTGCCAGTGCCACAACTCCAGTTTGTGGTGACAGTTTAACTTTAAGTTTAACTTCAATCTCTGCAAATATTTCAGCAATTCAATGGGAGTCGTCAACCGATAATATTGTGTTCACTCCAATTTTTGGTGCAACCCTCACCACTCAAAAAGTGCCTACTCCATTAGCAAATACTTGGTATCGTGCTGTTGTAACTTGTACCGCATCTTCTTCAACTGATAACTCAGTTTCAGTTGCAGTTAGACCTGCTAGAGGAGGAACAACAAGTTTAGTTTCCTCATTTTGCTTGGATAGCACTACTTTGAATTTGACTAATGCATCTACCGGCCCGGTTACTTATTCGTGGTTAAGTTCGGTTGATAGTATAACTTGGGTACCAATGAATATTACTACTGCAACGGCAAGATTTGCCTCTCCAACTGCAACTCGTTTTTATAGATGCGTGGTAGCTTGTGGAACTGCAACTGACACTTCTATTGCTTTGAGAGTTAACGAGCCTTGCCAAGGATTCGGTCCATACAGCATTACAAGAAACACCGGTGTTACATTTACGTCAATTCAATCAACAGGAACAACGTTTAACTGGTCAGGCACAAGCGCAGATGACGACCGTACATTACCGGTTTATTTCCCTGCTGGTTTTAATTTTTCATACGCAGGTGCAGTTCGCCCGGCATTTTATATTTCAACCAACGGTTGGTTAAGTTTTGATACATCAGTTATATCAACCACTTTTACTAATGATTTAAATTCGACAGTTCCAAGATTGGTGTTAGCTCCATTCTGGGATGATTTATTTTCATTGGGTGGATCATTTACCAACAGAAACAATTTAATTAGATATAGCGTTACAGGCACAACTCCTAATAGAGTTATGACTATTGAGTGGGCAGAAATGGAGCTATGGTCTTACCCTGCGCCTAGTATAAACTTTCAAATAAAACTGTACGAAGGTTCAAATAATATTGAATATGTGTATGGAAGAATGCAACCATTTGATGGCACCGGAACAGGTGGATTCTCATATTCAATTGGAATGAATGGTAATTCGCCATTATTTGGACAACGTTTATCATTGTTATTAGAAAACTCTAGAAACTTTTCAACAACAACTGTAAATAATAACCTGACAATTGCACCTTTATGTAATACATCTTATTTGTTTACATCCGGAGCAGCCTTTAATCCATCAAATACTTCCCCAATTCCAGCAAACGACAGTTCATTGGCTCCTGTATTATTGTCAGTAAATCCAATCCCTTGTACTGATGCTTGTGGAACTTATTATTCTACAAGAGGAGCATCAGCTTCAGGTTCAACAATCGCACCTGTATCAGGTAATGCAGATGACGATGTTTGGTTCTCATTTGTTGCACCAACAAGCGGACAAGTTAATGTATCAATAGTTGGAAGTCCAGGTTTCGACCCTGCGTTTATGGTAATGAACAATTTGTTCGATACTGTTGGTTTAGGAGCGGCTGCATCTCGCAACGCTAATACAACTGCTATTGAATCGGTTCAAGCAACAAATTTAACCGCCGGTTCAACTTACCTTGTTAGAGTATTTAATGCAGGAGTAGGTTCAGGTTCAACAAGTGGATCATTCTCCATTTGCGTAAATGAAATTATTCCTCCACCAGCAAATGATGATACTTCTGGTGCTGTAGTACTAACAGTAGGTACTGCATGTAATCCAACTACCGGAACAACAATAGGTGCCTCGGCTAGTTCACAAGCGGTTTGTGGCGGTTTAGCTGATGATGATGTGTGGTATCGTTTTACCCCAAGTGCTTCAGTTGATACAGTTACTGTAAATGGTACCGGTACATTTAGAGCTCATGTGCAAGTGTTAACCAGACTATTAACCTCTATTTCATGTGTTAATACGACCGTGAATGCAGGTACAGTAAAAATAACATTAACTAACTTATTAAAAGATTCTACTTATTATATCAGAGTTTATCATACAAATGCAGGTACTGCATCCGGTGGGTTTAATATTTGTGTTAATGGAGTTCAAGCTACTGCTCCTATTGTTACTACGGGAACAAAAACAAATGTAATCACTACTTCGGCAACTGTAGCTGGAACAATTAGTGACGGAGGCTTTGCTGTTACTTTAAGCGGTATTGTTTATAGCACAACGCCTGCACCGGTTTTAAATGGTGTTGGAGTGGTTGATTCTACAAATAATCCGGTGATTACAAATGGTTCATTTAGTAGAAACATAGCAGGTTTATTACCAGCAACTACCTACTATTATAGAACATACGCCAGAAATGTGATAGGAACCACTTATGGACCTGATAGTTCATTTACAACTCTTGCTTCAGCTATTCCTCCAATAGTTTCAACACTTTCAGCAATTAACCTTTCTACTGTAACAGCAACTGTTCGAGGAAATATTTCAAGCAATGGTGGTGACCCGGTTACAGCAAGTGGTGTGGTTTACAGTACAAGTGGTATTCCTACAATAGGTGCTCCTGGTGTTATTGATTCAACAACCAATCCGCTTGTAACAGCAAATAACTTCAGCCTTAACTTAGCCGGACTTACTCATTCAACCAAGTATTACTTTAGAGCTTATGCTACCAATACGGCCGGAACAGGTTATGGAGCCCTAGATAGTTTTACTACCTTACCGATTATTTCTACCTTACCATACACCGAAAATTTTGATGGTGCAACTACGCCTTGGGTAGCATCTTCAGTAAATTTAGGAACAAACTCATGGGTTAGAGGTACTCCTGCAAAAACATTTATTAATGGTGCATTTTCTGCCCCTAATGCTTTTGTGACTACCTTAACAGGCAGTTATCTTGGTTCGGAGAATTGTGCGGTAACTTCACCTCAATTTGATTTTACTTCATTTACTACTGATCCTATCATTCGCTTTAGAAATAAATTTAAAACTGACATTGACCCTGATTGGGATGGTGGAGTTTTAGAAATTTCGATAAACAATGGTCCATGGTCTAGATTAGATTCAATCACCGGAACTGCTACAAACTTCAACACTACTAACAGTCATGCATGGTATAACAATGCTGCTGCTAATGGAACATTAAGTGCACATAAGTTCAATGGTATCAGTTCAAGTTACAGCTCTGCAACGAATGGTTGGGTTGAATCAGCAACTCGTTTAACAGGTGCTGCCGGACAAAACAATGTTAGGGTACGTTTCCGCTTCTGGGCGGATGGTCTTGTTGATGAAGGATGGGCGATTGATAACATAGAAGTTGTTGAGGTAGTTGCTCCTACAGTTGCTGCTAGCGCTGTTACCGCAACTCCGGGTAATACTAACGCTTTGGTGAATTTTACAGCAGGTAATGGACAAGGACGTTTAGTTGTTGCTCGTTTAGCAACAACTACTGCCGTTGCACCTACTAATAATACCTTATATACTGCTAATGCAGTTTTCGGTTCAGGTTCAACAACTGGTACAGGTAACTTTGTGGTGTTTAGTGGTAGTGGTACTAGTGTAAATATCACCGGCCTTACTCAATTAACAGGTTATCAATTTGATGTTTATGAATACAATGGACGTTACATGCACATTCAATTTGCTCCTGTTGCGAATGGAAATACAACTACCTTACCGGTAAATTTAGTTTCATTCAATGGAAGAAATAACAAAGGTGATGTTAAATTAAATTGGACTACAGCAGGCGAACGTAATAACAGAGGTTTCTACGTTGAACGCAGCATTGATGGAAAATCATTCACTGAGGTTGGTTTTGTAAAAGGAAATATCACTACTGCTGTTGTTACTAACTATACACATACTGACGAACAAGCATTTGTAATCAACAACACGAATAAATTGTTCTACAGGTTACGTCAGGTTGATTTAGATGGTAAATTTAACTATTCAAATGTGATTGTTGTATTGGAAGAAGCATCAGATAAATTCGCAGTATCAGCTTATCCGGTGCCATTTACAAATGAATTAAGTATCAATGTCAACTCAACCTCTACAGATGCAATAACTGTTGAAGTTTATGATGTACAAGGAAGATTATTGTTAAATCAAGTTCAAGAAACCGTAATCAATAATGTGATTAACGTGAATAATATTAATCAATTGCAATCAGGTGTTTATCTTGTTAAAGTATCACAAGGAGGCACGCAACAAACTATTAGAATTGTAAAGCAATAATCGGTTTTGCTTAAATTTTTTAAGCCCATCAGGTACGCCTGATGGGCTTTTTTGTTGTCATTTTATTCTTAAAATATCTTAAATTTTAAATTTATGAGAAACATCATAATTTCATTAACGCCTCTACTGGTAACATATACTGCTCAAGCCGCTGCCTGAGTTAAGAAAAATTAAGTAAAATATTATAAAAAAATTACCATACTGTTTTTATTTTATTTAAATTGAATTAAAAATCTAATAAAAACCCATATGAAAAAACTATGTACACTATTGCTTGTTTTGCTGTGGTTAACGTTTGATGTAGGCGCTCAAACAAAGCTATCTCAAAACTTTTCAAGCACAACCTTTCCTCCAACCAATTGGACTTTAACTGGTGCAACAGCCTTAATTAGCAGAGATGCTGCTGTAAATGGTTACGCACAACCTGCACCAAATGGCGCTGTAAAATCAGATAACTATAGCTATAATGCACCAACAATTGCGCAATTAACTACACAAACTTTTGCTGCCTCAGTTGCGGGTGACTCATTAAAGTTCGACGTTTCTCACGCAACATATCCTCCGAATTATGTTGATAGTTTATACATTTTTGCTTTTGACGGCACAAATTTCATTCAACTTCGCGCTTGGGGATCAAGTCAAAGCATTGATACAGGAATAACAACTGTAGCCGCGCAAAATGGTGGTTTTACTCCAACATCAGCAATTGAATGGCGAACCAAAGGCATTGCCTTACCAATAGGTACCACTCAAATTAGATTTGTGTTTTCTTCAGGTTATGGAAATAATTTATATATAGACAATGTATTTGTTGGACAGCCTGCTCCTGCTTGTACCGGTACACCAACCGCAGGAACAGGTCCTTCTTCAATATTAGTTTGTAGCGGAAGTGCTACCTCTATTGCATTTACAGGTGCAACCGAAGGACAAGGTACAACATACCAATGGCAACAATCATTAGATAATGGCGTACTCGACCCTTGGGCTAATGTTACCGGTGGTAGTGGAGCAACTACCGTAAATTATGGTACACCAAATATCACATTCGGTAGATTTTACAGATTAGTTGTAACTTGTACAAATAGCACTCAAACCATCAACTCTCCAAGTGTATTTGTTGGTTTAGATAGCTTCTATAATTGCTACTGCGCTCCTTCGGGAGGTTCTTGTTGGAATGGCAGCATCAATAACGTTTCAATTACTAATGGAACAATAAATAATGCTAGTACTTGCGCTTCTCCTTTTTATTCAAAATATGGAATTGGTATAGGCACACATGATACTTTAGTTCAAGGTGAAACATTTCAATTAAATATTAACGTTCCTAATAATAATGATGTGTATGGTGTTTGGGTTGACTACAACCGAAACGGAGTTTTTGAAACAACAGAATTTACATCAATAACTACTGCATCTGTTTCAGGTAATAATAGTATTAACTTAAATGTTCCATTTACTGCTTCACCCGGAATTACAGGACTTCGTATAAGAGGAGCAGCCAATTGGAATACATTAAACGGTGGTTCTCCTTGCAGTAACATATCAAATGGAGAAACAGAAGATTATGTGATTAGAATTGAGCCGGCGCCTGTTTGTTCAGGTACTCCAACAGCAGGAACAATCTCAAATACGGTAGTTCCGGTTTGTGCTGGTAGCTCTACCTCTCTAATCCCAACTGGTTTAGGTGTAGCCAATGGTCTTGCATTCAGATGGGAAGAAAGTGATGATAATGGAGTACTTGATCCTTGGTCGAATACCGCCAATGCAGGTGATACTAATGTAACATTTATTTCACCGGCAATTACAAGCGGCTTTAGTCGTTATTACAGGTTAAGAGTTACTTGTACTAATTCAAGTTTATCATCATTTACTAATGCTGCGTTTATTTATGCCGATAGTTTTTATAATTGCTATTGCACAACCAATTTAGGCGGTAGCTGTTGGAACGGTTCAATAACTAACGTTTCAATAACAGGAGGAACATTAAATAATTCAACAGGATGTAATAATGGAGGTCCATTTTACAATAGATATGCTCCTAATACTAATTTAATTGATACTGTACTTCCAGGTCAAACTATTACTCTAAATATAACTACTCCGTCTTCAACGGATGGTTATGGTGTATGGATAGATTTTAACAGAAATGGTGTTTTTGATGCAACGGAATTCACAAGTATAACTTCATCAAGCATCGCTGGTGTTAATAGTGTAGCGATTACTATTCCATCAAATGCACCACTAGGAAGAACCGGCTTACGCGTTAGAGGAACTGCCTCTTGGCAAACACTTGGTGCTACTAATGCTTGTTCTAATTTCTGGAATGGTGAAACAGAAGATTACCAAATCCAAATTGATCCGGCTCCAAGTTGCACAGGTACGCCAAATGGAGGAACACTTAACACTTCAATTGCTAGATGCGTAGGTAATGTTACAACCCTTATTCCTAGTGGAACTTCTTTAGGAACAGGAATTGTTTATCAATGGGAAGAGAGTGATGACAATGGTGTGCTAGACCCTTGGGCTAATACCTCAGCGGCAGATACTAATTCTACTTTTACTACACCTATTATTACTGCTAACTTTGCAAAATATTACAGACTTAAAACTACTTGTACTGCCTCAACTCTAACAGGCTTTTCAAGTTCAATTTTGGTGTTTGCTGATAGTTTTTACAACTGTTACACAACAACCGGAACTAACGGTAGTTGCTGGAATGGTGCTATAAACGGTGTGTCAATTACCGGAGGAACCTTAAATAATACTACAACATGTAATTTTGGTGGTCCGTATTTTAATAGGTATGCACCGGGAGCTAATACTCTTGATACCGTGCAAACTGGTCAAGCCATTCAATTAAATGTTAATGCAAGTAATTCAGGTGATATGTATGCTGTTTGGATTGATTACAACAGAAATGGAAGTTTTGATATTTCAGAGTATACTTCAATTACCAATTCTTCTCTATCAGGTAATAATTCAGTTAATATAATTATCCCATTCAGTGCGGGAACCGGATATACAGGTATGCGTGTAAGAGGAACATGGAACGGCAATAATATGGGTGCTTCAAATGCCAATACCAGCTATTGGGATGGTGAAACCGAAGATTACCTGATTTTAATTGAACCGGCTCCATCATGTACAGGTACTCCAACCGCGGGAACACTGGCTGCAACCACCACTCGTTGTGCAGGTAATGTTGCAACTTTACAACCAGCAGGAACATCAGTTGCTAACCAGTTATCCTTCCAGTGGGAAGAAAGCGATGATAATGGTGTTTTGGACCCTTGGGCAAACACATCAGCCGCTGATACAAATATTACCTTTACAACTCCAATTGTTACTTCTGTATTTCAACGATATTATAGAATGAAAGTAACTTGTAATGCTAATACCTTATCAAGTTACACTAATGAAACGTTTGTTAAAGCTGATACCTTCTTCAATTGTTATGCAACGCCGGGTACAAACGGCAGTTGCTGGGATGGTGCCATTACAGGTGTTAGTATAACTAATGGAGGTTTAAACAACAACTCAACTTGTAACTTTGGTGGTCCTTATTATACAAGATACCTCCCAGGTGTTAATTTAGCTGATACTGTTCAAAATGGTCAATTGATTCAATTAAATGTTACTTCAAATACACCGGGCTCAATTTATGCAGTGTGGATTGATTACAACAGAAATGGTTCATTTGATGCTGCTGAATATACCCAAGTAACATCTTCTGCTATCAATGGTGTAAATTCCGTTAATATTTCAGTTCCTGTTAGTGCAGGAATTGGTAGAACAGGTATGCGTGTTCGCGGAACTTGGTCGGGTAACACAATGGGTGCATCGGATGCAAATACCAGCTATTGGGACGGAGAAACCGAAGATTATGCTTTTTATATCGAGCAAGCACCGTCGTGTACAGGTACTCCTAGTGCTGGCACACTTCCTGCTAACACCTTACGTTGTGCCGGAAATACAACTACTCTAACTCCAACCGGAGTTACCATTGCAAATCAATTGGCTTTCCAATGGGAAGAAAGTGATGACAATGGTGTTTTAGATCCTTGGGCAAATACCTCTGCCAATGATACTCTTAATAGTTTTGTAACGCCAATTATTACTTCAAGTTTTAATAAGTTTTATCGCCTTAAAGTAACTTGTTTGGCATCTACCTTAACATCTTTTTCAACTGTAACAAGAGTAAGAGCAGATTCTTTCTACAACTGTTATTCTTCACCGGGAGCAAATGGAAGTTGCTGGAATGGAGCAATTAATGCAGTTTCTATTACCGGTGGAACTATAAATAATACTACCAGTTGTACTTTTGGCGGGCCATATTATTCAGCCTTTGCGTATGCAAATGGTACGGCCGACACTTTGTTAACAGCGCAAAATTTCCAATTAAATGTTACTACTAACATCGCAAATGATCATTTTGCGGTATGGATAGACTTTAATAAAAATGGTGCATTTGAAGCCACAGAATACACAGCCATTACATCAAACTCAATTATTGGTGTAAACTCTGTTAGCTTAACTATTCCACCAACGATGGCACTTGGTATTACTAAGATGCGCGTAAGAGGTACATGGAGCGGTAATGGAATGGGTGCTGCTGATGCAAGTACTAGTTTCTGGGATGGTGAAACCGAAGATTACTGGTTAAATATTGAACAAGCTCCTGCTTGCTCTGGCACTCCAAACGGAGGTACATTAGATACAGCATATGCGCTTTGTCCTTCAACAGGTAGAGCTTTAGTAGTAACAGGTTTCTCAATTGCTTCGGGCATTAGTTATCAGTGGGAAGAAAGTGACGACAACGGCGTGTTAGATCCATGGGCAAACACAACTGCTGCTGATACTTCAACAACTTTAAATGTAACTGTAGGTGTAAGTGGTTCAAAATGGTATCGCTTGAGGGCAACATGTTTAACAAGTGCTCAAACAGCTTACTCAACTGCTACAAGAGTGTATGTTAATTCTCCTTTGTTCTGCTATTGCACATCTAACTTAGGTGGTGGATGCGGTGGAAATGATGTTACAAATGTATCAATAACCGGTACTTCACTTAATAATTCATCTGCTTGCTCTAACAGTAGTTCTGGAGCCTTTACCAGTTATATTTCAAATACTCCGGCTTTAAATCAAACTGCTTTCCTTGTTAAAGGTTCTACCTACCCGGTTGCAGTTACCACCAGCGGTAATTCAATTATCTCAGTTTGGATTGATTTTAATGGTAATGGAATATATGAAGCTACTGAGTGGACGCAAGTGGCCACGACCAGTACAAGTAATACTGCTGCTTCAGTTAACGTTACAATTCCACCTACAGCCGTAAGCGGACAAGTTGGAATGCGCATCCGTTCAAGGGCTTCAGGTAACACTAACGGAGCAACTAGTGCATGTATCAACTTTGGTTCAGGTGAGGCAGAAGATTATGTAGTTACACTTGGCACTATTGCTGCCGCTCCTACTATACAAGCTTCTGCTGTTACAACTCCAACTGTAAATCCTAATAGTGTAATAGTTAACTGGGTTAGAGGTAATGGTGCACGTTGTATTGTAGTTGCTAAACCGGCAACCGCAACAGCTGTAGCTCCTGTAAATGGATTTGATTATACTGCCAGCAACTCATACGGTGCTGGTGATGCCATCGCAACCAACCAGTTTGTTGTTTATAATGGAATCGGTACTACAGTTACTGTATTTGGATTAACGAATAATACAACTTACGAATTTTTAGTGTATGAATTTAATACAGGTGGCTCAAGTTATTTGGTACCGGGGGCAAGCAGTGGAAACGTTACCACTCCGGTTAGATATGTTAGCTTTACCGGCACTAAGGTAAATAACGATGCTGTTATTACTTGGGTTACATCTTCTGAAATCAATAATCGTGGGTTCGAAGTGTTACGCTCAGTTGATGGTAGAAACTTTACAAGAGTTGATTTTATTCGTGGTGCAGGAAATAGCAACACCATTCAACGATACAACTATGTTGATAAAGGAATCTTTGGCGCGTCGAATATTGTGTATTACAAACTACGTCAGGTTGACTATGACGGGAAATCAGCAATAACAGAAACTGTAATTATTCGTGCCGACCAACGCAATACTGAATTAACAACAGCTTATCCAAATCCTTTTAGTACTCAATTAACTATTGATATCACTAGTAATAATATCAGTACAGCCACTATTGAAATAACAGATATAAGTGGTCGCACTGCAAGCATTCTTCAAGTTGACTTAACCGAGGGCGCTAATTCGATTCAAATTAATAAAGTGAACGAATTAAGTAAAGGTGTTTATTTCGTGAAAGTTATTCATGAAGGAGAAACTAAAGTATTCAAATTAGTTAAAGAATAGTTATCTAATAAATATTAAACGAAGCCCCGGGCAATTTGCTCGGGGCTTTTTATTTTCCTTTATTTGTTGCATTAAAAATGCAGGAATGGAAAAAAATGCCATCATTGAATGTGTACCTAACTTTAGCGAGGGTACCGACTTATCAGTAATCAAACAAATTACAGATAGTATTGAAAAAGTAGAAGGAGTAATGCTTTTAGATGTAGATCCGGGAAAAGCAACTAATAGAACAGTAGTTACTTTTGTTGGTCATCCGGATGCTGTTATTGAAGCTGCTTTTCAAGCCATTAAAACAGCTTCCTTATTAATTGATATGAGTAAACATACAGGAGAACATCCGCGTATGGGTGCTACTGATGTTTGTCCATTAATTCCGGTAAGTGGTATTTCGATGGACGAAACCGCTCAATATGCCCATAAGTTAGCAGAACGAGTAAGTAAAGAATTATCTATTCCGGTTTATATGTATGAATATGCTCAGCCGATTCAAAGCCGCAAAAACTTGAGTGTTATTCGAGCCGGTGAATATGAAGGCTTTTTTGATAAAATTAAGTTGCCCGAATGGAAGCCGGATTACGGTCAGGCCATTATGCCTGTTAAATCAGGAGCTACTGTTATTGGAGCTCGTGATTTTTTAATTGCGTATAATGTAAACTTAAATACAACATCTGTTCGACTAGCCAATAGCGTTGCATTTGATGTACGAGAGGCTGGTCGAGTAAAAAGAGAAGGAAATCCAATTACAGGCAAAGTGGTTAAGGACAATGAAGGTAATGATGTTAGAATTCCCGGAACATTAAAAGCCGTTAAAGCCATAGGTTGGTTTATTGAAGAATATGGTATTGCTCAAATTTCAATGAACTTAATTAATTATAAAATCACATCGGTACATCAAGCATTTGACGAAGTTTGTCGCTCGGCCCAGTCAAGGGGATTACGCGTAACCGGAAGTGAACTTGTAGGTTTAATACCGCTCGATGCATTGATTGAAGCGGGGAAATATTATTTGCAAAAACAAAAAAGAAGTATTGGTGTGAGCGAAAAAGAGCTCATTCATATTGCAGTAAAAAGTTTGGGTTTAGATGAGTTAACCCCTTTTGATCCTGATAAAAAAATTATTGAATATCGGATGAAAAAGGCGGAGAGCGAAAAGTTAATTAATATGACACTACGTTCATTTGCTGACGAAACTGCAAGTGAAAGTCCGGCTCCCGGAGGTGGAAGTATTAGTGCTTATACCGGAGCAATTGGGGCTGCATTAGGTACAATGGTGGCAAATTTAAGTGCAGGTAAAAGAGGATGGGAAGAACATATTACTATGTTTAGTGCTGCTGCCGAAACAGGCCAACAGATTAAAGATGAATTATTGTTATTGGTTGATGAGGATACCCGTGCATTTAATAAGATAATGAATGCGTTCGGCTTACCTAAACAAACAGAAGAAGAAAAGAAGCATCGAACTGCTGTTATTGAAGCAGAAACAAAACATGCTTGTGAAGTGCCTTTTCAAGTTATGCAGGTTGCGTATCGTACATTAGATATGCTTGAACTCATGATTGAAAAAGGAAACCCCAATAGCATTACAGATGCGGGTGTGGGCGTGCTTTGTATTAAAACTGCAGTAAGAGGTGCCTATTTTAATGTGTCGGTGAATGCACAAGGATTAAAAGATAGGGTATATGCAGAAGATATTAAGCAGAAGGCATCAATTCTTTTAGCTGAAAATCACAACCGTGCGGATGCTTTGCTAACTAAAGTAGAAGCAGCTATAAAATAGTTAGTAATTGAAAAAATATTATTTGCCGCCTTTCAATAAGCTATTGTAATTAGTTCCCATAGTTATAATAGCTTTTTGAATGGCATTATCTTCACTGCTTAATACCCGATAATAACCTTCTTCTCTCCAAATTTGCCGGGCAATCATTGCTTTTAACATTTGCTTCGATTTTTTTTCGGCTAATGTTATCTCTTTAGTCGAAAACGACTTCTTACTATGTTGTTTTACATAACTTAAAAACGAATTCCACAATTGCTGATTAATGGAAAAATGAAGATTGAAACTGTTTGCATCTAAATAGGTGGAAACTAATTTTTCTCTTTGCTCATCTACATAATAAAATACAAACCTATTTAGTAATGATTCATCGAAAAGGGCATAATAAAATGGATTTAAATAAGCAGTATCGGCAGGCACAAAAACGTCAGGCGTTATTCCTCCGCCACCATATACTTTTCGCCCATTTCCTGTAAAATACACAGTAGTATCTGCTTGTATAAATTTCTTTTCATCTTGTACCTCTCCGATTTCAAACCTATGGTTAATTTCCATTTCGTATGCTTCATTTCCTGCCTTGTAATCTTTCTGTATGCATCTTCCTGAGGGTATGTAATACCTGGATACGGTTAATCTTACAGCCGATTGGTCTCTTAATTGAAATGATTCTTGAACTAAGCCCTTACCAAAACTTCTTCTTCCAACAATTATTCCTCTGTCCCAATCTTGTATTGCACCGCTCACAATTTCACTTGCACTGGCGCTTCCTTCATCAATAAGAATGATAAGTTTACCTTGTTCGAATGCACCAACTTTACCTGATTCATATTGAGCGCGATTATTCATACGACCACTTGTATATACCAACAACTTCTTACCGGCAATAAATTCATCCGCTAAACCTGTGGCTGATGAAAGATATCCTCCCGGATTATTCCTTAAATCAAGCACTAACTGTTCCATTCCTTTCGACTTTAAATCTGTTATGGCCTGAATGAATTCTTCATGTGTAGTGGCAGCAAAACGCTCAATCTTGATATAACCTGTTCTATTATCAAGCATAATTGAAGCATCTACACTATAAATTGGGATAACCCCGCGTTTTATTTTTTTTCTTATGATTGATTTTTTTGTCGGTCGGTAACAAGTTAACTCAACTGTACTTCCTGCTTCACCTCTTAGTAATTTAAATACTTTTTCAGTTGTAATACCTTTTATTGAAATTCGAGTAGTATCCACCATAATAATGCGATCACCGGCAATTAATCCTGCCTTAAATGCGGGACCATCTTTGATCACATTGGCTACCATAATGGTATCATCTATAATCGAAAATTCAATACCTACGCCTTCAAAATTTCCTTCTAAACCTTCATTTGCCTGCTTCACATTATTTGCAGCAATATATACACTGTGAGGGTCTAAATTTGTTAGAATGGTTTCTATCGTTCTTTCTTCAATACTGTCGGCATTAACAGAATCAACGTACGCCTGATTTATAATTTGCAGCAGTTCGCTTATTTTATCATTGGTTCCCGAATAAAATCCGCTTGAAGAAGGTGATAAATAAATACCGATAACAATTCCAAAGGCGATTAAAATGCTATATATAACTGGTTGCCAAATTTTATTATTCATCTAAATATTTTAACAAAAAACAAAGTAAACATAAAACAAACATAACCCCCGAACTTGTTTTATATTTCTTTATAATTAACATTTCGTTGCTTGAAATTTAACTCATATTATTCATTATTAACTCATCAATTCCTTACCTTGCAAAGGTAATTTTGCCCTTATGTCGAAGTCAACTCCCAAAAAAAAAGTTTCAAAACAAACTGTAAATAAGACAACCAAAGTAACTACCATAAAAAAAGGAACAGTTAACAAGGCGAAAAAAGCTGCGGTTAAATCAAATGTTCAAGAGCTAAGAACTACTGAGAAGTCGTCGAAATATAACCATTTAGAAAAGATGACTACCATGCAAATCTTACGTAACATGAACAAAGAAGATAAAACAGTTCCGCGTGCCGTAGAAAAGGAATTGCCGTCAATAGAAAAGTTAATTCAGGCAGCATTCGTAAAAATGAAAAAGGGAGGCCGTTTGTTTTACATAGGTGCAGGAACAAGCGGAAGGTTAGGAGTGGTTGACGCAAGCGAATGTCCGCCCACATTTGGAGTTCCTTTTAATTTAGTAATCGGATTAATTGCCGGTGGCGATAAAGCCATTAGAAAAGCAGTTGAATTTGCAGAAGACAACCCTGAACAAGGTTGGAACGACCTATTAAAACATAATATCAACAAAAAAGATGTACTAATTGGAATAGCAGCAAGCGGATCAACCCCTTACGTAGAAGGTGCTTTAAAGTTAGCTAAAAAAGCAGGCGTTACAACCGGTTGTATAGTTTGTAATAAAGGAAGTAAGGTTGCAGCCGCTGCCAAATACCCAATTGAAATTGTGGTTGGACCTGAGTTTGTAACCGGTAGCACACGACTCAAAAGTGGAACCGCTCAAAAATTAGTATTAAATATGATTAGTACAGGATTAATGATAAAATTGGGAAGGGTTAAAGGTAATAAGATGGTTGATATGACCCCGACTAACAATAAGTTAATTGCACGCGGAACTAAAATGATTATGGATGAATTAAGGGTGGCCGAAGAAAAAGCAAAAACATTATTAGCTAAATATGGCAATGTAAGAAAAGCAGTTCAAGCCTTCAAGTCGTTAGATTTAAGAAAATAGTAATTTACTTAAATAACAAATGGAAGTATTTTCACTTAAATATTTAGTGGTGGTATTATGGTCAACCTTTAAATACTTGGTAGGCTTATTTGCTGCCATTGGTTTCGGTTGTAGTTGGTTTGAAGTATTGTTATTTAACTTGGGTGGTGGTATGCTTGGCGTGCTTATTTATCTTTATGTATGGGATGGTGTTAAATACCTGTATCAAAAGTTCTTTCCTCCTAAACCTAAAGTAAGCAAACCCATCAGTAAAGCTAAAAGAAAGATTTATAAGTTTATAATCCGATATGAATTATATGGTATAGCATTTTTAACTCCTGTTTTACTATCGGTACCGGTTGGAGTTTTACTTGCAGCAGCATTCGAACCAAATAAATGGCGAATTAAACAATTTATGTTTCTGAGCTTCTTAGGATGGACACTTCTTGTTTACGGATTATACAGTGTTTTAGGAATTGATATCAGGAAATTGTTTTAACGATAATGTTTCTCTAATAACTCATATAAAATACCATCTTTTAAACCGGCACTTGGAGCAAATAACTTTTCAATTTTTGCCCATTTTAATATTTTTAAATAAATAAATGCGGCGTGCTCAATTACGTCGGCTCGGTCAGGATTTAGTTTGTAAGTTTCTATTAAACTTGACATGCTCATTTTTTTTATGGTATGATAGAAACGATCTAACTCTTCGTAGCTAATTGAAGGCTCTGACGACGTAGGGTTAATAATGCCTGCAATCTTATTAATGGTACCACTAGTGGCAATAGCTCTCGATTGTTCTATATCTTTTATATGCGCCTTAACATAATCTTCCAATCCTTTCCAATTTTCTTTTTTTACGGCATTATCCAATAACCTTACTGTGCCTACATCAAAACTCACACTATCATAAGCACGCATGTTCTCTATTACTGTCATCTCAGTACTGCCACCCCCAACATCTATTGTTAAATAATTACATTCCGGCTTTAAAAATTTGGTGATAGATTTTAAAATGATTTCCGACTCTCTTTTTCCATCTATAATTTCAATGTTTAAATCATATTCAGCAGCAACCTTTTCAGTTATCTTTATTCCATTCGAGGCCTCTCTCATGGCACTTGTAGCGCAGGCCATATAATGGTCAACTTCAAAGGCTTCAAGCATAAGCTTAAAAGCTTGCATTGATTTATAAAATACTTTACGCTTCTCCTTGCTTATTTTTCCTTTGTTGAAAGCATCGTCACCCAAACGAATAGGTATCCTTACAAATTCTATTTTTTTAAATGGTTCCTCTGACTCATCTTGAACCCGCGCGATTTGTAACCGCACAGCATTGCTCCCAATATCTATAGCTGCAATTTTCAAAGTGTTTAAAAATTAGGTTCTGTTATTGAGTACAAGTATATCAATTCAATTTAAATAATAAATTATTTTTTAAGCCAATTTAATGGAAATGGTAAGCGATTTATAATTATTCGCTGGTAACTGAGTTTTAATGCTCCAAATCCACTGAAAAATCTGGCAACTCCCGAAATTTCCGAACCTTCAAAGTCTAAAGCATAATTGTTGCCTGCAAATTTTTTAATTATAAACTCGAATATTTTAAACATATCTCTATTCTCTTTGCCGGTTTCGGTGCTTGCTCCCATATAATAGATTAAACGGTTACGATGTTTAATAAATATGGCACTGCTGGTTATCTCTCCATCCTTTTTTATGCACCAGCATTCTAAC
Source organism: Bacteroidia bacterium (assembly GCA_025454975.1). Lineage (GTDB taxonomy): Bacteria > Bacteroidota > Bacteroidia > UKL13-3 > UKL13-3 > UBA6183. The sequence goes on from JALONK010000001.1 coordinate 137,347, forward strand.
ATTTCTCTTCTCTCCAGTACATCACATATATTTATCAAGCGACTATAGTCTTCTTGTTTTATATATGGTGTTTCTTTGCCTAGTTCCTTTTGGTATAAAAAAATTACATCCTTGAAGTTACAAATTTCTATGGATGAGTTAACCAAACTGCTTTTCTTGATTTGTCTTTTAGTATGGTTGTTAAACCCCTTCGCAATCGCATTAAATGGCTGATGTAAATGTAAAACATAGTTAGGACGTTTAACCGTTTTTATACTAGGGTCATACACAGAATTATTCTCATTTAAGCAAATATTTATATATCGGTATTCTGATGGAATAGCTGTTAAAAAATCAATGATTTCAAAATTAGGGTTCTCGTTGATGTTATATACGCCTAACTGTTGAACAAAAAATGGTTGATAAGCCATCGTAAACCATTTTTTTACCGTGGGTAATGGCATAACGGCTTCAAAATCATTTAATACTAATGCATGCCATTGCGGAGCTACCTCATCTAAAAACCAACTATAAGCATATGGCAATTCGGGATAAGCATGATCAATACAAGCATCCCATTTCTTTTTATCTATTTCATTATGAGTTAAAAACTTTATCACCTCTTATTTCGACCTCCCAAATTCAATTAAATTTTCGTACATAACCAACCAGTTTTTCCATTCAAACTTATTACTTAAACTGTTGTTATGCCACAAGGTTATGAAATTACCTTTATATCTCTTAGTATTTAATGATAATTTCATACATTCTTTAAGTGCATCATCCGGATTTAACTTTAAATAATCTTTTAAAGTAACATCCATTACCACTGTGCTATGTAAAATAAGTTCACTCGCTTGATTTTTTTTCAGGTTAAAGAATGTAAAAGGTTTACATGTTGATGCCCTGAAGCCGGGTTGTTCTGCATAACCTAAACTGTAGTCTTCTCTTATACTAAGTGCCGATAGTTGTTCAAACGTGTCTGGAAACTTTACCCTTAGAAAGTGTTGTCTGCTTTTATATATCTTATTAGGAACCATCTGATGTATGATTTCTAATTCTTTTTCCATTTGTTGCCTACTAGTCATAGTGTAATAGGAGGGGTGAATACCCAAATGTTGTGCTGTATTAATCCATGCCACTAATGCCCTAACCGACTTGTTGTTCATGGATACATTTTTATCAAAATTTGTGTTACCTCTAACCAACAAAAAAAACAAATGCGGATGCAAATCAACCAATGTATTAAAAACATGGTATGGATCCTTCGTAGCATCAAATCTGCTTTTTATTTGAATAATTGCTTCGGCTAATTCTCCTTTAATTATATTCTTTAGCCATTTTGCTATCCATTTAACCCAGCTTAAACCATGATACCTAAAAACAAAGTCAATGTCAATTGTTGGGATAAAACTATACGTTGCCGGTGTCGACCCTACTTCATACCCTTTGCTCAGTATTAAACTTACCATTCGTTCGCACCAATGCTCAATTAATGGTATTTGAAACAAAAATGGATGCGCATGTATTACACTTTGGCTCGACGTAAATCTTCCATGTTGATCAGATATAAATGGTTGATACTCTTCATATCTGCTCAAGCAATAAAATGATGCAGCTAATACATCAAATGGGATTTCATCAGAAGTATTAACTTCATCAAACAACAACAAAGCTTCCCAATCCTTATGTATTTCTAACTTTGGCTTAAAATTATCACGAATATGTTCTTCAAATAACAAAGAACTAACCGGAATTTGAATAGCATTTAAAAATGGATTCGCAGAATAATTAAATTTTACTCCTGAAAACGATTCAAATTCATTTGCTTGATTGGTAATGGCGCACGATAAACCCATTCTTCGTTCGAAAATTTCTTGAACAATATACTCAAGTCGAATACTTAATTTATCAGTGAATATTAAAGCCTGCTTCATGTACTTTAGGATTCAAATGTACTAAAAGCTATAATACCATTTGGCAACTTTTATGATTTATACGTTACATTTCATTTAATTTGCGCCTAATTATGAGTGAAGATATTTTTAAACAAGTAGTTAGTCACGCTAAAGAATACGGTTTTGTATTTCCTAGCAGTGAAATATATGATGGATTAGGTGCAGTTTATGATTACGGTCAAAATGGTGTAGAGCTCAAAAACAATTTACGTCAGTATTGGTGGAAAGCCATGACCCAACTGCATGAAAATATTGTAGGTATTGATGCTGCAATTTTTATGCACCCTAAAACTTGGAAGGCCAGCGGACATGTGGATGGATTTAGCGATCCAATGATTGATAATAAAGATAGTAAAAAAAGATACAGAGCTGATCAATTATTAGAAGATAAAATTGCCAGGTACGAAAAGGACGGCAAAACACAAAAAGCCGAACAATTGCAGCATGAATTAGATCAGGCATTGTTGGATAGCAACCTAGTTCAATTAAAAACCTTAATTGAACAACATGAAATTGTTTGCCCAATTAGTGGCACAAGAAATTGGACCGATGTACGTCAGTTTAACTTAATGTTTAGTACAGAAATGGGCGCCATGGCTGAAGATGCCGACAAAATTTATCTAAGACCCGAAACCGCTCAAGGTATTTTTGTTAATTTCCTGAATGTTCAAAAAACAGGGCGGATGAAAATACCTTTTGGTATTGCCCAAACCGGAAAGGCTTTCAGAAACGAAATTATTGCCCGCCAATTCATCATGCGTATGCGTGAATTCGAACAAATGGAGATGCAATTTTTTGTTCGTCCAGGAACCCAAAAACACTGGTATGAATATTGGAAAGAAGCTCGATTAAACTGGCATAAAAAATTAGGGTTGGGCGAACAAAATTATCGTTATCACGACCATGTGAAATTAGCACATTATGCAGACGCCGCTGTTGATATTGAATTTAATTTTCCTTTCGGTTTTAAAGAGTTAGAAGGCATACATTCTCGTACTGATTTTGATTTGAGAAATCATCAAGAACTCTCAGGTAAAAAGTTGCAGTTTTTTGATAATGAATTAGACGAGTCGGGAAAACCTTATGGTAATTATATTCCTTATGTAGTAGAAACGTCGGTTGGATTGGATCGCTTGTTCCTAGCCGTATTATGTGCATCTTATAAAGAAGAAGAGGTAATCAATGAAGATAAAAAGGATACACGTGTGGTGCTAACCATTCCACCGGTGTTGGCACCTTATAAGGTTGCTGTTTTTCCTTTAACAAAAAAAGATGGATTGCCCGAAGTTGCTAGAAATATTATTAATGATTTAAAAATTGATTATACCTGTTTCTATGAAGAAAAAGATGCCATAGGTAAACGTTATCGTCGTCAAGACGCTATTGGAACTCCTTTTTGCATTACGGTTGATCATGAATCACTAGAAAATCAAACCGTTACTATCCGTTACCGCGATAGCATGAAACAAGAACGAATAGCGATTGCTGATATAAAAAAGATTTTGGCTGATGAAATTAATTGGCATAAACTCTTAGCATAAACTAAACTTTTTATTTATCCCAAAACGCATTATATATACCGGCTTATTTACTTGCTTGTTGCTTGCACTGGTTGTATTTGTTTTGCCTGTTGCATTCACTGCTTTAGATAAGAATAGCCTATGGGTAAACTTCATGTTTTTGTTTACCCATACCGGAGGTAAATATGGAACACTGGTTCTTACGTTATTAGCTTCTTTTTTTTATGCCTATCAAGTACCTGTGAGGCAAAAGAAAATATTTGTTTTTGTGCGCTCGGTTGTTACCATACTTTTATTTCTGAGTGTTCCGGCCTTCCTCAACGAACATTATACCAAACCATTATTTAAAGAAATTCGTCCGGCTCATCAGTTTTTACTCACACAAACCAATAGCCAACAAATGCTTTCAACTTGGTTTGATCTGAATAAGCAACAGCGACATGATTTTCTGGAGAAATTAATTACTAATCACCAAGCATTATTTATAAATATTGATGTTCGTGTGTTGGAACATTGGATTGAAGAATCAGGACTTTCTTTTCCATCAGGGCATTCTTATAATTCGTTTTTATTAGCAACAATCATCGCTTTAAGTTTATATCAATCACGAAAACAACAATTAAATCGTTGGTTTTGGTTACCTTTTGTTTGGGCTTTCAGTGTTGCTTTCTCAAGAGTAGCTTTGGGCGCACATACCGAGGTTGATGTTACCGTTGGCGCATTATGTGGTGTTTTAACTGCAGTGCTGTTTTTTTACCTTAATCTCACACGAAAAATACTCTGGTTTAAAAGATATTAATATGAAAATTCTTTATGGTGTTCCGGGTGAAGGCATGGGTCATGCAACGCGAAGTAAAGTAATAATCGAACATTTGATTCGTGAAAAACATCAGGTTCTTGTGCTTAGTAGTAGTAGGGCATACACTTTTTTAAAACAAAGTTTCGGCGATTGTGTACATGAAATAAAAGGACTTCATTTCTCTTACAAAGATGCACAAATAAGTAAGTTGGGTACCGTATTGCTGAATTTAAAACAAGCACCGGAAAGTATCTTACATAATGTATCAAGGTACCTTCAACTTCAACATGATTTTCATCCTGACTTAATCATTTCCGATTTCGAGTCGTTTACCTTTGCTTATGCTAAATTTCATCGCTTGCCTATCATAAGTATTGATAATATGCAAGTGTTGAACCGATGTAAACCAACTGTAAAAATACCTTTGCAAGTAAAGGACGATTTTTTAGTAGCACAAGCAATTGTAAAGGCAAAGGTGCCATTTGCCCAACATTATTTTATTACTAGTTTTTTTGATGCTGTTATATCGAAAAATAGTACAAGTTTGGTGAAACCAATAATTAGGGATGCAATTATTGATGCAAAACCTACACAAGGAAATCATATTTTAATGTACCAAACTTCAACTACGTTTAAAAAAGTAAAAGAAGTATTAAATCAATTACCAAACGAGCGTTTTATTATTTATGGAATGAATACAGATGAAGTAGATGGCCATATGCAATTTAAAAAATTTAGTGAAACTAGTTTTGTTAACGACCTGGCTTCATCTTCTGCTGTTATTGCTAATGGAGGCTTCTCATTTATTAGTGAAGCAGTTTATTTACATAAACCAATTTATTCTTTTCCAATTAAAGGACAATTTGAACAATGGTATAATGCTGCCAATGTTGAACGCTTAGGTTATGGCAGGCATTTTGAAACGTTGGAAGCTGATCACTTAAAAGCATTTTTATACGACGTTCCCTCGTTCAAACAAAATTTATCAGCGTATGCTCAACAAGGAAATATTGATTTGCTAAATGAGTTAGATGCCATTTTAGTAAGCTTAAGACAATAATTACTTCTTATCTTTCCAATCAGTAGATAATTCAAACATAATTCTGCTTATTTTTGCAGGATGAATAATGAGCAACCACAAATCATAGAAAATAAAGTAGCCAATAGTGGTTTAGTTACCATCAATCTTGAGCTTTTTTATGATACCACGGAACGCGTGTTGTTGGATATTAAACCATGGCTGTTTATGGAAATGATTCTGAAAGAAAAGGATTTTAGAGAACACCTCAAACAACATGATTGGTCGCAGTATCAAAATAAACTGGTTGCAGTATATTGCTCTGCAGATGCCATTGTTCCTACTTGGGCGTATATGCTGGTTGCAGTTCAGTTGCAATCGGTTGCCAAACGATATGTTTTCGGTGATTTACAAAAGCTTGAACAATTATTATTTCAGGAAGCAATCAGTAGTATTAACTTAGATGAGTATAAAGATGCTCGTGTAATTATTAAAGGTTGTAGTGATGTGCCAGTACCGGTGTATGCCTTTGTTGAAATTACCAATAAATTATTACCCGTTGCCAAGAGCATAATGTATGGCGAAGCATGCAGTAATGTGCCGGTGTTTAAAAGAAAATAAACTAATAAAAACTTGTGCCTTTTAAATAAGCAGTTTTAAGTAATGGACATATTCTATAACGCTCTTCATTTGTGTCAAGTTGAATGGCTTTTAAAATATGGTAAACATGCTTGATGCCGATTTTATCAGCCCACTCAAATGGACCATAAGGATAATTTGTGCCTAGTTTCATACTGGTGTCAATGGCTTCAATTGTTGCGGTTCCTTCTTGTAAAGTGTAACATGCCTCATTAATAATCATACAAATAATACGCGGAGTTACCAAACCAACCCTATCTTGTACCAATTTATAATTTCGATTTAACTGATCCATGGTATCATGCAATAATTGCTGTTGATCAGGATTCGCTAATGAAACTTCTAACATGGGTAAATTTAAAAAACTTGGTAATGCATTTAGCCCGATTAATACGCAAGAAACTGATTGCTTAATATTTAATACCACAGCTGCAAGTTGTAATTGCGCTGCTGAAACAAATACCGGCTTATCAGTTAATGATGCATATAATGATATCCGCTCTACATGATCTTCAAAACTCAAATCAAAGATGCAGTCAAATTCATCTAAATGTATTGTGCTTAAATCTGTATCTTGTATTTCGGAAATTAAATGTTGTTCAGATGAAAAAGTACCCGCTAATTCAGTTGTTTTTATTTTTTCTCCTATTAGTAGAATCTTCATGTTTGCATACTAAATTTGACGACAAAGGTAAACAGTCTAATCTAATGGAAAAGAAAATAATTACATCTTCCGGATCCCCTGCTCCAATAGGTCCTTACAGCCCTGCTGTTCAAGTTGGTAATACTTTATATACCAGCGGACAGGTTGCTAAAGATGCTCAAACAGGTAATATGATTCAAGATAATATATCTCTTGAAACAACTAAAGTGATGCAAAATCTGCAAGCTATTTTAAATAGTGCAGGATATGATTTTTCGAATGTGGTGAAAACTACAATTTATTGCACCGATTTGAATGATTTTGCTGCTATTAATGAAGCTTATGGAAGTTTTTTTAGTGGTAATTATCCTGCACGAGAAACAGTTCAGGTTGTTCGTTTGCCATTAGGTGCTAGGGTAGAAATAAGTATGGTTGCAGTTAAAAATTAATGTCAACTCTTTGTCATTAATTATCTCTAAAGCATACATAATCAGTTTGATATAATTGTCATAAATTTTATACAAAACTAATTTAAGTAAGTGGTTGTCATATTTCAACTAAAGAAAACTTTATGAAAAACACACTACTTACATTAGTTGGCTTGTTGGGGTCATTCCTAACAGTTAACGCCCAAACAGCAAGAGTTATGGCTATCCATAACAGTGCCGACCCTGCGGTTGATACCGTTGATATTTGGTTATCTACTGTTTTAGGCTCTCAAAAATTATTTGACAATGTTGGCTTCCGTCAATCAACAGGTTTTTTTACAGCCCCGGCAGGTGTTCCTATCCGTGTGGCTTTTGCAGGGAAAAACTCACAAACTATCAACGATACCCTAATAGGTTTTGGATTTAACTTAACATCAGGCCAAACCTATTTAGCCATTGCACAAGGTCACGTGGGAACAGGATTTAATCCTCAAATCCCGTTTAACCTTGCCATCTCGGCTACAGCTAAAGAAAGAGGTAGTAATGGCAAAGTTGAAGTAGCTGTGCACCACGGTTCAACTGATGCCCCTAATGTTGACATAGATGCTCGCGCCAAAGGTGCATTAGACGGTGCAAGAATTTTGGAAAATGTTCCTTATGGTGACATCTCTCAATATTTAGCAGTTGATGAAGCCAATATTTTATTAGATGTATTTCAGGCAAACGCTATGATGCCTCTTGTTTCATACAGTGCCCCATTGCAACAATTAAATGCAGGAGATAGTGCCGTTGTTATATTTGCATCAGGATTTTTAAATCCTGCAAACAATAATAATGGAAAACCTTTCGGATTATTTGCAGCCTTATCTAATGGTGATGTTATACCATTAGAAGCATTAACTTCAGGTCGTGTAAATGTTATTCATAATTGTGCCGACCCTGCTGCTGATACAGTAGATATTTGGGTGAAAAATGAAACCACAAACCAAACGTTAAAAGTGGCTGATAACTTAGGATTTCGCCAAGCTACCGGATACACCAACTTAATTGCTAATAATGATTTGATTTTAGCAGTTGCACCTAAAAATTCAAGCAGTTATGATGATGTAATTTATGAAGAGGATATTGACTACATTCCTGCAGGTTCTGAGTTAGTTGTAATTGCTACCGGTGTTTTAGATACTACTAAGTTTGAGCCAAATCCTAATGAAGTTGAAATAAACTTTGGTATACTTGGTGCAGCAGGGAGAGAAAATGGTACAAATCCAAATAACGTTGATTTGTTAGTTTATCATGGAGTTACTGATGCACCTGCAGTAAGTATTCGCGCCAGAAATGCAACATCAGGTTTCGACTCATTAGCTTTCGGCGATTTCTCTTCTGATGAAGGTGAATATGTTTCTTTAGCCGCAAATAATATTATACTTGATGTAATTCCTGTTGGAGCAACAAGCCCGTTAGTTTCTTACAATGCTCCTTTAAGTGCTTTGGCCGGACAAGCAGTAGTTGCTTTTGCATCAGGATTTTTATCTCCAAACTCACCAACTAACCGTGATGTAAACGGAGCAGCTTTCGGAATTTTTGTTGCCCGCTCAAATGGTCAGGTAATTCCTTTACAATTAACTACCTCAGTTGCTAAAGTGAGCGAAGCATTTGAAAACGGTATAGTACTCTATCCAAATCCTGCGAACGAAAAAATTACCATTCAATTTGAGTCAACCAATACTATAAGCGCTACACAAGTAAATATTGTTGACCTTAGCGGTCGTGCAGTATTAACTTCGGCACTAGATGTAAATAATGGTTTAAATAAACATGAAATAAACATCGCTGCATTACAAAAAGGATTATACTTTATACAAGTAACCAATGCAAGTGGAACCAGCGTTAAAAAACTAATGATTAACTAATCCGCTTTTTCCTGAATATATAAATAGTTGGGCATATCAATTTCGATTGATATGCCCTTCTTTTTTAGCTTAATTGCGACTTAACAAATTGCATTAATTCTTTGATATAAGCATCGCTAAAGTCGAATTTAATACCCGCAGTTTGATAAATATCACCAATGGTTTTGGTGTATCCTAAACTCAACGCTTCTTTATATTGTTGTATGGCTTTTGTTTTATCTTTCAACGAATTTCTCCATACCGCCAAAGCGCCTAATTGCGCCATTCCATATTCTATATAATAAAATGGAACTTCATACAAGTGAAGTTGTTTTTGCCAAGTGTAAGTTTGAATTTCTTCATAACCCGACCAGTCAACCATACCTGTTCCAAAATATTTGCTTAACTCAACCCAATATGCTTTTCGCTCTTCTGCGGTATGTGTAGGGTTTGTATAAATCCAATGTTGGAATTTATCAATGGTGGCAATCCATGGTAAAATCTTAATAATGCCTTCCAGGTGCTCCTCTTTTGCACGCGCTAATTCAGTTGATGTTTTATAAAATTCATCCATTCCTTCATAGCTTAATAATTCCATACTCATGCTGGCTAATTCAGCTACTTCACTCGGACAGTTCTTAAATGCTGATAACGCTAAATCCTTACTTAAAAATGAATGTACTGCATGCCCACCTTCATGAACCATAGTTTCTACATCTCGTGTTGACGAAGCAGCATTTATAAAAATAAAAGGCACATTAGTTTCTGCCATTGGATAATTATATCCTCCCGGAGCTTTTCCTTTTCTGCTTTCTAAATCTAATCGTCCCATATTATCCATTGTTTCTATACACCACGCAAAATAATCATCAACCTTTCTGAAACATTTTATGGTTTTGTCAAGTAAATCCGCACCACTGGTAAAAGGCTCTAACGCATGGCGATTTTGAGTGTCTACCTCTAAATCCCATGGACGTAACTTATAACCCAGTTCGGATTCACGCTTTTCATGAAATGACTTTACTAATCCAACAACTTCTGTTTGAATTGCATTATGGAAAGCATAACAATCCTCGGGTGTATAATCAAATCTGCCCATGGCTGCAAACATATAATCACGGTAGTTTTCAAACCCGGCATTAACGGCAACCTGATGCCTTAGCTTAACTAATTTGTCAAATAATTCATCCAAACTTTTTGCATGCGATAAACGCTTCTGATTTATCGCTAAAAACGCTTGCTCTCTTTTGGCTCGATTCGGATCTTTTAAAAAATTTGATGCCTGTTGTAAGGTTAATTCTTTACCATCAATTTCTACCATCATGCTGCCAACTATCGCTCCATATTTCTGGCTTTCTGTTGCAATTTCAGCAAATAGGCTTACATTTTCTTCTCTGAAAATCTCAATCTCCTTTTTAATACCTCTCAAATAAACAAAATAAGTATCCTTATCAAGCTCATGAATAAACGGACTATCTACTAATTTTCGATTGAGTTTGTCGGCCAACGGTGCTACCTTAGGTTCAATTTCGTTTATAAAAAATAAGTAAGATTCTTCAAGCGATTTATCTTCAGTGTTACATGTCATTTTCACATATCGCCAAGCTAAGTCTTCACTTATAAAAGCCTCGAGTTCACTTCTGTCTTTTAACCAATCTTCTAACTCAGTTTTATTCTCAATTTTGCGGTTTAATAAAACTTCAAAGTAGGGCTCGATTATTTCCCATGATGTTATTTTTATTTTGTCAGGTAAAAACCTGCGCTGGTTAATTACAATCATATATACTTTTAATTTAGTATTGCGAGTTTACATATTATTTTCTTGTTGATTTATTTTTTGATGAGTTTATGGTAAGAACTTGCCGGTTTTTAGTACTTAATCTGCACCAATCAATTTAGTTGAATTAATACAATCAATTTCAACTTTGTTCAGGCATTAACTTAACCGAAGTCATGGTTAATGAACCGGCTACCGGCTTATCATTAAAAAAACTGATTTTATCATTTTTATCTTTCAGTGATAATACATACAACAAAGGCATAAAATGCTCTGGTGTAGGAATAGCTAAATTAAAGGCCTTTCCTTGTGAGCCAAAACGAATCAAGTTATTATGATCATCGTTAATAATAAACGATTTAATTTTTTCACTGGCTTCTTCTGCCCAATCAAATGCAAACGATTCATTTAATCTTCGCCAATCAACCAGCCCTAAATTATGCACCAAATTGCCACTTCCAATAATTAAAACTCCTTTGTCTCTAAGACTTTTAAGTTCACTTGCTAATGAATAGTGGTATTCCGGTGGTTTAGTATAATCAATGCTTAATTGAAGCACCGGAATATCGGCTAATGGATAGAGATGTTTAATTACACTCCACGCGCCATGATCTAACCCCCATTTATCATCTAAGCCAACTGTGGTTGTTTTTACGGTATCTTTTATTTCACTTGCTAAAGTTGGACTCCCTGGTGCAGGATATTGAACATCAAACAAGGCTTTTGGAAAACCTCCAAAATCATGAATGGTAGGCGGATGCTCCATTGCAGTTACAAATGTTCCTTTTGTTTCCCAATGCGCAGATATACACAATATGGCTGTTGGTTTTATCAATTCTTTACCAAGTGCTCTAAATGAACGCACAAACTCATTTTCTTCAATTGCATTCATCGGACTTCCATGCCCCAGAAATAATGTTGGCATTCTTTTAGTAGCCTCTGTGTTATCTATAAGTTGATGTAGCTTTTTTAAGTCCATTGTTAATCCGAAAAATGGTAATAATGACATGGTTTTTAAGAACGATTTTCTTTTCATGTTCACAATTTTTTATGCTTAACTAACTTGCCTGAAATTAGAACAGACAATATCTAAAAGTAAAGGTAATATTATTCTGAACTAATCGAAAAAAATAATAAGAATAACATCAATCGGTGTATGATGTTGATATACCAGATGGTTATTGTTCTATGATAATTAATATTTAAATCAGTTTATAAGGTGTAAACTGTCATAATTTATTATGTGATTTTTATGGAGTGTTGAAGAATGAAAACAATAATTGAGCCATTTAAAATTAAATCGGTTGAACCAATAACAATCACTACTGAGGGGCAAAGAGAAAAGTTAATTAAGGAAGTTGACTATAATCTATTTTCATTGCATGCAAAAGATGTTATGATTGATTTATTAACCGATAGCGGCACTAGCAGCATGAGCGCAAAACAATGGGCTGCAATTATGGTAGGTGATGAATCTTATGCAGGAAGTCCATCTTATTATCGTTTTGTTGATGCCGTGCAACACCTTATGCCATTTGATCATATTATTCCAACACATCAGGGAAGAGCCGCTGAGAAAATTTTATTTTCAATCATTGGAGGTAAAGGAAAATATATTTTAAATAATACACATTTTGATACTACACGTGCCAATATTGAATATACCGGTGCTAGGGCAATTGATTTAGTTATTGAGGAGGGGAAAAATCCTTCATCCATTCATCCGTTCAAAGGCAATATGGATATTAAAAAATTGCAACAAGCCATTCAGGCTTATGGTGCCGAAAATATCCCAATGGTTATGTTAACGGTTACAAATAATTCAGGTGGAGGTCAGCCCGTATCCATGGAGAATATCAGAACAGTTAAAGCCATTTGTAAGCAATACAACATTCCGCTTTTTATAGATGCATGCAGATTTGCCGAGAATGCATATTTCATAAAAATGCGTGAATCAGGTTACCAACAACATAGCATTATTGATATTGTACAAGAAATGTTTTCTTATGCTGATGGCTGTACTATGAGTGCAAAGAAAGATGCATTGGTAAATATTGGGGGGTGGCTTGCATTAAATAATAATGAATGGGCCGAACAAGCAAGAAACTTACTAATACTTACCGAAGGGTTTCCAACTTATGGTGGATTATCCGGCCGTGACTTAGATGCTATGGCCGTTGGTCTCGAAGAAGTGGTTGAAGAAGATTATTTGCATTACAGAATTACATCCACACAATACTTAGGAAATTACTTGTTAAAAGCAGGTATTCCAATCGTGCAACCTGCAGGTGGCCATGCCATTTATATTGATGCAAGGGCAATGTTGCCACACATAAAACCATTAGCCTACCCCGGTCAAAGTTTAGCTGTTGCATTATACAAATACGCAGGTATTCGTTCCTGCGAAATTGGTACTGTAATGTTCGGCGCACAACCTGATGGTAAAGAAAAAGCTGCTGCTATGGATTTGGTTCGTTTAGCCATTCCCCGACGCGTTTATACCCAAAGTCATATTGATTATGTAATTGAATCGTTGACCGATATTTATGATAAAAAAGATGAGTTGAAAGGAATGAAGATTGTTTGGCAGCCCAAACAACTCAGACATTTTACGGCTAAGTTTGATTACCTGTAAAATAAAAAACCACCCCAAGAGGTGGTTCTATGAATAAAAAAATTTAATTTATTCTTCTGATTTAGTTGACTTTTTTGCAGCAGTTTTTTTCGCAGCAGTTTTCTTTGCGGCAGTTTTCTTAGGTGCTTCATCTGTATCAGAATCACTTGCTTTTTTCGCAGTTTTTTTCGCAGTTTTAGCCGGGGCTTCTTCTTGTACTTGCTCCACTTTTACTTCTGGTTCTGCACTCGAAACCTCTTCTTTTTCGGCTTCTTTAGCAGCTTCTTTAAAATCAATTAAACCGGCTAAAGTGTGATACCAATTTAATAATTTTTTGATGTCAGAATCATACACACGCTCACTATCCAATTCAATAGTATCAATTAAAAATTGACGTTGCTTTTTTGCATCGTCTTTGTTGGTAGGCACATTACCTACTTCATGTAATTTAACAAAAACATCGGCTAAACGCATATCACCTGAGAGGGTGTACATAGAAATATCTTCAAGCACTGAAACTTTATCCTGAATTCCGGTAGGGAAGCGCTTTTTGGTTTCATTCAACGATTCAAGAATCAATCCTGTTTTAGTTCTTCCAATTATTTTATGTAATCCTCCGATTCCTGAAATGGCAACTATTTCTTTTAATTTCATGTTGATGTGTTTTTAAAGAAGGGCAAATGTAGTATTTTTTATAAAATGCCAAAGTGTAAAAACATTAAGCAAGAACTACAATATATTTGCCGGCTCATGAACAAAATAATCCTGTTGATTATAAGTGCTTTGATTACCGCAATTGGCTTGCCTATACAGGCACAACAAATTGTGAATATGGAGGGCAGGCGGTTCGAGAATCCGAAATTGGGTTGGCAAGGAACCGCCGAGTTCGGAGCAAATTTTATTCAAGTTAACCAAAATAATATCAATCAATTAAGCAACCGTTTGTTTGTTGTTCATCATACCAATAAACGCAACTTGTTATTTGTAAATGATGTAACCTTAGTACAATCTGATAACCAAAACTTGGTTAATAATGCATTTCAACATTTTAGATATATTAAACAAGGTGATTCTACTGTATTTCCCGAAGCATTTGTTCAAGTTCAATTTAATCAGCAACTTGATATCAGCCTTCGTGTTTTATCCGGAGCGGGTTTTAGATTCAGGTTATATAAAAGTGAGAAGTCATTTTTTTATATCGGGAATGTATTGATGTATGAATATGAACAAAATCCTGAACTGGATGCTCAAAATAATATGAGGTTAAGTTCATATGCCAGCTTAGATTTTGGAGATTTCGATCGAATACCGGTAACCTTTGTAGGTTATCTTCAACCTCGAATTAATAATATAAACGACTACCGTGTATCGGTTGAAGCCAGCGTTTTGTTTAAATCAAAAAGCAAGTTTTCATTTAGAATGATGGCGCGTTATGCCTACGATGCCTTCCCTCCTCCAGGGATTAATCCTTTCTTCGGTAGTTTTTCAAATAGTTTGTTGTATCAATTTTAACTCCTGTAAATCAATAGTATTGCTTTGTATCAAGGGCCGATTTTTAAAGCCGTATTTTTAAGATAAAAGGCCTAAATTTGCACACCTTTACAAATAATCAGGTATGGAAACAGTTGATATATACAAGCCTAAAAATAAGATTCGTGTGGTAACCGCTGCCAGCTTATTCGATGGACATGATGCGGCAATCAATATTATGCGCAGAATAATTCAAGCGAGTGGCGCTGAGGTTATTCACCTAGGGCATGATAGGAGCGCAGAAGAAGTAGTTAATTGCGCCATTCAAGAAGATGCTAATGCAATTGCCATGACTAGTTACCAAGGCGGACATGTTGAATATTTTAAGTTCATGTTCGATTTGTTAAAGGAAAAAGGTTGTGGTCATATTCGAATTTTTGGTGGAGGTGGTGGAACCATCTTACCTGAAGAAATTGATGAACTACACGCTTATGGTATCACCAGAATTTATCATCCTGATGATGGACGTGCAATGGGTTTGCAAGGCATGATAAATGATATGCTGGAAAAATGTGATTTTCCTACAGGTCAACAACTAAATGGTGAAGTAAAACACCTAAAAGAAAAAGATTATAAATCAATCGCACGCTTGATTTCTGCTGCTGAAAATGATCCCGAAAATTTTAAATCAATCTTATCAACCATTCAAGTAAGCGAAACACCTGTATTGGGTATTACAGGCACCGGAGGCGCAGGAAAATCATCATTAGTGGATGAACTTGTCCGCCGATTTTTACTTGATTTTAAAGATAAAACCATCGCAATTATTTCAGTTGACCCAAGCAAACGTAAAACCGGTGGAGCATTATTGGGCGATCGTATACGAATGAATGCCATTAAAAATCCTCGTGTGTATATGCGCTCACTTGCCACCCGTCAAAGCAACCTGGCCTTGTCTAAACATGTGCAGGAAGCAATTGATATTGTTAAAGCCGCACAGTTTGATTTGATTATTTTAGAAACTTCCGGTATTGGTCAAAGCGACACCGAAATTATGGATCACAGCGATGTGGCTTTATATGTAATGACTCCTGAATACGGCGCAGCTACACAACTGGAAAAAATTGATATGTTGGATTTTGCCGACATCATAGCAATTAACAAATTTGATAAAAAAGGGGCTTTAGATGCTTTGCGTGATGTAAAAAAACAATACCAACGCAATCATAAATTGTTTGATCAAAAGCCTGAAGACATGCCGGTTTATGGCACCATTGCCAGCCAGTTTAATGACCCCGGAATGAATAGCCTATACAAGGCTGTAATGGATAAAGTTGTTGAAAAAACAAAAGCTGATCTGAATTCTACTTTTCATATTAGTGATGAAATGAGTGAGAAAATTTATATCATTCCTCCTTCACGCACTCGATATTTATCTGAAATTTCTGAGAATAATCGCAACTATGATAAGTGGGTAAACAAGCAATGCGAATTGGCAGATAAGTTACATGGATTAACTTCTACTATTGACACACTTAAACATTCAAAAGTAGAAGATAAAGATAGATTGATAAAAATATTAGACGAAACAAGGCATACCATAGGCATTGATTTTGATCCTCGTTGCCGTCATATTCTCGAAACTTGGGAACAAAAAAAGGACTTATTCAGAAATGAATATTATGTTTTTAAGGTGCGTGATAAAGAAATTAAAATTAAAACACATACCGAATCACTTTCTCATACTCAAATTCCTAAAGTAGCTGTTCCTAAATGTAAAGGTTGGGGCGATATTTTACGTTGGGCTTTACAAGAAAATTTTCCGGGTGATTTTCCATACACCGCAGGAATTTATCCTTTTAAACGCGAAGGCGAAGACCCTACGCGAATGTTTGCAGGTGAAGGCGGTCCCGAGCGAACCAATAAACGTTTTCATTATGTATCAAAAGGGATGCCTGCAAAACGTTTAAGTACTGCGTTTGATTCCGTTACTTTGTATGGCAACGACCCCGATCATCGCCCCGATATTTATGGGAAAATTGGTAACTCAGGTGTAAGTGTGTGGAGTTTAGATGCAGCTAAAAAATTGTATTCCGGATTTAATTTAGCAGATCCTAAAACGTCGGTTTCAATGACCATTAATGGTCCGGCTGCAATAATTTGTGCATTTTTTATGAATGCAGCCATTGATCAACAATGTGAGTTGTATATTAAACAACATGGACTTGAAGAAGAAGTTAATCAAAAAATTGAGGCAATATTTAAAGCTAAAGGAACAACTCGTCCAACGTATCATGCAAATGAATTGCCTGAAGGAAACGATGGATTAGGCTTAATGTTACTTGGCGTTACCGGCGATATGGTACTACCTAATGAGGTGTATCAAAAAATAAAAGCCGATACCTTAAAACAAGTTCGTGGTACGGTACAGGCCGATATTTTAAAAGAAGACCAAGCGCAAAATACATGTATTTTTTCAACTGAGTTTTCATTACGTGTAATGGGTGATGTGCAACAGTATTTTATTGACCAACAAGTGCGTAATTTTTATTCAGTTTCCATTAGTGGATATCATATTGCCGAAGCAGGAGCTAATCCAATTACACAACTTGCACTTACCTTGTCAAACGGATTTACCTTTGTTGAGTATTACTTAAGCAGAGGCATGAACATTGATGATTTTGCACCGAATTTATCTTTCTTTTTCTCGAATGGTATTGATCCCGAATACGCTGTAATCGGTCGTGTAGCCAGAAGAATTTGGGCTAAAGCAATGAAGTTAAAGTACGGTGCTAATGAAAGAAGCCAGATGTTAAAATACCACATCCAAACTTCTGGTCGTTCGTTACATGCGCAGGAAATTGATTTTAATGATATACGCACCACCCTACAAGCATTGTATGCTATTTATGATAACTGTAATTCACTTCATACAAATGCATATGATGAAGCCATTACCACTCCAACCGAAGAAAGTGTGAGACGTGCCATGGCCATACAATTAATTATTAATCGTGAATTGGGATTGGCTAAAAATGAAAACCCTTTACAAGGCTCATTTATTATTGAAGAATTAACTGATTTAGTTGAAGAGGCAGTTTTAGCAGAGTTTGATAAAATTACTGAACGTGGAGGTGTGTTAGGTGCAATGGAAACCATGTATCAACGCACTAAAATACAAGAAGAAAGTTTGTATTATGAAACCTTAAAACATACCGGTGAGTATCCAATCATTGGTGTAAATACATTTTTAAGCAGTAAAGGTTCACCAACAATTGTTCCGGCAGAAGTAATTCGCTCAACCACTGAAGAGAAGGAATATCAAATTACAATGCTGAATGAGTTGAAGAAAGGTAATGCAGAAAAAGGAAAAGAAATGCTGCAACGTTTGCAACAAACCGCTATTCATAACAAAAATATATTTGCTGAATTGATGGAAACCGTGAAGTACTGCTCGTTGGGGCAAATTACCAACGCTTTGTTTGAGGTGGGTGGGCAGTATAGGAGAAATATGTAAACATGTAAGATAGAATTTACAATTGTAATACAACATATTAGCTAAAAGTAATTTGTATAGGGAATAACTGAGTTATTTCATTTTGTAATGTTGCATCACTTTATGGATTTTCTTTTAAGGCTTCAAATCAAGCTGTGAGAGATTATCTTTAGAATTTCTCTGAGGATATGTAATCACATAATCTAAAGGTTAAAAACAGGAGGTGGTTAAAAAATTTGACCACCTATAAGGGTTAAAGTTTTCTGCCATTTCTCACCAAACATGTTCGAATAATACTTTTTTGGTTTTAAAGTATTGTGTAGTTTCATTTTGCCAGATTAGTTTGTCATTCTCGTATGTTGCTTGCTTAGTCATGATAGATTCCCAAATCACTTGCTTATTTGCATTAACCCTAAATTCATATTTCTTCACCAGTTTTGACTCATTTTCTATAGTTTCATTACCTAAATTATTCAATACCCAAATTCTTAGGATTTGTTTATTGGTTGTATCTATAATACAATTACTGTAACTAGATAGAATACTTTTGTTAATTGCAATGTTTGTATAAGTTGTATCGTTAGCACCAAATGCAATTCCTATCATAGGTTTAATTTTTTTTTCATAGTCATTTCTTTTACCTAAAACAAATATGGCATCTTGTAATGTGTCGTTATTCAAATCGGTAAAATCATATTGTAGCACATCAACATTAGGGTTAAAAGTTTTTAAGTAGTTATGCAGATAAAAATCCGGTGAAGGAATTTCTTTCAGGGTATCATCTTCATAAACCATAACTTGTTTACGTTGAAATAAGCAACCAATTCGAGTTTTTGTTTGGCAAGTATTAAATGTAGGAAACCATTCCATATATTCACTTTCATACTCATCCTTTATTATTTTATTTTCTTCTCCACCAAAATCGGCAGGAAATGTTAATTCACTTCCTGATGAATATCCACCGTCACCAATACCTCCTTTAGCATCCAAGAATTTAATTTTTTCGCCATCCCAAACATATAAAAAGTCGCCTCCCCATTCGCCACACCCATCTGCTCGCTTGCATACAGCTAAAATTTCTTTGCCATTTTTTAGCCCATAATGACCAAAATTATAAAAACTGTGACGAAACTGCGGATCTTCCGGAACGTCTTCTTTATATTCAATTTTGAAGTAGGTAATAATATCTGAATGTTTAAATACATAAATCCCACCATTGGTGTATAAAAATGAAATGTTTTCAGCATAATTACTACGAATAAATCTTACCGGAATGTCAATATAACTGTCTAACACAAAGCCCGATTTGTTTTGCCAAGTTATCTTATACCATTTTTCATAATGAAGGCCTTTACTGATGATGCGCGGTTGTGCTGAATCTAAATTCACACGAGTAAATTTATTGCATTTGGCAACTATAGGAGCATTGATACTAGGTTCGGCTCTAATGTTTACCTGATCACCGCAAATGATTGCTTTTTCAAAATGTTGTGTATATCGTGATGTGATTAACGCATCGTCGGGTAATTTTAATTGAGTTTGTGCTAAAACATTCCCATCCCAAGTATATAATAAGTAACTCTCGGTACCTATATTGTCCGGTTTAGCATAAGCAATTGCAATTACTTCTTTTGTATTACTATTAATTGTTTTTCCAAGTGTTATGCTCCCATTTATCTCAACCTGCGATGGTGATTTAAATTGTTGCTGATGCAGCAATGTATTTCGGCGGTATATATGAATGCTTAATAGGTTTTGTTTAGGTTGATGTTTGATAATAAATACATCATCGGTGTACTCATAGCTTTTAAAATAACCGTCGGCTAATATTGGAGCCCAGATGTAACCAATTTTATCATCAAAAAGAATAGCTTTCCAAAAACTTTTAATGCCATTAATAGAATCTGATTTTTGTTCAACCTCATTACAAAACTTAACTAATGCACCTGATTGTAGTTTGCCAATAATAGAAGCTTTTAACGATGGTGTATTTCTTACGTTTGCTCCATCAGTAAATACAACATTTGTATAAGTTGAATTGAGGTGTTGATAGGCGTTACCTTTAAAACCACTAAGTATAATTAAGCAAAAGATGAGTTGAAGCCGGTAATGCTGCATGGGTATTTTATAATGTCGGCAAATTATTTTATTTAATGCAAACACTTTAGTAAAATCATGTAATAAAGGTAATGATAATAGTAGAATAACCCATGTTAAACTTTAGTGTGTTGCGCCAATTTGCGGTTGGCCGTTAATGCACCTAACGATAAACCTTGCTTCAACGTTTGTTTTTAAATGATTGTTCTATAAGGTGTTATAGTTTAATCACTGTTAGTGATTTACATTAGTATAAGAAGCCAAATAACCACAGCGGTATTTTGTTGTCATATCCATATTCCAACATATCTGCGGCGATATAACTATTTTTAACTGCTTTAATTTGTTTTTTACTTTTTGTTTTCCCCCCAATTTCAAAAGTGTATTTACCCGCAACTAAAAAATCACCTTGAGGCGTATAGTTTATTTTATAGGCATTGTTTACTTGGTTATAAAAGAAAGTTTCCCTTTCATTTCCCTTGTTAAGTGTTGCTCCTCCAATAGCATAAAATAAGTTTGGGTGATGTAAGTAAACTTTGTCCGGTTTAGCCAGCATGGAATCGCTGTTCGATTTGCTGCGTAAAAGGTTTAATAATTTAGCTTCTTGCAAGTAACTTAAGTATAATAATATGGTAGTGCGCGAAGTTTCAATATCTGCTGCCAATTGTGATACATTGGGTTGAAAAGGTACAGTTTGGGTAAGCATATACAAGAGTTTTTTAAGCTTATGAATATACTGTACATCAACATGGCGCAAGTAAGGTAAGTCAACTTCCAGCGTCAGGTTGATGGTGTTTAATAGTTTTTGGTGATAGGTATTACGACTTTCCAAATAAAAAGGGTAATAACCATAATTCAGGTAGGATTCAAAATAGGCTAGGGGCTTAACTTTTGAAACAATTTCTTTAGCATGTACAACATGTTTTTTTATGAGGTCGTCTAAGGTTAATGTTGGAAAGTTTGTACCGGCTTCAATATTTAAAAATTCTCTGAATGAAAGACCTTCCATTGTGTATACAACAGCTCTTCTGCTCAAATCAGCATTTCCACTTTGTATATGTAATACCGACGAGCCTGTAAAAACCACTTTAAGTTTTTTATATCTGTCGTAAATATTTTTAAGTTCTTGTGACCAATTTGGGTATTTATGAATTTCGTCTAAAAATAAATGTGTACCACCCTTTTTAACCCATTCGTCGGCCAATTGAATAAGTGGGGTTGTACTGAAATAAAAATCGTCCATACTTACATATAAAGCATAAGGTGAGTTACTCAGCTTTTCCTTAATATAAGTGAGTAAGAAAGTGGTTTTACCAACGCCCCTTGCTCCGGTTAAACCTATAAGTCTATCATTCCAATCTATGTTTAAGTTTCTTCTAAACTTAACTTCAAGTTGGTGTAGTAACCTATTATGTGATTCTATGAGACTTTCCATTTTATTTGATTTCTTAACAAAGGTATGTTAAATATCTTTAATTGTAATATATAGATAACAAAATAAGATAAAAATTGTAATTAGTAGATAACAAAAATATTAAAAATATGTAATCTAAAAGATTCAAAAAAACAGTTAAAATGTAATGTATACATTTCAAAAAAGGCTTAAATGTCATCCTTAAACATACATGAGTTCAGCTTTTTACGGATGAAAAGACGATGTAGAATTCGTGTTGTGAATTGATTTAACAGTTAATCATTTCAACAAGATGATGAATATCAATATTCATGTCATCCAATATTTTGGCTGTTTCGTACTTGAAATGATTTACTTCATACTTCGATAAATAGCCATTGACATTAGGGTAATTTAACTTTGAATTATGAATACAGAAAAAAAACGTATTTTGGTAGTATGCGGCCATCCCGACGTAGATTCATTTTGTGCCACCATTGCACAAACGTATACGCAACAAATGTTAAAACTCGGTGAAGACGCAAAGTTATTGCATTTAGGATTATTAGCTTTTGACCCCATTTTAAGAAGAGGTTATAACGGGGCACAGCCATTGGAGCCTGACTTAGAAAGTGCCTGGCACGATATTACCGAAGCCGGATTAATTGTTTGGGTATATCCTAGTTGGTGGGGTAATATGCCTGCTTTATTGAAAGGATTTATTGATCGTGTGTTTTTACCGGGGAAAGCATTTAAGTATAAACCTAATTCACCGATGTGGGATAAGTTTCTTACAGGAAAGTCGGCACGAATTATATTAACCATGGATGCGCCATATTTATGGAATTGGCTGGTATATAGAAATGCCAACATAAGGGCTATGAAACATGCTACGTTACAATTTTGTGGAATTAAACCGGTTAAAGTAACTGTTTTTGATAGGGTAAGGTTTAGTAACGAGTTTAAACGTCAACGATGGTTATCGCAAGTAAAAGCTCTTGCCATTAAGGATATATCTTTACTTTAAATAAGTGGCTTCATAAATTTGAATCCATTGTTTAACCGACATTTTTTTTACCAGTTCTCCAATTAATTGAAAAGGGATTTGTTCAGGTTTTTTAAATCGGATGCAACTTTTACCCATATCTAACTTGGTTTTTACGTGTTTAGCATATTCAGCAACAAACCAATTCATTAATTGAGGGTTGGCATAAATACCCATGTGATATAAAGATATGGCATTTTTTTGAGCTGCTAATGAAATAAATGGAAGTGGTTGCTCGGGATTACAATGATAGCCCTTCGGGTAAAGTTTGTGCGGTACAACATATCCGATCATACCATAGCTGATACAAGCTTCAAAACCATCAGGCAGGTTTTGTAAAATGGTTTGGTGCAATTGTATAACTGCGGTTGATTTATCAGCGCTAACCTCAGCTAAGTAGGCTTTAACAGAAAGAGCTTTGCTTTGCATAATAATTGTATTTATCTAAGTGAATGTTTTGGCTTAGGGATTGAAGCAAGCTGCCGTGCAGCGCGTAAAGCCCGACACTCAAGTACATGCAAAGCCTTGTGATGATGGGCATGTACTTGAGGGGAAGCCCCAAATCATGTTTAATATTTTAATTATTTACGTTTGAGTACACGTTGAACTGCGGCAATAATATGTTCGGTATCCAGTCCATACTTTTTCATTAATTGATCAGGTGTGCCACTTTCTCCAAAGCTATCGTTTACGGCCACCATTTCAACCGGTGTAGGAAGTTCCTTAGCCAACAATTGACAAATGCTATCGCCTAAGCCGCCATTCATTTGGTGTTCTTCGGCTGTTACTACTGCGCGTGTTTTTCTTGCACTTGTAATAACTGCATTATTATCAAGTGGCTTAATGGTATGAATGTTAATTAACTCAACGCTGATGCCTTGTTCTGCTAAGGCATAACCGGCTTCAATAGCTTTCCAAACTAAATGTCCGGTAGCAAAAATCGTTACATCTGTTCCCTCATTTAAGGTGATGGCTTTGCCTATTTCAAATGTTTGATCGGCGGGTGTAAAATTAGGTACAGCCGGACGTCCGAAACGCAAATAAACCGGGCCATTATAATTAGCAATTGCAATGGTAGCCGCCTTCGTTTGATTAAAGTCGCAAGGATTTATAACCACCATATTCGGCAACATTTTCATTAAGCCGATATCTTCTAAAATCTGATGTGTTGCGCCGTCTTCACCGAGGGTAACACCGGCATGTGAAGCACAAATTTTTACGTTCTTATTTGAGTATGCAACGCTTTGTCTGATTTGATCGTATACACGTCCGGTACTGAAATTGGCGAAGGTGCCGGTAAATGGAATTTTATCACCAATGGCTAATCCTGCTGCCAGTCCAATCATATTAGCCTCGGCAATACCTACTTGAATAAATCGGTCGGGATGTTCTTTTTGAAAAGCATCCATTTTTAGTGAGCCTGTAAGATCGGCACATAATGCCACCACATTTGGATGTGTTTTACCTAATTCGCTTAGTCCTGCTCCAAATCCTGAGCGGGTATCTTTAACATTTTGTATGTCGAACTTTTTCATTCGTATTAGATTAATTTAATTCAATGTAAAACTGGTAGTACCACCTGAGGTTATAGTAAATTCTCGCTCAAAAGTTTGGTTGCTGCGCGTGGCAGTTCTTCCGCGATATATGATTTTATATTTGCCGGGTTGCATGATATAATGATGCAGCTTGTTTTCTGGTGGAATGCGAGCCAACCATACTAATTCATCTCTGTTCATCATATATAAATCTGCAACATATTGTTGTGAAAAGGCTGAAATAACCAACTTGCCCGGTTGTGGTAATTCCACTGTTGTTGTGGTGCTTTGATCAACATTAATATCGGTGATTATTTTTCGAGGTAAAGTGAAAATTTCTAAATCATATTTACCAACTAAATATTTTTCGGTGGTATTAAAGTTTTGCACATGCATGGTATTCATGGTATTGGATTTTCTTACAATACACTTTAAATCTTGGTAGTTAGTTAATCCTGTAATTTTTAATTGCAATAACCCTTGTGGTGCATCAATTGCGATGATATTATGTCGTCCGGCAATAATTTCAACATCAGTTTTCTGAACCGACGGGATGGTATGAACCACAACTCTGTATTTATATGTAGGGTCGAGTGTAATGGTATCAGGTATTCCTCTTTCGTTCATGGTATGCACGTAATTAGTAATTAGTTGGTTGCTGTGCATGTCATAAAAGCTCATGTTCACATTTGTTTCAACGGGCTTTCCATTAATATCAAGCAAGTTTACTTGCACTGTTGTGTTATTAAGCGCCTGTGTGATGATCACATTTAAGGCATTATTAAAAGATTCTTCAGTATTTGCATCATAATACCTACCAACACACTCAAATGCCTTTCTAAAATCTTCGGTACCTCCAATTCCAATGATAAATGGCTTTAATGCCACACCTTTACTTTGCAAGGCTTCAGATACCGCACATGGGTCACCGTCGCACTCTTCAATTCCGTCGGTAATTAAAATAATTATATTCCTTACACCTATTTCAGCGGGGAAATCAGAAGCTGATTCTTGAAGTGATTGTGCAATGAGTGTTGTTCCTTTAGGGATAATTCCTTTTATTTTTTCTTTAATTTCCTTATGATTATTGTACTTAAAAGGAACTTCTAAACGAGTGTCTTTGCAGTTACGTTGTCCGGGTGGGGTTGTGTGTCCATAAACCCTTAAAGCAACTTGAACATCTTTGGCTTGTTCAAGACTATCCATAATTTTGCTAAGCAATCGTTTAGCAATATTGATACGGATATCTTTATCCATACTGGCATACATACTTCCACTTGCATCAAGAAGAAAAAGTATTCTTGTTTTCGGTTTAACATATTGTGCTTGCACTTGAATCATGCAGCACCATAATAATATAATTGCCAGTAGTGCTTTTTTCATTATTTAATAATCGCCAAAACTTGTTACCGGTAATTGAGCCAAAGCTTTGTTTAATTCTTCATCGTTTGGTGCAACGCCATGCCATTTGTGTGAGCCCATCATAAAATCAACCGGATATCCCATTTCTGTTTTCATCATAATGAAAATTGGTTTGCCTTTACCTGTTAACGATTTTGCATGTTGCATGGTATTTACTATTGAAGAAAAATCATGTCCGTTCATTTGCAATACTTCCCATCCAAAAGCTTTTAATTTGGCTTCAATATCTGTTCCTATTCCCATTACCTCTAATGTGCTTCCATCAATTTGTTGTCCATTAAAATCAATGGTAACAATTATATTATCAACTTTATGGTGACTGGCAAACATAAATGCTTCCCAGTTTTGCCCTTCTTGAATCTCTCCATCCCCCATTAAGGCGTAAACCAAGTTTTTATCACCATCCATTTTTTTGGCTAATGCTGTGCCTAATGCAACTGAGATGCCCTGTCCTAATGAGCCGGTTGCAATTCGTATACCGGGTAAATGTTCGGCAGTTGCAGGGTGTCCTTGTAAACGTGAATTGATTTGACGGAAGGTGGCTAACTCAGGTATCGGAAAATAACCACTACGGGCCAGTGCACTATAATATACAGGTGATATATGCCCATTAGAAAGGTAGAATACATCCTCATTATTGCCGTTCATATTAAACTCGGCTCGGTGATTCATAACCTCAAAAAACATAGCGGCAAAAAAATCAGCACATCCTAAAGAGCCACCCGGATGTCCGCTTTTACAGCCGTGTACCATTCGTAAAATGTCTCTTCTAATTTGGGTTGATAGTTCACCCAATTTGGCAAAATCTGTCATGTTGCGTTACAAATTGATTAAGATAAAATGATGGTTTGTGTATTGTTTTAAAGCAAATGAAATGATGTTGTGAAGCAGAATTTAATTGCTTAAAACGACTTGATTTGTGCTCTCCACTTCGTTCCGTTACCTTATTTTCGGCCATTATTGTATCTTGGTGCCGTAAATGTAATAATAGCGGTAACAATTGAATTTGTGTAAGTTGCACTTTTAATTGATAAAAATTTCGACTCAAAAGTAAGCATACCCATTGTTTTTTTAACATTTTTGTTGCCAACATTTTAACTACATTATATTCATTTCATACGTTTTTAGGATAAAACCCTGACTCATGAGAAAACAAATTGAACTTGCCTTATTTCCGGAAGAATGTTATGATGAGGACATAACCTTGATATCCTTCAGGAAAAAATCAGGAATAAAAGAAATAAGTGCCATTCATATCCTAAGAAAATCGCTTGATGCAAGAAAAAAGCCCATTTGTTATCGAATTTTGGCTGAAGTTTTTATTGGTGAACCCAAACCTGATAATGAACTTACCTTTGATTTTAAGCCGGCACATCATCAAAAGCCTGTAGCCATTATTGGTGCAGGTCCGGCCGGACTTTTTGCCGCTTTAAAATGCTTAGAATTAGGATTAAAACCAATTATTTTTGAAAGGGGTAAAAATGTTAGGGAGCGTAGGCGCGACTTGGCTCAAATAACTCGTTTTAACAGTGTTAACCCTGAAAGTAATTATTGTTTCGGAGAGGGTGGGGCAGGCACTTACAGCGATGGTAAACTTTACACCCGAAGTACCAAACGCGGCGATGTACAGCGTATTCTAAAATTGCTGGTGCATCATGGAGCCGAACCTAATATTTTATATGAAGCTCATCCGCATATAGGCACAAATAAGTTGCCTCATATTATTACAAAAATTAGGGAAACAATTGAATATTTTGGCGGAGAAGTTAGGTTTAATAGTAAGTTAACTAATATCAATTTCTCTAATAATGCCATCACTAGTATTCAAATTAATGGCCATGAACAATATCCTTTTAATGAGGTTATATTGGCCACAGGACATAGTGCCCGCGATATTTTTGAACTATTACATCACAACTCAATTTTAATTGAAGCTAAACCTTTTGCCTTAGGCGTTCGAATTGAACATCCCCAGGAATTGATTGACAGTATTCAATATAAATGCAAAACGCGGAATCATTATTTACCACCTGCTGCTTATTCGGTTGTAAACCAAAGTTTAGGACATGGAGTATTTAGTTTTTGTATGTGTCCGGGCGGTATTATTGCTCCTGCGGCCACGGCACCCGGCGAAATTGTGGTTAATGGATGGAGCCCAAGTAAAAGAAATAATGCCTTTGCCAATTCTGGTTTAGTAGTAAGTATCAATCCGGAAGATTGGAAGTTATTTGCTGATTCTGGTCATTTGGCTGCACTTCGGTTTCAGCAACAAGTTGAGCAAGCTTGTTTTAATTCAACCAATAGTTTACAAGCACCGGCTCAACGGATTGGTGATTTTGTAGCAAAGAAGCATTCAACTACTTTACCTGAATGTAGTTATTTGCCGGGTATTCAATCGCATGCTTTAGATCAGCTTCTTCCGGCTTTTGTGGCCAACTCGTTACGGCACGCCTTGCAACAATTCGACAAAAAGTTAAAGGGATATATAACAAATGAAGGTGTGCTGGTGGGAACTGAAAGCCGTACTTCATCTCCGGTTCGAATCCCTAGGGATAAAATTACGCTGGAGCATATTCAAATAAAAGGATTATATCCTTGTGCAGAAGGAGCAGGTTATGCAGGTGGAATTGTGAGTGCTGCCATTGATGGTGAAAATGTTGTTGAACAAATGGCGAAAAATAAATAGCTGAAAATCAATTCGGATAAAAATAAATTTTATGCATATAGGGGTAGATGGTTTTCCTGTTGTCTAATGTTTGTACAAAAAAATAAGCTATATGAAAACTGTAATTAAAGCAATCTTAATTTTAACTATTTCTGTAATTGGTTTGGCTTCTTGTTCTGATGATGAAAAGGACAGTCCGAAACCCTCGAATCCAACTCCTACAACCCCCTCGAATCCATTAGATACGGCAGCTTGTCGTCCAACTAAGTTCTCAGCATCCATCATGGGGCAAAGTGTTGCGACGGATTTAACCTATGATGGTTCGAAACGATTAAGCACTGCAAAATACAGTGATGATGATGGTTCATCTGAAAATATTTTTACCTACAATGCCCAAGGTCAAATTATTAAGGTTGATAAATTAGAAGATGGGGTTAAAGTATCTTATTTTGATTTAATTTATCAGAATAACAGAATAATCACTAAAAATACGTATAGTAAATCGTTGGTAACTAATCAGTTTTTAATTGAATCAAGGGAGCGCTATATTTATGAAGGCAATGTGCTAAAGAGAATAAACAAATTTAATTTTACTGACACCTTGGAAGTACTTTATGCCTATGATGAATTTACATTTGATAATAAAGGGAATGTTACAAAGAAGTCGAGCTATACTGTAACCCGTGAAACCATGGAAGCTAAGTTATATTCAACTGATGAATATACCTACGGCAACCTTACATCAAGTCGACCAATGAATTGGATGATTTTAGAGGAATTTGAACTTTTGAATAATAAGAACTTACCGGCAACTTACAAATCAACTTATTATGATAATGGGGTTCCAAGTGTTGATGAAGTTACCTATAATTTCAAAAATCTCAATAACAAAGGATTCCCTCAAGTTTTGGAGGTTGATACTAGATTTGGAAAAGTTAACAGTACCATTACCTATACTTGCGACTAAGAATATTAAGGGATGCTTAACCTGCAAAGAGGCTGATTATTACGATCAGCCTCTTTTGCTTTAGTAATATTATTTTAACACCAACATTTGCATCATTTGGTTACTTTTGTTGGGTGTTAAAATTTAAAGTTATATTACTTTTATGCCTACCGATGTTTCTAAAAGCAGGTACCATAACTACTTCAGTAACTTCGTTAGTTTCGTTCGGAAATGTATATCCATTTCATAGTTCTACCTCGCTTCGCTATGCTGTATCCGGTACAGCTATTACCGCGCCACTTGTGATATCAGCTCCTTCAGGTTTTGAAATATCTTTGAACTATGCTTATGGGTACACAAGTATTATCACCTTGCAAGCCGTTAATTCAACTATACCGAATACTATTATTTATGCTAGATACAGCCCTTCTGCTACGGGCAGTAGTTCAGGAAATATTACTCATGTTAGTACAGGTTCTACAACAAAAAATGTGTCGGTTTCCGGTACATGTATTGCTTGGGCAATACCCGTAAATTATTACTCTACTGTATTAAATAATAGAGGTGCTGCACTAAAAACAGTTTTGTATAATAAAATTTCAGGTCATACCTCTGTTTCATATAGTAATGTATGGACATCATATAATACCACCGACAAACAATTGGGAGGTAAAATATGGGATATTTATAGTACTAGATTAGACAGTATTTCTCCCTATGAATATACCTATGCAACCGATCAATGTGGTAATTATTCAGTTGAAGGTGATTGTTATAACCGAGAGCATTTGTTCCCTCAAAGTTGGTTTAATTCAAGTTCACCTATGGTAAGCGATTTACATCACCTGATGGCTAGTGATGGAAAAGTAAATGGTATTAGAAGTAATTTTCCATTTGGAAGTGTAAACAGCCCTACCACAACAACTTTATATGGTGGTAAACTTGGGCCTAGTGTAACAGCCGGATATACAGCCACTGTGTTTGAACCGCATAATGAGTACAAAGGGGATATTGCAAGGGCATTTTTTTACATGGCGACACGTTATGAGAACCTAGTAAGTAGTTGGCAAAATAATGGCAACGCAAATGAGGTATTAGCAGGAAATGCTTATCCGGTTTATGATAACTGGTATGTAAATTTATTAATTAGTTGGCACAATCAAGATCCTGTAAGCGATAAAGAAATCAAACGCAATAATGCAATTGATGCAATACAGAATAATCGTAATCCGTTCGTAGATAGTCCTCAACTTGTCAGGAAAATTTGGGGAGGAAGTTTACCAAGTGAGCCAACAATTCAGGCCGCTAATGCTGTAATCACAAATATTTCTAATACCAGTGTTAATTTAAGGTGGGTTAGTGGTAATGGACAACGACGTATAGTTTTGGTGCGCGCGGTAAATGCTGTTTCAGCCATGCCTGTTGATACTGTTCATTATTTGGCGAATTCAAATTTGAGTTTAGCACCACAACTTACCGCAGGTACTTTTATTGTTTATAATGGCACGGGAAGCTCTGTTACCCTAACCAATATGTTAGCCGGAACGAATTATCATTATGCCATTATTGAATACAATGGTTGGTATAATTCTACCAATTATAGGACAACAGGATTTCTAACTATCAATCAAACCACCACACCGGTGCAATGGTTGTCATTTGATGCTGCATTAAACAATGAGAACGTACAGTTGCATTGGCAAACAGCTTCAGAACGGAACAATGATTTTTTTGAAATAGAAAAAAGTATTGATGGCGTTCACTTTATTTCTTTAGGAAAAATCAAAGGAAAGGGACAATCGTCGGTAGTATCTAATTATTATTTTTTAGATGAAAATATCTTATCCTCAGCTTTGGATTTAAGTGCGATTTATTACAGGATAAAACAAGTTGACTTTAACGGTGGTTATTCTTATTCGGAGATTAGAAAAGTAGTTTTTGAAGATTTGAACCGTACTTTGGTTCAGTTTTCGGTAGCTCCTAATCCTTTTGAACATTCTTTAACTTTAACATGGGATAAACCACTTGAGTCAATTATAACTGCCAGCTTATATGCCTACACAGGAGAAGAACTTTTTACTACCAACATTCAAACATTTGCCGGAAAGAAAAGTGAGGTTATTAACGATGCTCATTATTTACCTGCTGGCATTTATATGTTGCAAATCAAATACGAAAACAGAATCCACTGGATCAAACTCATCAAAACTAACTAAGGATAGCTCAATGAATTCATTTGATATTGTTAAAACGGAAGAGGAGTGGAAACAACAATTAACTCCTGAACAGTATTTTGTGGTGCGACAAAAAGGAACTGAGCGACCATTTACAGGTAAATTTGAAGACCATTGGGAGCCGGGAGTTTATACTTGTGTAGCTTGTGGCAATGAGTTGTTCACTTCTTCAACTAAGTTTGATGCAGGTTGCGGATGGCCAAGTTTTTATGAAGCCTTGGATAAAACTAAAATTTATGAAAAGCTTGATAAAAGCCACGGAATGGTACGAATGGAAATTATGTGTGCCAAATGCGGTGGTCATTTAGGTCATGTTTTTAACGACGGACCTTCGGATAAAACAGGTTTACGTTATTGTGTAAATTCTCTTTCATTAGATTTCAAAAAAGATACAACATCCAAAAAGTAAATATAATACTTCTGCTAATTCCCTTGTAATAATAATAGGTTTTTGCTTAGGTTTGAAGTTATGGACGTTAAAAAAATTACATGGGTAACTCTTTTACTTTTTTTTATTGATGGACTTCTACATTCCTTATCTTGGTGGACCAACATTAATATTCCTCAAGAAGGTTTACTGCCGGTTAGGGTATTATTTTTAATATCAATAATCACACTTACCATTGCAAAACGTTCATTAACGTATAGCATTCTTGCCTGTATGTTTATAGGGATTACGGTTGCCGAAATATGGCCTAATGTGGCTATAAATTTGAAAGTTTTCAGTGATATATTTTTAAGGTTGATAAAAACTATTATTGCACCGCTTTTATTTAGTACGTTGGTGGTTGGTATTGCAGGGCATAGTGATTTAAAGCAGGTAGGACGAATGGGGATAAAGTCTATTTTATACTTCGAAGTGGTTACTACCATTGCATTAATTATCGGGTTGGCAGCAATAAATATATCAGAAGCAGGAAAAGGCACCAACATGCAAGCGAAAACAGAACAGGTTGATAAGGCCAATCAATTGCTGAGTCAGAAAACAAAACACGATGTTATTCTTGATATATTTCCTGAGAATATTGCTAAGTCAGTTGCAGAAAATCAGGTATTACAAATAGTTGTATTCAGCATTTTGTTTGGTATCGGATTAGCTCAGGTGAAGGGCGAACGCAAGCAAAAAATGGTTAATGCCATTGAGGGTTTAGCGGAGGTAATGTTTAAGTTTACAAATATTGTTATGTATGTTGCCCCACTCGCAGTTGGCGGTGCCATTGCTTATGCGGTGGCAAGTATGGGGTATGAAGTACTTCAAAGTTTATTTAAGCTATTAATTACTTTATATGTAGCACTTATAGCATTTATTTTACTTGTACTTGTGCCAATTGGATTACTTGTAAAGTTACCATTTAAGAGTTTTATCAACCACATCAGTGAGCCTTTATCAATTGCTTTTGCTACTGCCAGTTCAGAAGCAGCATTGCCCAAGGCGATGGAAAACTTAGAAAAAATGGGAATTCCAAGAAAGGTAGTCGCCTTTGTATTACCTACCGGATTCAGTTTTAATCTTGATGGAACAACATTGTATTTATCATTAGCTTCGGTTTTTGTTGCTCAGGTTTGTGGAATTGAATTAACCATCTTGGAACAAATAACCATGTGTGCGTTATTGATGCTTACTTCAAAAGGGGTTGCCGGTGTAAGAGGAGCTTCATTTCTAATTTTAGTGAGTACCGTCGAATCTTTAGGCATACCTGCACAAAAGGCGTTTGCTATTTTAGCTATTGATGCATTTATGGATATGGGCAGAACTTCTGTAAATTTAATAGGGAATTGCCTAGCTACCTATGTTGTTGCAAAATGGGAAGGCGAAGTTTAATCAACATAACGTAAATTTCGAGCCTTCTTCTGCTACGTATGATTCAGCAAACTCCGCTCTCGTTTCAACCAAGAGTTCATCAACTACATCGTATCTTGAAGAAAAATGTCCAATAAGAAGTTTTTGTGTTTCAGCTAAGCCGGCAATAATACCTGCTTCTTTAGCAGTAGTATGTTTGGTTTCAATGGCTCTAGCTAATTTATCATGTAAAAATGTTGCTTCATGGTATAAAAGGTTTACACCTTTTATGTTTTTAGCTACTCGTTCATCAAATCGAGTGTCGCTGCAATAGGCATAGCTTATAGGGCTACCGGGTTCGCTTGTTAATGTTGTATTTGGTATAAGGGTTCCGTTATAAACATAATCTTTACCCTTTTTAATATCAGCATAACTTGATACAGGAACTTCATATTTTTCGCACGCCTCCATGTTTAATTTTCGTAAACGTTCTTTTTCTTCAAATAAAAAACCCGTAGTAGGAACGCGATGATAAAGAGGAAATGAACTCACTTTTAATTCATCATCCTCAAAAATGACCTCTTTAACTTCAGTTTGTGTAACATGCTTGATAATTTCAAATCGCATGTGGTTATCTGTGAGCTCTATGAACAGGTCTAAAATCTTGAACAAGGCATCCGGTCCGTATATGTGCAGTGGTTCGGTGCGTTGCATTAAGTTCATACTAAATATCAATCCGGGTAAACCCAGCATATGATCAGCATGTACATGACTTATAAAAATATGCTTAATCTTTGACTTACGAATTTTATATCGCTGCATTTGTACTTGTGTTCCTTCTCCACAATCAATTAGCATATGATGGTCGAGCATCTTTAAATATTGTGCTGAAGGAGAACGATGCAGGGTAGGGGTTGCCGAGCTGTTCCCCAAAATTACCAATTCAAAAATCATGCGCCTTCTTCTGTATCACCCATATTTAAAAACTGCTTTTCCAGTTGGTCCATGAAAACAAAATCCATGGCCTCAATATCGGTGGGGATAAATGTAATTTCTGCTTTATTAAATAATCTTGTTAATGGTTCATCAGCCTCAGTAATTATAAGCATGCCGTTTCTTTCTTGTAATGAAAGGCCAAGCTCAATTAAAATCCTCGTAGCCTCAGCATTGCACACCTTTACCCCTGATATATTTACAATTACATATTTGCTGCTACTTTCAATTTCATGGTTAACTTTTTCAGATAACTTAACTGCAGCATCCTTATCTAATTGTACTAAGTCGGTTTTTATCAGCGAATATTGGTCGCTTTTCTCAATTGTGTAATTCATATTAAGTTGAATAGTGTTGTAAAGTTAATACTTTACTTGTAAACGGAAAAGTAATTGATGTAAATATACCTTATGAAAAATGGAGGTATACAATTGTATTATAAATATCTTTTTAACTAGTATGTGTTAGATAATATTGATTAAATTCGACCTCAAATATGAGCAGAAAAATAGCATGTATTACAGGAGCATCAGCCGGAATTGGCGAGGCTACTGCAAAATTACTAGCCGAGCAACAATATAATTTAATTCTTACTGCCAGGCGGGAGGATAAATTAAATATACTGGCTCAAAACTTAGTTTCGCAATACGGTATAAGTGTAAAGGTGCTTGCATTAGATGTACGTAATCGAGCAGATGTTATGAATACCTTTAGTAGTTTACCGGAGTCGTGGCAAAAGATTGACATACTAATTAATAATGCAGGCTTGGCTAGCGGATTTGGAAGCATTGAAGAAGGTAATATGGATGATTGGGATGTGATGATTGATACCAATGTAAAAGGGTTATTATATGTAACTCGTTCGGTAGTTCCGATGATGATTGAAGCCGGAGGTGGTCATATTATTAATATTGGTTCAATTGCAGCTAAGGAGGTTTATGCAAATGGTAATGTTTATTGTGCCACCAAACATGCAGTTGATGCGTTAAATAAGGCTATGCGATTAGAACTTTCAAAGTATCCTATTAAAGTTTCCGCAGTTCATCCCGGAGCAGTAGAAACTGAATTTAGTGTGGTTCGCTTTAAAGGAGATAAGGAAAGGGCGTCAAAAGTTTATGAAGGTTTTGAAAATCTACTAGCCGAAGATATTGCTGATGCTATTTGGTATATTATCAGTCGCCCTAAACACGTTAACATAAACGAAATGGTTATTATGCCAACCGCTCAACCGATGGCATCTTTAATTCATAGAAAATAAGCATGAAAAAAATATTGTTATATCTACTGATGAGTTTATGTTCAACTTTGTTTGTTTGTGCCCAGCAAAAAACTCGTGTTTGGCTAAACGAAGTTGCAAGAGACGATAAGTTTGATAGAATAAACATGAACTTTGCCGTATTCGAATTAACAAATGACACCATCTTAACTTGGGACTTTGAAGGCACTAAAGAAGCAAAACCTTTAGCCATTAAAAAACCGGCAGGCTACCGACATTACGGATATGGATATCTATGGTTTGGTGCCAATAAATCAGGTAAAAGTCCGGGCATGTTAACCATTCTCATCGGTAATCCTTACGATAAAAATCCAGCTTTTATAGCTGATGTAAATAACAATAACGATTTTACGGATGATAGTATCAGGTATTTACCTTGGCGAAATGATTCGGTTGAATTTAATATCTGTTTAAGTGAGACACAAGTATGTAACAGAGTTAAGTTTACACGACATCCATATAATGGTAAGTTTGCTTACAAAGAATTAATGAATGAGTTTTATGCAATGAATTATCCTAATCGAAAATTCTTAGGCATGGAACATTGTTATCGCGAACAACATTATCAAACCAAAGCAGGTTATTTAGCAAGTGGGAACGATAGTTTTAGAATAGCCTTGTATGATGCCAATAATAATGGAGTTTATAATGAGTCTGACACTGATTACATGGTAGTGGCTCATTTAAATGATACTGTATTTTACCCTTTTGATGATTTGTATAGCAGCATTATCAGTAAAACTAAAGGTAACTGTTTTATAGATAAAAATGGCAGTCAGTTTACCTATATAACTGCCGCTTCCCAAGGCGATTGGTTAGAGGTAGAAATCAATGATCAAACAACAAATGAGGCTCAGATAAAACTTGGTAAAAAACTTCCAAAGTTTAAATATATTAATTGGAAAGGGGAGAAAGGTAAACTAAAGCCGTCCCGCAAAATGGCTTGGTATATTTATTTTGGCTCACCTTTAACACCTACATTCACTGAGGATACAGCATATCTTCGAAAACTAAGAGATAGCAACAACAATAAACTCATGGTTATTGGTTTTATCGAATTCAGCAAGTCTTATGAATTAAGTGTATTTGGACAATTCGGTAAGCCAAATTGGATATTGGCCAATAAGGATAAATACCTTAACAAATCATTAGGGATAAAAGGTTTGCCTAGCAGTATTTTAACCTATAAAAAAAGAAGAGTTAGGGCATATCATCTTTCTCCAAAAGAAGTGTTTGAATTGTTGAGTAAAGAAAATTAGCCTTATTCAACCTCAATATCTATCACCCGTCGTTCCAATCTAGCTTCAGCGATAAAAGGCATTACAGCCTTATGCAATGGGTGTTCAGCATAAAACTTTAAAGCTTCCAAATTATTGAATTTGCTGTATAAAACAACATCCGCACTATCCTCGGTATGTAATACATCAAAGGATACTTTTAAAGAAATACAGCCTTCAATTTTACCATTAAGGGATTCTAGTTTTTCCTTAATTGCTAAGGCATTTTGCTCTTTGCTCATCCCATTTGCAAAGGGCTTTAGTTTCCAAAATACAATATGTTCTATCATGGATTAATATTTAATTTACCTAACCAAATTAATAAATTACTTGCAGCAATACCTGCCGGATTAATACCAGGTTTACCCTCTGGTATTTCGATTCCTAAGTTATTATAATAATTAATCCATGCCTGATAAGTGGCCTTTGTTTTTGGTGATTTAAAAGTCATAGGCTCCAATCTAAAAACATCGTTGTTATTATTGGCATATTTAAAAGCATCGTAGATTAATTCACTGCAGTAATATTTTTTGTTGTTGTATAAAAAGGCATCATCATAAGCAACGCCTAATTGTTGGATAGCAAAGTTACATGCCGGTATCAGCATAGAATCGTACTCCGGTTTAAGTCGTGCAGCATATACCGGATTATTATTACGCGATATAAAAGTATTTAATGGTGTTAATTTTACATCACTTCCAATAGCTTCAATTATCCAAACAGTATCTTTATCTATCCAAACTAATCCTATGTGCGAAAATGCAAGTGTATCATGTTTTTTAGTAACTTCTTCAATTGCATCACATAAAGCTCCGCAGTCTAAGTTTTGAAATAAGATATCTCCGCTTTTTAACTTTACTTGTGCTGATGATGATGAATAAATCAGCAAGAAAAGTATACCCAATAGTTTATGCATAACGTTTGCGAATGTAATATCACAATATCAAATCAGCAATTAGTTAGGCTAATCAAGTTAATCTTAAATTTATTGTTGGTTGATTTAACCCACAAAACAGTGGTTTAGGCCGATTTTTTTAAAAACATTACACTAATAATTGTAAATCTGTAAAATGATGTTTTCTTTTGAAGTACCTTTAACCTAATGATATGCTCAACAAAACATTCACCTATGGTGATGATGCTTACATTCATTTGGTTTATAATAACAACAACCAGTCATGACAAAAAATAATTTTATTTTTAGGGCAACAACCATATTTACAATATGCTTTTTAGCTTCTTGTTATTATGATAATAAAGAGGAGTTATACCCTACACCTCCGGTGCCTCCGGTGCCAACTGTAGTAACTTTTAAGGATAATATTGCACCCCTTATCAATTCAAATTGTGCATCTTCAAATTGTCATGGTGGAAGTGTATCACCATCCTTA
The DNA here is from genome assembly GCA_025454975.1 of Bacteroidia bacterium. GTDB lineage: Bacteria > Bacteroidota > Bacteroidia > UKL13-3 > UKL13-3 > UBA6183. Next base: position 175,631 of record JALONK010000001.1, read on the forward strand.
ACCAATTATCAGGAAATATTTAATAATCGAAACAGGATTAAAGCCCGTGCAATAGATGGTGTGCCTTCGCCAATGCCGGCATCCGGACTTATGAGTATTGAAAACAGGAATATGTTGGCGAAATGGATTAATGACGGAGCTTTAAATAACTAACCCATGAAAAACTTAACCCTATTTATATTAGCCTTTTGCTTTGTTGGCAAAGTATTTGCACAAGATGATTTATTAAAGTTGGCTGATGAAGAAAATACAAACAAACCCACGCCGGTTTACGCAACGTTTAAATCAACACGCCTAGTGAATTTGCAATCTAATGAAACGATGAAAGCAAAGCACTTAGACTTTAGAATTATGCATAGGTTTTCTCCGATGGATATCTCACCGGATAATGTGTATGGTTTATATAATTTATTTGGCTTGGAAGGAGCCGTATTGCGTTTGGGGTTTGAATATGGAATAACCGATCGTTGGATGGTGAATGTAGGCAGAAGTACTCAACGTAAAACATACGACTTGTCAACAAAATATAAAATTGTAGAACAAACAAGAGGTAAAAAGTCATTTCCTTTTAGTATTAATTATTTTGGCAATATTGGCATCAACACTAATGAATGGGAGAACAAAAATATTAATAACTATTTTACTTCTCGTTTAAGTTTTGTGAATCAATTTATCATTACGCATAAACTCAATAACAATTTTTCATTTTTATTAGCGCCAACATTAGTACACCATAATTTAGTTGATACTAAAAAAGAACCGAATGATATTTTCGCTCTAGGTATTGGTGCAAGCATAAAAATAACTAAAAGTACAAGGTTTAATATCGAATATATTCCTCGATTAAATGGAAGAGATGAACCGAGAAATCCACTGGGTAAACCTAGGTATCATGATGCCATTGCTATTGGATTCGACATTGAAACAGGCGGACATGTATTTCAGCTTCATTTTACAAATACAAATGGATTAATTGAGCAACAATTTATTGCAAGAAACGAATCGCCAATTGAGCTTGCAGCTATTCGCTTTGGGTTTAATTTATCACGAACTTTTAGTTTCGACAAAACAAAATAATATCATTATGAAAAATATTTATCTTTATTTATCAGTTTTATTCATGTTGGTATCAGTTACCACATCTGCTCAAATTTATTCAACAAAAGACGGTAAGATAGATTTCTTTAGCAAAACACCTGTTGAAGATATTGAGGCTCATTCTGGTGTTGTTGTTGTATTATTAAATACTAAAACTAATGATGTTGTAGTTCAGGTAAACAACACTTCTTTTCAGTTTCCTAATAAACTTATGCAAGAGCATTTTAATGAAAAGTATATGGAAAGTGAGCAATATCCTACCAGTACATTTAAAGGGAAAATTGCACAGGTAATTGATTATTCAAAAAATGGAACTTATGATGTTACTGTAACTGGAACACTAACTATACATGGCGTAACTAAAGAACGGACAATACCTGGAAAGTTAATTGTTAAAGATGGAACAATACAATTACTTGCTGATTTTATGGTGAAGGTTGTTGACCATAAAATTCAGGTGCCTAAGTTAGTGGTTGCTAAAATTGCAGAAGAAATTAGTGTACATATTGATGCGGTTTTAAAACCAAGGCAGTAACGTTTAGGTATGTTCGCTTGAGAACTTACTTTTAATTAATGGGTAAGTAAATACACTGGCAAGTATAAGTAACGCGCCTATGTAAAATCCGGCGCTCATGTATTCCGTATCACCGAAAATAAGTACCCCAAAAACAATTCCGTATACAGGCTCAAGGTTATTGGTTATGATTATGGTTAATGGTGAAAACAATTTTAATATTTCTACACTCCATGTAAAAGCTATTGTGGTGCAAACTATACTTAACAGTAACAAATAAATAGTATCGTTCCACTCGGGTATTGGTAAATTGAAGTCGCCGGTAAATAATTTGGTTATACTAACGGTAACCAGAGCACCAATAAACTCATAAAAGGTAATTTTATAGGCTCCATAGTTATTAATAAGTTTGCCGTTGTACACGCCAAAAAATGCTGATGTTAAAGCAGCCAGCATCCCATAAATTAGTCCGGATAAAGATGATGGTTCGAAGTTGAAAATAATAGCTAATCCAATTACTAATATTATTCCATAAATAAAATCACCCCAGAAAAATTTCTTTTGAAGTAATATAGGCTGTAAAACACTGGCGAATAAAGTAATAGTACTAAAGCCAGCCATAGCTACACTTACATTACTAACTTTTATGGCATGATAAAATAAATACCAATGATAACCCACAATTGCACCAACCCAAAAGAGGTGCAAGATTGGTTTAACGCCCAACTTTAATGATTCTTTTTTATAGAGCACAAAAAGGTATAAGCTGATAACAGAAAACACCAATCGAAACCAAACTAAATCAAGGGCACCAAACGAAATTAATTTACCAAGAATGGGGGTGAATCCCCAGAAAAAAATAATGATATGAAGTTGAAGAAATTTATTCATTATTTAGGTGAAACCTTAGCGATGTAAACAGCTACACTCATGAATAAAAAATTCGGTATCCAAACTGCGGCAGCCGGAGGTAAAACCTGCGTTATGCCTAAGGTATTAAAAATTTGTGTGACCAATAAAAAGGAAAAGGTAAGGAATATTCCAATTCCTAAATGAAGTCCGGTGCCTCCTCTCGACTTTCGTGATGATATACCTACTGCCAATAAAGTAAATACGAAAAAGGAGATTGGTGTTGCCACTCGCTTATACAATTCAACATAATATTTATTCAAACTATCCGAGCCTTTTGCGCGTTCACGTTTGATATATTCATTTAATTCAGGATTAGTCATGGAGGAGATAAATTTAGTTTTTATGATAAATTCATCCGGTCGGATATTCATAACTGTATCAAGTAAATGACCTTTTTCAATGGATTCGTTTTTTTCATTAAAAATACGTCGTTGATAATATTCCAATTGCCAGGTTTTTTTATTTGGATTCCACAATAAGCGGTTTGCAAAGATGCGTTGGGTAATTCTATTTCCCTGATATCTTTCAATAGAAACATTATAGCCTGAGCTATCTAAGTAATTGAATGATTCGAGATGAAGTATGGTACCCGGTTCAACCATAAAGCTAATGTTATTACTTTGGGTTGTTTTTTTCTCCTTGATCCATGTTTCTTCAAACAAATATCTTTGTTTATCACAATAAGGAATAACAATTGTGTTTAGGTATAAAAATATACCTGCAAGAATTGCAGTGGCTATAAAGTATGGTCTTAAAAATCTTCTGTAGTTAATCCCACTATTTAAAATGGCAATAATTTCGCTGTTTTGGGCCAGTTTACTATTGAAAAACATTGCACTTAAAAAAACGAAAATTGGGCTGAACATCCCGAAGAAATATGGAACGAAGTAGATGTAATATTCAAATACTATTACAGTAAATGGAGGTTTCTTTTTTAAAAAATCATCAATTTTCTCGCTGATGTCAATAAAGATGGCAATCAAGGCAAATAGTCCGAGTGTAAACAAGAAAGTAACCAAGAACTTTTTTATGATATACCTATCCAGGGTTTTTAACATGAGCAATTATTTGTGTATGCGAATTAATTATAATTTGATGAAATATGTGGCATTATAATCTTCTTGTAATAATTTCAAGTGTATTTTTTTTCCATGTAACAAAGTCGCCGGCAATAATATGCTTTCGCGCTTCTTTTACCAGCCAAAGATAAAAGCTAAGATTTTGGTTACTGGCAATTTGTGCACCGAGGTTTTCACCAACATGGATTAAATGACGAAGGTAAGCTTTTGAATAATCGGGAGTGAATTGTTCATCAAGGGGTGAAAAATCAAACTGCCATTTTTTATTTTTGATATTTACAATGCCTTGGGAAGTAAAAATAAAACCATGACGGGCATTGCGGGTTGGCATAACACAATCAAACATATCAACACCTAATTCAATACAAGTTAAAATATTTTCCGGAGTGCCTACACCCATCAAATATCTTGGTTTGTTATGAGGCAAAATACTACACACATGTTCCGTCATTTCATACATGTCTTCAGCAGGTTCTCCAACAGATAAACCACCAATAGCGTTTCCGGCACGGTCTTGTTCTGCTATAAATTGCGCCGATTCTGTTCTTAAGTCTTTATAAACACTACCTTGTACAATCGGAAATAACTCTTGGTTAAATCCGTACAAGGCTTGCGTTTCATCCACTTGTTTTATGCAGCGTTTAAGCCAGCGGTGAGTAAGGTGCATTGATTTTTTAGCGTAATCATATTCACATGGATATGGGGTACACTCGTCGAAAGCCATTATGATATCGGCACCAATAATACGTTGAATATCCATGGCACGTTCAGGCGAAAAAAAATGTTTGCTCCCATCAATATGCGACTTAAATTCAACACCTTCTTCTGTTATTTTTCTAATATCATTTAAAGAAAACACCTGGAAGCCGCCACTATCAGTTAGCATTGGTTTATTCCAATTCATAAATTGATGAACGCCACCGGCGGCTTGTAATACTTCTAACCCCGGACGTAAATAAACATGATATGTATTGGCTAAAATAATTTGTGCTTGAATTTGGTTTGCCAGTTGTTGTTGGTTAACGTTTTTAACCGTGGCTTGAGTTCCAACAGGCATAAATATTGGGGTTTCAATTATCCCCCTGGCAGTTTCTAATACACCTGCACGAGCCTTGGTGGTGCTATCTTCATTAACGATGTTAAATTTCATAATTGCAATGTCCTCTTATCCTTCAAAATGCAACGAGATCATAAATAATTGTGGAGATAATCCATTTAAAAGGTTGGTGTAAATAAAACCATCTTTATACAGCGCATTGTTTAAGGTACTGCAAAATTTAAATTCAGGTGAGAACTTAAAAAATTCAAAGTACATATCAAGTCCGATTCCCATCTCATATCCGTAGGTGTAGGGAGTGAGCGATACAACCGGTTTGTTATTACTTCTCTCCTGATCAACTGTAGAACCTAAATCGTAACTTCCACGAAACCCTCCTATAACATACACCCGTGTGTTTTTTCTTCGGTCGGATTTAAATTTAACTAAAAGCGATAAATCGCAATATGCTGATTCGATTTCTGTAGTTCGTTTTACATTCTCAAACTCATATTCCATATTTCTTTGCACAAAAGAAATTACAGGAAATAACAATCGTAAATCCCAATGTTCTCCAAGTTTTAAGTTGGTAACAGCTCCTAATCCAATCCCGGGGAAATTAACTACATTAATATTTTTAAGGGTATCATTAGGAAATAAGTCGGTATTTCTATCAACACGCAGCCTGCCTGAATTAGCCGATACCGTAAATCCAAAATGCAATATCTTATTATCATATTGCTCAAGATTCGCCTGTCCGTAACATTCAGGCAGTACGACCATCAAAAGTACGATCAGATAAATTATTTTATTGCTGTGTATAAAGTGCACACGCCAAAAGTTAAAGGGTTAATTTTTATTTGTTGATAGCCCGCTGCTTTTAAATATGCTGCGAAATGTTCTCCTTCCGGAAATTGATTTACTGATTCGGGAAGGTAGGTATAAGCTTCTTTACTTTTACTGATAAACCCTCCCCAAACAGGAAGAATAAATTTGAAATAAAACTGATACAGATGTTTAAATGGAAACCGCTTAGGTTTGCTAAATTCTAAAACAGCAACCATACCACCACTTCTGGTAACGCGATACATTTCATTTAATCCATCTTGTAAAAATTCAAAATTCCTCACCCCAAATGCAACGGTGATTGCATCAAATTTATTGTCGTCAAAGGGTAATTGTTTTGAATCAGCTTGTTTTAATTCAATCCTGTCATCAAGTTTTTTGGCGCCAATTTTTTTTCTGCCAACATCAAGCATATTATTACTGATGTCAACACCAATAACCTTTTCCGGATTAAGGGACAAGGTAGCGATAGCCAAATCTGCTGTACCGGTAGCCACATCTAAAATATGTTTAGGTTTTACTTTAGAAATAGACTGAATGGCACGTTTTCTCCAAATTTGATCAATTCCTAAAGAAAGAAACCGATTTAAAAAATCATATTTGGGAGCAATACTGTCAAACATTTGCTCAACTTGCTCACGCTTAGTGTTTTGATTATTACGATATGGCTTAACTTCTATCAATGTTTATAAAATTTTGGTTCAAAAATAAGGTATTATGTTCAGCTTATTAGCTTTGTATTTTAAACAATGGATATAAAACAAGTAAAATTCATAAAAAGTTCAGCGGCTTTGGCTGATTGTCCGGCATCCTCACTACCCGAGTTTGTTTTCACAGGCAGAAGTAATGTTGGGAAGTCGTCATTAATTAATATGCTCATGCAAAAAAATGAGTTGGCACGAACTTCATCAACCCCCGGTAAAACCATTACTATTAACCATTATTTGGTAAATGAAAGTTGGCATTTAGTTGATTTGCCCGGTTATGGATACGCAAAAAGAAGTAAAACCCTCCGTCAGGCATGGGAAAAAGCGTTAGAAGAATATGTAACCAAACGCGAACAATTACAAGTAGTTTTTGTATTGGTTGACAGTAGAATTCCTCCACAAAGTAGTGATATCAGCTTCATTAATAACCTAGGTGAGTGGGGTGTTCCATGTGCAATTATTTTTACCAAATCTGATAAGAATAATCAATCCATCACCCAGAAAAATGCGAATGCATTTAAAAAAGAATTGGCTGAATTTTGGGAAGATTTACCTCCAAGTTTTATTACTTCTGCAGTTAAAAAACAGGGCCGCGATTTATTATTAAATTATATTGAAACATGCATTAAGGAGTCACAAACAAATCGGCTATAATACCGTCTGATAAAAATCGGAAAGATTTATTGATAAAAAAGCTTTTTCCGGTGTCAATAATATGACCGGAGGACACCAATTTTGCTAATGAACGGTTGAATTCATTTAGCATTGTGGTATCAGCTAAGTGATGAATGGTAATCCAGTCGCAACCTTTTAAGGTTCGTAATCCTGTCATCAAATACTCATTAAAGGTATCGTACTTGGTTAAATGTTCTATTTCTTCCGGAATTACGCCTCTTTCCATTGATTCGGCATATTTTATATTATTTGAAACATTCCAACTTCTGTTTGTTCCATTATAACTATGTGCTGATGGTCCAATTCCAATATATGGTTTTGTTTCCCAATAGCGGCTGTTATGCTTTGCTTCATGTCCGGGCAATGCGAAATTACTGATTTCATAATGAATAAATCCTGCCTCTTCAAGCCTTGAACGAAGCATATTAAAATGTTGTTCCGCTTTAGCATCATCCGGAGCGGTAAGTTTTTGTTTTTTAATTAAACTATCAAGTGCGGTGTGTGGTTCAACGGTTAAACTATATGCCGAAATATGTGGAATGTGATAGGATATAGCAGTATTGATGTTGCTTATCCAATGTTCATCTGATAACGTAGGTCCGCCATAAATTAAGTCAATTGAAATATTATCGAAGCCAACTTTTTTCAAAAGTTCGATTGCTAAAATGGCTTGATTTCCTTGATGAGCGCGATTCATCCACGCTAAATCAACGTCGAAAAAACTTTGTACACCAAGGCTGAATCTATTCACCGGTGTTGCCTTTAAGATCAATAAATAGTCTTCATTAATATCGTCCGGATTTGCTTCCAAAGTAACTTCAGCGTCATTTTTTACCGGATAATTATCGTAAATGGTTTGAAATAAACCGTTGATTTCAGTTTCATTTAATAAGCTTGGAGTTCCCCCACCGATATAAATAGTTTCAATTATCGGATGTTGATGGTGCAAGGCTTTTAGTCGTATTTCTTCTTTAATGGCGTTGAGTACCCTTGTTTTTTGGTGTTGCACAGTACTGAAATGAAAATTACAGTAATTACAAGCCTGTTTGCAAAATGGAATATGGATATAAAGTGAGTACAACCTTTTTCGTTAACCTATTAATTGTTTTAATTTGAACTATGCCGCAAAGGTATTTTAAATATTTTTTTCTATACATATTGTTTTTGGTCACGTGGCAAACGTTTGCACAGAAGGCATATTCACTACGTTTTAATATGTCAGGTGTTAAGTTAGATACCATGATGCCTTCCGGTTGTAAAAACATCAGCGAATTAAGAGATACAAGCCTTGTATATAAAGCATTTCAAAATTGTTTACTTACTTATTATGGCTTAGGTTATCTTACTGCAAGGGGCGAGGTAACAAAAGAAAATGATAGCAGTTTTAGAGCTACCGTAAATCAAGGGAACCGATACCAATGGGCAAATTTAAACAAGGGCAATGTAACCGATGATGTGCTCACTGCAAGTGGTTGGCGTATATATGAGTTTAATAATAAACCGGTGTATATGCCACGTATTGAAAAGCGCTTTGTTCAAATGCTAACCTATCTTGAAAACAATGGTTATCCTTTTGCATCAATTCAGTTAGGACAAATTTTTACGACAGATAGTACAGTATCAGCGTCACTAATATTGGATAAAGGCGATCTGTTTAAGTTCGATACCATAGAAATTATTGGTGATGCCAATATTAAAAGTTGGTTTTTAGGGAAATATTTGGGGATTAAAAAAGGGGCAGTTTATGACGAACAACTGATAAGAACAATTGACGCCAGGTTATCACAGTTACCTTATTTACAATTAACTCGGTCATCAGTAATTTATTTTGTTGGAGATGAAGCCAAACCGGTAGTTTATTTAAGTAATAGAAAAAGTAGTAGTGTGGATGGCATTATTGGTTTTGCTCCACAAAGTAATGCAAACAATAATCGCTTGCTTTTAACAGGTGAGGCAAATTTAAAACTGCAAAACTTATTTGGAACAGGTCGGTCAATTGATTTGGCTTACAGGTCGTTTTTAAATGGCTCGCAAGAATTAAGAACGAGGATGATTTGGCCTTATCTTTTTAAAACCAATATTGGCTTAGATTATGAATTTAATTTACTTCGATTTGATAGCAGCTTTTTAGATGTAAAACATGATATTGGTGCACAGTATCGTATTATTGGAAATGATTATGTGAAGTTTTTTTACCAATCGCAGCGCACAACATTGCTACGAACCGATACTGTAGAAATTAAAAGAACCGCCAGATTACCACAGAACAATGATTTACGGATTGATTTATATGGGGTAGCAATTAAACGAACTAAATACGACTATTTTTTAAATCCAAGAAAGGGATTTGCATTTGAACTGATAAGTGCAGCAGGTTTAAAGCGGATAGTAAAAAATAGCGCCATAAGTGAACTTCGTTTTGTTGGTGACAATGGTAACAGTTATGGTTTATATGATTCAATTAACCTAAGGTCGGTACAATACCGGTTTACTTTTAAAGGTGATGTGTATATTCCATTAGGTAGAAGTGCAACGTGGAGAATAGAATGTTTGGGAGCTCATGTGCAATCGGAGTCCATTTTTTTTAGTGAGTTGTTCAGAATTGGTGGAATAAGAACTTTAAAAGGTTTTGACGAACAATCTATATTTGCCTCATCATATGTAATTATTAATAGTGAGTGGAGATATTTATTACAACAAAATAGTAACGTGATGTTGTTTTGGAACGGCGCTTGGTATCAAAATACCATTCGAAACCCTGTAATTACCGATAGGCCTTTTGGTTTAGGAGCAGGGCTAAATTTTGAAACAGGGGCAGGGATATTTTCTTTGTATTATGCAGTAGGAAGGGCGTTTGATAATGCAATTGAGTTTAACAGAGCCAAAGTACATTTTGGCTTTATAAATTATTTTTAGTGAAAGAAAAAGTTTATATAAATGTAGTTCTGTTTATCATGCTCGTGCTGATAAATATTGGTGCTTATGCGCAAACAGAACCTTCAAAGTTGGATACTTTTGTTTTCAGTGCCGACACTGCCTACAAAGCAGATAGCTTGATAACAGATAGTATATATAACAGAAGAATTTCAGGTAATAAGGGTTTTGGACTTCTTGATTCGCTTGCTGATGAT
>JALONK010000040.1 GCA_025454975.1 Bacteroidia bacterium
CGTGTTTGAAATTATGCTTTAATGCTTTGACCGCATAAGGCTTTATTTCTGAGGTCATTACACATTCGGTTGCATATCCCAGACTATTGAATACGTTTTCAAAACCCAGTCTGATTCCTCCAAGACCTGCAAATAAATCAATGAATTTAATTTTCTTACTTTCCATTTTTTGACGCTTTGTTGTATTCAATAGTAATATGTAATACATCGGATACAGGATTTGGGTAAACCTTTACGGTTGATGCTGCCAGTTCGATTTCGCTTACACTATTAAACAAGTTATAAACCCTGCATGATGCAATTTGAAAAGTGGCAGTAGTACCTGAAACCTTATAAACAGCTACACAAACAAATGAATTTACATTAGTACCCGGAGATAATGTGAGAGTAAAATCTACTGAAATTTCTACTGAATCACCTGCAGCTAAATCGGCAGCTAATGTACGAGGTAGCACATTATTATTAAATGCCTGATAAGCACCTGCGGCAGTTCTAGTACCAAAACCAATTCCATAAGAAGTACCACTTGGCATGGTTGCCGCGGTGTTATTTTTTACGAACAACTTAAATGTAGTGGCAACACCGGAATTAATTCTTCCTCCGCTTGCCGGCTCAACCAATACAATTCCGAAATCTTGCGCTTGAACTAAAGTTCCGGCGAATAATGTTAATAGTAAAAGTAACTTTTTCATATCTGTAATAATTATTTGCTCACTGTGAATTTAGCTGTTTTTATTAATTCGTTTTTCTCATTGGTAATGGTGTAGATGTATATTCCATTATCAAAAGTAGATAAATCCAACACAGCTTCTTGGTTTAAAGAAATAGTGTTTAATAAACGACCGGTTAAATCATATACTGTTACAAATCCGTTAGTCAATTCTGCTGAGAAGGTAATTTGTGTTTCTGCAGGATTTGGAAATGCCTTGATAGTTGAAGCTATTCGTTCTTGATCTGACAAACCTGCATTAAAGCTTAAAGTAATTGAAGCACAATCAGCATTATCATCATCGTTAACGGTATCGCCATCCAATAAAGCTATGGCACAAATTGATGTATTACCGGCTTGTTGGAAAGTTAAAGATAAACCGTTCAATGCACCATTAACACTATCACCAATTGGAATATTTGTATTGATTAATTGTATAATAGGTGAACCTCCACTTTGTAAAATTGAATTGCCTAAAGTAAAACCCACAAGTATACTATCAGCGCTTGTTAATGCTCTTGTACCCACATTTTTAACAGTATAAGATACATTAAATGACTGTCCTTGTAAAATGGTTGCTCCGTTAGCAGGAGTATTTAAAGTAATACTAATGTCTTGCGAAAAAGCGGTAAATGCTGTTAATAAAGAAATAGAAAGTAATAGTTTTTTCATTTAATTTTTAAGTTTATTAATATTAATAAGTCAAATATAGATAATTCTATGCCATTATTCAAAATGTTTTTTAATCTCTGTTGCCTTAGATTCTCCAACAATGGCTATTAATTCTTGTATATCTGCTTCTTTAATTTTTTTCACCGACTTAAAAGTGTTCAATAAAAGGGTTGCAGTTGCTTGTCCAATCCCCTTAATTTCTTCAAGTTCGGTTACCAACATATTTTTACTTCTTCGTTTACGATGGTGTGTTATCCCAAAACGATGGGCTTCATCACGAATGTGTTGAATTACCCTTAGCGTTTCACTTTTTTTATCCAGGTATAATGGCAATTCATCATCAGGGTAATATAGTTCTTCCAACCTTTTTGCGATACCAATTACAGGTACTTTACCATAAATACCTAAAGATTGCATACTTTCAATTGCGGCGTTAAGTTGTCCTTTACCACCATCTATTACAATTAAATCAGGTAATTCTTCACCTTCATCCACCACCCTTTTATATCTTCGGTAAACCACTTCACGCATGGTAGCAAAATCATCAGGACCTACTACTGTTTTCACATTAAAATGTCGGTAATCTTTTTTACTAGGTTTGGCATCCTTAAAAACCACACATGCCGAAACTGCATTGGTGCCTTGTATATTAGAATTATCAAAACATTCAATATGCTTGGGCAAGGTCTTTAACCTGAGGTCGCTTTGCATCTTGTTTAAAATGCGTTCTGTTTTAATTTCAGGATTTAATTTTTCATATTGAGCAATTCTATCTTTCTTAAAATATAGGGCATTTTTTATAGACAACTCAAGCAATTTCTTTTTATCACCAGATTTAGGAACAGTAAAGGTGATATGCGTATCTTCCAATTCTAATTCGAAAGGAATTATAATTTCTTTGGATAAACTTTTAAACCTTTCCCTCACCTCCCCTATGGCTAATTCTAAAAGTTCAGCATCTGTTTCCTCCATTCGTTTTTTCATATCGAAAGTGAATGATTGAATAATCATACCATTAGATAGTTTAAGGTAGTTTATAAATGCAAATTTATCTTCACTTACTATCGAGAACACATCAACGTCATGCAAAATTCCGGTTACTATGGTTGATTTACTTTGATAATTCTCCAATACATCCAACTTCTTTTTGAAATCGGCAGCTTGTTCAAATTTTAATTCACCGGCAGCTTGTTGCATTAAACCTTTAATATGATTAATTACCTCCTTGATATTTCCCCTAAGAATATTTTTTATTTGTTTAATATATACATCGTACTCTTCAGTGGTTTGATAACCTACACATGGAGCCTTACAATTTCCTATCTGATACTCTAAACAAGTTTTGTATTTAAGTGCTTTAATATGTTGTTCTGATAATAATAAATTACACGTCCGTGTTGGATATAATTGCCGAATCAACTCAATAATTGTTCGCATCATGCTTACACTCGCATATGGCCCAAAATAATCACTTCCGTCTTTAATTGGATTACGTGTTGGAAACACACGAGGAAATGGTTCTTTTTTAATACAAATGAAAGGATACGTTTTATCGTCTTTTAAATTGATATTGAATTTAGGTTGATATTTTTTAATCAACGAATTTTCTAATAATAAAGCATCAATTTCACTATCAACCAAGGTAAATTCAAGATGCTCTACTTTACTTACCATTACTGCAGTTTTGCGGTTTTCATAATGATTTTTAGTAAAATAACTTGTTACCCTCTTTTTTAAATTTTTGGCTTTACCAATGTAGATAAGGGTATTTTCTTTGTCAAAAAACTTATATACTCCGGGAGTATCCGGTAAGCTGTTTAGTTCGTTTTTTAACTGACTATTATCCATTTTTCAAAATTAAGCGTTGTATTTGTTTTAACAAGATTACTTACCTTGCACTATTCACTTGATATATGCTTAACTGGACACTACGTACTTTAGAATTGCCGCTGAACTATACTTGGAAAATTTCGAGAAACGCCAGCACTTATAAGATAAATTTCTTAATTGAAGTTTCGGATAACCAATACTCAGGCATTGGCGAAGTGGCTCCAAATATACGTTATGGAGAAACCTCTAGTTTGGTTCAACAAGAATTTCAAGCATTTCATAACCAAGGAGCTACACAAATAAAAAGTATGGCCGACTTATCATCAATATTATCGAACCATGTTACCCTAAATGCATTAAGGTTTGGAATTGAAAGTGCTTATATTCATTATTTATGCAAAAAACAACAAATAAGTATTGCCTCATTTTTACAGATTCCGGAATGCACACAAGCCACTACCAGCTATACAATTCCAATTTTACCGCCAGATGAACTTGAACAGTTTTATAACAATAACCGTCTGCATCGTTTTAGTATTATTAAACTTAAAATAAACACGTCATCAGGAGTTGAAGCGCTTCATAAATTATCCGGCTTTACAAATCAACCGATAATTATTGACCCTAACGAAGCCTTTACGAATGCGGATGAAGTTTTACAATTTTTAGAACAAACCAAAAATTATAATTTGCTTTTACTTGAACAACCTATGCCCGCAGACAAAATAGATGATTATGTTTATTTAAAGGCGAATAGTAACATTCCGGTTATGGCTGATGAAAGTATTTGTGATGGTGCTGATTTTAATCTACTTAAACAACAATTTGATGTTGTGAACATGAAACTAATGAAGGCCGGAGGATATTTAAATGGTATACGCATACTAAAAGAAGCACAACTGCATGGCATGAAAACCATGATTGGTTGTATGGTTGAAACCAGCATTGGTATTGGTTCTGCCTTAAACTGTTGTGGCCTTACTCAATATGCAGACCTCGACGGATTTATGATTGTTAAAGATGAGCCTTTTAAACAATTAATAGAAAAGGAAGGAATAGTTTACCGTATTGGTGAATAATTATGCTTACTTTTGCAGCCATATTTACATGTCGCAAAGCAGAATTAATATCACCAATAAAAGAGCTTCTTACGATTATCATTTAATTAACACGTATGATGCAGGCATGGTATTAACCGGTACTGAAATAAAATCAATCAGGGCCGGAAATGCTAATCTTACAGATGCATTTTGTTTTTTAAAAGATGATGAACTTTTTCTGAGGGGTATGCATATTGGTACTTGGAAACAAGGTTCATATTACAACCATGAACCTTTAAGGGTAAGAAAACTTTTATTGAAAAAATCGGAATTACGTAAAATTAGAAGCAAAGCTTTAGAGAAAGGATTTACTGTTATACCTGTTAAAGTTTTTTTATCAGAAACCGGTTATGCAAAAGTTCAAATTGCCATTGCACAAGGCAAAAAAAGTTTTGATAAACGTGATGACTTAAAGAAAAAAGACGCTGAACGTGCACTAAAAAGTACTGACTATTAATCGTGTTCTTTTGAATTTCAATGCAATTTTGCCGGTTAGTTTTTAAGAAATTTTATCATGAAAAAATTACATGAAAATAAATATGAAGGCCTTATAATTCTTTAAGTAGTTTTTAAAATATTTATCTTTAAACTATCGAACCTTAATGACATAAAATGGTTACATCGAAAGTATAATTAATTAATTATTTACCTCCTACGCGTAAACTAATACCCACCTAAATTGCCTTAACTTTATCAAGTTTGAATTCAACTTGGTCAATATCTGAAATAAGTTTATTTAATTCAGGATCTATCCAACTCAATAGATTTATTACAGACTTATAAACCTTCACACTTTCGTCGACGTTTATATTATTATTAATAAAACAGATAGGTTCATTATGGTAAAGTCTATTTCTAAAACGTCTTACTTTGTCTAATTCATCATTTACTTCCTTTCGTCCATATCCCGAAGGTAATTTTTTAAATACTTGAATCGGTTTACCTTTTAATAAACGATAATGATGCACTTCAAATAAAGCTGTCCAAAAACCAAAAGTCTGCTCAGCAATAATTTTATTACTAGTCACAGTAACTCTAGCTTTTTGAAGTCTGAGTTCTGATTTAATAACTTCTCTTTTTAAGAAGTCATTTTTTTTGTGATGTCCACTTCGTTTGTGTGTAAACCTTAATGAAGAATCAGACATGAAACCAAGTTTTTGGTTTATAATCCAATCAGGGTCCTTGAAATAATCTAATAGAACGCCGTTTATTTTATTTCGTAGCACAACTTCTAATACACTTAATAAAGGGTAAAATGCTTGAGAGGTTTCTAAATTTAGTTTGTACAATTTAATTGCCCGTTTTTTATTAAATCTTGTCGCATATAAATAACGACTAACTCTTGCCTCGGAAAAATATTGCTCAAATATTTTGAATTTCATCTTTTATTTTTTTTATGTAAAATAATTATATACATTTGTGCCGTGATGCTTGGTAAAGCCTCTTGTCATTTGATAACGTAACCAAGTTAAAGATTTAAGACCCGTCATTGCTGCCGGGTCTTCTTTTTAAAAAAAACTTTTTATTCTGTTGCTATCAAGTGCATTTTTGGAGCACATAAAAGTATCCTGCAATAATCCTGAAATCAATTAAGTTGTTCTGAATAATATCCGATTATTTAGGACTAAAAACTAAGGTAAATTTGATGTAATAAAATGACTGATATAGTCCAATCAATTTTATAAATAAAGTATAATTAAACAAAGCTTAATGCTATATGCATAAGTCACTCAGCATAGATACAATCAATCTTATACTTTATAAAGGAGGTAGATAAAATAATTTATGGTCGCGTTAACTTGGCAATTCCTTTTACTAGGGCCGGACCCTTGTAAATAAATCCAGTATATAATTGAACTAATGTTGCGCCATTTCTCAATTTCTCTGCGGCTTTAACAGGATGGTCAATTCCACCAACACCAATTAATGGAATATTCCCATTTGATTTTTCGTGAATATATGCAAGTACATCTGTTGACTGTTTGAATAATATTTTTCCACTTAGCCCCCCTGCACCAATGTGTTCTACTAATTTATTGTCACTTATTAATCCCGCTCTTGATATGGTTGTATTTGTCGCTACCAGACCATCTATTTTTGTAGTTTGAACAATATCAATCACATCATCAATTTGTTCAACAGATAAATCAGGGGCAATTTTTAATAAAATGGGTTTAAACCCCTTCCCTTCTTTATTAAAAGTTATACGTAAGTCTACCAAAGCAGTTAATATTTCACTCAAAGGTCCTTTATCTTGTAAGGCCCTTAAATTTGGTGTATTTGGCGAACTCACATTTACTACGAAATAATCTACTAGAGTATATAATTTTTGAAAACAAATTATGTAATCATCCTTGGCATTTTCGTTTGGTGTAACTTTATTCTTTCCTATATTACCACCAACCACCAATCCCTTAGGACGTGAAGCTAAACGAGCTGCAATAGCATCAGCACCATCATTATTAAAACCCATACGGTTAATAATAGCTTCGTCTTTAATAAGCCTAAACAACCTTGGTTTTTCGTTTCCAAATTGTGGTAATGGGGTTACAGTACCTATTTCAACACTACCAAAACCAAGGGCCATAAATTCTTTTAAGTATTTTGCATTTTTATCAAAACCTGCTGCCAATCCTACCCGATTTGGAAAGTTTATACCCAAAAAATTAACGGGATTTTCAGCATAAAACATTCTTCTACATAGCAAATAAACGAATGGAATATTAAGCAACCACCTAAATGTATTAAGTGTAAAATAATGCACTTTTTCAGCATCAATTAGAAATAAAAACCTTAGAATAAATCGGTACAAGTTGTGGTATAATTATAATCGGGCAATTTACATCCTCTAAATTTCTATTACCATCTTGTTTATTAACTTATACACATCAATCATAACTAATTAAAATCATGTTTACTTAATTAAAACCACAAAGGCCTGATAAGTGTTAGATAATCAGTTTAAGAAGGTAATTCACTCAAACGTTTAGAACAATTTTAAATAACATGATGTGGATTAGTGAAATAGGATAAATAGCATGGAATAATAAATTTGCGCGTAATTAACATATAAGTATATATAACACTATGAATTGGTTTTCCAAAATGTTTGCTTCTTCTATCGGCCAGAAGTTAATTCTTGCCTTAACGGGATTGTTTCTTTGCACCTTTTTAGTTGTGCATGTTATTGGTAACTTACAGTTATTTAAAAATGACAATGGACTTGCCTTTAATTTGTACAGCGTGTTTATGACAACTAATCCCCTCATTAAAACAGTTTCATATTTATTGTATTTCAGCATTTTGTTTCATGCTTTTAAAGGATTACAACTGGCTTACAAAAATAAAATTGCACGTCCTGTGGGCTATGCAGTAATCAATGGTAAAGCCAACAGTCATTGGACAAGCAGAAGTATGGGTGTTTTAGGTACCATTATTTTGGTATTTATTGTAGTACACATGAGTGATTTTTGGTATGAGTATAAATTCGGTAATATTCCTTATGCTAAATACACTGAAAACATGTCGACAGGTGAAGTTAAATTTGAACGTTACTTAAGTGAAGCAGGAGAACCATTAACAATCAATAGTAAAAAAGAAGAATATGTGGAAGGAAATAACAAAATAATTATTGTTAAGGATTTGTATGAGGAGGTAAGTGAAGAATTCGAGAATCCTTTTTTAGTTATGGTTTACATACTAGCTATGTTTGCAATTGGCTTTCACTTGTTTCACGGATTCCAAAGTGGTTTTCAGTCAATTGGATTAAATCACCCCAGGTATTCGCCGGCAATTAAGTTTCTAGGCTTATGGGTATTTTCAATTTTGGTACCTGCTTTATTTGCAGCCATGCCTATTTATTTCTTATTAATTAAATAATTAATTCCATCAATATATGTCAGCAAACAAAATAGATGCTAAAATCCCTGATGGGGCGCTTGAACAAAAGTGGACAAAATATCGTTCTACGGTTCCGTTGGTAAATCCTGCCAACAAGCGTAATTTAGAAGTAATTGTAGTAGGTTCGGGCCTTGCAGGTTCATCAGCTGCGGCTTCGTTATCGGAATTAGGATATAAGGTAAAAGTATTCTGCTTTCAAGATTCGCCACGCAGGGCACATAGTATTGCTGCTCAAGGTGGTATCAATGCAGCAAAAAATTACCAAAACGATGGCGACAGCGTTTACAGGCTGTTTTACGATACCATTAAAGGAGGTGATTACCGCGCTCGTGAGTCAAATGTATATCGTTTGGCTGAAGTTAGTGCAAATATTATTGACCAATGTGTGGCTCAAGGTGTTCCTTTTGCTCGCGAATACGGAGGAATGTTAGATAACCGATCGTTTGGTGGTACACAGGTTAAACGTACTTTTTATGCAGCCGGTCAAACAGGACAACAATTATTGTTGGGCGCTTACAGTGCGCTTCAACGTCAAATTGGTTTAGGTGCTGTAAGCATGTACACACGTCATGAAATGCTTGACGTAGTAATCATTGACGGAAAATGCAGAGGGATTATAGCACGAGATTTAATCAGTGGTAAAATTGAACGTCATACTGCACATGCTGTGTTATTATGCACCGGAGGTTACGGAAACGTATTTTTCTTAAGTACCAATGCCATGGGTAGTAATGTAACAGCTGCATGGAAAGCACACAAGAGAGGAGCATTTTTCGGTAATCCATGCTTTACACAAATACATCCTACTTGTATTCCGGTATCAGGCGACCACCAATCAAAATTAACCTTGATGAGTGAATCGTTAAGAAACGATGGAAGAATTTGGGTCCCAAAAAAGAAGGAAGATGCAGCAGCTATAAGGGAAGGTAGGTTAAACCCAAATGATTTAAAAGAAGAAGACAGAGATTATTATTTGGAACGCAGATATCCTGCATTCGGTAATTTGGTGCCTCGCGATGTGGCTTCAAGAGCTGCAAAAGAGCGTTGTGATGCAGGTTTTGGAGTAAACCAAACAGGAGAAGCTGTTTACCTTGACTTTGCTCATAATATGAAATATAAGTATGGTAAAAAAGAAGCAGCTAAAAAAGGTATTACAAATCCAACCGAAGCCCAACTTACTGAATTAGGAAAAGCAGTAGTTAAAGAGCAATATGGTAACCTTTTTGACATGTATCATCAAATTACCGGAGTTAATCCTTATGAAAATCCAATGATGATTTATCCTGCAGTACATTACACTATGGGAGGTCTTTGGGTTGATTATAATTTAATGACAACAGTACCCGGTTTATATGCTTTAGGTGAAGCTAATTTTAGCGATCATGGTGCAAATCGTTTAGGAGCTTCTGCATTAATGCAAGGATTAGCTGATGGATATTTTGTAATTCCTTATACCATTGGTGCATATTTATCAAACGAAATAAGAACCGGAAATATTAACCCTGATCACGAAGCGTTTGTAGCAGCAGAAAAATCAGTATCAGAAACCCTTCAAAAGCTCATGTCAATAAAAGGGTCGAAGTCGGTTGATTATTTCCACAAACGTTTAGGTAAAATTATGTGGGACAAATGCGGTATGGCCCGTAATGCAGAAGGATTGAAGCAAGCAATAACCGATATTCAACAATTAAGAAGCGAGTTTTGGTCAGACGTTCGTATTCCGGGAGATTTAAACGAATTTAATCCTGAGTTAGAAAAAGCCGGAAGGGTTGCCGATTTTATTGAATTAGGTGAGTTGATGTGCCGTGATGCATTAAACAGAAATGAAAGTTGTGGAGGTCACTTCCGTGAAGAATACCAAACTGAAGAAGGCGAAGCATTGCGCGATGACGAAAACTTTAGCTATGTTTCGGCTTGGGAGTTTAAACCGGGTGTTGATTGGGAATTACACAAGGAAGAATTAAAATATGAGAATATTAAAATTGCTCAACGTAGCTATAAATAGTCAATATCTTTAACCTGATAATTTAACAGAAATATGAGCGGAAATATGAATCTAACACTGAAAGTGTGGAGACAAAAAAATAAAAGTGATAAAGGAAGGTTTGAAACTTATCCGGTACAGGACATTTCACCTGATATGAGTTTCTTGGAAATGTTTGATGTGCTTAACGAAAAGCTTATCAATGATGGTAAAGAACCTGTAGCTTTTGACCACGATTGCCGTGAGGGAATTTGTGGAATGTGCAGCATGTTTATAAACGGACGTCCACACGGACCATTGCAAGGAGTTACTACTTGCCAACTGCACATGCGTTCGTTTAAAACCGGCGATACAATTGTAGTTGAACCTTGGAGAGCAAAGGCATTTCCTGTAATTAAAGATTTAGCTGTAGATCGTTCAGCATTTGATAGAATTATTGCATCAGGTGGTTTTATTTCGGTAAATACAGGAAATGCACAAGATGCGAATGCAACACCAATAGGTAAAGACGATGCTGATGCTTCATTCGCTGCTGCTA
The DNA here is from genome assembly GCA_025454975.1 of Bacteroidia bacterium. Taxonomy (GTDB): domain Bacteria; phylum Bacteroidota; class Bacteroidia; order UKL13-3; family UKL13-3; genus UBA6183. The sequence goes on from JALONK010000040.1 coordinate 10,734, forward strand.
TGTGCATTGGCTGTGGAGCATGCGTAGCAGCTTGTAAAAATGCTTCTGCAATGTTGTTTGTTTCAGCTAAAATTTCACAGTTTGCTTTGTTACCTCAAGGTCAACCAGAACGTAACCAAAGGGTGCTTAACATGGTAGCTCAAATGGATGCAGAAGGTTTTGGTTCATGTACGAATACCGGAGCCTGCGAAGCGGAATGCCCTAAAGGTATATCTTTATCTAACATAGCTAGAATGAACAGAGACTTTATAGGTGCTCAACTTTCATCACAAAAGGTATAACAGCTTTGTAATATTATTATGTAAAATCCCGTTATTGATAAATAATGGGATTTTTTTTGCAACCTTTGTATAACTTTAATAATCTTATTTTTGTATCCATATAAGATGAGCAATAACTTCATTCTTTTTAATAACCTTAAATTTGCTTGGCGAGTTCTCACCTTCATTTTGGGCATGTTTTGTTTTTTACAGGTAAATGCAACACACTATCGTGCGGGAGAAATTTTATTCGAACAAATTAATGGTAGGCTATATCGTATTATTGCTATTACTTATACCGACCCTTCTTCCGATGCAGATCCGGCTACTATTGAAATTGAAGTTGATTATGGTGATGGAACTAAAGAATTAGTTAGAAGAACTACCCGAAATCCATTATCATCTAAAGTTGTACGTAACGTATATGTTTCCACTCATACCTATCGCTCTGATGGAGAATATAAAGTAAGCATATTTGATGTTAACCGTGTTAATATGATTTTAAATATCAATTTCGGTAACACGCAAAATATCGCATTTTATGTAGAATCAACCTTCACCATTAATTCACAATTAGGTAATAACCGTTCGCCAATATTAACCAAACCACCATTGGATGAAGGTTGTTTAGAAAGGGATTTTTACCATAACCCGGCAGCATACGACCCTGATGGAGATAGTTTAGTATTTGAACTCACAGTTCCTAAACAACAAGGTGGCGAACCTGTTCCGAACTATTCCGACCCTAGATCGGATAAAGAGTTTAGCCTTGGTTTGTTTAATGGCCAATTATTTTGGAGTAAACCATTGTTGGCAGGAATTTATAACGTAGCATTTGTTATTAAAGAATTTAGAAATGGTAAACTTATTGGCACAGTTACCAGAGACATGCAAATCAATATTATTGATAGATGTACTAATTTAACACCTACTATTAATGATATTCCTGATGGATGCGTTGTGGTTGGAGATACCATTCGGCGTATCATTTCCGGGTCAGATCCTAATCCGGGACAACGCCTTGGTTTATTTGGATTCGGAGGTCCATTCATAGTTAATAATGTCGCAATATTTTATCCAAACCCTGCAACCGGTTTTGGCAATGTCAGTACCTTATTTGAATGGAAACCTTCATGTAATCAAATCAGGTATAATCCATGGCAAACCATCTTCGAAATTCGCGATGATGTAATTGGGGATATCGCCGTTAGCCAAAATAGTTTTTTTGTAAAGGTTATCGGTCCTCCAATTAATAACCTGAAAATTCAAGAACAAAAAAGGGGATTCCTACTAACGTGGAATCGAGATACTTGCCGACTTGCCGGCAATTACTTAATCTACAGAAGAATAGATAGTAGCGGTTGGAAACCTGCTGCTTGCCAAACAGGAATACCTGATGAGGTTGGGTTTAAACTTATTGGTACAATCAATGCAATTAATTTCCCCGACAGTACTTCGTTTTTAGACAATAATAATGGAGCCGGTTTAAGTGCTTTGGTTGATTATTGTTATCGTATTGTTACAGTTTATCCTGCAAGAAATGACAATGGAGCCGTTATTGAATCTAAATCATCAGAAAGTATAGCTTCTATTGAAGTATGCGATAACAGACTAATCTCGCTGCCTATAATTACCAAAGTAAGCGTAATAGAAACTGATAATAATACCGGTAAAATTGAGGTGAACTATAAACGTCCAATTGACTTAGATACTAATATCTATAAACCACCTTATCAAATAAGAATTAATAGAAAAACTGCGGGTTCAAATCCACAAACAGCACTTATTCAAACTTTCAGCAGTTTTACAGATATAGTTGATTTTACATTTATTGATAGCTTCTTAAATACTTCAACTAATCAATACCGCTATTATATTGCTATGTCCGCAAGTGTAAATGGTGTAAACACATTATTAGACTCAACACTTGAAGCTTCATCCGTTCGCGCAATAGTGTACAGCACTGATAGAACAAATATTTTAAGTTGGAATTTTACAGTACCTTGGATTAATGATTCATTTGATGTGTTCAGAAAAAATGCTTCAAATGTATTTGAAAAAATTGCTACTGTTGCAGGCAACTCTTATGCAGACACAGGACTATTTAATCGAATTACTTATTGTTATGTTATTCAATCAAAAGGCAGGTATCGTTATGATGGCCAATTCCTAAATAACACGAACTTCTCTCAAGAAATTTGTGGAACTCCTGTTGATACAGTACCTCCATGTCCTCCCAATTTAGTGGTAGTTCCTCCATGTAATAGTATTAATGATTATCAAAACCGATTAACTTGGACAACCAATAATAGTTGTGCGGGTGATGTTGTAAAGTATCGGGTTTATTACAAGTTGTTTAAAAATGACCCCTATATATTATTAGCGGAAGTTGATCAAAATACCACCTCATATAATGACGACAGAGAGATTCTAAAAAAATCTATTACCGGATGTTATTTCGTGGCCGGTGTCGACTCTGTGGGTAATGAAAGTAATCCGTTAAATGAGGTTTGTGTTGAGAATTGTCCGTTTTACGATATCCCTAATGTATTTACACCAAATACAGATTTTAAAAACGATTCTTTACGTCCTTTTCCCTATCGTTTTGTAAACAATATCAATATTGTAATATACAACCGCTGGGGAGTAGAGGTATTTGCCACTGATAATATAGACATTGAATGGAATGGCAAGGATCAAAACACAAATACTGATTTACCAAACGGAGTTTATTTTTATATATGCGATGTATATGAAATTTATTTAGAAGGTATAAAAAAGAGAACTTTAAAAGGAACAATTCAACTAATAAGAGATTAACGTGTTTACAGGAATAATTGAAACCACTGGAGTAATATCGGCTATAAAAGAAACAGGAACCAACAAAGATTTTTTTATTAAATCGCCAATAACCAAAGAGTTAAAGATTGATCAAAGTGTGGCTCATAACGGGGTTTGTTTAACCGTAGTAAATATAGATGAGGCAGGCGAAATTTATCAGGTTACTGCCATACATGAAACCTTACAAAAAACTAATCTTAATGCGCTATCCATCGGAAGTGAAATAAATATTGAACGTTGCATGCCGGTTAACGGTCGTTTTGATGGACACATTGTACAAGGTCATGTTGACGATACTGCCATTTGCACATCAATTACAGATGAAAACGGAAGTTGGTTAATCACTTTTACAATTGCTCAACCCCATCAACAAAAACTGATTGTTGACAAAGGCTCAATTACAATAAATGGTATCAGTTTAACTGTAGTTAAATCAATCGAAAATACTTTCAGCGTTGCTATCATTCCATACACTTGGGAGCATACTAACTTAAAACATCTTTCTGTAGGTGATGCAGTTAATATCGAATTTGATATTATTGGCAAATACGTATCTAAAATGTTAGCGCGTTAACGCTGCAACTCTTGAATAGCTATCCAACTGGTTAATCCTATTCCAATTTCTAAAGCATCTTCATCAATATCAAATGTAGGTGTATGTACACTTGAAACAATTCCTTTACTTTCATTTCGGGTGCCTAAGCGATAAAAGGTTGCCGGTACTTGTTGACTGTAAAATGCGAAATCCTCGGCAGCCATCCAAATATCTAAATCTACTACCTTATCATCTCCTAAATACTCCTTTGCTGCTTGTTGAGCATGCATAGTAACATGCTCGTTGTTGTATAAAAACGGATAACCTTTTCTAATCTCAAACTCAATTGTGCCACCCATGCCTTCAACAATGGCAGTTGCCAACTTAATCATGTTTTCATGAGCTTTGGCTCGCCATGGCTCATCTAATGTTCTAAAAGTTCCTTCAAGTTGTACTTGCTCAGGAATAACATTAGTTGCGCCATTGGCTATTACTTTACCAAAAGATAAAACAGAAGGTACAATTGGATTGGCGTTTCGACTAACAATTTGTTGCAATCCGGTTATCAAATGTGCAGCAATCAATACAGGATCAACATTTAAATGAGGCATAGCTCCATGGCCACCTTTACCTTTGATGGTTATGTATAACTCATCCGTAGAAGCCATATATAATCCTTTACGAAACCCCACTGTGCCAACCGGAAGCAATGGCATAACATGCAATCCAATCATACTGTTTACTTGTGGATTTTCTAGAACACCTTCTTTAATCATTATACTTGCTCCACCGGGTAATTTTTCTTCTCCCGGCTGAAAAACTAATTTTATACGTCCTTCAAATTCACCTTTTAGTTCGAACAAGATACAGGCAGTTCCTAATAAATTTGCCGTATGAACATCATGACCACATGCATGCATAACACCCGGATGTATTGATGTATAACTTGTTTTGTTTTGTTCAACTATTGGAAGAGCATCCATATCAGCTCTTAAGGCAATTGTTTTTTTCTCAGGATTTATTCCTTCAATAATGGCAACTACTCCGGTATCTGCAAGTTTTGTAATTTGAGTAATCCCAATTTCTTGTAATCGGTCTATTACATAAGCTTGGGTTTGATACTCCTTAAAACTTAACTCAGGGTTTTTATGCAAGTGTTGTCTAATTAATCTTATACGATTAAATTGACTACTTGCTAATTGTTTAATCTGTTCAACCGTAATCATGTATCAAAGTAAAGGAAAGGAATTTATTAAACCAATGTTTACTTTAGGTGCACAATAGAAATGCCGTCGCCACCCATCTCAATATGTTCGTCGTGCACCCGCTCAACAAAACTACACGACTTTAAATAATCACGCACCAATTTTCGCAAAATACCATAACCTTTACCATGTACAATTCGTACCTGTTTAAAACCTAAGGTATATGCATCATCCATATATTCTTGCAGCTTCTTCATGGCATCTTCTCCCCTAACACCAATTAACTGTAATTCAGTTTGAAATTGTTGAAGTTTCGCATTAAGGTCAACACTAGTTTGTTGTTGTATCTTTACCGGAGCTTTAGTAATTTTTACCGCTATTAATTTTTTTTCATCTACCCAACTTTTTAGCTCACCAAAGGTTACTAAAACTTTATTGCCTGTAATTTCAACCACCTCACCTGCAACTTCTCCTCCAATCATTTTTACGGTAGCACCCTTTACAATAGGTAATTGATTTGGCGCTGCATTCTTTGTTTCAAGCAACTGCTCGGTTTTTACTTGCTCTGTATCCTTTTTTAATATTTGTCGCTTTTCTTGAAGATCAGATTTAATTTGACGAATCAATGTAGTATCGGCCTTCTTTTCTTTAATTTCTCTGATGGTTTGTTCAATTGTACTGTTCGCTTCAGAGATGATTGAAAGTGCTTCTAATTTAGCCTCATTCAACCACTTTTTCTTATTGGTTTCTAATTCAGCCTTTAATTTTTCATACGAAGCTTTGAGTTCGTTTACCTGCTTATTTTTTTCTTCAAATCTTGATTTAAGGGTTTCAACATGACTCTTCTCTCTTTCTAATTCAATTAATAAATCATCAACTCGCTTTTGTTTATCCCCTACCTTTTGTTTTGCATAGGCAATGATATGCTGATGTAAACCGGTTTTATGCGCAATTTCAAAAGCATAAGAACTTCCCGGTTGTCCAACTTCTAAACGATATAAAGGTTGTAACTGAGTTTGGTCAAATAACATTCTACCATTAATTAAACCTTTCGTTTGACCAGCATAGTTTTTTAAATTACTATAATGGGTATTCACCACACCAAACGATTTTTTATCATTGAGGGCATGCAAAATCGCTTCTGCAAGTGGGCCTCCAAATTGAGGATCGGTGCCGGTACCAAATTCATCAATTAAAAACAAGGATTTATTACTTGCAAATTCAGTAAAATACTTCATGTTTTTTAAATGAGAACTGTATGTACTTAAATCGTTTTCAATTGATTGTTCGTCGCCTATATCAACGAAGATATCTTGAAAAACACTGAGTTCAGAATGTGATTTACACGGCACCAATAAACCACATTGAATCATATATTGTAATAATGCAATGGTTTTTAACGCAACTGATTTACCTCCGGCATTCGGACCGGAAACAACTAAAATCCGATTTTCAGGAGTTAAATGTACTGATAATGGGATTACCGGTAAACCCAGCTTGGCGTGACTTAACTTTAATAAAGGATGAATGGCATCGGCTAACATTATACCCATTTGCTTTGATAAAATGGGCATTTCGGCATTGATTGATAAAGCAAATAAAGCCTTGGCTCTAATAAAATCAATTATACCTAAACGCTGTACATACCTATCTAATTCGGGAATGTGCGGACGTAATTCATTGGTTAATTCAACTAAAATCCTTTCACGTTCGCGTTTATATTGCAGGTATAATTCTTTAATAAAATTATTACTTTCTAGAATTTCGGTAGGTTCAAGATAAACTGTTTGTCCAGTCGACGATTCATCATGAATAAAGCCAGACAATTGTCGTTTATGCTCGCTTAATACCGGTAGAACCAATCGTCCCTCTCTTATGGTAATACCAGAGTTTGCAAGCCAACCTTTTTCTAAAGCTTGTTCATAAATACGCTGCATTCTTTTACGCACTTCTTTCTCTTTTGCAGCAATTTTTGAGGTAATATTACTTAACTCAGGAGAAGCATTGGGCCGCAGGTTTCCTTCATCATCAATAATTCTTTTGATGCGTTTTGCAAGATGTTGGTTATAAATTACACCCGAAAACAAGGCGGCCAGTTGCGGATATTCCTCATTTTTATCATCCATAAACCTACATACCTGTTCAACGGTTTGTAACATTAATACTAACTTAAACCACTCCTCTTCCAATAAAAATGTTCCTTCGATTCCGGCTTTGTTTAAATAAGGCTTGATGTTATAATAATGATCTGCCGGAAACTGTTGTCCTTCTGATAACAAACGATGCATTTCTGCGGTTTGAACGAGCATTTTTTCAACAATATCATACCTATTGGCAAAACGCATTTTGGCTACGTATTCAGCACCTGTTTCCGAAATGCATTTTTCGGCAATCAAAGCCCTTATTTGATCAAATTCTATCTTTTGTTCTATATTTTTTGGGTATGGCATTACTTTCTTAAATTAGTTTCCATTTCACTTAAATTGATAATCAATTTACTATATACACTATCAAGAAGTACAGGATGTTCGCAATAGTAATCCATACTTTTTTGAAAATCAGTTTCGGTAACACCATGTTTTTTATAAATCAACTCATAAAATCCCTTTGCTTTTCTCAGGTTTGAATCGCCGGGTGAAGGGTTGATTGATAAATATCCTTCGGCCAAATGAATGTCTTTTAAAATGTCTTGCATTTTATTTTCTGATAAAACATCAGCAGGAACCTGATTGTATTCAGGTAAACTGCACGACACCCATATAAAAATTATGAAGAGTAAACTATACTTTTGCATGTAAATGATAATTGCTGCAAATATTCGTAAAATAAAACAACAAATCCCTAAACATGTTCAGTTGGTTGCTGTTAGTAAAACAAAACCGGTTGAATTGTTGATGGAAGCTTACCATGCCGGACAAAGAGCTTTTGGTGAAAACAGGGTACAAGAATTATTAACTAAACAACCACTGATGCCTGATGACGTAGAATGGCATCTTATAGGTCACCTTCAAACCAATAAAGTAAAATATATAGCGCCTTTCATTCATTTAATTCAATCAGTTGATAGTTTAAAATTACTGGAAACCATAAATAAAGAAGGAGAAAAGAATAAGCGAGTGATTAATGTGCTATTACAAGTTTTCATAGCAAAAGAAGAGACGAAATTTGGATTAAATGAAGATGAACTGCATGAATTACTTGCATTTTGTTTAAATAAACCAATGCAACATATTTGCATTTGCGGATTGATGGGAATAGCCACAAATACCGAAGATAAATTAGAAATTATCAAAGAATTTAATTATTTAAAAAGTATATTCGACAATCTTAAATCTAATAAAAAATATGAGCACATCCTCTCTTCAAGTCATTTCAACCTGTTAAGTATGGGTATGAGCAGTGATTACGACGAGGCAATCAACAGTGGTAGTAATATTGTTAGAGTGGGAAGTGCTATTTTTGGAAACCGATAACAGAAACTATGCCAAACGAAATATATTCATACACCGTGGCCGAGCGCTTAATGCGATATGTGCAAGTTGATACGGAAGCTGATCCAAATTCTTCAACAGTACCGTCTTCATTAAAACAGTTAAACCTAAGCCGTTTGTTGGTTGATGAACTTAAATTAATGGGAGTTACAGAGGTTGAATTGGATGCAAATGGTTACGTATATGCAACGATACCCGGAAATGTAACTGATAAAAAAGTCCCTGTAATTTGTTTTTGCAGCCATGTAGACACCGCCCCTGATTGTTCGGGAAATAATGTGAAGCCGATACTGCATAAACAATGGAATGGCAGTGATATCATATTACCCGACGATACCGGAATCGTTATCTCACCAAATGAGCATCCATATTTGAAAGAACGAATCGGTGATGATATCATTACTGCAAGTGGATTAACGTTATTAGGTGCCGACGATAAAGCAGGAGTAGCTATAATTATGAATGTGGCACAACTGCTAATTCAACATCCGGAGATAAAACACGGTGATGTAAAAATATTATTTACCCCTGATGAAGAAATAGGTAGAGGTGTTGACCATGTGGATATGAAAAAACTCAGTGCCGATTTCGGATATACGCTTGATGGCGGCGAAAGAGGTCACCTTGAAGGAGAAAATTTTTGTGCTGATAGTTGTAAAATTGTTTTTCATGGTGTTAGTGCTCACCCGGGTTACGCCAAAGGAAAGATGGTAAATGCACAAAAGGTGGCAGCTTATTTCATGAGCATGTTACCTTACAACACCAATGCACCGGAATCTACATCAGGTTATCAGGGTTTTGTTCATCCGGTTGCTTCAGGAGGCGAATTAGAAACCGCTTGGGTGCAGTTTATCATCCGTGATTTTAAAGAAGAAGGTTTAAAACAGCTTACAAACATGCTTCATGATTTGGCTGAACAAGCTACAAAAAAGTTTGAAGGCGCTTCATTTACCTTGGATGTAAAAGAACAATACAGAAATATGAAACAGGTATTGGACAACCATCCGCATGTAATGGGTTTTGCTGTTGAAGCATATAAAAGATCCGGACTACAACCAATTATTACTAATATACGCGGTGGTACTGATGGCGCTCGCCTAAGTTTTATGGGATTACCTTGTCCGAATATTTTTACCGGAGAAATGGCCATTCATAGTAAACAAGAGTACGTTAGTGTGCAGGATATGATGAAAGCAGTTGACGTTTGTTTACAAATATTACAAATTGCAAGTGAATAGAATTTTTACCCTCCTTACTTTATCTACGAATGAGCTTAGAAAATGATATCAAGCAAAAGAAATTTGATGACCTGAATGAAAAGACCATCATTAATATTCTTTATACTTCAAGTTGGATTGATGCAACTAACATAAAAAGGTTAAAACCATTTGGTCTTACCCCTCAACAATATAACGTTCTTCGTATTTTAAGAGGTTCTTATCCAAACAAACTTATGTTGTCGGATATCAGTTCACGAATGATTGATAAAAACTCCAACGCCACCCGTTTAGTTGAAAAGCTTAGGTTTAAACAATTGGTTACACGTGAAGTAAATAAAAGCAGCAGAAGACAGGTTGATATCGGTATTACCCAAAAAGGACTTGACCTTCTGGCAGCAATTGACAACATGGCATCAAGCTGGTTAAATAACTTTAAAAACATTGATAGTCAGGAAGCTAATACTTTAAATTTACTCCTCGATAAGTTGCGAGGATAAATTTTTTATGCCATTATTTGTATATACATATATTGTTTATACATTTGTATAGAATTTGATGAAAATCCTATCATGAAAACAATTATTCATAAAGCAGAAAACAGAGGTCACGCCAACCATGGGTGGCTTAATGCGAAACACTCTTTTAGTTTCGCAAGTTGGTTTAATCCAAATAAAATTCATTTTGGAGCACTTAGGGTTTTAAATGATGATGAAGTTGCAGCAGGCATGGGATTTGGCAAGCATCCACATGATAACATGGAAATTATAACCCTGGTGCAAGAAGGTTCGTTGGCGCATCAGGATAGTATGGGAAATGGTTCGGTGATGCAATTTAATGATGTGCAGGTAATGAGTGCGGGTACAGGTGTTTTTCATTCAGAGATGAATCCTGATAAAAACAAAGGCGTTAAACTTTTTCAGATTTGGGTAATTCCTGAAAAATTTCAGGTTGAGCCTAGGTATGCACAAGAGCGATTTGATGAAGCAGATAGAAAAAATAAGTGGCAGCAAATAATCAAACCTCATGACGATAATAGTGGTGCGGGTATTTTTATCTATCAACAAGCATGGTTTAATCAAGTTGACTTAGACGCAACTCAAGAAATTTCGTATACCAAAAAGAGGGATGGCAACGGTGTATATTTGATGGTAATTGACGGTGAAATTACTGTTGATGGACAACAATTATACAAACGCGATGCTATTGGAATTACTGAATTTGAGTCATTCAATATTAAAGCAAATACTCAAGCAAGGGTATTAGCAATTGATGTTCCTATGATAACACTAGAATAACTTTTTATACAACAATTTTAAATTCATTTTATTTATGACAACACAACAAACAAGCCAATGGGCTATTGACCCGGCACACAGCGAAATTACTTTTAAAGTAAAACACTTAGTGGTTACTACATTAACAGGCAAATTCGACAAATTCGAAGCAAGTGTTTCTACCCATGACGATCAATTTGAGCAGGCATCAGTTCAATTTTCGGCCGACATTGATAGTATAAACACAGGTAACGCAGATCGTGACGGCCATTTAAAAAGTGAAGACTTTTTTAATGCAGCTGCCTTTCCAAAACTTACATTCGCAGGCGGATCGCTTGTAGGCAAAGGTGACGATAAATTTGAATTAACAGGTGATTTAACTATACGTGATGTTACACAAAAAGTAACCTTACAGGTTGAACTTGGTGGAGTTGCAGTAGACCCATGGGGCAATACAAAAGCCGGTTTTGAGATTACCGGAAAAATTTCACGTAAATCTTTTGGTTTGAAATGGGATGCATTTACCGAAGCCGGTGGTGCTGTGGTAAGTGATGAAGTTAAACTTGCCTTAAATGTGCAATTAGTAAAACAAGCATAATAAACTAAACACTTTAAAAGTATGGAAATCAATATAACAAATGCCATTGCTCATGAAGTATTGGAAGTTATTGCTCATCGTAAAAGTATTCGGGCGTTTAAATCCGAACCGATTGAACAAGACAAAATCAATCAAATACTTGAAGCTGCCAGGTGGAGTTTTAGTAGTGGAAATGAGCAACCTTGGAGATTTATCGTTGCTCACGCAGGCAGTGTGCAATGGCAATTGTTATTTGATCATTTGGCAGAAGGAAATCAAACATGGTGTAAATACGTTCCTGTGTTTGTTGTAACTTTAGCTAAAAAAACTACTTCAAAAGGAAATCCTTATAAACATGCTTGGCATGATACCGGTGCCGCTACCATGCTCATGGCTATTCAAGCTACGGGATTAGGTATGCAATTGCATCCCATGGGTGGATTTAAAGCTGCTGAACTATCATCAGCATTGGCAATTGATGAGGCATACGACTTGGTTTGTATATCGGCATTAGGTTACCCAAATGATGATTTGTCGGCATTAAACGAACGACAACAAGCCGGTGAAATAACAAGAAGTAATCGAATGCCAATTGAACAACTGCTCATCAACATATAAATGAAGAACCGCATATTTAAAAAATCGGCAAGAGGTGTAAAAGATATTGGTTGGTTAACCAGTAATTTTACTTTTAGCTTTAGTTCATATACCGATCCTACGAAAAATGGTTTTGGATTGCTTCGTGTGTTTAATGATGATATAGTTGAAGCCGGAAAAGGCTTTGGCTTGCACCCTCATCAAAACATGGAAATAATATCTGTTATGCTAGCCGGAAGTATGAACCATAAAGACACAATGGGTTATAGTGAGGTGGTGCATGAAGATTGGGTGCAAATTATGAGTGCCGGAAGCGGTTTAAAGCATGAAGAATATAATGTAGGAGAACAACCGGTGCATTTCCTGCAAATATGGATTGAACCGAAATTACAAAATATAAATCCCAGGTATCAAAAGCGATTTTTCCCTAAATCTGAACGTATAAATAAAGTGGTTAAAATTGTTTCTAATGATGAAGGAAGCGCACATTGTTGGATAAATCAGAATGCCAATATAAGCCTTGGTGAATTCACTGAGGAAACTAAATTAACTTATACCTTAAATCCTACCAATAAATGTATTTTTATTTTTGTTATCAAAGGTAGCTTAACCATTGAAGAAAATACTTTAACAGAACGAGATGCCATAGGCATTTGGGAGCAAGACACGATTAACTATCTGGTAACGCCTAACACATCTTTTATAATCATTGAAGTACCAATAAATCATTAATACATGAAACGAAAAGACTTTTTAAAAGCAAGCCTGTTAGCCACCGCAGGTCTTGCAATTAAAGGTAGTGAGGCAGCAACTGTTATGAGCAACAATAATGATGAATTGTTGCCTGTTAATCCTGTTGGTTTTAATCATTTGCCTAACACCTCTTCAAAGCTTGCCCCCAACACGGTTTTACATAAAGCTGAAACAAGGGGTGGTGCTGATTATGGATGGCTAAAAACAAAACATACTTTTAGTTTTGCCAATTATTATAACCCCGACCGAATGAATTTTGGTGTATTACGGGTGTTAAACGACGATATTATCACGGGAGGTTCGGGATTTCCAACGCATCCACACGACAATATGGAAATTATTTCGATACCATTATTTGGTGATTTGCAACACAAAGATTCGATGGGTAATACCAGTGTTATTCGAGCTTTTGATGTACAATCAATGACGGCCGGAAAAGGTATTAAACATAGTGAATACAACTTCAATAAAGATAAAGAGGCAAGGTTTTTACAGATTTGGTTGTTCCCTGAAAAAGCAAACCTTAAACCTTCTTACGATCAAAAAACTTTCCAACCTGTGGAAAGAAAAAACAAACTTCAAACTGTTGTTTCACCCTATGGTAAAGATGGTGGAATCAGTATTCAACAACAAGCATGGTTTAGTTTAGGGAAGTTTGAAAAAAATAAAACAACCCAATATAAAATTAAAAGAAAAGGGAACGGAGCTTATATATTTGTAATAGAAGGTTCGGTTAATGTGAATGGAATATTATTAAATAACAGAGATGGTTTAGGAATTTGGGATATTGAACAACTTGAACTAAAATTTATAAACGCTGGTGAAATTCTAATTATGGATGTACCCATGCAAATTGGCTAATTATGAATGTAATTAAAGCAAAAAATGCTTCCGGTAGTTATGTAACAACCATCAGTAATGGAATACATCAAATTATTGCAGATGAGCCCGAAGAACTGAATGGAACCAATACAGGTCCTGCACCTGATGAATTGTTATTGATGAGTTTAGCATCATGCACGGCTATTACACTAAGAATGTATGCCGAAAGAAAAAATTGGCCGATAGCAGACATTGAGGTACAAGTAGACATGAACAAAGCTGATGGATTAATTACTTTTATTCGTAATATTGAAATTAAAGGAGATATAGATGATGAACAAAAAACACGTTTAAAAGCAATTGCTAATGCGTGTCCGGTCCATAAGATATTAACTTCAACTATTACAATTGAAACCTTAATCAGATAAACTAATGAAAGACATCACGAAAAAATACACCAACGATGAAATTACTGTAGTTTGGAAACCCGGGCAATGCATTCATTCAACACTTTGTTGGAAAGGTTTAGGAGAGGTATTTAATCCTACAAAACGCCCTTGGATAAGTTTAGAAGCATCTACTACCGATGCAATTATTGAACAGGTAAATAAATGTCCGAGTGGTGCCTTAAGTTATTTTTATAATAATGATTTAGATGGCACAACGCAACAAATTGAATCGGAAACAATTATTGAGGTTGCTCCTAATGGGCCATTACTGGTGTATGGAAATGTTTCGGTAAAAGATACAGCAGGAAACGAAGTAAAAAAGAATAAAGTTACGGCATTTTGTCGTTGCGGTGCTTCATCAAATAAACCCTATTGTGATGGGTCGCATAAAAAGATAGATTTTAAAGACAACGCATGATTGTTCGTCATGTTTTAATATTATTCATTTGCCTGTTACAGCTTAGTTTCCATCCAAGTGATGATAAGCAGAAACAAAGCCTAGTAAAACAACCAAAAAATATGGTAAAAAATAAAATAATTTATGTGTACGATCCAATGTGTGGTTGGTGTTTTGGTTTTGGCAAAGTAATGAATGAATTTGTTGCGAAGCATAATGATTCATTTGATTTTGAAATTGTGAGTGGAGGTATGGTTGTTGGCGAACGAGAAGGTCCTATTGGCGATTTTGCTGATTACATTTTACAAGCTTATCATAAAGTTGAGTCTTACAGTGGTATTAAGTTTGGTGATGCATACCTCAATCAACTTAAAACAAAATCTATTTGGAGTTCGTCGGTTAAACCTTCTATCGCCTTAGAAGCTTTTAAAACATTTAATCAACTTGATGCCGTAAAGTTTGGACATCAAATACAAGAAGCTTATTTTATTCAAGGTTTAGACCTGAGAAATGACCAAGTATATAGTCAACTGATTAAACCTTATCAAATTGATTCCGCAGCTTTTATTGCCAAACTTAATAGTGAAGAAGTAAAAAAAACTACGTTTGATTGGTATCAGAAAACAGCAGCATGGGGAGTTACCGGTTACCCAACAGTAATCCTCGTCCATCAGTCGAAATATTATGCCATAGCTCGAGGGTTTTCTACTTTAACAGAATTAGAGGCTACCATAAAAGGTGTGATTAATCCTTAGTATGAAAATTATTGCCTATCCATTCACTTCAATTTACGAAAGTACGATTGGCAAAGTGGTGATAAAGGCTACTGCCACACATATACATGAAGTTTATTTTACTGAAGAAACAGGAATCATGAGATATGTTGAAAATGATTTGACCAAAGAAGTAAAATCATGGTTGAGTGACTATTTTAAAGGTAACTTTATTCAAACATCATTTCCGATAGCGTTAAATGGTACCGACTTTCAGCTTCAGGTTTGGGAGAAGGTAATGGAAATACCACCCGGAAATACTGCAAGCTACAGCGAAATTGCAACATTGTTAGGTGCTGATAATTTATCTAGGGCTGTTGGTAAAGCGAATGGAGAAAATAAATTAGCCATTATTATTCCATGTCACCGTGTTATCGCCACAACAGGTGCATTAACAGGTTATCGCTGGGGTTTGAAGAAAAAAGCCTGGCTAATTGATTTTGAAGCACAAATTACAGGCAAAAAGTTATCCTTATTCATATGAATAAAACATTATTTATTACAGGTGCTACCAGTGGAATCGGTTATGCTGTAGCTCATGCTTTAGCCTCCTTCTATAACATTATTTTTATGGCAAGAGATGAGGATAAAGCTGATGCATTGCTGAAAGAACTGAATAGAATAAATCCACAAGGGAAACATCATTATGTAATTGCTGATGCAAATAATTTAAAAGCAATAAAACAGGCTTGTGATGCAATAAAAAAACTAGAACTAACCATAGATGTTATGGTGCATAATGCCGGGGCATTTTTTGCAAAACAAGGATATTCGGCTGATGGATATGAACAAACACTTGCTGTTAACCATATTGCGCCTCAGTTTATTACTGAACAACTATTATCATGTGTGTCTAGTAACAAAGGAATATCCAAAATTATTTTTGTATCAAGTGATGCCCATAAAATTGCCGGTATTCGTCCACTACCACAATACTCATTTGCGCGTTACTCCGGTATAAAGGCTTACGCAAACAGTAAACTTTATAATATTCTTTATTCAAAATATTTGGCATCTCAATCTGAACATAGCGTGTATAGCATGCATCCGGGCGGGGTAAACACAAATTTTGGTAAACAAGTGGATGGAATAACAGGATTGATCTTCCGATTTATGGGAAAATGGATGCGAACCCCTGAGCAAGGTGCTGATACTTTGATATGGCTAATCCAGTCAGATAATTCTAAGCTAACAAATGGAGGTTATTACAAAAACCGCTCGCTTGCTAAAGTACTTGATGCCGCACTTCATCTCTCCTATCAGCAGCAATTAACTGCTGCTATCAATAATGCAATTGCATTTAAAATTAATTATTGAAATTGTTGAACAGTTAAAATAGTAACGAGTTTTAGTACTTTTATAAAATCGTTCAGATGATAAAAACTACAAAGTCAAACAAATCAGCAGAAAAGAAGATACTCTATAGCAATGTAGATGAGTATCACTCCAAATTTCCAGAACAAGTGCAAGAACAATTACAAGAATTACGCAATTTGATAAAAGAAGAATGGCCCGAAGCTGAAGAAAGAATAAGTTATCAAATGCCAGCCTTCAAGTTTAAAAAAGCAATGATATATTATGCTGCATATCATTCACATATTGGTTTTTACCCCGGCTCATCTCCTATTGTATATTTTAAAAACTTATTAACACCATATAAAACATCAAAAGGTGCAATACAATTTAAAATTGATGAACCGCTTCCGAAATCACTTATTAAAAAAATTATGAAGTATAAGTTGAAAGAAACGCAACAAAAATCAGATAACCTATAATCAATAAACCAATATAAAAGTGCTATTCCATAACAATTTTCTTTGTGCTTATCCTACCCAATGATGTTAATCTAAGTAAATACATTCCTTTTTTGATTTGTGACAAATCAATTAACGTAGGATTAGAAGCAGACAAAATTAAACGACCGGTTAAATCCATCACTTCAATTTGATATTCTAAAAATGGAGTCGTTATATTTAAACGACCGGTAGTTGGATTTGGAAACACATCAAAATAATCTTGGACATCAGCATTTAATACACCTGTTGTAATATTGTTATTAAGGAAGTTATATAAATCACGCTGAAAAAACTCTTGTCCAATTTTCATATAATTTC
>JALONK010000041.1 GCA_025454975.1 Bacteroidia bacterium
AATATAAGACCTCATAAAGCATTAAAAGGTAAAAGTCCTGCTATGATAAAATAAAAAATTGTCTACTTTTGACTTGTACTCAAAATGGGATGCTTACAATAATTTTAATAAGCACTTAAGTGGATTTGGTTTTACACGTAAGTCAATATAATGAGTTATCCTACCCGCTGCATCGTAAATCCCTCAGGGTGGTAAAGAGAATTAACCGAGAATAAATTATTTTTTAACTCACGGACCACAGGTCCGCGTGAACAGAGTGTTTTTTAGTAATTAAGTTTTGAGAAATAATTTTAACATACACGTTCACGCGGACGTGTCGTCCGTGTATTATAACCGGTAAGAATACTTTCCTGTTTTAGATGTAGTTCTATTTTCAAAAAAACAGATATATTCAAACATTAGAATCTTAATAAACAAGTTTTAAAAGTTTTAGCTAATTTATTTTAACACAACGTTTATTTTTAACACACGGACCACAGGTCCGCGTGAACAGAGAGAATTATTGCATTTGGAAAAGGAGCTTCTATTAGAAATTATAGCTCATCAGAAAGACGTAACGGGAGATCTATTGCTATTAGCGATGAAGAAACCATTATATCCAAATTTGATAAATCAGATATTATTTTTGATAGAAATAAAAGATTCAAAAAATGAAATATAAATTGGCTATTATTATATTCCTTTTCATTGCTTGTAAAAAATCAAACTATAATGAAAAAACCTTTTTTAAAGATCCGAAATGGGTGCTCAAAATTGTTAACGAAAATAATTGTGTTAATGAGTATGAATTTGCAAAACTAATTGTAAACGCGTTTTCATATAATCAGAATTGTTTAGATTTATTTTGCTTTAATCATAAGCACATTCCTACAACGAATGGAGAGCCGATGAACCAATTTCGTATTCAACTTGATACATCAAGATTTAAATCTGGTTTAGTGAAAAGTGGTGATACGATTGAATTTTGCTTCATATTAGTTAATCGTAACTCCTGTTTTTGTTCTGATAGATTAGACCATTATCCAAGTAATATAGCTATTAAAAGAGGTACTAACAGTCTTATAAGTATAGGTGATGGGGCTGTTACTCTTCATTCAATCGAAAATGATACAAAAGAAATTTTAGGTAACCCTAAAATGCTGAATTATATAAAGCAAAATAGAGATTCAATAGACCCATGGTTTTACAAACAATTAATGGAAAGAGGTTATTTGAGATAAAATAACTAAAAAATGGTTAGCCTCACTCTATATTTCCTTTCTAATACAATCCAATTGCTAACAAGCAAATAACCGGAAATGAAATAAAAAATAATCGAAAATTATTCATTGATTATGTAAGTCATAAAGTAAACATTACGTTGTAAGATAATTCCCGGCTTAGGGATGGCAGCGGAAATCCTTTTTTGAGGTACGAAAAAAAGATTGAAGCGAACAGCCCGGCACTGCATAACGAAGGGATGACAGGTGGCTTGGAGTGATGCAGGGCAAGCCCCAAAATTGAGAAAGGAAATATTCGTTGTAATTCATTCAAATATTAGTCAAATTTCAATAAAGTTGAATAGGCTAATGTTGCAGAAATTGCGCTATTGAATAACAGATAATTTACAATTAGTATGGTAAGGTATAGGCAACATTTATAAACATTCGATATTCATTATAAGATACAAGATATTGATCCCCCCACAGTCCATTTAATCTGGCAAATGCAGTTTGACATGAAAAACTAAAGGATTGATAAGACTTAGATACCTGAATAAAAACTGCATCGCGTTTGGCATCGGTTAACGTAAAATCCCGTCGGATACCCGAAGTAAGTTTTGTCATTATTTTGGAAAATCGGTAGGTAATATTTAGTTCTGTTGATTGAAATGTAGCAGTTGGATTTGTTCTAAATTGATGAATCCAAATTAGGTTTGCATACCATTGCTTATTAAAATCTGTTTGCCATTGGAATTGATAAATAGAAACTGTAAAAGATTGCGTTTGATTATATTGATTGAATTGATTGTATACCAACATTGGCTTGTGCGAAATAGTTCCGGTTTTAAATTGATGATCTGTTTGAACAGATAGGCTATTGAGGTGGAGCACCTGTTGTGAATTAAACTCGGGATTCATTTGAAAATTATTATTAAATGCAGAACTAATAACCATGGGTTTATACACTAATGTAAATTTAGGATAATAAGGATACCTAATTTTTATCTTAGCCTGCCAATTCCAAATTTGAGTTGTTGAAACCTTTGCACCACTAAGATTATCTGTATTAAGTAGTCCGCCAATTTCCATTATTATTCGACGTTGATGAAACTGCTGCTCTAGTAAAAAATCAAGTTGGTTTGCATCATTTCTAAGAAATGGAGAACCTAGTGACTGAAATCCTCTATCAATTCTTTTATAAGTAAGTTTAAATTGTGTTTGATCAACATTAATTTGAATACCACTTGACAAACAAATATGTTCTAATTCGTTAATTGAAAATAAGGATGCTGATTTAATATTGCTACCATCACGCATGGTAGAAAAATCAAAACTACTTTTTGCTATTTCTGAAGTAAAAAGTACTGATTTGGATAAATAATAATCAGTACCAATCAATAATACATTATTTTGAATTTGATTACCATTTATGTTTACAAACCTTGCCGATTCAACTTTAATCACTTGTGTTCTTGGTTTATTATACACCTTAACACCAATCATGCGAACAGACAATTGCTGATTAAGGTTGTTAGGTTGATTCATTAATAATACAGGAATATTTCCTGTAGCAAATTTCAACTCCACCCGGTTTAATGCATAGTTAATATACAACCCCCGCATTGGTAATCCTGAGTATAGCAACTCATTAAATTCCGGATAAACCAAGCCAATCTTAAAAGCATTAATTTTACTTAGCCTGGAAAGCCATTTAGTGTTTTGTTTTCGAATATACTTTTGTGTAGTATCATCTACTGAAGGAGCATTTAAAGTTCGATTAACAGCATGTAATTGCTGTAATTTAATATTACGATTGCGTAATGATTCTATTCGTTGTTCATTTAAAGAGAGAGTTGATTTTCTATCAGCGATTTGTTTCGACAATATTCGTTTTTTATTAACTGATACTCTATCTGAATCATTAAGTTGAGCTAATTGAATAGAATCTAATGATATCTTTCGGTGTAAGTCTAGATTTGATTTTTCTAAATTAATTTGTTCATAAGCATTTGCTTCAATCTCCTCATTGGCTTTGGTCAATTGTGCAAAAGCTCTATTTTTAATTAATTCTTGAAATCGGTCAACATCAAACTCAAAATTAAATGTATTCATAGGGAATTGACTCGACTGTTCGGTGGTGTGGACTACATGAGCCCGAAACGGTAACCCTAAAATACTTATTTCAGGATTTAAAAAATATCGAGTATAGGTATTAGGAACCTGTTGTGCATTATAAGGGATAGTACTTGTAGCGTATTCAATGCCAACTGTCCCTCCTACTTTAAGAATTTTTTGTTGTTGGTATTTACGATTTAACTTAGATAAAAAAGTTTTAATTGAATATTGTTTGAGATGAGGTGAAATATGTTTTGCAACTAATTTTTGCTGCGCATACCAATGCAATTCGTAAAACTGGTGGAGTGTATCGGTTAATGGAGGTTTAATAAATAGAGAATCATTGATTAAATAGCTATTTACGGGTTGTTGATGCTTATAAACAACCAAGTACAGTTGTTTATCAGTTGTAGCCGGCATCGTTTTAATTTGAAATGTATCATTACTTATTTCGTTCAGTTGAATTTGATAATTAGCAATTGATAAGGATTGATAGAATGAGTAAATACTATCTGTTGTTGCATTCACAAAATGAAATAACTTATACTTACCGGGTAACAAGAAACTGTCTTTTGTTATCCATTGATGCATATTTCCACGTATGGTTACGTTTTCGACTTTTGGTGTTGAAATACCGGTATTAATTAAAAGTTGACTATTAATTATAAGTGAATCATTATTTTCATTAACCATCCGAAATTCCATCTTTGCAAAAAAACTATCAGATGAATTGATAAAAGTAAGTGTTGTTAAATCGTATAAAGTTAGATAGTCCTTGTGTTGATTTCTAAAAATTTCTAAATTTTTAATATTTTTTGGGGATTGACCAATTGCCCTTTCGCTCAATAATAGCAAAGCTAAACAGATAAATAACCGTATGAATTTATTATTAAAAATCATGTAGGGCTGTTGTTTAATGTTTTTTTATTTGGTAAATATGTATAAAATAACTTTAACCACAATAACTATTAATGATGAAAAGACTGTTAACCCACATCAACAATCAAATCATATTATTAGTGCTCGCTATCGGCTTAAATACGGCTAATGCACAAATAATAAATGTAACCTTAAACAGAAGTTTAAACTTACAAATTACCCCAACCGATTTATGGGGTGTAACGATTAGTTCAAACGTAACCCCCATAGATATTGAATTGTCTTTAGTTATTAGTAACAAAAATAATGGTACAATTTATTCAGCTTATTCTGATAAAATAATATTAACTCAAGCAATAACCAGCCTCAGATTTGATAATATTAAGGTAATTAAATCAAATTTTGCTCAAAGCCAATATGGCAACTACTATAAAGAAACCGGTTATTTGCCATCAGGCACTTATGAATATTGTATTCAGGTTATTCAATCACAAAACAAAGAGGTATTAACAGATGCCTGTGATAAAATTGAAGCTATTCAAGTAACACCATTATTATTAAGTTTACCTGATAATGGAGCTAACATTCAACAACTAACACCTGTCTTAAGTTGGATACCTGTAACTTTACCCAATGCCCAACTAAAAGTTTATTATGAAATTAAACTTTGTGAAATAATTGGCAAACAAACCCGACAAGATGCCATCATTAGAAATAGGGCAATGCTGGCTAAATCAAGGATAACTGAAAATTTCTTATTGTATGCCAATGATATGATGCCATTGGTATATGGTAAAAAATATGCATGGCAAGTAATTGCAAGCGACCAATTTTCAAATGTACTAGCAAAGTCGGAAGTATGGGAATTTACTCCACAAGTTGACACCTCAAATCAAACCCAAATAAACTTTTTTAAATCATATATTGATTTAAATGCAAACAGTACAACAAGTGCTTATTTTATTAAACAAAGTATAAAAATTAAATACAGTGAGAAACAATATCCTACTGATTTATCATACACGGTAATTGATGAAAAAGGGAATATTGTACTTCGTTCAGAAGCACCGCTTAAAGTTTTAGCCAAAGAAAACTGGTTTGAAATTTTATTAAACGAAACCAATAAATTAAAAAACGAAACCAAGTACACCATACAATTTAACAATGGTGTAAAAGAAACATTTCAAATCCAATTTATCTATTATAAATAAAGTATGATGATTAAAAGTACATTGGCAAGCGTTGTTACAAGTTTGCTGATAATTATTATTTACCATTTTTTGTTCAATACTAAAACATCATATGTTTTTATTGATAATACCAAAATATATGAAGGATTTAGCATGAAAGTTCGCTATCAAAAGGATATAGAAAATCAAATGTTAACCAATAAAAATAAGTTAGACAGTCTACAACTTCAACTTAAAATGCTTGTGATGCAGGAAGAAACTCAACCAAATGTGGAGTTGAAAAATCAAATAAATAACCTGAACAACAGAATTAAACAATTTCAAACTGAAGCAACCGAATCAGCTAGTGCTTTAGCCGAACGATATGAGAATCAAATTTGGTCGCAGATTAACCAGTATGTGAAAGAATTTGGAAAGGAACATGATGTAAAAATAATTTTTGGTGCCACCGGAAATGGCTCATTAATGTATGCGGATGATGCATCAAATTATACTGATAAAGTACTTGAATATATCAATACAAAATATGAAAAAGGCGAATAACTTTATTGGTATACTATTTATAGCTTTAAGCTTGCAGGCATGCACTAAAAAACTAAATGCAGAGCAATATTTAATTTGGTGTCAACAAGAAGAAAACGGGTTAAGGGTTTCAAAAGAAATGTTTCCATTCGTGTTTACGCTACAATATAAATCACCTGAATACATTTTGGCTGTTAATCAAAAAAATGAAACAACAACCACACAACAACAACAACAACAACAATTAATGTTCAACTTTCTAATCAAGGCTATGGATGGTAAAACTAACCCTGTGATGTCATCATCAAATGGCCAGAACACCTATGAAATAATAGAAAGATTTAACAATAATGGTAATGAAGATTTCAAATTAATCATTGCTAAAGATACTTTCGATTGTTCATTTTGCCATTTAGAATATAACTATGGTGTAGCACCATTAAACACAGTTGTATTATCATTTGAAGTGCCTCAATTACCTGAAACCTATTACCAACATGATTGGCTCTTACAATACGATGATAAGGTATTTAATACCGGATTGATCAGTATAAAAATCAAACAAAAACACCTTCAAAATCTAACCTCCGTTAAGCTTATTTAAACCATGAAAAAATCAATTCTCAAATCAGTTTCTGTATTTATTGCCATTAATTTACTGGCTCAAATAGCAGCTCCTACAGTTGCGTTTGCTTTAAGCGGAGGCCCTTCACAGCCGGAAGTAGAAAGTTTTGAACCGGTAGCTACTACGAATATGGTTGATTTATTTTCGGGCGACTTTAATTATAATATTCCATTATTTGATGTTGGAGGTTATCCTATTAATATAGCCTATCATAGTGGTGTTGGTATGGACCAAGAAGCCAGTTGGGTTGGCTTAGGATGGAATTTAAACGTTGGTGCAATTAATAGAAATGTACGTGGGGTGCCTGATGATTTTAAAGGGGATCAAATTACTGAAGAAAACCATTATCTCGAAGAAAAAACATGGTCGGTATTCGCAGGATTATCCAATGAGGCTGTTGGTTTAGATAAAGATGAGAACAAAATTTTTGCGAGTAAAAAGTATAAGGAGATTTCAGCAGATACAAGTAAAAAGTCAATGAAGGAACCAAAAAAGAAGGATGCGAAACCAGAGGATAAGGATAAAGCGAAATCCGAAAAAAAGGAGTCAAACTACAAAATGGAGTTTGGTTTAGGGGTAACCTATAACAACTATCGTGGGTATGGACTAAACTTTAGTGCCTCGGTAACTACTCCTTCTAATTTATCCATTGGCATAGGAGGTAATTCGCAAGGGGGGATGGATATTGATGTTGGGTATGCAAAATATAATAAAGATAGTAAGAAGAAGTACTCCGTTGGAATTGGAATGAATTCTAAATATGGGTTGTCAATGCGTGCTGATATTAATTACAACAAAGGAAAAAAAGCTAAGCTCATTAACAAACTATTACATTCAGCAAATTTTAGTTTTAATACGGTAAATCAATTTGGTTTAGGACCAGTGAAACTTAACACCAGAGAAGTTGTACAGAACTATGGTATTAAAATTGGATTTTCAACACAAGCAACTTTTGGTACCGGCATATTGCGCGGTTCATTTAGCAATAATGGAATTGAACCCGGCAAGAAAAAACAATCCAGACAAGCTTATGGCTATATGTATACCCAAGATGCAACTCCGGAAGAAAGTTTAATGGATTTTGGTAAGGAGCGTGAATCATCCTTTAAAAGAGAGACACAAAATCTACCTATTACGTATCATGCTTTTGATATTATTAATGCAACAGGACAAGGTACAGCAGGAACCTTCAGGCCCTACAGGGATAATTTAGGCATGTATACCGACCCTGCATCAACACATAAAATTAATCACCTTGGAGTGGTTAGTGGAGAGGTTGGTATTGGAACCGGTGTTGTGGAGGTTGGTATTACGTACTCACCTTCGGTAGGAGGTGAACAAACCGGGCATTGGCCTAACAGCGGAGCCATGAAAAACAGAGCAGGTGATTTTCACTTTAAACACAATGTAAACAATAGAACTGCTGAACCTTTTTATTTTAAAGCAGCAGGCGAACTAACACCGGTTAATAGTTATAAATATAATGAACTAGGTGGTGATAGAGCAGTAATGCAGGAACTTGACGAACTAGAAGATGTTACCGGAGCCTTAACAACCACATTAATTGATGGTCCATTTAAAAATAGTACACGTGTAGGAACATTAAGAGAAAACTATGCAGGCGAGCAAAGAACACCTCGTGCTCAATATATTTCATTTTATAGTGCGCAAGATGCAGCCAGTAGAATGGGAATTATGGAAAAACTTCGGTCGTATTTTCCGGGTGCATACAGCGAAAGCAATTCGGCTTATACGGAAATAACTCGTATTGGTGGAACTAGTGCAAAAAATCATCATATAGGAGAAATCGTTCAAACCAATCCTGATGGTGCAAGATATATATATGCCATTCCGGCCTACAATAACACCAGAATTGAAGCACAATTTAATACTGATGGAGGCGCTGATGTGGTAAGAGGTTTGGTTGGTTATGCTCCTAATTACAGTTCAATGAATAATGATAAAGGGGTAGATCATTTTTATAACAAAACCATCACACCCGGTTATGCTCATTCGTATTTATTAACGGCAGTGTTGTCTCCAAATTATGTTGATTCAGACGGTGATGGTAAGCCCTCTGATGGTGATTTAGGTGATTATGTTTTATTTAATTATTCACGTATCCATGAGGCTTTCAGGTGGAGGGTGCCAATTGAAGAAAACACCGGACAATTTCAAGAAGGATTAAGATCAGAGCCATTGGATAACCAAGCTCTTTATTCTTATGGCACAAAAGAAATTTGGTATTTACACTCCATCGTTACCAGAAATTATGTAGCAGAATTTAAAACCTCTAAACGCTTGGATGCATTAGGTGTTAAAGGAGAACATGGTGGCGCCGATGTGTCACAATACGTATACAAACTGGATGAAGTAAATTTATATGCAAAAAACGATCGTTTAATTAACGGTTCAAATGCTACACCGGTTAAAACGGTTGTATTTGAGTATGACTATAGTTTATGTGGAAATGTACCCAATCATACAAATGCAAATACTCCATTTAACAATGGTAAGCTAACCTTAAAAAAAGTTTATTTCACGTATGGTAATTCTAAAAAAGGAGCTGAAACACCTTATCATTTTCAATACGGTTATAACCCCAATTACAACTTAGCCAACTATGACAGATGGGGCAATTACAAACCCAACAGCGATTTAATTAATAACAAAGATTTTCCGTACGTACGACAAAATATTCCATTAGACTCAAATCATGCTTATGCAGCAGCATGGTCGTTGAAGAAAATAATCTTGCCATCAGGAGGTAATATTGATATACAATATGAGGCTGATGATTATGCCTATGTTCAAGATAAAAAAGCTATGCAAATGGTAACCCTTGTTGGAGCAACCGATGAAGGGGGAATTAATAATTTTAGCAACGTAAGTAAGGATATTTTATATGACTCGAGAAAAGAGGTGAATGATTATTTAGTTTTTAGGTTGCCTGCCGGAGTTAGCACTGCTCAACAACTTAAGGAAAGGTGCTTTGATGGTTTGGAATATTTATATTTTAAAGCGTTAGTAAACATAAGAGGCAAGGAAGAGTATGTGAGTGGATGGAGCAAAATTGATCATAATAAAATAGGAATCATTGCAGGAGATCCCAGCTATGGATATGTAAGGGTATTACCACCTGTTGATGAGAATGCAGGAAAAAATATGCATCCCATTTCCTTAGCAGCATTTCAAATGGCGCTGATAAAAATGAATAAAATTATTAATCCGGGTAGCGAACCAAAACATTCGGGAAGAAGCGCATTAACCGGGTTGGCCAATAGTTTGTTGAGTGTAGTTGACATGTTTAGGTCGCCATACAAAAAACTAAGAGCTTTAAAGGTTGCAAGATTATTTAAGCCTAATGAGTCATGGATTCGGATTAACAATGCTAATGGATTTAAAATTGGGGGTGGTGTTAGGGTAAAAAAAATATCGTTCTCAGATGGTTGGAACAAAATGGATGCAACGGATAATGAAATGGTATTTGACCAAGAGTTTGATTATACAACAGAAGAAAACAATAGAATAATCAGCAGTGGTGTAGCAGCTTACGAGCCACTAGTAGGTGGAGAAGAAAATCCATTTCGCAAACCTATTTTCACAAGCGTTAATCGTGACTTGGTGCGTGCGGAGTTATCAGAATATATGGAAGAACCCTATGGTGAAACGTTTTATCCCGGTGCAAGTGTTGGCTACAGTAAAGTAACTGTAACTTCGAATAGAAGTAAAACCAATGCGAAAAATGGAACGGGATACACCGTTAATCAATATTATACTGCCAAAGATTATCCGGTAAAAGTGAACATCACCCCGATTAAAAAATCACTAGTGGGACAGAATCCATTATCCTCTAAACTAACCTCCTTATTAAAAATGTTTACGTATGAACGTACCATTGGTTCGCAAGGCTACTCAATTGTGGTAAATGATATGCATGGAAAACCTAAAAGTATTGATGTGTTCGGTTCGATTAATGGACAAACCAGTCCGAAAATTTCGAGTGTAAAGTATATATATAAAACAGAAAGCAACGGAGAATTAAGTAGCACGGTTCCTGTATTAAATGAGAATGGCACCATTCAAAATCAATTGGTGGGAAAAGAAATTGATTGTAGTTTATATGCATCATCTTCTTATTCAAACAAAGTGAATGTTAAACTTCCTATAAACATAAAATTTTCACTTCCCGGAATTGGTTTTGCTTTTTTATGGCCCGGATTTGTTTATGAAAGGTCGGTAAGCAAGTTTGCATCAGTAACCAAATTGATTCAGGTAAATGGCATCCTTGAAAAAACAATCGTGGAGGATGAAAACTCTATGATTGCCACTTCAAACGTATTGTATGATAAATATACCGGAGGTGTACTGCTTACACAAACCACAAATAACTTTGATGACCCGATTTTTAACTTCAACTATCCTGCCTATTTGGCCTATGGAAATATGGGAGCTGCCTATAAAAATCAAGATGTTGAATTTGATCTTACTACTATTGCCTCTGGTTTATCTAATGATGAATTTCCTAAAAACTTTTTTACAACAGGCGACCTATTATACCTTAATCCGGTTGGTTCAGGTACAGCCATAAAAGCATGGGTAAATTTGGTGGTTCCAATTGCATATTCTGATAATATTAGAATTGCGGTTATTAATCATAATGGCCAACCGGTATCCGGCCAATTTAAGGGCAGGATTATACAATCAGGAAGAAAAAATATGTTAAGCAGTTCGGTAGGTGGATTGGTATTAAGTGCATCGCCTATCCAAAACAACAGCATTCAAATACCTACGAATGAAGTAATACAGGCAACAGCAGTTAATTACCAACAAAGATGGCCAATGAGTCCAATCTCAAGAATTGGAACTTCCTATGAAGTTTGTGATACCACTGTTCAGCCATTTATTCTTCAAACGGTTGAGTATTTAAATGTTTTACTTACCCAAAACTTGAACGGAAATAATGCTATTAAATTCAGGTTGAATCAAGTACCCGGCTATGCCAATTCTCCTATAATTGATAGAATTAGAAGTATATCAAATGGATGTGAAGTTTATAATTGTTCAGCAACACATGATTATTTTGTTTTTAGAACAACCGGTGAATTACCTCCTTTAAATCAAGATACAATTTCTAATTGGCAAAGTTTAAATAATGACACAGTTAGGGTTTACCACACAAATCCTTTAAGAACCTCAATTGCTGTATCAAATTTTACACTATCTAGTATTGGTTGTAAATTAATTGATGTAGATAGGTTTTTGGTACCCACTAGAAATACCGTTAGTCCATGTGGGATTGTAGATGTAAAAGCAGTAATGAAAAATAATGATACTTGTAATTTCGTACTTACTCAACAAGGTACAATTTATGACCAATGTTTTATCGCTTTTGTCAATTGTAAAACCTTTAATAGTTGTGTATTTCAAACCGGCGTTGAATTTAATCCTTACATCACCGGGGATAAAAATTTATGGCTACCACAAAATGAGTATGCCTTTAACGAAGAACGCGTTTATCCATTTAAAGGAGATACAACATTTGTTAGACGTGATGGAAAAATCAAAAATTTTGTTCCATATTGGGATTTTACCTGGTGGGGAATTACTCCATCCGGTAATAAAAAATGGATTGCGGCCAATACTATTACCCGATACAACAAACGTTTGCAACCTGTTGAACAGGTGGATGCATTAAACAACTATAGTGCTGAATTATATGGCTACAATCACTCCTTGGTTACAGCCACAGCAAATTATAGCCGCATTAATGAAATGGCCTCCGACAATTTTGAGGAGTATTTAACAATAAACCCTAGTTGCAACATTAATAATCATTGGAACTTTACCAATGCCAGTTTGTATCAATTATCTAATTATAACTATACTCCTATAGAACAGGATAATTGGAATGTTACGAAACCTATTATTACGGATAAATACAGCCATACCGGCCAACAAAGTTTATGTATTCCGGCAAAATATGCAGCCGGTGTAAAAACCTTCACTGATTCTTTAGTGGTGATCAGAGGAGGTCATAGTATTAATGCACCTTATCATGAATCTTCGGTGGTAAGTAAACAACAAATATTTTCGCCATTTAATAACCGTAAATATGTTGTTTCGGCTTGGGTAATGGGTAGGGCTGTTGACCGGACATTGGTAAATTCTTACGACAGTGCATACATCCGTGTGGTTGTTACCGGCACTAATGAATCTAAGTTATTGGATGTAGTTTTAAAACCTGCAGGACCAATAATTGATGGTTGGCAACGAGTAGAAGGAGTAATTACTATACCTGCTCAAGGACAATATATTGAAGTATTAGCTGAAAATATTGGCCGCTATCGTGCTTATTTTGATGATATTCGAATTCATCCTTTTGATGGAAGTATGCGAACTTTTGTATATGATCCAATTCATTTAAAAGTGATGGCGATTTTAGAAGAAAATAATTTTGCTTCTTTTTATGAATATGATAATGAAGGGAAACTGATTCGCATCAAAAAAGAAACCGAAAAAGGTGTATTCACCATCAAAGAATCAAGAAATGGAATTCGTAAACCTTTAATGCCTTAAACCATGAAAAAATTGTTAAGTTTATTAGGGATTACTATCGCAGGTACTGTATTGGCAAGCCTATCGCCGGAAAAGGAACTCGATTTGATTAACAAGAGTTACACCAACCTTCAATCATTTCAAGTAACCTTCACCCATCAATTATATGCGAATGCATCGTTAAAAACTTTGGTTGAAAAAACGGAAGGAACTTATGTGAAGTCGGGCTTAAACTCATACCAAAAATCATTAAACACAGAAGTGTTAATCAATAAGAATTATCACCTTCTTATTAGTCATGAAGATAAATTTATATCAATAGGACATCCTGTGCAAGATGAGGAAATTGTATTAGATGAATTACCTGCCGACTTAATTAATGGTTTATCTAAAGCTAAAAAATTGAGCATCGCTAAAATTAACGATAAAGAAAATCAAATTAGTTATACCATCGAAGAAAGTCCCTTCACGCAAATCATGATTAAATACAATGTAAAAAGCCACCTGATTAACGCATTTCATTATCAATTTAAAGATAGTGAAATATTAGAAGAACTTGATTTAAAAGAACCTCCTTATTTGGTGGTTTCTTGTAAAACTAATAAACTTAACAAACCAATAAGTAAGCATTTTTTTGATGAAACACGTTTTGTACAAATAAAGAATAAACGTGTTGTTGGTGTTGGAGCTTTAAAAAACTATACCATTTACAACAACCTTTAACCTATCGTATATACCATGAAAAAGGGTTTAAACTTTATACTATTTCTACTGGTGTGTAACCAATTGTTACATGCACAAGTAAAGCAATTATCAACTATTAACTTCGGGCATTTGCTGAGTGCCTATAACACACCACTGCAAGCTGTGGAAGATGATAGGTATGCTCAACTAATCAATCAATCTTCTTCATGGAAAAACCATTTTAAGGTTAATCAAGTAACTAACTTGATTAAACTATCAGTGAATCATGAATTCACCACTCCAACCCAATCATATCGGTATAAGTTTAACTTTCAGGTTACCGCATTTAATGAAAATGGAAACCAAAGCACCTTCAATGTATCCATTCCATTAAGTTATAATCCGGCTGCTTTTACTTCATATAATGATGCCTCTGTACACCGGTTTTATGGTGCACATAAATTTTATTGCACCCTAATATCTGTAACAGATTTAAACACCAATACCAACATTACATTCAGTGCGCTGAAAAAGAATTTTAAAATAGAGCAGATTATTGCCATTGACAGGTATGAAAAAAGTAGCTACAACCACCTTGTTCCTGTTGACAGTATTTCCATCAATCAAAATAATGGAAAAATACATATTGATTGGTCGGCCATTCAAGTGTTCGCCCCTACTACTTTTGAATTAGAATGGTTACATGTAGACGATTATGGCGGAGGTTATTCAAATTTCATTAAAGACTTTACGAAACATCAATGGCTGTTTAACGATATGGCTATTCCAAATGGCTGGTATAACGCCGTTACCAATGATTGGGGTGTTGATTATGATGTGCTTTATTTTAAACAAGATGCTGCTATAAACTCAAATGCCATTGCAGTAACTGTTGGTAAAACGTATAAAGTATTCGTAAACATTAAAGAAGTTAGACCCGCTAATCAACAGGTTTTATTTAAGGTATTTAATGACAATGGGAATACCCTTTCGCAAACATCATTTAACTCAACCACTCAACAAATCACCTTAGCATTTACTGCAAATACATCAACCATTACCTTAGGTATTGAATATCCTAATGCTCCATTAAGCACTTTGTACGGCGCAATTGAAGACATTACCATAGTTGAAACCACTTATGAACCTCAAGCAGGTAATCTTTATAAAAAGCCTGATTTTATGTTGCCGTATCAATTTAATAAAAACACAACACGCATACGTACTTCAAGCACTAAATACACCATTGAAAATGTTTTTGAAAGTGGCTACTTATTATATCGCATCAGAAGAGTTAGACCGGATAGTGTTAACCAACAAATTGAACGTATAAGTGATTGGAATTTGCTTACCACACAAGGAACGATTAATAATTTGCCGGCCTCATTAAAATTAAAACTTAATGCACATGAAAGCGATAGTTTTAATTGGAACTATCAAATAACCTATGCCGAACAAGGCCTTAAATCGGATGCCGTAGGTTATTTTGATGGCTTATTAAAACCACGACAACAAGTTACCTTAAATAATTCGGATAGTATTGCCATAGTTGGTGAAACAAAATACGATTATAATGGCCGACCTGCGGTACAAATCGTTCCGGCACCGGCCGTAAGTATAACTAACACTGCCAACTATTATAAGTCGCTACAGTACTATAATAACTTCAATCGAAACCTTCAAAATAAACCTTATTCGGCTGTTGATTTTGATTTATCAGTTGATACTTGTATGATTGATTCGGCAGGTAAACTAGCTACCAATTCAGGGGCATCACGGTATTATTCACCTCAAAATCCCGATCAACAAAAACATCAACAATATTTACCTGATGCCGAAAATTATCCCTTTGTGCAATCGGAGTATATGCCCGACAATACAGGAAGAATTAAACGCCAAAGTGGTATTGGAAAACATCATAAACTAGGTAGTGGACACGAAACATTTTATGAATATTCAGCACCAATGCAAAATGAGTTGGACATGATATTTGGAAGTGAAATTGGGTTTCAACAACATTATAAAAAACAAACCATTAAAGATGCCAATGGACAAATTAGTGTAAGTTATACCGATTTATCAGGAAAGGTAATTGCCACCTCACTTGCTGAAAGTTCACCGGGTAATGTGGATTCTTTAAGTAGTATTAAACAACCTACATTAATGATAAACAGGCTTAACGATAAAAACATTTTTGATGGTACTTCTATAAGTTTAAACTTTGAAGCAACCTTAAACAAACCCGGCCCTGTTTATATTGATTACCGATTAAGTACTACCGCTTTTAATCAGGCATGTTTGCCCGCCAATTTTTGTTTTAAATGCAGCTATGTTTATGAAATTAAATTAATTGATAAAGCATGTAGCAAATTAGTATTTAGCTACTATGATACCATTGCCGGAATAAACCCTGCTGACACTTTATGTGGTACGTTGGTGGGTGCTGATTTAAAAAATAAACGCTATGCGCTTCATGCAGCATATCCAATAGTGGATACGGCTGCTTTTGACTCGCTGATTAGGATTAATCACCTTCCCGCTTCTACCTACAGCTTATCTAAAACCTTACGCTTAAATCCTGCTGCTATTGATTATTATCAAGAGTTATATTTACAAAAAGCCAATTGTGTATTGCCTTATGATACCTTTTTACAAAGAGTAGTTGCCCAAACTGATTTTAGTAGTTGCGAAAATTGCTCAACCTGCACTAATGTGCCTGATATCGGTTATTGTGATGCCATTTATCAGTTGTTATTAGGTGATGTAACTCCGGGAGGGCAATATGCTCAATATAGTGTTGCCCCTAATGGAAATGATTTGATTGTTGAAGACAGTTTGGTGTCGGTACTAAAATCAACCAATTATAAAAAAATTACTCACTTTACCAGCTTTGGACAGCCTGATTATATTACGTTTCCTAATGGTGTAGTTGACTTAGCAAGCAAAGCCGACCCAACTACCTTTATTCGCAAGTTTAAATCGTCATGGGCCGACAGTTTAGTAATACTACATCCGGAATATTGCTATTATCAATATTGTAAAGAAAAGTTGAGTGGTTCGTATGAATATGATTTTAATAAGTCAAACATTTTCACCTACGATTCAGCATTTAAAACCGGATATCTAAATCCTACGGGAATTACCGGACTTAAACATGGATACCCAATTTTTGCAAATGCCATTGATCCGTTGTTTGCAACTAACACTGCACTTAAAAATAATATGAGTGAAAAGTTGTTGAATTACACCTTACAAAATAATTCAATTATGTATGATGCCTGGCAAACAGCAGCTATCATTACCTTGTGCAGTCCGATTAAGGATGAAAAAGAAAATTATGCTTGCATACAAGCTATCGTTAATCAAAAAGTAGTTGACAGTTTGTTTTTTGACAAGAAACAACGCGACAGGTATTGGCAGGCCTTTATGGGAATTTATAATGATGTAAAAAATACCATTATTGATTCGTTGATGCAAACTGCACCTGCTACCTACAGCACACCTCGTATAACTTATCCTGCTTATGGAACTATTGGCAGTGCAGGGCCTTACCAATCATACACCAAGCGATTTATGACAGGTAATTTTTCGGGGATTGACAGAAATAACCATGCAAACCTTAATCAAGCAGTAATGGATAAAAGTGATGAGGTGCTAAGGGATGATAGTTCATGTTACCATACTTCTATTTTCTGGATGGAACAACTTAACAACTGTCCTTTAATTACCGCTTCAAATTATGAAAATATCCGAGCCGATTTTCAAGTGTTATGCGAACAAGCAAAAGTGTATCAACAGTATCCTTCTGTTTACTCCCCTGCTGTAGTTCCTGCAAATATTCCTAATGTTAACTATCATAATATTCATGAAATTTTAACTCATTATTTTGGCTCAAGCTATGCTAATATGTTATGTAATGCTGAGTTGATAGCCAATAACTATCCTGCCAATCATGATTATTATGAACAATCAGGTAAAGATTGTAAATGTAACAACGGGCTGCAAATTGTTCCGCCAAAAGTGGAAGTAAGGCAAGAAACGAAAACCAGTTATGGCAAAAAGTGTATTAAAGATTCGTTTGAAATCACACCTTTTGGAACCGCATTTCTTAACTTTATAAATGAAGTATTGGATAAAGGTGCTTTGGAACAAAACTTTAATGATACCAGCTATACCAGTTATAAAAACGGATTAAAAACAATTGCAGGCATTGGTAATAAAACAAGGGTACGCACAGAAATTGTTAAGCTGGAATACCGCGGTGCATTAGCTGCAAAAAACAGAACCGACTGGCGTATCAACTTTTTAGACTCCGTAAATGATGTTGACCGTTGTAACATATTTTTTAACCTTGACATTAAACGGGCACAATCAAGTGTATTCACCTCAACGGATACAACTAAACTATTTAAACAATTTATTCCATTATCGAGCCATAAGTTTATTGCAGTTTTTGAATTTAAAAACAACCAGAATCAGTTAGACACCATTCATATTGTTGCCGAATCGGGATGTAAGCCTATATTTAATTTAAACTGTGTAGCGTATAGCTATGATACCATTTTTGGTACACCTTTTATGGCTGATTCATCAAAGCTAGATAGTTTTATACAAGTTGTAAATGGCATACGTAATGGAACTGCCGATAGTTTAATTGGTAAGTATATGGGTAATGATGGTTGCACCCCTTCGGGTTTTAAAGCAGGTGGTGCCGGACTTTGTGAGTTAAAAGAATCGGAAAAAGCCAAATTACTTGTAGAGGTACTTAGTGAATTATTGTATACCGGAAGAATGGAAAGTGATAAGCTAAAATCATTAACCGACGCTTTACCGGGAAATTCAAGCTGGATGGGAAGTAGTGACCCTATGGGCTTTTATAACCTCACACTTGATAAGCACTCCCCTACTTATGTGGGTGTATTTGGACTTGATTGGAGCAGGTATAATGGATATAGAGGATTTGCGTTTGACCCGAATAATGATTTAAATGCAAACTGTCTTGATGATAGAAATATTTATGCCGACCCTGAGTTTATTGGCATTAGCCATTTTGGTATTGGCATACCCACTGAAACAGGTTCGGGTGATATTTTAAATTGTACCGTATCATTTGGAGACCCTTACAAAACAGGCATAGCTTTTAACGACATTGATTCGTTTGCCAATTACCGTTTTGATAGTGTAATACATGCTTGGGTGGTTACAGCCTATATTTTGGGTTCGGGCTCCTCAGCACAAACAGCTACCTTACGCGTAAAAACCTGTAAAGATTTAGGGGTGTGTGATAGCTGGAAAACATTAGACTCAGCCTCTACCGATAAAAAATACAGACATAATGTGTCGGTAAACGAAAATATGATAAGCTTTGAGTGCGCTGAACTAAACCGATATTATGATGAGATAAGTGACTTTACCTGTCCTGATGATACTTACCCAAACACAGCGCAAGTAAGAGCTTTTACGCCATTGGTACTACAAAAAATATTAACTGAAAAAGCAAATAATCAAACGCTCACCAGTTTAGCCCTTGGTTCATATTCTACCACTGACATTCCTGCAACTCTTTCGTTTTTACAAGGAGGCGACTACCAAACTCAACATTTAAGTGATTCATTATTAATTGCGTTTGTTGGTGATATGGATAATAAAGGATGTCACCTTTCTTTACGCTATTTAGGAAATACCCAAAACAGCACCTTTAGTTTTGGTGCAATTGACAGGTTTTCGAAAATAAGACCCGACCGCGAAATGATTGCTCAATTGGCTGCTGAGGGTGAATTTAACAGAGCCAAACATTATTTTATTATTCAAGGTATTGATGATGACGCCAACAAAACATACACTTTCAGGGGTTGGCTTAGCTGCCAAGAGGTATTTAGTTGTATGCTTATTAATGCTGAACCTTTGAGCAGTGGCGAAAACTGCGGTTGCTTAACCTGCCCTGAATTTAAAGAAGCCTTACATCATTTTGATTCTATTTATCCATTTGCCACCATTGGCCATGAGTTGTATGAAAAAATGGTAACTAATTTTTTAAACCGTGAACTGAACAATAACCTTACGTATTTAGAGTATGAAAGCTTTAAACAAACCTGTAAGGTTGAATTAATGCCACAACAACCGGCAAAAATTGAAAGTGATTTAGAATTAAATTTAACCTATAACTTAAATTGCTTTAATTATATTGATGCCTTAGTAAAACGTATTGAACAACGTACCGGTTATACCCTTAGGTACACTAAAACCAAACTAAGCACATCCTCGAGTGCTAAAGTTGTTTTTCAACTGGATGAACTTCCGGAAAACGACCGGATCATGTTGATGGAATTGATAGAAGATTCGGTGAGCATTGCACCATGTTTTTTAGCTATATCAAATATTACCAAATTTAATGCAGCTATTAACGATATAAATATAAATATTAAAATGCCTATTGGCGTAACACCTGAATGTGTAAGTGCCTTCAATACACAATTAAATACAATTGCTACTAACCGTTTTGGAACAAGCATAGCATCTCCAATAATTCATCAGCAATACTTAAATTTTGCTAATGATGGACCGGGTATGGTATGGCATGAGTACCCTATAAATCTTCCACAGTTTACTTCCAAAAAACGAAACGAATTTGCACAAGTAGTTGACAGCCTCAGTCGTTTTTGTAGTAATGTAAATGTGCTGATTGGCTTTGAACAAGGCGGTGCAGCTATTAATAAAAAAATAACCTTAGTACGAATGGATACAGTCTATTTAGGAAAATATGCTGCGCCTAATGTAAGTTGTGATGATGTATATGATGCAGTATTGCGTTTTCATGATTCGATATATAAATACAGACCATCGTATATTAGAGAAGCCGCTCAGGTGAATAACATTCAACAACATTTGTATAACTGGCATGGGTATAAAGTTACTTTAACTCAAGAAACTATTAACAATGTGCAGTACCTGAATGTGAACTCCCCTACTTCAAATGGTTTGGCTTTAGTGAATATATTTAACCAGTTGGCCGAAGATAAAAAGTTATTAAGTGCTAATGTAAACATAAGCAGGTACAGGCATTTATTACCTAACCCTTATATTAGCGGTGGCACTGATAGTACATATTATACCGGCACTTATCAATACTTTAATAAAGACTCGGTATGGCTTACCTTAACCATTAATAAAGTGGGGTCGCCTGCGTTTGTATTTAAAGTATTGGCCGATACTTTTGCCTTGAACATGCAAAAAGTATTTGGTATGCAAGTTGGTTTTGGTAAGTTTACTTTTGCTATGCAAGCCGGTGCTTCGGGTATGCGTACTTTATATTATGGGTATGGTTTGCAACAAACCACTGCATTGGTTAATGCTTGTAGTTTTCCATTGCCAACTTTGTGTTTTAAACCTTTGGTACTTGAAGCGCCACAAAGCTTGTCGTGTACCGACCAACTGATGCAACAGGCTGAACTTACTGCTACCTATTATTACAACCAATATATTGACAGCATAAAACATGCACTTGCCCTTGACTATAAAAACTTTTGTATGCAAGCTGCACAGATAAAAGAAAAAATAAATATTGGTACGTTACATGCACAATACCACTATACCTTATATTATTACGACCTTGCAGGAAACTTAATAAAAACAGTGCCACCCGCAGGTGTTAACACCCTTACGCTTACCAACCAACGCAACCAGTTGCTTGATAACAACCGCAGGCAATATACCACTGAAAGTCATGTGCATACCCAACACACCTTAGCCACCACTTATAAATATAACTCATTGAGCTTATTGCTCACCCAAAATACACCTGATGCCGGACTTAGCAGGTTTTATTACGACAAATTAGGAAGGCTTGTGGTATCGCAAAACAGCGCTCAAAAAGCTAGAGGCAATGTATATAGTTATACCGTACGAGATGCATTAAACAGGGTAACTGAGGTTGGTGAAATTACAGCGCCATTAATTAATGAAGATTCGTTGATGTACCATTACCAAGTGTATTTTAACAATTGGTTAAACAGGGGTATTCGTACACAAATTACGCGCACATATTATGATAACCCTATATCAACAACTATTAACAATTTGTTTGTCGGCGGACAACAATACCTAAGAAGCCGAGTGGCTACAACTGCCTATTTTGAGCACAACACCACACAATACAACCATGCTACGCATTACAGTTATGATATACATGGTAATGTTGCGGTTTTGATACAAGACATGCCCGAACTACAAGATGTGAGTCATAGGTATAAACAGTTGTTTTATCATTATGATTTAATCAGTGGCCGGGTAAATATGGTAAGGTATGAACCGTGGGAAGCTGATAGGTTTTTTCATAGGTACATTTACGACAACGACAACCGTTTGGTACAAACCCTAACCAGTAAAGACAGTGTGATTTGGGATGCGGATGCTTCGTATAGTTATTACAAACATGGATCATTGGCGCGCACGGCATTAGGCGAGCTAAATGTGCAAGGTATTGATTATGCCTACACCATACAAGGATGGTTGAAGGCCGTAAACTCAAATGCATTAGACAGCAGCAGGGATATTGGGCGAGACGGACATGCTCAGATGAATCCTTCGTTTGCTCCTGATGTATATGGATTTAGTTTGGGTTATTTTAATGGCGACTACACTCCTATTAACTCGGCCATGCACAATACAACACAGGCAGCCATAGGCAATATTAACGGAAGCATTTTAGGCAATACCTTAAACAATTTATACAATGGTAATATCAGCCACATGGTAACGGCCATAAAACCATTAATGCAAAACGGAGCGCCATTGGCCGGTGTGTATAGGTATGATCAATTAAACCGCATTACGCGTATGCAAACTTTTACAGGCTACAACCCTGCAACCAACCAATGGCAAAACGGAAGTGCGCAAGCTGCGTATTTAAGCACGTTTGCTTATGATGCCAATGGAAATATTACCAAACTATACAGGGCTGGCAGTGGAGTAAACAGTGCATTGCATATGGATAGTTTACATTATTTTTATTA
Source organism: Bacteroidia bacterium (assembly GCA_025454975.1). Taxonomy (GTDB): domain Bacteria; phylum Bacteroidota; class Bacteroidia; order UKL13-3; family UKL13-3; genus UBA6183. The sequence goes on from JALONK010000041.1 coordinate 22,787, forward strand.
TGCAGGCACCAATAAACTAAACCATGTAAAAGACAGGGAGGCTGCCAATGCGCATGTAGGTGATATTGACAACCAACAAGCAGGCAATTATCAGTATGATTTAATAGGCAATTTAGCTAAAGACCGGGCAGAAGAAATAGATACGATTACTTGGAATGTATATGGAAAAATAAGGCATATACGAAGGGTGGCAAACAGTACAAAGGCGGCATTAGAATTTAGGTATGATGCCATGGGGCAACGGGCGGTTAAGGTAGTAAAAAATGGAGCGGATGAAACCCAATGGCAAAAAGAGTATTATGTGAGGGATGCGCAGGGCAATATTATGGCTACTTACCAAAGTGTAACAGATATAAATAATAACGAAGTAAATGTGGCAGCCATAAGCCAGTGGATTATTACCAACCACGGACAAAGCGGATTTATTGATTTTTTAAACACACATGTAGGAGCAAATGCAGCTTTTTCAAATCTGTTGGCGCAGCATTTAACCCAACAAGGTAAGGCATACGACATCCTAAACCAATACGATTTTACTTTATTATTAAACACTGATCCTAGCATGGCTTATGCAGTAGCGGTAGCAATTGAAGGAACTTCAGCCGAGCAAGACGTGATGAATGGTTTAGAACAATATAATACTGCAAAACTTTGGGAAGCTTTAATTAATTGTTCAAGTGAATCGTTAATTCGTTTATTTGATTATGAAATATTGGCTGCGGTAAATATGTTAACACAACTGTGTTCGATGGATAGGGCAAAAATGAATACCATTGCTACACAAATGGGTTATAGCAACGTAACAACCTTAACTGATGTTGAATTAGTTGATTTATTAATAAGTGAGCAGCGATATGATGAAATGGTAAGTTTGTTGTTGGAACAATTTACTGTATCGCAAATTCCAATTCCTGCCGGTACAAGCGGATTTAGTATTGCAACATTTATATTAAACATTGATGGTTATGAGGGATTTTTACAGGCATTAAATTGTTATGATACCGAACAACTAAAACAGTTTTTTATTAATAACCCTAATTATAAGCAATACCTGATTACCGGAAGCCAACAACAATTTTTATTAGAAAAGTTAAATGAACAAAACTTTGTATTATATTTACAGTACGTTTTACAACAAAACAATATTAACAGCATTAACTACGCTATAACCAACATGCAAACACAACCGGTATATAACTATTTAACTTGGGTGAAGCAAAGCTTTGGTAACAGCGCATACAACAGTTTAGCAAGCAACTTAGAATTTACACGAACACTTAAATTAAATGATTGGCAATTGTATGGCAGCAGTAGATTAGGTGTATACAATGCAGATACAACGTTAACCAACATTACATTTACCATTAATGGAATAGATAGTAATGGGAATTTTGAGGTGAATCAGGTTATTTCTCAAACCAGTATAAGTGTAAACCATTATGATATGCAGCATGAGTTGGCGTATAAACAGTTTGAGTTAACTTCATATAACGGGAATGTTTTAGCAACTGTGTTGGATAGAAAGACGAATAATAACGCTGACATTGTAAGTGCAAATAATTATTATCCTTTCCATAGCGCTATGCAAAGTTTTAGTGTGGCTAATACAAACAGCTATCCTTATGGTGGTGCTAATGGACAAATGAAAGATGATGAAGTGTTTAAAGGGGCTTATACTGCTGAATTTTGGCAATATGATAGTAGGCTTGGAAGAAGGTGGAACATGGATCCAGTTGTAAAAGAGCAAGAGAGTCCTTTTGCTGTTTTTGCAAATAATTCAAATTGGTTTATAGATTTAAATGGTGATGATTCAACACAATATATATTTTCAGTGGTTGATCCTACTACAAATAAACCTGTATACACGGCTGAGCAAATGGAAGCGTTCAGAATTGAAACTCAAAAGGTATTTGATGAGAATAACATAAATATAAATGTAGTGGTAATTGATTATCAAACTGCAATTAATAAGAAATTAGACAGAACTGATGCTATGGTGATGATTACACCATGGGGGCCAATTAGAGGCAATACACTTCTTTCTCCTTTTACAGGTGAAAACGCAGGATGGGAGAATAATTACCTAAATATCAAAAAAGCAGAAAAAGATGTCGAAATGATTAATAAGCATGGAGGAAAAATGACCTTGAATGAAATGATTGGTATTTTAATTGCACATGAAGGTTGGCACCAATTTTTAGAACGAGCTAGAATGGATATTTTAGGAAAGCCTGTCAGTGGCGGATTTCAAGAAGGGCATTTGAATTTAGGACTACCTAATCTTAATATGGACGGAGATGAGATGATTAAAGTTTTTCAGAATCCAAGTCCATATAACTTAAGTAGATTAAGAGTTATACACAATTCACAAATTCAATTGGTAAAACAATTTTTCAGATTACATATAAAATCATATAGTGATTTTAATAAAAGGGAACAAAATTTTATAAGCAATAAAAAGTCGAATTAATGAAACACTCCTTTATCATTATAATTGCTATTAGCATAATTTTTAATAAGTGCAGCTCAGAAGACAAAATTATTATGAATAAATTCAGTGATGAATTTTACAGAATTAATTCGATTGATTCAATTACTGTTACGGTTAAATCTATTCATGTTAAAATAAATGAAGAAATTACATCAACCGGAAGGCATGAAATGGTCAAACAAGTTATTTTTGAACTACAAAACTTTTCTAAAACAAAATTCTATTTAAATAGTTCGATTCAAGACTCCTTATCAATTGAGAATTCAGTTATCGCAAAGAAACAAGCGGGAATTTGGGGGGTTGAAATCAGTGATTTTAATAGGACATACGTAAATGATATCAACAACGAAAGTGTTAATTTATTATACTTAAGATTACCAGTAGATGTTGATAGTGTAAAAATTCGACTAAATTTATATAACAACTACCATAATTTATTTTTTGAAAGGTTCTTCTATGTTCAATAAGCAAAATCTACTGCTCCTCACTCTTCATTTCTAATAAATTCATTTGCTAACAAGCAAATAACTGGAAATGAAATAAAAAATAATCGAAAATTGTTCTTTGACATTGTAAGGTATAAAGTAAATATCATGTTGTAATGTAATTACCGGCTTAGGGATGGCAGCGAAAATCCTTTTTTGAGGAACGAAAAAAAGATTGAAGCGAACAGCCCGGCGCTGCAAAACGGAGGGTTGGCTGGTACTTGGAGTGATGCAGGGCAAGCCCCAACTATTTTTTTACCAACCACGGACAAACATTTTTAAACACACATATAGGAACAAATGCCGCGTTTTCAAATCTGTTGGCGCAGCAATTGGTACAAAATGGACAGGCGTTTAATGTGTTGAACCAGTATTCGTTAAATGAATTATTAAATGTTGACCCGGACATGGCATACAATGCATTACAAGTGATGGAGGGAAGTGCTGATGAAGGAAATGCAATTGAAGCATTAGAGCAATTTAGTCAAGCGCAATTATGGCAAGCCATGTTAGACTGTATGAATGAAGTATTAATACAAATATTTACAAACTATCCGGGAGTAACCAATGATATATTAATTAATTTATGTCAAGTGGATAGAAATAGCATGAATGAAATTGCTAATGACATGGGATATACGGGATATACAACATTATCAAATCAAGAATTGGTAGATTTATTAGTAGGTGAAGGAAGGATTGATGAATTGAATAATTTAATTAAAACGTATTTCAGTAATCAGCAAATTGTGTTGGGAACAGGCAGCAGTTCATTTAGTTTAAAGAATTTCTTATTAAACACTTATGGTTACGGTGGATTTTTAGAAGCGATAAAATGTTATGACAATGAACAATTGAAACAATTTTTAACAACCGGAACTTTAAGCCAATCCTTGGTGAAAACATATTTAATTGCGAGTGTTTACCAACAATTTTTATTG
>JALONK010000042.1 GCA_025454975.1 Bacteroidia bacterium
TCTTGAGTATTTTCTGAAGACCACTGTCTATCTTCAGAAATTCAACAAGGTACCAGAAGCCTAGAACCTGCGGATTTTTTTCAATGGTGGAAAAAAAGGCCTTCAAAAAATTCAGTCAAAGTAAGTCACCAGCGGATGAACTGCTCCAAATTTCATAAAGCTACCTCAATTAGAGTCCCCTCCAGGAAATAATATACGTAGTTGAAATTGCCAACTCGCGCAGCCCAACATATCAAAGTAAATGAAAAAAGTATACTGCTTCCTTTATCCATTTCAGCCAAAGGCATAGCCAAGGTTGATATGAAGGATGGTAGAAAGGCAGAAACAATTGTTACCACAATAAAAGCCATGCATCAGTATTCGTTAATAAGTTGTATTCCGGTAACCGGTCGCTTACATCAAATTAGGATACACTTTGCTTCACAACATTTTCCACTGGTAGCAGATACAACTTACGGCGGTTCATATCCATACTTGAGTAAACTTAAAAAGAATTACAAAACATCAAAATGGGAAAATGAAAAACCTATTTTACAGCGTGTGGCCTTACATGCCTATAGGTTAAAGTTTGAAGTATTAGGTAAAGCATATCAAGTAGAGGCACCTTATCCTAAAGATTTGGATGTTTTTATTAAATTAATTGAAAAAAATCAAGCGAATTAAATTCCGATTTCAACTTGAAACCTGAATTGAAAATCAGATGCTTTAGATCGTTCTTCCAAGCTGCCACTCAGTGCGTTTCTGTAGGTGATATCAGTTTGTAACTTTAAACGATGACCTTTAACATACCTTGATAAACCTAAGGTGTAATAGTTGAATGGAATTTCTAATTTATTTTCTTTAATGAGACCTAAAGGGCGAACCATGGTATATCGTCCGGCAATACTCCAATTAGTTTTAAATACATAACTTAATTCATTGTTCCATCCATAACCATTATAAATATAACTTACTTCAGCGTTGTTTATCGGATTAACGGTTAAGGGAGAATTGGCTTCACGTTTAATAAATTCGGAACTTGCAGCCCAACCATTATATTTCATTAACACATCAAAACCGTAGTTATGAAAACTACGTTCCCCAAATAATGGTCGGCCTAAAGTACCACCATTTCTAACAGCCCTATCATTATAACTGTAGAATCCTGCAATAGAAATTTTGGGCTTTGTATGGCGACTCAAATCACCTTCATAAAAATCGGCATTACCTTTAAAAGCACCTAAGGGAAAAAGTTCAACCCTGCCACCGTAAGCCAAGCCTTCATTTGTTCTAGAAACATTTCTTCCATCACCTGAGGAAATAGCGGTTCTAATGGTGTAAGGAAAATTTTTAGCTAAACGATACTCATGATAAAACTGAATACCAAAGTCTCTGTCAATATTAAACAATGCATTAGCCATACTTCTATCAGCAAACTGCAAATCGCCGGAAGAAACAATACGTTGACGATTTCCCGGAAGTTTACTTTGTCCCATACCAACGGCAAACAATTTATTTACACGATAAACCACCATCGCATCCCTTATAATATTTGGGAAGTTGGTATTTTCAAAATCTAAATCCCCTCTGGCAAATGATAATTGCAGTACGTAAGTTATTTTTGGGCTATAAACAAATCCATCCAACCTAAGTCGCAGTCGCCGAACAACAGCTTCCCATTCTTCAATATGAAAATCCTCTGAAGTTCTTGTTGTGCCAGCAATTCTATTTTGAATTCTAAACCTAATGTTCATGCTAAATAAACTATCGGGAGCTTGAACACCGAATCCTTTGCTATAGGTAAAATATGGAACCGGATCATCCATACTTTGCGCATATACATGATTTGAATAGATACTTATGCTTATCAAAATTAGGAGAAGAACTCGTTTCATTTTAACCATAATTTAGTATCAATATATCAAAATTAGATTGAAAAGAAATGATGCAAATGAAGCACTTGTGGTAGCAACAGTTCGCCGGCTTCATTATTGATAACAAAATCAGATAATGCTATTTTTTGTGTTTGAGTAAATTGATTTTTCATGCGGTCTCTTACTTGTTTTACGCTGATTTGGTCGCGCTTAACAGTTCTTTCAATACTTTGCGATTCATTACTTTGAACCGCAATAACAGCATCAAGGGATAAAAAACTTTTGCTTTCAAACAATAATGCTGCCTCTTTAACAACATAGGTTGTTGATTGTAACAATGCCCAATCAGTAAATTTTTGTTCAACTAACGGATGAATTAATCCATTAAGCAGTTGTAATTTTTGTGGCTGATTAAAGGCAATAGCTGCTATATGTTTTCTGTTAAGCTCGTTTCCTATGTAGGAAGATTTACCAAACCATTTGATGATTTGTTCTTTTACATTCGGATTGTCACTTAATATTTTTTTCGCCTCTTGGTCGGCATAAAATACAGGGGTGTTAAGCGATTCAAATATTTTACAAACAGTAGTTTTACCACTTCCAATAATTCCGGTTACACCAACCAATAAGTGTTTTTTCATTAATTCAAAACTAAGAAATGTAAATGGTAAAAAGAAGAAAGCCCGCAACCATTTAATACTTCAAGGGCAGAAGAAGCACAAGGCCACGGGCAAGGTTTTGGTTTATACAGGCTAACTGGTTTTCTATTATCCGGGTTACCGGAATTAATTATAAAACGATTTGAAAAAACGCTTGTACTATTCATGCTTTAAATTTATTTTCACAACATCAATATGAAAATTACGCAAGCTGATATAAACACGTTTCGAAAGGGGGATAATTCTCCTTTAAGCGATATTTACGAATGTTTTGCTTTGGAATTAAATTTTTTATGCAATAGATACTTGCGTGATATTGATGCATCACAAGATGCGGTAATGGATGTATTCCATAAGTTAATTGACATGTCGGTTGAAGATCGAATCAAGAAACTTCCCGAAAATCCTGAAGGATTTAAGCTATGGTTATTTTCAGTAACCAAGAATTATTGTTTAGATATTTTAAAACATATACAGGTTGTAAAAAATTTTGAAATATCACATCAACAAGAATTAAAGATGCTGCCTGAAGTGGAAAGACATTGGGATAAGGAACTTTTAAATCATGTTATAGAAAAATTAAACCCTTCTGAAAAAGCGGCCTTCACTTTACATCAAGAAGGATATTCACATCAAGAAATAGCGGAACAGTTGCAAATTAGTTACAATACCGTTAGAAATCAGGTGTTTAGCGCTAAAAATAAAATTAAGAAGTACATTGGTAGTACGCTAATCGTTATTATCATATTAATACCTTATTTATGATTTTGTATACATTAGCAGATATTATAGCCATAGCTGAACATGGTGAAATGAATGAATGGGAATCGGCAACTCAATTTATCAAACAATACCAAGGTGATGATGATGTAATACTTGGCTTGAAGTGGTTTATGGAACAACATGGTTACAATCGAAGTGTATTGTTAGCCTATCAAAATAAAATTAAGTCGTTAAAACCTTTACCAGTTAGCAACAAACCTTCAACTAAAATGCCGGTTTGGATAACCATTGCCGCTGCCGTTATTGTGCTTTTTACAGGAGTAATCTTAAATTTTATTGTCCAAAAGAAGAGTGTAAACTTTGCTGAAGTTGCCTTACCAATTTATTTGTCGGATGATCAAGATTTAAATTTAAGTAAGGCAATGTCGTTATACAAAAAAGGTGAGTATCATATTGCTGCTGAGTTATTCAATAAATCATTTTCAGATACGGCAATTTATTATGAAGCTGTTTGTCATCAATTAAACCAAAACTTTGTGCTAAGTATTCAAAAGTTAAATCAAATTCCAGAGTATTCCGAATATCATAACAAGGCACAAATACGCTTAGCTTCAAACTATATTTATCTTTATCAAAATGAAAAAGCTTTAGATATTCTCAGTAAATTAAATCCTCATAATTTTGAAGAAGCCCAAAAAATTAAAGCACTAAAGCTTCAGTTGGAGTAAACCGAATATTATAATTCCAAAACCTATTGCAGCAAATAATGTAGCTGTATATAACCATGGCTTAGCAAGGGTTTGAGCAAAAGTAACCGGAGCACCTTCATATATAAATGCATTCCAAATTATTGGATTTGGATATTTCATTTTAATAATTGATTTGGCTTCATGCAAGGCATCAACCGAATTTTTCCCTGAGGCTAAATGACGATAATATATTCCTAATAATTCATTGGTGATATCTTCCCTTACATTTCTAATGGTTGAAATAACACCTGCATTTCCGGCTGTTAAAAATGCCCTCGTAAATCCATCAATAATGCCATGATCGGAAACCCTGCCCGAATTACTTTTGCAAGCAGCAAGAATAGTTAACGTGGTATTCCCATTTAATAGTTCGATATCTGTATCCGTTATTATGCTGTCAGTTCCAGAAATTCCTGTATAAATCATTGGTCTTTTATAATCAGAATAACTACCATTTGCATGTGCTACAACCTGTAAAATATTTCCTGCTAATAATTTAGAAATGATAGCTGATTTATTAGGTTGTTCAATATTATATAACGGAAAATAAGGTGAGATACTTGCTGTAGTTTTAGTCCAATCTGATAGTTCGGGTAGAGGAGAGGTACGATAGTCAGGTATCAATACATTTACTTTTTTAATGAGGATATGGTTTAAATGGTGTTGAATAAAATGTGTAATTGACGCCGCATAAGAAATCTGATAACTATTAAAAAGGTAATTCAGGTTGCTAAAATTATTGCCAAATTCATCGGTAATCAAACTTTCAATTACAAGGGGCGATTCAAAAATGCCGGGCATAATAAAATAAAGTTGTTTAACCTGTTTCGGAATTTGTAATAGGATGTCTTTTAATACTAGTTTATAAATTAGTGAAGCATTTATTTTATAGTTTCTTATATCATTGTTGTTAAGCGCAATTGTTAGGTTATTATTTAATCTGTTGAGGTATTGTTTATCTATGTTTAATTCTTGGATAAACGAATCTTCTTTCATCATTATCTGAACTAATAAATCTGTTTTACTGTGAATTGCTGATGCATGTTCATTAAATATAATCAGTGCTTCGTTAGCTTTTAAATAACGACTTATAAGTTTAGTTTGTGATACAACCTTATTTAGCAAATCTTCTCGCTCAACATACTTAATTTTACCTCCATTTTCAACGAACAAAATTTGTTTTAAATTTTTATATAAGGGTATATTTTTTCCTCTTTGCATAATACCTTTATGTCGTAATAATTCATCATAAGTTAATGCAAAAGTTAAGTGGTTAGGTATTCGGGTATGTTTGTAAAATTTGAAGTGTAAATTGGCTAATCGTTTTTCAGCACTGGTATTATCTATGGCCGTTTGTCTTCGGTGAAAATAAAATCCTTCATAGTTTACCGAATAATCTCGAAGCCACAAATTTTGTTTTTCCCAAATAATGGCATCATTCAAAAATGCAGTATTCTGAGTTGATTGATACTTTAATTCATATACCATGCTAAGTTGCCTATGAATACTTTCACTCAAGTGAAAAAATATACCGTAAATTCCGTCATTAATTTGTCGGAGTATATCAATGGCTTCAAGCCATAATTCAATAGATTTTTCCCGGTTATTGTGTAATAAAAATTTACCTTTAACCAATAACCACCATACATGTACCGGATGATATTTGCTTATTCCTTTTTGTAAATGATGTAAGTTATCGAGTTGTAATAAGCAGTTTTTAACAATATTTTTATTGGAAATCCGACTATTCGAATAGGAGTTATAAAATTCAAATAAATCAAGAGCTGAAAACATACGCATGGTATTTGATACATTATTTGTATTCATGATGCGATTAATGCTTTGTTGAATAACCCCGAATGAGATATGAGGTGATGGTATTTTAGTTAATTCAATTTCACCTTGTAAAGCAATTTTAAAAATGTTTATATCACTTGATGCTCCAATTAATGAATAGGCATCACTCTTTTTAAATTCTTGCTCAGCTAAATCATATTGTTTATGCTGTAGATAGTACCAAGTGTTTAATAGGTGATGCATGCTTTTATATTCATGTTGATGTGCATACTTACTCAAACTATCGGCATAGCATTTTACTATTTCAGTTTCATGTAAAGTTAAGGATAATAACCCGTGGTAATAATACAGTTTTTCGGAAGATTCGAATGCGAAACTATCTAATAAAATTGCTTTAGCATTAGCCCACTTTCCTGAATAAAATTGGTTCAGGAATTTTTCTTCATTAGCCTTTAACGTTAATGAAAACAAAAGAATAATAATGACTGCAATGCAACTCTTCATTTAAGTTCTAATATGGTAGATTAGCCTTTAAAAAACAAGTTTAAGTTTATAGTATTATGACTGTTGGAAATATGTATATTCGAAACTTTAAGTAAATAGGAATATGACAGAGAAAAATGCTATTCACGCTGATAAAGCTCCTGAACCTGTTGGATTGTATCCGCATGCTCGACAAGTTGGACATTTATTATTTTTATCAGGGGTGGGTCCCAGGGAAAAAGGTACTAAAAAAATACCCGGTGTTGAATTAGATGAAAAGGGTGAGATTATATCTTATGATATCGAAAAGCAATGCAGAAGCGTTTTTAACAACGTAAAGCTAATTCTTGAAGCCTCGGGTAGTAAGTGGGAGAATATTGTTGATGTTACGGTTTTTTTAACCAATATGAAAGACGATTTTCCAATATATAACCAACTTTGGGCTGAATATTTTTCTGAAAATCCACCGTGTAGAACCACCCTTGAAATTAACTGTTTACCAACGCCAATAGCTATTGAGTTAAAAGTAATCGCAACAATTGATAATCCCTCTTCTATATGAAGTTATATACTATTGAAACAGGCTTATTTAAATTAGATGGTGGAGCTATGTTCGGGGTAGTTCCTAAAACACTTTGGAGTAAGTTAAACCAACCTGACGAAAATAATATGATTAGTTTGGCCATGCGTTGTTTATTAATAGAAGATGGTAATCAATTGATATTAATTGATAATGGTATTGGAAATAAACAAGATGAAAAGTTTTTTTCACATTATTATTTACATGGCAACGACAGCTTAGAGAAATCTTTAAATAAGCATGGATTTTCATGTGACGATATTACCGATATGGTATTAACTCATTTGCATTTTGATCACTGTGGTGGAAGTATAATCAAAAGTAGCGACCAAACTAAATTGGAGCCGGCATTTAAACATGCGAATTATTGGGTTGGAGAAGAGCAATGGCATGAAGCTCTTTCCCCTAATGCAAGAGAGAAAGCGTCTTTTCTAAAAGATAATATTTTACCTATTCAACAAAGTGGTCAGTTAAACTTTATTACAGAAGCTACTGAAATAAATCCTAATGTTAATTTTAAATTTTCATACGGACATACAAATGGTATGGTTCATCCGATAATTAAATACAAAGGTTATACTGTAGTTTATTTAGCCGATATGATTCCTACCCAAGCACATATTCCGTTGCCTTATGTTATGGGGTATGATGTTCGGCCATTGGATACTATGAACGAAAAAAAGGCCATGTTAAATGAAGCGGCAGATAATAGTTACGTGTTGTTTTTTGAACATGACCCGTATGGTGAGGCTTGCACAGTTACGGTAACAGATAAAGGCGTAAAAAAACAGGATGATGTTCGAATAGCCGATTTAAAATAGAATGTCATAAAACAGTAAGGATATCTTTTACTGATACCAAACATACTTTTGTTAGAGTTAATAAGGTAAACTAAAAACTATGGCCTTATTATTTTTTAGAGAACAAAACCTCGATGAGGTGGTTTTCGAACAACGAAACAAAAATTATGGGGCATATGCCATTAGAAAAAGTTATCCTGTAAATATAACTAAAGCGGTTGGTAGCACCCTTTCACTAATAGCGCTTATCCCTTTGATATCCACAGTTGGGAATTACTTTTTTCCATCCATTAAACCAATTACAACAATTGTTAATAGCACACCGGTTGATTTAACCGAGTCTTTCGAATTGATTCTGCCTAAAATAGAAACTAGTTCCGGATCCGCTTCAACTGCAACTTCAACTTCAACTGAAAACACCAACTATCGTGTGGTAGCCAATACTAATGCAACTGTTAACCAACCACAAATTCAAGCGGGAACATCAGAAACGGGAACATCAACTCAATCAGGTACCGGCAGCCTTGCTACGGGTAATTCAGGTACAACCGATGGTAATGTTGCTGCAACTGCTACTCAACCTACAATTGAGTTGATTGAAGAGATTCAACCTTCATTTAACGGCGATATTTATGAATATTTAGAGAAGGAATTAATTTATCCCAACCTGGCATACCAAATGGGCATAACCGGACGCGTAATTGTATTGTTTGAAATTAATGAGGCAGGAAAAGTTGTTAACGCAACAGTAGAAAAAGGTTTAGGTTATGGTTGCGATGAAGAAGCTATCAGGGTGGTAGAAAATATGCCTAAATGGAATCCGGGTAGTCAAAACGGTAAGAATGTAAAGGTTCGTGTTAAACTTCCAATTACGTTTACTTTAATGTAAGCTAAACTATTTTTCCATCTGTATCGAAATTTAATACCAGTTCAGATACCGGTTTATTTGCTATCAAATGTTCTTCCACAATTCTATTTACATCTTCGTTTGTAACATTCCCATAATAGGTTCCTTCGGGATACACAACTAAGGCCGGGCCTCTGCTGCATACATCCAAACAACCTGATTTCTGCACCCTTATTTTTCCATGTAAACCCTTAGCTTTAAGTTGTTCTCTGAATAATGCTACCAATGCTAAACCTTTGGTTTCACCACAACAAGCCTTGCCTTCACCTTTTTGATTTGCACATACAAAAATATGTTTATCGTATCTCATCTTAATTTAAATTTAAGATGCAAAGGTGTGGCTTAAATTTAAAAACAAAAAATCAAATAGGTTGTAATATTTAAATAATATCTTTGCGGCTTGTTTATGGATATACTAGTCTTATTCACTCAACCTGAAGCTTGGCTGTCACTCATTACCTTATCTATTATGGAGATTGTATTGGGTATTGACAACGTTATTTTTATTTCTCTAGTAACATCAAAATTAAAACCTGAACAACAAAATAAAGCCCGCAGGATTGGCTTGTTTCTAGCGTTGTTCATTAGGGTTATTTTGTTGTCGTTTATCAGCTATATCGTTAATGAAATGGTTGACCCGATAGTATCATTTTTAGACTTTAATTTTAGTTGGCGTGATATTATTTTACTGGCAGGGGGTATATTTTTATTGTATAAAAGTACAATTGAAATTTATGAGTTATTAGAAGTTGATGCCGAGGAAAAAAGTAAACGGGTTAATCCAACCTTTTGGAATGTTGTGATGCAAGTGATATTAATTGATATCGTATTTTCATTTGATTCAATTATAACTGCTGTAGGATTAGCCAAGGACTTACCTATTATGATTATGGCCGTTATTATTTCAATGATTATTATGCTTTTCTTCTCGGGTGCTATTAGTAAGTTCATTGATATGCATCCAAGTATTAAATTATTGGCATTAGCTTTCTTGTTAACCATTGGTATGTTGCTTGTTGCCGAAGGTTTTGGACAGCACATTTCTAAAGGATATGTATATTTTGCTATGGCATTTTCGGTGCTTGTAGAAATACTCAACATGCGTATGCGTAAGAAGAAAAATAATCCGGTTGAGTTAAAAGACTTATACAAATAAGCGCAATTATACGATGTCGCTTCCTGTAAAATTTATTGATTGGGGATTAATTTCATACCAGCCGGCTTGGGATAAACAAGAAGAATTGTTTAGCGATAAAGTTGCTTTGAAATTTAAAAACAGAACTTCCCCCGATCAAGAGCAACAATTGCCATCAAATGATTTAATTTTTTGTGAACACCCTCATGTATTTACCTTAGGTAAAAGTGGTGATGTTAAAAATCTATTGGTACCGGTTGATCAATTACACACTATCGGAGCTACTTTTGTTCCCATTAACCGAGGTGGGGATATAACCTATCACGGTCCGGGGCAAATTGTTGGGTATCCTATATTCGACCTCGAACAATTATTCACCGATATTCATAAATATCTTCGTTACCTTGAAGAGGCAATTATTATAACGATGGCACATTATGGGTTAAAAGGAGAGCGTTATGAAGGATATACCGGCGTTTGGATGGATGCAGATAACCCAATTAAAGCCAGAAAAATATGCGCAATGGGCGTGAGATGCAGTAGATGGGTTACCATGCACGGATTCGCCTTTAATGTGAATACTAACCTCGATTATTTTAAATATATAATTCCGTGTGGTATTGATGATAAACAAGTTACTTCACTTCAACAAGAGTTAGGAAAACCACTTGACATGGAGGAGGTAAAATCTGTGCTTAAACAAGCCCTCGTTCAGGTTTTTAATATTCATTTTATCAATTGATTTTATAAGTAAGTTGCACGATGGTTAATCGTGTTGGCCTAAAGTCTGCCGGCCTTGTCATCATTTCATGATTAAACAAATTATTTATTACCAAACTCAATACAAATGGTTTGTATTGGTAACCAATCCTTATATCAGTAATCCAATCTCCCGAATTATTTAATTGATTACCTTGTTCAATTCCCGGAACTTGTAAGGTAAGAGGAGGAGTAACAAATACCCTATCTATATTTTCAATTCGGCTATTGTACCTTAAACTCACACCTAACATCCATTTTTTATTCCAAGTAGCCTGAACATCAATTTTAAACAAATGTTGAAATCGGTATTTGAGAGGATTTCCGGTGGTATCGGTACTTGTGAAGTTATAACTATATGGTAATCTTCTGTTACTTGAGTCGTTCGCAAACACCTTATTTGGTTCCAACATAACAGGGTTGGTAAATGTATATCCCGCTATAAATAAAAATTGCCATTTCCTAAGTGAAATACCGCTTTGGTGGGTGATGTCAATACCATCTATTCGGGCTTCACCAATATTAAAACTGGTAAAGCCGAAATTTCTTAAGTCAATTGGGAAAATAGGGTTAGCAAAACTTCTGGCACGCCATTGTCCGAAATTAAACTCAATCATATTTTTATAATGGGTATAAAAGTAGGCTACATCAAAGTAACCTATCCAATTTCCTAATTTAACGGCTTGTTTAATGCCAATTTCACCCCCTGTTGATTGCTCCGGTTCCAGGTTTACGTTTGGAAAAATATTGATTAACCCAACAGAAGTTTCAATATACTTTTCGGCAATGGTGGGATACCTGTAGCCTTGCCCAATTGAAGCCCGTATGAAAGTAGATTTAGTCAATTCATAGGTTAATCCAAATCGTCCCACCCATTGGTCGTCCGATTTTTTATCTATTTTAAATGCTTCATATCTTATACCTGCATTTAATGTTAACCTCTTATAAAAATAATCTAACTGCATAAATCCGGCAGTGTTTTCCGCTTCAATTTGGCGGTTACCATATAAGGGACTATTACTTTGTGTGTATGAGTAACTGCTGCCTATGGCCAATGTGCTTTGGTTTCCTGACTGATTTTTGCTTCTGTTTAAAAAGATATGAGTAACCAATTCATTATATGCATTTAAACTGCTGTTGTCTTGATTAACACCGGGCGTTGTTTCGTTAATATTGTTATCAACTCCGTAAAATCTACCCCTGTAACGTATTTTAGCCATTCCGTATTGGAAGTCGGCATGCGGATCAATACTGTATAAAGTTGCCCGTGTTTCGGTTTTAGCACTATCTAATGCAATGTATCCTAAATCAAAACTTTCCCATAACAGAAAACTGGCGCTGCGTTGACTCATAATTGATGCATCAATTCCGGCATACAAAGGAATTCTTGCAAAGCGATAATTTGTTTTAGTGTTTACCCTAAACCTTTGGTCGTATTCTCCCAACCTGTAACCTTTATCATTCAGAATATTAAAACCGGTTGTAAAATCAAAGCGATTCCAACGTTTGCTGTAAAAACCGTTTGCACCATTATACCACTGTTCCCCCGTCCACCAGCGCGCAATCTCTCTTTCAGGTTTGCTGTAAATACCGTTAAATAAGTTCATTTGGAATTTACCTTTTTTACCGGGAGTGGCCGTTCTTATATTAATTACCCCATTTAATGAACCTGAACCATACATTACTGAACTTGCACCTTTAATCACCTCAATGCTGACAATATTGTCGGTAGGAATAAACTTCCATTGCACTTGACCGGCGTCGCCGGTAATTAAAGGAACATCATCTACCAATACCTGCACACGCGACCCTGCTCCATAAGTCCAACCACTTCCACTTCTAATATTTAACTGTCCGTCAATCACATTCACCGAAGGTAATTGCTGTACAAGATTTTCCATGTTGGCAGTAATGCGGTTTTCTATGATGTATGGTTTAATAATGTCGGTAGAAACCGTTTGTTTTTTGAGAGCAACTTCCGATCGATTTCCCGAAATTACGGCAGCATCCAGTTGGTTTAAACTAGGTTGCATCATTATTATTAATGGTTGACCGGGTTGAGGATAAAATACCTTTTGAAGTTGTTGGAAACCAATCAAATTAAATGAAAGTATAACAGTGTCGGACCAAAAGTTAAGGGTGAAATTGCCATCTGCATCAGATGTAGTATATGATTTAAAGGTTGAAACTAAAACACCGCTTAAGGGAAGATTTGTTGCATTATCTCGTATAACACCGGTGATATTTTTTTGAGCATACGAATAGTTTGTGAACAAAAAAGGCACACAAATTAGCAGTAAAATTATATATCTTGCTTTCATGTTAAACATTACGAATATGAAGAAAAATCTACAATTGATTGGTGTATTATTTGCTTTAGTTCCTTTTAAATTATTGGGTCAATGTACGCCTGATAGTAATATGCCTAAAGGTAGCATTTTACCTGAAAGTATAAAGTATGCATATTTAAATTCGCCTTATACCGAAATTATTTATTACCGCGCACCTTCCGACACAGTAACACAAACACCTTTAGGTCAGTTACCCGTGCAAATAGATAGCATGGAAATAACAGGTGTTAGCGGACTTCCTGCTACTTTTAGTTATCAATGTAATTCGGCCAATTGCAGGTTTATGGGTGGCGAAGCAGGTTGTTTAACAGTAAGCGGCACGCCAACTACCACTGGAGTTTATCCATTAATGGTATATATTAGAACTTATGCCACAATTAAAGGATTTGTTGATTTACCGGTTACACAAAATGATTCAAATGCTCGTTTTGTTTTATATGTATTTGGACAGGCCGGACAAAATGAATCAGAAATAAATGCAGTAGAGGTTTATCCAAATCCGACACAAAACGTAATAAATGTTAAGCCATACACCAATGGTATGGCTTGTAAAGTTAAACTAACTGATATGTCGGGAAGAGTGGTTAAACAAATAGAATTTGATTCACAAACAACAATTGATATTAGTGCCTTTGAAAAAGGTATGTACCTGTTGTTAATAGAGGTGAACAATAAACAACTATACCGCAAAATTACATTGCAATAATAATGCTTAAAACCTCATCATTTAAAGTTGCACTTGCAGGTATCAAAATTGCTTTTTCAACGCAATTACATATAAGAGTACATTTTTTAGCTGCTTTGGTAGTTTTATTGGCGGGCATTGTTTTTCAAATACAAAAATTTGAATGGCTTATTGTGTTGGTGTTGATAGGAATGGTAATCAGTGCCGAATTATTTAATACTTCAATTGAATGGTTATGTAATAAAATTCAACCCGGTTATGACAATGAAATAAAAATGATTAAAGATGTAGCGGCCGCGGCCGTGCTCTTGTGTAGCTTAGTATCATTTATTGTTGCTTGTATTATATTTGTGCCGTATATCATTTAACAAAAGTTTATGCATAACCATAATTCGCAATTTGGCAAGATAGGGGAGGAAATTGCTACTGTTTATTTAAAAGAGAAGGGCTATCAAATTATTCAACGTAATTACAAGTTCAGTAGAGTTGAGGTGGATATCATAGCAAGAGTTGAAAATGAAATTATTTTTATTGAAGTAAAAACCCGTACCAGTGATCAAATGGCTTATCCTGAGCAGGCCGTTGGAAAATCAAAACAAAAGAATATCAGGCTTGCAGCAGAAAATTTTCTTGAAGAAAATCAAATTGAGTTGCCTGTACGTTTTGATATTATAGCAGTAGTTAAAAACGAACATAAATTTGAAATTGAACATATCGAAGATGCGTTTTATCCTTTTGATGTGTTGTGAGTGATGTAAAAAAATATGAAATTAGTTAAAACCTTAGGTGAGCTTAAAAAGAGTAATTACCAACCGAAAAGTGTGAAGCAAGAAATGCGTGATAATTTAGTGTATGCCTTACAGCACAAATTAAATTTATTTGAAGAAATAAAAGGATATGAACACTCGGTGATTCCACAAGTAGAAACCGCAATTTTGTCGAAACATAATATTATCTTTTTAGGATTGAGGGGACAAGCCAAAACTCGTATGGCCAGGTTAATGGTAAAATTGCTTGACGAATATATACCGGTTGTGGAAGGAAGTGAAATAAACGATGACCCATTTGCGCCAATTAGTGTGCATGCCTTATCGCTTATTAAAGAATATGGCGATGATACCCCAATAAGTTGGATACATAGAGATGAAAGATACACCGAAAAACTGGCTACACCTGATGTAAGCGTATCCGATTTAATTGGTGATATTGATCCCATAAAAGCTGCAAATTTAAAGTTGAGTTATGCTGATGAAAGGGTAATTCATTATGGATTAATTCCCCGTTCACATAGAGGGATTTTTGTTATTAATGAGTTGCCGGATTTGCAAGCCCGCATTCAAGTTTCATTGTTTAATATTTTACAAGAAGGTGATTTGCAAATCAGGGGATTTAAGCTAAGGTTACCTCTGGATATTCAGTTTGTATTTACTGCAAACCCGGAAGATTATACCAATCGCGGAAGTATTGTTACTCCATTAAAAGACCGTATTGATAGCCAAATTTTAACGCATTACCCTAAGAGTATTGAAATTTCGAAACAGATTACGGAACAAGAAATCCGGCCTGATATAAACCAGCAATCATTAGTGTTTATTCCTGATTTAATAAAAGAACTAATTGAAGAAGTAGCCATGCAAGCAAGGAAAAGTGAATTGGTTGATCAAAAAAGCGGCGTTTCAGCAAGGTTAACTATTAGTACCTTAGAGAATGTATACAGTGCAGCGGAGCGCCGGTGTTTAACTCAGCAAGAAAACTCAACTACGGCAAGAATTATTGATGTATATGCTGCTGTTGCTGCAATAACAGGTAAGGTTGAATTAGTGTATGAAGGTGAATTGGAAGGGGCGCAACAAGTTGCCTACACACTTATCGGGAAAGCAATTCGTGCGTTGTTTGAAAAATATTTTCCTAATCCGGATAAGCAGAAAAAATCAAAACAACCCGGAGCCTACACAGAAATAATTAAGTGGTTTAATGATGGTAATATAATTGAACTAAGCGGCAATACTAACGAAAAGGAATACCAATCTCTTTTAACGAATATACCGGGTGCAGCGGGATTAGTAAAACACTACATCGGTAAATTATCTGGGAAAGAAGAATATATTTGGATGGAATTTTTGTTAAACGGTTTAGCTGAATGTAGTCAGATTAGTAAAACAGGTTTACCAAACGGACAAGTATTTAAAGATTTAATGAGCGGAATGTTAGGAGGCGAAAGGGCAGAAGACGACGGGGACTTCGGAGGTTATTATGAGGCTTAACCGAAAATTTAAAGCATTTATATATTGGGCAATTTTAATTGGCTATTTCGTAGGCATGTTTATATTGTGGAAAGATTTTAAAGAAAAAAGTACACAAAATGAATCAGGCTCGGGAGGTCAGCCTATTATTAAAAAAATAGAAGATTAGGGAGCAGTATTTGACGATTTTATTTGCTCGCATTTTGTGTAAATAGCTACGTTAATTTAATAAAAAAAAATGACTGCGTTAAGCAGTCATTTTTTTGTTGTTCAAAATTTATTTTTTGAATTGAGGAGCAACAATTAATTCTTTGCTTCCTGCGGTGTATGTATAAAATCCTTCTCCAGATTTTGCTCCTAGTTTGCCGGCGGTTACCATATTTACAAGCAACGGACAAGGTGCATATTTTGGATTACCGAATCCATCGTGTAAAACCTTTAAAATGGCTAAGCATACATCTAATCCAATAAAGTCGGCCAGTTGCAATGGTCCCATTGGATGAGCCATTCCTAATTTCATAACCGTATCAATTTCTTCAACACCGCCAACACCTTCATGCAAACTAATAATGGCTTCATTAATCATAGGCATTAAAATGCGGTTGGCAATAAAGCCGGGATAGTCATTACTTGCAGCAGGTATTTTACCAATGGCTTTGCTCAATGAAAGAATTTTGTCTGTAGTTTCTTTTGAAGTTGCATAACCATTAATTACTTCTACAAGTTTCATTACCGGCACAGGATTCATAAAGTGCATACCAATTACTAATTCAGGACGTTTGGTAACTGAGGCAATTTTAGTAATTGAAATTGATGAAGTGTTTGAGGCTAGAATACATCCTGCTGGAGCAATAGCATCTAATTGTTTAAAAATATCTAATTTAATTGTTAAGTTTTCAGTTGCAGCTTCTACCACTAAGTCGGCATGAGCAGCACCCGAAGATAACTCGGTATGGGTTGTTATATTCGCTAAGGTTTGTTGCTTTATTTCTTCTGTAATAGCACCTTTATTTAATTGTCTATCCAAGTTTTTTGTGATGGTGTCAATAGCTTTTTTTAAGGCTTGCTCGTTAACATCAACCAAACTTACCTGATAATTGTGTTGGGCAAATACGTGAGCAATACCATTACCCATCGTTCCTGAGCCAATAACTGTAATATTTTTCATGTGTGTTTTATTACTAATAAATTAATTGGCGGCAAATGTAGTATACACATTCAAATATCAAAGAAAAATATCCTTTGATATAGGTTATTTATTTAACCATTTAAGTACAACCGGATTTTTATGCGGCAGAGTAATTTCTACAAAATACATTTGATTTGGCAACTCTTTACCATCTAATACTATTTGCTTTTTACTTTCTTGTGTAACAAATTTTGCCACTTCAATACCTATGTTATTAATGATACGAACGACTGTACCTTTCGGCATTTCTTCTGAGTTTGACAGTAAAGTTTTCTGTCCGGGATTCGGAATTAATTGTAAATGACTATGAGGGTTTGTTTTTAAAGGTTCAATTCCAACAACACTCCTGTCTCTTACCCCAAATGTGTAGTCGCCTTCAGCTAACCGAAGCACCCAAAATCGTCCTAGTTTATCGTTAGGTTGACCACCCGGTTGATAGGTTACTTGATTATTGTTTAGAACAGTCCAATTGCTATTTACAGCTTTCCTGTATAACATAACCAAACTATCTTCGGTTGTAATTGAAGACAGTAATTGTCGGTCGGTAAAACTTCCATTTAACGAACCATCATAGTTAAAAAAGCCCCAGGCCAAAAAGGTTTCAGGTAAATTTCCTTTTATTTCCCAATAACGGTCGTTACTAATCCTTATACCTTGCGTATTTAAATTTCCGGATGTGGCACCAACCCAATGATGTTGTACGTGCAGGTTAACATTGCCCGGAATTGATTGTACATTTAATGATAACAAAGCGTTTGGTATACTAACAGCACCCCTGCCCGTGAGCAAAATTTTTTGAGCATATCGACCAAGCATCAGTTTATTAAATGGATCGTAAATGATGGAAGTAATAGATGATTGTAAAGGTAAATTACAAGAAAAACTTCCTATTCGGTTTTGTAAATTCACTTGAGTGAATAAGCTGTCACCATTGCTAAAATAAACCAGCACATCAACAGATATTGCTTGATGTGGGGACGATTTATAAATATAATTCTCAAATACTGCCACCTGAGCTGTGTTATTTTCGATTGTTATTCCTGTAGTCAGAAAATCATAATGGCCGGGCTGCAAAATGTATTGGTTTAAAAAATGATTGAGATTAACAGTGGTATAAGTTTGATAAAAATCTTTAAAACTTGCACTGCTCATGTTTTTAAAGCGATTGTTTTCCAGAAACTTTTTACCGGCTAAAAAGAAGGAACTGTCGCCCATTAACTGGCGCAGCGCATGCAGAATAATGGCACCTTTTTTATAAACCGTTGTGCCATAAGTATGTTCGTGAGGAATGCCACTAACCGGAAGGTATCCATCATCATTCTTAGGTGCGTTCAATAACACATCAATATGTTTGTCTTCAATGTTTTTTTGATACGCATCAATTCCATAAGCACACTCTAAAAACAAGGCTTCACAATAACTAGCCCAACCTTCGTTAAGCCACATATCTGCGGCCGTTGCACAGGTTGTTAAATTTCCCCACCAATGATGAGATAACTCGTGAGCCATTAAAGTTTCATAAGTTGAGGTACCATCAATTGCATATAGTGGATAAGCGATATTTGTGGCATGTTCCATTGCTCCGGCGTTAAATGGTACGCCAACAAAACCTATCCTGTCAAATAAATACGGTCCAAATTTTTCTTCATAGCATTGCAAGGCTTGCTGCAACCTAACAAATGAAAGTTTTAAGGATGAAGTATCCTTGGCTTCAACCGCCAGTGTCACAGGAATATTTCCTGTAACCGAAGTAAAAGAATGTTGAATAAATTCGTAACGACCAATCGCAATTCCGGCTAGATACGTAGGAATGGGTTGATGTAATGTCCAAACCCAATTTTTAGCATTGTTACTATCAGATTGATGACTTAATAAACCACTACATACAGCAGTTAAATCAGGTGCCGTAATAACATGGAACGTATATGTGGCTCGATCGGTAAAATTATCGAAACATGGAAACCAAGCCCTGCCGAAATTATGAGGTTTTACAGTAAATCCAACTCCCAAATTAAATGCATAAGGCGAATTAATGTAAAAACCTCCCCACTGCGGATCCCTGGCCGGAGCACCTCTATAGAATACAGCAAACTGAAAGGTGTCTTTTATTAATAACGACCCCGGGAACTTAATAATCAGTTGAGTGTCATTTTTTGAAAAAGGCAAATGAAATCCTAAGGCAGTTACACTATCCACCTGAAATCCTTGTAGGTCGAGAATTATAGAATCTTTATTGGGATTGGTTACACATGAAATTGTGGCAACACCTCTTATGCCTTGGTTAAAAACTTGTGTTGTATTAATGGATAAATGGTAATGAGTAATGTCTGTAACTAATGAGTTAGAAAAAGCTACTTGAAACGTTAAAACCGCAACAGATAATAATATTGTTTTAACTTTCTTAAAATGTGGCATAAAGGAGTTGTATTTGCTTGTCTTTTCAATAATAAGTGTTAAAATTGTAAACGGCAATTTTATGTTAATTTTAATCTTGTTGAATTAGAACGAACGAAAAAGTGATTTAGAAACAATTTTATATGAAAATTATATACCAAGTAAAAATGAAAAAACTAGGCTTATTGGCCATTCTCTCTATGTTTTCAATAGGGTTATGGTCTCAAAGTATTAGCAATTATCAATTTAGTACCAATGCTACATCATCACTTAACCGAACAAAATCCAGTTTGGTTGATGATATTGATATGAACATCGGTACAACCATATTGATAGGAGGTAGTCAGGTAAACGTTTTTGGTTCGGCCGGTTTGGTAAATATCGGTTTCGATTATTACATGAATGGACTGCGGTTTACTAATTTTAACGTAACCAGCAATGGTTGGGTTACTTTAGGTAATACAGTTGCGGCCGCAACAACATTTAATTCAGGTATTGGTACTCAAGTAAGGTTTGCACCTTTCCTAACAGGAAACACCGTTATGGGAACGAGTGCGATTGGTCGCGTGCACAGTAAAACCATTGGTTCACAGCCTAACAGGGTATTAGTTGTTGAGTTTTTACGTATGGCTATTAATACCTCTGTGGTTAATGATACTAATACTTTTCAAGTTCGTTTATATGAAAATGATGGTTCGGTAGAGTTTGTATATGGCCGAATGTTGGCAGGAGCCGGGGCTCCAATAAATTACAATATTGGATTTCAATTTACAAACGGCATTTTTCAACATGTGAATACCACCACACAAACCAATTCTACTTCTTCGGCAACAGCCAATACAATAGCAACTAATGGATCAATTACTCCATTAATGGGGCGTGTTCCTGGTTCTCAACGAGCCTATATATGGGTACCAACACCAATATCCGATCCTGTTCCGGTAACAACCACAAGTATAACAACAACATCCATGACTGTTAATTGGTCGAATGTTGCTAATGAAGTTGGGTATGCATTGTACAGAAGTGAGGATGGTGGATTAAATTATACTTTTGTGAATTCAGGATTGCCCGGTGGTTTATTTGCTGCAAATTCAACCAGTTTTAATGCAACCGGCTTAATTGCAAATACAACTTATGACTGGCGTGTTTATGCCATTAGAGAAAGTGTTTCTGCGCCGGCTGATGGTAGTGGAACTACGGCTGCTGCTACGCGATTTTTTACAACAACAAGCGGAAGTTGGTCCGATCCATTAATTTGGAATACCCTTGCAGTGCCAAGCGGTGCCGATACGGCTGAAATTTCAGTTGGTCATACGGTTGACCTAGATGCATCAGCCATTAGTAGTGGGACATTAATTGTAAACGGAACATTAAATTATTGGAATTCAAGTACGCTTCAAACACTTACGGTTAACGGCGATCTTTTAATCAATAACGGAGGTACGTTATCGGCAGGAACAGGCACAGGCCCAACTGCATTTACAGGCCCACATATTTTAAATGTAGGTGGTAGCTCAACAGCAAGCAATTTTGCAGGTAATGTATTGGTAAATGGAAGTTTAAATTTAAATACCACAGCAAGTGTTCAGTTAAGATTATTTGGCACACAAAATTCAACATTTACCGGTACAGGAACTACGTGTAATGTACCTTTTATACAAGTAACTAAAGGTGGATCTCCTGTAAATATAGACAACACTGTTGAATTTTTAAGGACTTTTAACCAACCAACTGCTTTAAGCATATACACAAATACTCAACGCATTCAAGTAATTAGTGGTACATTAAAACTTTCAGCTCCTATTGTAGCAAGTTCATTTCACACTGCTACTATACAACTTTTTGGAAATCTAGTGGGTTTAAATGGCAGGTTGTGGCTAAACAATAGTGGTATTGATATAGGAATGAGTCCTAGTGCAACTACTCAAGGTTCACTTAGTTTATCTAATGGGGAGTTATTGGTATCAAGTGGTACAATCAGTTTCGGTACAGGTGCAAATCTTCATAATATAACTTCAAACGGAAGATTAAGAATTCAAAATGGAACAGTAAATTTCTTTGGGGGGCTCTCCTTATTAAATGTCGCAACTGCTGAATTGGTAGTAAACGGTGGAACTTTAGCAATTGATCCACAAACGCCGAGTCAAGTTCTTAGCAATTTCTCATCAATATTAAATATAAATCCATTAGCAACGTTTACTTTCACGGATGGAAATATACAAATTGTTGACCCACATTCAAATGCCGTATTTTTAACTACAATCGCGAGTATCAATATACTCGCAGGCGGCAATAAATCAGTAACAGGTGGTAAATTTATTATAGGTAATGGAGCTACTGCTCCGGGAGGAGGAACAGTTAGTACCACATCGGGCTTTAGTTTAATCATTCAAATTCCAATTCATAAGTTAGAGTTACGTAATGATACTACGGTTAATACTTCAAGATATTGCCGTTTAGCCAGTGATTTAACGGTGAATGATAGTTTAATTCTACAAAATAATTCATACTTGCGAACTGCATCTGCTGCCGGATTTAATTTAAACCTTAACGGTGCAGTGTTAAATAATGGAAGGTTATCAGGACTTTTACCTCAGAGTTTAGTAGCTGGCGGACTTGGAACTGTAAACTTTGTAGGAACAACAGCACAACGGGTAACAGGAACCGGTGACGCAACATCATTAAGCACCCGAATTGCAAACGCGGCCGGTGTAACTTTTGCCAATACTACCGCATGGGCTCATGAACGATTTACGCTTGAAACAGGAAATGTTACGAATTCATCAGGTGCTATTAGTATTGGTGGACCAACATTCAGAGGAACAATTGTAATTGGTGGATTAAATGAAACTACAGCTTCAGGTTCATTCTCTACTATTCCTACAATAATTACTTCTGGTGGATTGCCGAATTATACTTATGGCCCGAGCAGTGTAGCACTTACCATGGGAGGTGCTAATGAGATGGCCTCAGGTGCTTTAAATGTTAATAACCTAATTATTAATGATGCACAAGGTGTTGTTTCGGGAAGATCAATCAATGTGTTGAACTTAACGCTTACAAACGGAAATTTAAATATTGCCAATAACTCAATCACTGTGGGTTCAAGTGTTGCAATTACCGGAACTGTTAATAGAACTAATGGTTTTGTACAGCTCGGTAACTCCGGTCAGTTCACCAGATGGTTTAATACAACAGTTATTCCATCGTTTGATTACAGCACGGGATTCCCAATATCAACCGCTTCAAGTGAGCGCAGTGTTTTATGGAGTTTAGGTGGTTCAAACTTAACCACAGGTGGTAACTTAACTGTTGCTCATAATAATGCCATCGGTTTTACAGATTTAACTCCAACCTTTATAGATGGTGGAATTACCATTAATAGAAGAACAAATGCCTTTTGGACATTAAGTACTTCAAGTGCCTTTAATATCGGAACATCTACCTTAAATTTACGTTTAATTGGCGCAGGAACTGGCGCTGTTACAAATCCATCAGAGTTGCGCGTAGTGAAGGTTGCAGGTATAGCAGGAGGTACTTCAGCAGTAGGATCAGGTACAAATGCTCGTCCTGAGTTAAATCGCGATTTTTCTCAAGCTAATATTACCGGTGGTGCCCTTTTTGATATTTTCCATGTTGGAGCAAATTCTGCTGTTAATCCTTTGTCGCCAACCATTATTGCCATTCAAACCGGTAACTGGAATGATCCGGCAACATGGGAAGGAAATGTAGTACCAACTATTAGTAATAACGCTACCATAGCTACAGGTGTTACTGTAACTATTCCGGTTGGAGTAACTGCTGCTTGTAATGGATTAAATATACAAGCAGGTGCAACTTTAACCGCTACAGCCGGAACATTAAATAGTGCTAATGCTATAATTTTAGATGGAACACTTAATGCAGCCGGAACTTCTATAAATATTAGTGCCCCTGCTTTAACAGGTATTAATATAAATGTTGGTGGTTCATTAAATGTATCAGGAGGAACAATGAATATAGGAACCACGGGTGGAGGTAATAATACCTTATCAGTTAGTGGAACGTTGAACATTACAGGAGGTACATTAACTGTTAATGGAAATGTGGCTCTAACCTCTACTGCATCTTTTTCTCAAAGTGGTGGCGATTTTAATATAGATCCTAATTCGGGAACAGCATCTTCATCAGTAGCTCAAGGTACACATACTTTATTAATACAAACAAATACGATTAACTGTAGTGATGGTACCATTACAATAGTTGATCCGCCTCATAATTCAATAAGCAGTTCAACAACAAATTCAGTAAGGATTTCTGTTGGCTCAGGGTCATTAACTGCTTTCACCGGAACACATACATTTAGATTTGGTAATGGTTCGAGCACCGAAACAGGTAATACAAATGGATTCTCAATAAATACTAGAGCAAGTTCAGGTATTATACCTCTACAAAATATCAGAGTAAGTGGAGGTAACCAAACTGGTAGGTGGACTTCAAGCAGTTATACCGGAACGCAGGGAACATATATTAAAGGAAATGTAACCATTGATGCATCAAGTGAGTTTAGACATACAACTGCTGCACCGTGCGCCATTGGAGGTAATATTATCAATAATGGCACATTATCAGTTTCAACTTCAACAGTAAATTCTTTTATTTTAGGAACAGATGGTAACTATCCGCTAGTGAATGCTCAAACCATTTCAGGAACAGGTACATTCAGAAATAACCTAACTACTCCAACCGGTGCATTTACTCATTTATATGTAAATAATGGAACAGGTTTAACTTTATCAACCACAAACACTTTATTTACTGTAACAGGTACATTAAGAATAGATGCTTTAAGAATCACCACAAATACCAACACGATAGGTTTAGGTGCTAGTTCTACTTTTACCAGAACTACCGGTTATATTGTTGGTAATCTTGCAAGGAATTTTGCTACAGGAACCAATGTTGCAAGGGTATTTGATATTGGAACAAGTGCCAATTATTTACCTGTTAATGTAACTTTAAACCAAGTAACTGCCGCAGGTTTAATTTCTGTTGGGTTAAACTCAGGCGACCATCCTAATATTGCTACTTCTTGTATCAATGCAAATCGCTCAGTTAATAACT
The DNA here is from genome assembly GCA_025454975.1 of Bacteroidia bacterium. Taxonomy (GTDB): domain Bacteria; phylum Bacteroidota; class Bacteroidia; order UKL13-3; family UKL13-3; genus UBA6183. The sequence continues at coordinate 24,414 of JALONK010000042.1, forward strand.
TTTGGCGAGTAACTAATCTGGGTGTTACAAATAGCACGGCCGGAGGAACTTATGTATTTAATTTCTTAACTTCTGATGTTGATCCTTCAACCAATTTAAACAACGCCAAATTGTTTAGCTTTGATGGTACAAATTGGCAAGCAGGTTTAAATCCAAGTGCAACCAGTAGTACATCATTTACAGTTAATGGCTTAAATAACTACGGTGATATTGCTATAGGAGAGATTACTCCTGTGCCTACATCTGTAAGTATTACCGCTTCTGCTACTAATATTTGTGTTGGAACTAATGTGAATTTTACTGCTACCGTAACTAATGGAGGCCCTGCACCAACCTTTCAATGGAAGTTAAATGGTTCGAACATTTCAGGTGCTAATTCATCTACATTCTCATCAACAACTTTAGCAAATACCGATACAATAACTTGCGAAATTGTATCTAATAGTCCATGTGTTGTTGTAACAACTGCACTTTCTAACAAAATTGGAATCAGGGTAAGCCCGCTGTCGGTTGGAGGAAATGTATTAGGAGGTTCAACAATATGTTCGGGTAGCACATCAGGTGTGTTAACATTAACTGGTAATACAGGTAATGTAGTAAGATGGGAAAGTTCAACATCTGCTGCTTTTACAACGGTTACTACCATTGCTAATACAACAAATACATTAACGTCAGGGCCATTAACCACCACTACCTTTTTCAGGGCAGTAGTAAAAAGTGGCGAATGTGCTGAGACCAATTCATCCAGCACTACTGTTACTGTAACTCAACCTTCTGTTGCAGGATCTATCAGTGGAAATGGCGCAATTTGTAGTGGATCAAGTGTAGGTAACTTAACATTAAGTGGCAGCACAGGAACTGTATTACGCTGGGATAGTACTTCAGTAGCTCCATTTACTTCATATACAAATATTTCAAATACCACCACAACCTTATCTGTTGGTGTGTTAAATGTAACTACAAGATTTAGGGCATTTGTTCAAAACGGCGCTTGTCCGGCTGATTCAACTGCACCTTTTATTGTTACAGTAACACCTTCAAGTGTTGGTGGAACTGCAACAGGTGGTACTACTATCTGTTCGGGTGGAACCGCTCCAACGTTAACTGTTAGTGCGTTTACGGGTTCTGTTATACGTTGGCAACGTTCTACAACACCGCCTTTCACTTCATTCACTGATATTCCTAGCAGCGCGAGTCCTACTTTTAATCCGGGTATACTTACAACAACAACAGCATACAGAGCAGTGGTTCAAAGTGGTTCTTGTCCATCAACTAATTCAACAACAACAACTGTAACTGTTGATGCGGCCACAGTTGCAGGATCAATACTTGGAGCAACAACTATTTGTAGCGGAACAACAGGCCCAACTTTAACATTAAGTGGAAATACAGGTAATGTGGTTAGATGGGAAAGTGCAATTGCTCCATTCACTACGTTTACTCCGATTTCAAATACAACAACTACTCTTGCCACAGGTGCTTTAACTCAAACTACTCAGTATAGAGCTGTTGTTCAAAGCGGTTCATGTCCGTCGGTTAATACTGCAACTGTAACAGTAACAGTTGATCCTTTAAGTGCAGGTGGAACAGCTACAGGCGGAACTACAATATGTGCTAGTTCACCTTCACCTACATTATCAGTTAGCGGTTTTACCGGAACCGTATTGCGTTGGCAACAATCAACCGTACCTCCTTTTACTTCTTTTACTGATATTCCAAGCAGTGCAACTACAAACTTTACACCTGCTGCACTTTCATCAACAACTGCCTTTAGAGCAGTAGTGCAAAGTGGGGTTTGTGCATCTGCTAATTCAACTGTAACTACCGTAACTGTTACTCCAAACTCAGTAGGTGGAACAGTAGGCAGCGACCAAACAATATGTTCAGGTGGAACAGTTGCAGCCTTAACCTTAACAGGCAATACAGGAACAGTAACCACTTGGCAAACCGCAAACAATCCAACCTTTACCGGAGCAACAAATATCTCAGGTACCGCAGGATTAACCAGCTTTACACCAACAAGTGTAACCACCACAACCTACTTTAG
>JALONK010000043.1 GCA_025454975.1 Bacteroidia bacterium
CCACCTGCACCACTTTCATTCCATTGGATAAGTTCAACTGCTCCCGGTTCAGTTGTACTACCGGTTAATTCAATGGTTGTATTTCCTTGTAAAATACTGTTGTTAATGGCAGCAAATGCACCATTTGTTCCTGTTAAGGTTGGGTATGTACCTGTTGGGCCAACTGTAATTAACGAAGGAATTGGATCTGTTATCGTATACTGTGCCGGAGTTGTCGGGAAAGAAGTTACTCCTACCAATGAACTTCCGGCAAACATTGGTTCACTATTGATATTTCCACCCAATGAATCCTTTGATATGACAAAATACCTAATGATATCACCAACTGTAACACCTCCCATAGTGGCACCGGTTATGGTGAATTGCCATGTGCCGCTAGTTTGATTACCACTGATAAGTGTTCCCGGAGCACTGTTCCATGTTCCATTATTTTTGTTAAAATAAATATATGGCACACTATCAATAAGAGTTACGCCATATCGGTCGTAAATGGTTGCTGTAACCGTTCTATTAACTGATGGTCCGTTAGTTAACCTTGTAAAAGTAATTTCAGGGGCAATACTATCTGATGATAAAGTAAAGTTACCTGCATCAGCTCCAATATCAAAAGGTGTTAATGTTGAACGTAAAACACTATCAATATCAACAGGAACAAATGCAGCTATTGAAGGATCTCCTCCACCTTCTGCTGCATTTGAAGCAGTAAGTCTTAGATTAACAGTTGCAAAGTCACCAATTGCGTTTATAAATGAGATGTTTGCGCCTCCTGAAGTACCGTCAACTAAGTAAGCCGACTTCATCGCAGTCATGGATGCATGATTAACGGTGCCTCTTCTACCGAAAAATGAATTAGCTGTAGTACCTGCTTGGTATAAATTATAACCCATTCTTAGGTTTGTGGTATACGTGGTCGGGATGGCTGATACCGAATGAATACCTGATGCAGTTCCACCATTTTCAGAAGTATTTACTAAGATATTACTCTTAACATCTACAAAACCGGGAACTGTATTTACACCTATAATCTCAATACCAAAAGTGTTACCGGCGCCTGCATTTGGATTAGCATCAACTAATACGGTATTATGATATACTCTTGTTTCAGGGAAATTAAATGCAGAAGGAATACGAATACCTACGTATGTTCCACCACGTGTATTTCTAGCACCCGAAGTATCTCTACCAATCCTAACCATATTATTGCTGATTGTTAAATTGCCTGAGGCAATCACACCTATTGCTGTTATTAATGTTGCTGGTGCATTATCAAAATTAAAGCTATGTATATTATTTGCATTCAACCTTGAAGAATTTCCCGCTAATGTTGGTGAAACAATCATATTAATACCTGTAATACCCGGAGTTAATGTACTACTGTATGAAACTAAAGAGTGGATGGTATTATATTCAATAATTTGATTTAATCCACCTGTATTACTATAAAAAATTCCATTGATTGCACTTGCTCCGGTGCTATTCGAACGAAGGTTGCGAATAGTATTGTTGGTGATAATGTTTTGTGTTGTACTTGCTGATGCAATACCTACTATTGCAGTTGATGCAGAAGTTACTGCATTAAAATCATACATGGTATTAAATTGCACATTAAATAAATTGGATGCTGTAACATTTATACCCACAATTGCTGATGCTGTTGATGTAGAAGTGTTATTACTAAATGAAACAAAATCAAACAAAGTGTTTCCTATTGTATTGGTTGTACCAGATGATAACAAAATACCTGTCATACCGGTTGCAGCTACACCAAAACTCCTCAAATTAGAAATCTGGTTGTTTCTAACAATACTGCCTGCTGTGAATGAATTTGCGACAATACCAATTACTTGAGAACTTAATCCACCCGCAGTAGATGTGGTACTCCTGTTGATTAAATTCGAGATATTGTTGTTTTCTACAGTATTTACACCACTTGAAAAGGCAATACCAACCACACGACCACCACTCACATTATATACTGCGAGTGAGTCACCAACATTTGGTCCACCAATTTGATTATTTCTAATAAATTGAGCATTTGAACTGCCTGTAACAAGTACGCCAATTAGCGAACTACCTGTAGAGGTGCCTGCTGATGAAGAATTGGTATAAAGTGATTTAACAAGATTATTTTCGATGAAAACATTATTGTTACTTCCACCGTAACTAATCCCTCTTAAAAAAGTACTTGTACTTGCAGTGAAAGCATTAATATGAGAAACGGTATTAGCCCTAACAAAATAATCTTGAGAAGGGAAACTAATGGCAATACCTACATGTGTGCTTGTAAAACCGATTCGGATATTATCGAAATCCGTTAAACTTCCAATAACGTTACTATCAATAATATGATACCCTGTTTGTCCATTAATACCATTAAATAAGGAGAAGGAAGTGGTATTTTGAAACTCAAGATTACTGATTGTGTTAGCCCTCACAGTTACACCCGTAGTGGGACCAACAATAGTTCTTATACCGGTAAAACTACCTGTACTAGCCGAGTTAAACACCCACTTATTAGTACCTGCTATGGCAAGCGGTGCGTTTCCACCAATATTATTATACCCGATAAAGTTATTATTTGACACGGTTCCCGGTACAAAATTGATGTGAACCATTGCATTAATAGTAGTTGATACAGCGGTATCATATATATTATTAAACCTAATGTTGAAGTTATCCCCGTTACCGGTATTATTACCGGTAATATGAATAGCAGAAAGTCGGCAACCATTAAAATTATTGCTGTCAATATTGATATTATTATTTTGTGCAATAATTGATTGTCCATTACTTACAATACCTAAATTGTAGGTAGTTCCATTAGCATATGTAAAATAGTTATTAGAAATACGAATACTATCATTTCCAAAAGGAACAGGTCTATTGGTTCCTCCTATGGTAACAGCTCCAAAAACAGGAGTTACAAATAATGAGTTTTGACCATTTGCACTTCTAATTTCTGTATAAGTTAAAATGGCACCGGTTGCATCGTTCTGGTAAAGTAGTGCCCCTGCATTAAAACCGTTATTGGTATTTTGAATAGTTAAATCTCTACTCGTTGATGTTGGAGTACTGCGTCCATCTATATAAACATATTTTGTATTATCTACAATAATTAATGAACTCAACGACGATCCTGTAATCATTGCCGAATTACCGACAGCAGGACGAATTGTGATGCTTCTGCCGGGGTTTCCTGAACCTGGTACGTTAATAATATTAATTGGGAATACTTCCCCTGTTGCCGTACTGTAAACCGGATCAATTAATGAAAAGGTTACAGGACCGGCCATTCCTAAAGAGGTTAATTCATTTACTGCTGCTGTTAGGGTTGCAAAATTACCGGTTGCACCTACAGTATATACACCATTTAAAGGTGCCTTGATTTCGCGGTTACCTGCTGGTGCCGTTACAACTGGCGTTCTGGCAACACCAGCAAAAACAAGTGACGTGCACTCAGCATCTATTAAAGAGGTTGATGTTGCAGCAGTTGAAATATCATAAGCCAACCAAAAAAAGTTAGTGCCGGTTAGCACAGGTTGAGATCCGGTAACTGTAAATGTTCCATTTGGATTTACTACAGTAGTTCCAAATTGATTTGCGGTTGCAAATGAATTATTGCCACCTGTATAAAAAACCCTGGCATTGGTAATATGTGCCGGATTAGTTGTTCCATTAGTATTAAATGTCATGGAGGTAACATTTCCTAAAGCACATCCACTTAAATAAACAGGTACGGAAATAATATTCGCATTAACTGCTCCGGGAGAAAGTGATACTGTATTTTGAACTACTGTTGAAGAATCGTATGTAAGTGTACCTGATGGTTGAATAAAAGAGTACAATTGATTTGTGGCAGCCCTTCCTGCGACAGTAGTTGAAGCGGTTCCCATGGCTGCCGTAGGAGAGGCTGTTAAATTATTTAAACCTAAGAAATCAGTATTAGTAACCGCAATACCTGTACCCGTAATCGAACTTTGAGTACCCGGTAATAATTCATAATTCAACTCAACACGGTTTGAACCTTCATATAATTTAATTTGAAAATTGAAACTTGCAGGTGCAGCAAAAAAGAATACACCCCAATTTTTCCATTCCATAATAAATACCCTGTTTGGGGCAACACCAATGGTTTGATAAAATCCACTATCATTTTGACCTTGCAGGTCGGCTTTGTAAGCGGCTATTAATGGATACATGTTAGGATCAACTGTGTTTAAAACAGTAGTTCTTGTGTTAACAACATTTGCGGCTGGTGCATTTGCATTAAAACTAATAAACCCATTAGTATTTGGCCAACAAGTTGTGTAGTTGGTACCGGCCAAATTAAAGGTAAATCCAATGGGAATAGCTGTTGGAGAAAATGCATCATCACTGCTTGCATACCTGAAAAAAGTACCTGTAGCTGAAATGCTTGAATAAGGAGATGTACTAGCAGAAAAACAATACGTGTTTAATGCTTGTGCATTCGCTGTTTCTCGATGTAAATTGAGAATAATCATCAATACCAGAGAAACAATAAAAGAAATTGTTTTTTTCGGATTGTAGTGTTTGTTCATATATGCTTGATTTTAGATTTTTTCTTTATTAGTAAAACACTAAGTTATTAATAAGAAATTTTTAAGAAATAGAACACCTTACATTTTAATCTTGTTAAGCCAAGTTTAAACATGAATTTATAAACACTTGGGGTGTATAACAAAACAAGCGGGACTTTATTGCAATATGTGGCAATAACCAGATATGGAATTAAGCTTATTTTAATTTGCAATTAATTCTTAAAATTAGTAACTAATTAACAGCGTATTATAATAAGCAAACAACTGATTGCCATTAATTAAACTCAGTATAAGATGTTTATTTTAGGTGAATTTGTCGGGCATCAATTGTTTCACCCATAAAAATTTTGGCTTGTATTGCAAATGATTCCGAACTATCAGTAGTTAAATAAACTGTTCTACTATTTTTAGTAGTGGATTGATTAATGTTTGAATGTCTGTTCAAATAACTTTTTAAACTTTTTGCCACTACTTCTCCTTGCGACAAAATATTGATATTTGGAGGAAGAAACTGTTGTATTTTTTCCATTAATAACGGGTAATGGGTACACCCCAAAATAATGGTATCAATATTCGATGATTGATTTAATAACGCATCAAGATCCTTCTTCACAAAATAATCGGCGCCCGGCGATAAGTATTCGTTATTTTCAACCAAAGGTACCCACATCGGACAAGCATGTTGAAACACCTGTAATTCGGGATGTAGTTTTTCTATTTCAACTACATAAGAATTTGACATTACCGTACCTTTCGTTCCTAATACTCCAATATGCTTTGTAGTTGTTACTTCACCAACAATTTCAGTTGTTGGCCTAATTACACCAAGAACTCTTTTACTATTACTTATTTTAGGTAAATCATTTTGTTGAATGGTACGTAATGCTTTAGCAGAAGCTGTATTACATGCCAAAATAACAAGACTGCAGTTTTGCTCGAATAGATACTTTACTGCTTGCAAGGTATATTCATATACGGTGTCAAAACTTCTCGTGCCATAAGGTGCTCTTGCATTATCACCTAAATATAAAAAATCATACTGCGGTAAGATATTTTTAAACTCTTTTAATATGGTTAATCCACCATAACCACTATCAAATACTCCAATTGGCCCTTGAGTTAGCATACACAACATTACATAATTATTTCGAAATTTGTAGTCGTATCATTATTTAATCGTTACAGAAAAAGCACATCAATCATGGATATTTCTTCATTGCAACAAATAAAAAAAGAATTAGAAAAAGTAGATCATAAACAAATGATACAATATTGCCTGAAACTGGCATCTTATAAAAGAGACAATAAACTATACCTTAATTACCTACTGTTTGAATCAGAAAATGAAATAGCATATAAAGAAAAAATTCAAAGCGAAATTCTTAAACAGTTTGAAGATATCAACGACTCTACTGTATATTACCTCAAGAAAAGAATTCGAAAGACAAAGCAATTACTGTACAAATATGTAACCTTTACCGAGCAGATGGAAACACATCTTGAACTTTACATCTTCTTTCTTAAACAACTTCATCCTTATGCTCAACAAATTGAAAGCAGTAAGCAAATTCAGTCTATGATATTGACTGTTATACGTTCTTTCGAAAAAAAATTATCAAAATTACATGAGGATTTACAATATGACTTTAGGCAATTATTTATGCATGAACTCCCTAACTTATCGCAGCTTTTAGCACAATCCTGAATGTTGTTCCTTTCCCGGTAATTGATTCTTTTACAAATATTTTCCCTGAATGATAATCTTCAATAATTCGTTTGGCTAAAGATAGCCCTAATCCCCAACCCCGCTTTTTAGTTGTAAAACCAGGCTTAAAAACTGTTTTAAATTTATTAGCAGGTATTCCTTTTCCCGTATCTTGAATGTCAATAAAACATCTATCTGCTTCGGCACTAATATTAACGGTTAATGAACCAATTCCTTCCATTGCATCTATAGCATTTTTACAGATATTCTCAATCACCCAATCAAACAAGGAAATATTTACATAGGCCATTACATCACTATCAGTTGTTTCAACTTTAAACTGTATTCTACTTGAACTTCTAGGCTTTAAATAGTCAATTGACTGGTTTAATACCATGGTCATATTTTCTTTAACCAACACCGGTGCTGCTCCAATTTTACTAAACCGTTCGGTAATTAACTCCAATCGTTTTATATCTTTCTCAAGTTCTACATACACCTCTTCTTTGCTTAACTCGCTTGGTTCTTTCAATAAATTTAACCATCCATTTAAAGATGATATAGGTGTACCTAATTGATGTGCAGTTTCCTTACTCATACCTACCCAAACTTGGTTTTGTTCCGACTTACGTGAGTAAGAAAAGGCTAGATAAGCGAGTATAACAAACAAACCAATTATACTTAACTGATAATATGGATAACGTTTTAATTGAATAAGTATAACCGAATTTTTATAGTATAAATAGTTGTAACGCTGATTACGTTCGTCGTACAATATTTTTATAGGTTCGCGCTCTTTTTTCATCTCCTCTAGTTGCGCATTTAAATAGGCTTGGTTTGATGATTTAACATTATCTAAATTTCTATAAGCAGTTATCTCTCCATTATCATCAACTAAAATAACAGGTATGGTTTGATTATCTTTAACTATATCGAGAAGGAAATTTATATCTGAAGTTTCGTTTGATTGTATTAGTTGTTTAGTTGCGTTAGCCCATAATAGTACTTTTTTCTCTTCTTCATCGGCAAGTTTATTTACTAATTTATTGGTATACCATAAGCTTATTGCCCCAATTAATAAAGCAAACAGAAGTAAAAATCTTTTCCACCAAATTTTTTGTTCGTATATACGCATAGCATTAAAATCAAATATATATGGATATTCGCAATTAATAAAACATAAGTTAAACGCAAGATGATTGGAATTATTGAGTGGAACAATCAAAAATGGCAAGTAGCTTTTAATCACCCGTTAGATATTAGCATTGCAATGGAAAATGGCAGCAAAAACCCAAATGCTTTTGGGATTCAGCCTCCTTCATTTGAACCCTTTAAGGCCGGTAGTTTTATTGGAAGCACAGCCTTAGGAGGAAGTGTAAATTGTGAAAACCTTTTTCTAAATCCACATGGCAACGGCACACATACCGAATGTGTAGGCCATATTAGTAAAGAGAAAATTACCATTCACGAAACGCTTCAAGAATTTCATTTTATTGCAAAATTAATTACAGTTACGCCACAGTTTATTAATGGAGACTTCATTATCACCACTGAAAGTTTAGCGTTATTAGATTGGAAAGGTACAGAAGCCTTAATTATAAGAACCCATCCAAACACCATTGAAAAAAAAACAATACAATACTCAGGTAATAATCCTTGTTATTTAGCTGCGGATGTTTGTGCATTATTGGCAACAAATCAAATTAAACATCTAGTAATTGATTTACCATCGGTTGATAGAGAGAAAGATGAAGGAAAGCTGGCTGCTCATCATGCCTTCTGGAATTATCCTCAACAAAAAAATAACCTTTCAACTATTACCGAAATGGCATATATAGATAATGCTATTGAAGACGGACTTTATCTTTTAAATTTGCAAATAGCATCATTGCAAACTGATGCATCACCTAGTAAACCTGTATTGTATAAATTACAACATGTATTATAATAAATTTAAAAGTGAGGCCGACCTGCCTAAGGATGATTCCGATGAAGCACTTCAATTAGATGATGAGAATAACGAAGAACAAGAGTTATTTGAACATCATCGAATTGTTGTTGACAAAGGCCAAAGTATGATGCGTATTGATAAATTCTTGATGATAAGAATTCAAAACGCAAGCCGAACTAAATTACAAGCCGCTGCCGAATCAGGAAGTATTTTAGTGAATGAAAAACCAGCCAAGAGCAGTTATAAAGTAAAACCTTTGGATGTGATAAGCATTGTTCTTCCTCATCCGCCTAAGGATACCGAAATTGTTCCTGAAAACATTCCTCTTGAAATTTTATATGAAGACGATGATATCCTAATTGTAAATAAGGTAGCAGGAATGGTTGTTCATCCCGGGCATAACAACGTAAGTGGAACATTAGTAAATGCTTTAGCCTGGCACCTTAGAGATAATGATTTTACTAAATCGAATAATGTACGACCGGGGTTAGTGCATCGAATTGATAAAAACACTTCGGGGTTACTAGTGATTGCAAAAAATGATTTTACAATGACTCATCTTGCAAAACAGTTTTTCCATCATACCATAAAAAGAAGATATGTGGCATTAGTTTGGGGAGATTTTACTGAAGATAATGGAACAGTTACCGGATACATTGGTAGAAGTACAAAAGATAGAAGGGTATTTACCATGTATGCTGATGAGGAAAAAGGACGATGGAGTGTAACCCATTTCGATGTTCTAAAACGTATGCAATATGTTTCATTAATTGAATGCCGCCTAGAAACAGGACGAACACATCAAATAAGAGTGCACATGAAATCAATAGGACACCCATTATTTGCCGACGATACTTATGGTGGAGATACCGCAGTTAAAGGACCCCAGTTTTCAAAATACAAACAGTTTGTTGAAAATTGCATAGCGCTCTGCCCTCGACAAGCACTGCATGCAAGGTCGTTGGGCTTTATACACCCGCGAACAGGTAAAGAGGTTTATTTTGAAGCTCCAATACCTAATGATTTTAAGGCAGCCTTGAACAAATGGGAACATTATTTCGAAACCGTTTTAGAAAAGCAATTGTAAGTTGTCCAATAAAAAGTTACATAGTATCCCTGTTCATCGTTTTAAAACAAATGATGTACCATTTTCAGTGCAAGAACTTGGCTTAAAAGTATCGCATAAAAAAAACGATAGAAATAAACCTCATCGACATAACTATTATGAGATTTTCATCTTTACAAAAGGTGGAGGAACTCACATGATAGACTTTAAAGCATATCCAATCCAAACCAATACCTTACATTTTATTTCGCCCGGAATGGTTCACAGTATAAATAGGGATGCCAAGTGCAAAGGCCTTGTTATTACCTTTACTGATGAGTTATACAGCCTACATAAACAACAATCGGTTCTTGATGAAATTCACTTGTATCATAAACATCATTTAAGTCCGATTATTAAATGTAACCGCACTGACTTTCTATTTTTGAAAGGATTAATCAATGCGATTATTCTTGAAAGTACAAAAGAAAATATACTGAGTAATGTTTATGTATTGTCATTAATAAACTCCATACTTATTTTCTCGAACAGGAAGTTTATGCATGAAAATCAATTACATTTTACAATGATGTATATGGATGAGCGTGTACAAAAATTCAGAAGAATAATAGACAGTGAAATTGAAGATAAATTAACAGTATCAACCATTGCGAACCAACTACGTTTAACACCCAAACAACTTCACAGTTTATTAAAACAAGCAACCGGACTTACACCACTAGAGCATATCAATAATCGGTTATTGATTGAAGCAAAAAGGCTATTGGTCAATACCGACTTATCAGCTAAAGAAATTTCATTCAAGTTGTTTTTTGACGACCCGGCTTATTTCGGTCGCTTCTTTAAAAAACTTAGCGGATATACCCCAAATTCGTTTCGAAATTATATGAGAAAAAAGTACCAGAGTTAATATTTCTTGTACCATGTTTATCACTATTACGCTTCTACTTTTGTTATCATGAAAACTTTACTGATAAAATTTGTAGTGCTGTTAGCCATGGTAATGGTTTCGGCAAGTTTATATTCACTATCCGATGGTGGTTTTAATGCAACAGGCGCACCGGGCGAAGGAGATTGTACTGGTTGTCATACTGGCGGTACGATAAACAGCGACCCCAACGGAAGTATGATTATTGAAATTGATAGTTCGAATGGATTTTACATGCCTGGAAAAACATATTCGGGAAGAGTAAAACTTACCTATCCGGGCAAAAATCGTTTTGGTTTTGTTCTTACCACACGTATTGCAAATTCGCCTTTACATATTGGCACATTTTCTACCTCAGATACATTTAAGGTTTTTAATCAACTTACTCACATTTCGCATAGAAGAAGAGGAATAGATAATCCTAATGAAAACATTTTCACCTTTAGTTGGACCGCGCCTGATACCTTCACACAAGACATTTCTTTTTATACCTCAGGTGTGATAGCCGATGGTGATGATACGAATACAGGTGATAAAGTTTATACAGCATCTAAAACGCTCAAACGATTAGGGGGTGGAACAGCCTTACCATTTATTAAAATACCCAATAATATTGCCTTAGCATTTCCAATTCCGATTAAAGATTTGGTTAATATTGATGGCATTACTTGGACTGAAAACATTTCAGCTGAATTGATTAAGTCAAACGGGGAACAAGTAAACATATTTAATCATAATGATATCAAACCAGCCCAAAACGGCATCCAGATTTTTTTAAAATACAACTATGCTCCCGGGATATATTATTTAATTATTAAGGATAAATTCCAACCATTTCAGATAAAAGTTGTTATCAATTAATATTGAAAGTAAAATCTTTGCAAATAATTCAATTAGTTTAGGCAACGATTTTTCCTAAATTCGTATCTATTCAACCAAAACACTTTATATGAAAAAACAACTACTAGCCTTAACAGCCTTAGCGGCAATCGGTACATCAATACAACTATCTACGCCTGATGGTGCTTTATATTCCAACACCAGTGGAGCTCCAGGTTCGGGCAGTTGCACCGGTTGTCATGGTGGAACAAACCAATCGAGTGATGATATCTTTCTGGAAGCTTATCGCATTCCGGTACCCGGAGGTACGCCTGAATTGGTTCCTTCTACAAGCTATCAAGCCGGTGCAACTTATTTAATTGTTGCCGGAGTTGAAGAGGAAACATTAAACAATACAAAATTTGGTTTTGCCCTAAGTGCTACAAGCGGAAGTTTAACCACAATGGCAGGTGAAACAAGCACGCAAAAAGTAGGAACTTACATTACACATACTTCTTCTGGCACCTTAACAACCGCAGGTGATGGAATAGAATGGGTAGCCATGTGGACCGCTCCTAGTACCGCTTCAAACAATGCTAATTTTCAACTATATCTAAATGCTGCTGATAATAATGGCTCATCATCCGGTGATGTAATCTATAGTAAAACGCTAACGCTTACTCCAGGAGCTACAGGTGTTAAAACAATCATAAATGAGCAAACTGTAACAGCATATCCAAATCCTGTTACAGAAAACCAATTCGCCGTAAATTTCGAATTAAACCAAACTCAATTAGTCACTATTTCATTGTTTGGTGTTGATGGTAGGTTAATCGAAACTAAAGTTAAAAAAGAAATGGCTAAAGGCAGCCAAACCATCAATATTCCTGTCGACCTAAACCCTGGTATCTACTTTGTAAAAATAGAAGCAGGCGATCAAATAATTAACAAACGTATTTTAGTTAAATAACTGTACATAATTCAATCTTAAAAACCACTTACCGTTGTGAGTGGTTTTTTTGTGTTTGTTAATCAGTAAATCAAATGGAATGTATTTACTAATATTGTATGATGGAACTACCGCTAGAAAAAATATTACACGAAACCAAAGCTGTTGCGAACAAAGCAGGAAATTTTTTAATAAATGAATTGGGGAAATTTAGCGACGAATTTATAGAGCAAAAAAGCATGAATCAGCTGGTTTCATACGTTGACAAACAAGCTGAAAAACTTATTGTAAGTGAGCTTCAATTGGTTTTACCTGATGCAGGTTTCATTACCGAGGAAGCCACAATTACTACTCAACACCAATCATTAATGTGGGTAATAGATCCTTTAGATGGCACAACTAACTTTATGCATGGAATACCTGCATTTAGTGTAAGTATTGCCTTGTTAAAAAATGGAGAACCAATTATTGGAGTTGTTTATGAACCCACTCGTAACGAAATGTTTGCAGCCGGAAAAAATCTTGGCGCATTTTTGAATGATGCACCCATATCGGTAAAACAAAATGATTTATTATCGAATAGTTTGTTAGCAACAGGCTTTCCTTATTATGATTTTGCATATTTAAATGCCTACATTGAAGTAGTTAAATCATTGATGAAAAATACCCGGGGCATAAGACGAATGGGAAGCGCTGCCATTGATCTTGCTTATGTATCATGTGGACGATTTGACGGATATTTCGAATATGGACTTAGTCCGTGGGATGTTGCAGCCGGAATTCTTTTAGTAAATGAAGCAGGTGGAAAAACAAGTAACTTTTCTGGAGGAAATGATGCAATTTTTAACAGAGAAGTAATTGCCGGTTCAGAAAAAATTCATCAACAAATTTTACAACTTATTCAACAAGAGTTTTCCTTATCTTGATTTAAAATTATCTGCAATTACCCTGAACGTTGTTCTACGGTTTTCCTGATGCTGCTCGTCGGTACAGTCTACACCATCTGCACAGTCGTTAACCAGTTTTGATTCGCCATATCCTACTGCCACTAATCTTTTTTTATCTATTCCATTTTTAATTAAATAATCAACGCAACTTTGCGCGCGGCGCTGACTTAATTTAACATTATAATTTTCATCTGCCCTGCTATCGGTATGAGAAGCAAGCTCAATAACTAAGGTTGGATTTTGATTTAAAATAACCACCAAAGAATCTAAAATTTTAGCTGCCTCAGGTCTTATGTCTGCTTTATCTAAATCATAATAAATTCCTTTTAAGGTGAACTCTACCCCTTCATCAGGAATTGGTTCAATCAACAGAGTTAAATTGGCTGTTGTGTCTGCAACTGTATTTTTTGAACTTACGATAATTGAATTACTTCTAAAGTACTTTTCTTTAGTTGCAAAAAATTGCACCTCCTCATTTAATGGTAATTCTAACGTAAACTCGCCATTGGTACCTGTTTTTATTTGTTGATTAATTGCTGTACCTGTAACATTCATGGTGGCATTAGCTGCCGGGGTTTTCGACTCGTTATCAATAATTATTCCTTTAACCAGATAAGTAAAAGGCTTTATTGAAATGGAATAAATGTCATCATCCCCTATTCCACCTTCTCGATTACTGCTATAATAGGCTATTGGTTTTTGAATATCTGCATCATAGGTAAACGTAATTCCGAAATCATCAGCACCACTGTTTATTGGCGACTGTAAATTAATGGCTTTTGAGAAGCTATTTGCCGAATCCTTGGTATAAAATAAATCTAAACCACCAAAACCGTAATGCCCTTTACTGGCAAAGTATATTTTTCCATCTCTATTCAACGCCGGGAACATTTCATCTTCATTGGTATTTACATTAGGACCAAGATTGATGGGCGTGCCCCATTTTTCTGTTAAAGAGTTATATGAAATTACATAAATATCTTTCTCACCGTAGCCGCCCGGCATATCGCTGGCAAAAAATAACCGCTTTCCATCATCGGAAAATGATGGATGACCAACCGTAAAACTATCAGTGCAAAATGGCAATACTTTACCTTCCGTCCATTGGTTATTTTGGTAATAACTAACATAAATTTTGCAATTCATTCCCCTACCGTCTGCACCATTGCATTGAGTATAATACATTGTTGATTTAACACTGTCCATCCATATTACACCTTCATTATAATTTGTATTTACCAGTCCGGGTAATTTATTAACCTTGGCTAATGAGGTTAATTCCGACTCAAATAAATCGGAACATTTTTGCCCTGTCCATTCAAAAATAATTCCTCCGGTTGACTCTGATCTGGAAGATGACCAAAACAACTTATTTGAAACAAAACATGGAGAGTAATCACTAAATGTAGTATTTATCTGCTTCACATTTGCCACCGTAAATTTTAAAGGGGTTAACTTCCAAGCTGCAGCAATTCTGCAAGCTTTAATTTCACGTTCAGCATTTTTATCACCCGGTACTTCAAACAAATAATCATTAAACATGCGGGCTGCGTCGTCATATCTTTCAAAATTCTTTAACAACAGTCCATATGAATATAAAATTTTCGGGTCGGGATATTTTGTATTTACCAACTGTTCGTACCAATCAAACGCTTTTTTAAAATTATTACTTAAACGATAGCTTTCAGCAATCATAAATAATACTTCAGCCTTCTTCTCTTCATCTTTTACTTTATCATATACCTTTTTAAACATTATGGCTGCCGTATTATACTTCTTATTTAGGAAAAAAACTTTGGCACGATCAAACTCCAAATCAATCGCAGTAACCTGTCCTTGTGTATTACCCTGAGCAAGTACAATTGAATTATATAAAAGGAATAAGCAGATGGCTATATAACGCATGCTTCAAAGTTAGTTATTTTCAAACAATTGCTTAACGATTGAGTTTGGGAAATATTTCAGTTTATGGTCATAAAAAAAGCCACCCCCTACGGAGTGGCTCTTCAATAAAATGAACAGTTTTTAATTATTCTCTTTAATTAATTTAGATTTAAACACTAATGCTCCTGATGATTTAACTTGTATAACATACAAGCCTGCAGGAACATCTTTAAACGCATTTGTACTTACTACATTATTACCGTTTAATCTATTAATGTTTTCGAATGCCACTAATTTACCGGTCATGTCATATAACTCGATTGCTAATTCGTCGTTATTTGCTTGACTAAGTTCGATTGAAAGCACATCACTCATTGGATTAGGGTATAAACTGCTAACCGCTAACAAACTATTTAACTCATCATTGATTCTAATGGTTTTCGAGTAACTTGTTTTTCCATTAAAATCAATTTGTTTGATACGATAGTAAACAACTTTTGTTTGATTCATAATGCCTTCATCAGAATATCCGTAACTGGTAACAACATTGTGATTACCATTACCTTTAATAAATCCAATTTCAGTAAATGTTAATCCATCTATTGAACGCTCAACAGCAAAGCCACTATTATTTTTTTCAGAAGCAACAGACCACTCAAGTTTAGCTGTACTACCATCAAGAGTACCTTTGAATGAAAGCCACTCAACCGGTAACGGATTATTAACAGCACCAATTGAAAGTTGAGTTCCGAACATTGCTGAAGTTTGAGCAAACCTTACTGTTTGGGTAGCGAAGTTTGCTACACTAGCTGATGCGTTTAGTTGAGTCCAAGCAGCAGCAGAGCCATTTGCACGATTGAAAAGGCGAAGGTCGGTGGTTTGAACACCGCTTAACAAATTGCCTGCTCCTAATAACCCTTCTACATCAATTGAGGTAGTTGTGCCATTACCAAAGCGGTAAACAATCCAATAATTAGGATGAACCGCTGTTATTCCTCCCGGATTCGTTAGTGGACTGGTACCAACAGGCAATCCTGCAAATCTCACAACAAAAGTAGTGTCAGTACCAACCATACCATTATAACCTAAAGTTAAACCTGTACCTGTAAAGGTATAATTTCCATCAACAGTAATGGTTTGATTTTGTACCACAGGTGTTCCAAGAGGAAACTGAGTAGTTATCCAAACAGGAGCAAATGTTCCGAACGTTCCGGTATTACAATTTCCTGAAAAGTCAGTAACAAAAGTATTACCTAAACCTTCATCAAAACGATAATAGCCAACAAGATTAATATTTGACGCATTAGCTAACCTGGTATGCATGTTACTTCTAATTTGTTGAGGGGTTCTAGCAACATTCCATACACGCAATTCATCAATGGTTCCTAAGAATGGAGTAAGCACGTTACTTGAGTTACCAATAGTTACCGGGAAATTTTGCGGCACAATTGTGCTTGAAGTTAATATGGTATCCAACACAATATTACCATTCAAATATAACCTGATTTTACTTCCGTCAAAAGTTGCAGCTACATGTGTAAAACCTAAAGGAACTGTTGGAGTAGCGGCAATATTCACAAATGCGCTGGTAGTAAATAAACTAAATTCTAATTTGTTTGAATCATTAATCAACAATTCATATTGCAGGAATCCTACACTAGAATCTTTAGTTATAATAGTTCTTCTGCCGGTACCAGCCCTGTTAATCCATGCTTCTAAAGTTAGTTCATTTGTAATATTAAGACTAGCACTGTTTGCAACATTTAGTGAAGATGAACCACCGAAGACTAATCCTGAACCTGAGGCGGAACCTTGATTTAAAGCCGCTGCGGCAGGTGCAATATTTACAACATTAAAGGTAAAAAAGAAGGTATCGTTTAGTAAATCACCATCACTAGTTATTGAAGTCCAAGCTTTAACTGTATATGTTCCCGCAGTAGTTGGATTGAAATTAGTTGTTAATGATGCTGATATGCTATTACCAGATGCAAGGGCTGCAACTGTAGCAGTTCCGTTATAATTAACCGGTCCTGTAATTGATACGTTAACAGGAATATTCGTTTGAGTTGCAGTTCCAAAGTTTCTAACTGTAACTTGTGGAGCAAATGATGCTGTTCCGGCAATAATAGCGCGGCACAAATTCGTGCCTGTGACACCTGCATCAGGATTGGTTTCTACAATCCTTACATTATCCATATCTACAATTACATTATTGGTTGTACCAAACCAATCGTAACTAATTTTTACAATTACATCATTACCACTAAAAGCAGCAAGCGAAAATTGAGCAGGAGTATAACCAGATGATGAGATATGATTTGCTGCTGAAATTAACCCAATTTGTGTGAATGTAATTCCACAGTCGGTTGAAACCAAAACTTTAATACTATCATTCACGGTTAACGTTGCAGCCGTTCCACCTAAATTATTGAGTAATCTATAATCAAAACGTAAAGCTGTATTTGTTGTTACTCCGGTTAGTCGCGGACTTTGAATAAATGCAGTTGCAGTAAAATTATTTGCTCCATCAATATTAACCCTTATGCTATTAGAATTTCCAACTCCATTATTAGCCGACACATTAAATCTATTGGTTAACCATGTATTCGGGAAAACTAAACTTGAATTAAATGATTGAGCGTTTGGAACAGAGGAAGACGCAACCAGGTTTCTTTGAACCAATGGTAAAGTATCATTAATATTATTGTTGTCGGCTAACAATCTAGCCCAAGCAGTAAAGCTATATTGTCCTAAGGTATCAATGTTAAAATTGTTTACCAGCACTACTGATAAAGTATCATCGCTTCCCAAGCTTCCTGATGAAATATTGATTGGGCCATAATTAAAAACAGTTCCTGAAGGTTTGGTAATTCTTCCAAACACCCTCAAGGTATCAACAGCAAAATTTTGCGTTAACAACCCTAAATTTTGAACCAACACTCTTATTTGTTGAGGACCTTGATTCACGCAGCCATTACCCGGAGCAATTAAATCAACCACGCCTAAATCATCATTAATTTTTAAGCGAGGTTCAATCATAAATCTAAATTGATTGTTCGGGTTAACTGCAAAATCATTCCAAGGTAGCCCTAAATATTGTCCGGCCGGACCGGTATCATCTTGCCTAAAATAAAATGTACGGTCGCGGATTGGATTTTCATTTTGATAAGCAAATCCAATATTATTTGATGATGTTTGACGAACACCAATATAAAAATATCCTGATACTTGAATGTTTGGTATAGATAAATTAAAAATACCATTCACCGTATTTTGGGTAGAAGAAACCCAAAGTGGAACGCGCCTAGGTCCGAATGTAGACCCTGAATCAGCATAAATTACAACTTGAAAAGGATTAGGACTAATAAATGCAGGATTAGTAAAGTTTACGTTCACCTGATTTAAAAAATTACTTACAGGCGTGAAGAATTTTGCAACAATTTCTCCTTGTCCGTTAGTACCAACATTATTTGTTCGTGGAAGCGTTACGTTGGTATAAGCTAATGCATTTAAAGTATTCTCTCTTATCCAACGGGCAGTATCATTGCTTGGTCGTTGATCAGGAGTTGGGAACACCAATAGTGTATCTAACCCTAATAAAGCCGGTGTATAAGGAGCGAGATTAATTGTAGCTTGAGCTCCGGCTGCTAAACTTACGTTAACAGTTCCAATTAATCCTGCTTTAGAACTGTACAAACTAATAGGTACATTTGTTACAGGCAACGCGCCTAAATTTCTTACAATTGCCCTAACAGTATCATCCGTTCCGATAGGTATTTTACCATAGGTATAAATAATTTGAGTTTGTAAATCAAACGTATCAATTGGAGTTGAGCCTTCAAAAGCACCTCTGTATGGTCGTGTGGTGCTGCGAGAGTTTCCGAAATAGTCATTCGTTATACTAATAGGCAACCCGGCCAAATTAGCTCCTGAAACATTAGGTCCGGCTAAGTTGATGGTAGGTTCAGTAGAATTGTTAAAATCAACCAAACCAAAAGTTGAATTTTGTTCGTTAGGAAATGCTGCTGCGCGATAGGTTGTAATGTTTGCATGAAAATTACCAACCCATGCTGTTGTAAAAGTTGGTCCGCCGAAATAGGTATTATAATCTATATTATTTATGCCTGTAGTTGGCGTATTTACAAATCCACCAACATGTTGATTGGTAGTTCCGGTGCGCGTATTAATGCATAAATTATTTCTACAAGTAAAAGTAGAAAGCGTACTTGTATTGGCTTTTAAATAACCTACTGTTATTGGATTATTGCCTCCATTAAGATGAGTTCCCCCAATCCTGAAAGTATTATGCTCAACAATACATGTTAGAGGAAAAGTACCGGTAAATAATAAACCGCGTATCGCTTGTGAGAGGGTATTAGGAAAAGCAGCACTTCCAATTGATATGGAGTTATTTCGGATGATTATTGTTCCAGAAGGCGAAGTTGTTGAAATAAACACACCATGTAAAAAATTAGCAGCTGATGTATTTAAATCATAAACCCTGTTTTTGGTTAGGGTAACAGTTGCCGTTGGCTCAATTGTGTTAATATTTATAAACTGAAATCCAGCAGTTGCAGTTGGTATGGTATGAGTACAATCATTAGAATCAATAAGCATATTTCCAACACCTCCAGCCAATCTAATGGAACTTGATTTCTGATTTAAAAATAGGTTTCTGGTAATGTTTAACCCTGTATTTGGAGTACCAACGGTCCCTGCAATTTCTAAACCCAAATTTCCACCATTAAGGGTTGAATTAGTAAGGGTAAAATTATCATTACTACCCGTCACAAAGCGAATAACAGATGCAGTGGATGCAACTGTAAGTGATCCATTAAACAGGATTGTATTTAAGATGGAATTGTTTGTTGCATTTGAAGTTAGAACAACTGTATGAGAATTGAGGTTGGTTGATGTGTTTGAAATGGATAATAACCTTTGTGTTCCAATTGATAATGGGCGACCATCAATGGTAACATTATCTGCCCCATTTAATGTTAGTAAGGTTTGCCCGGCGAGTGTGGCAGAAACGGTTTTTAAGGTTGTAGCTGTATCAGCCGGCCTGATTAAAATAGACGTATAAATGGCACCGGAGATATTACCACTTTCAACTAAGGATATGCCTGAAGTTTCGGTGGTGTTAGTGTGAACTTGAATATTAATCACACCTTGATGCGTGCCATTATTAATATTATCAATCGCGGCCCTTAGGGTTGTGTAAGTACCTGTGGTGGTTCCTGCGGTTGATGTTAATGAAATTTGCGCATGTGTGTTAAACACACAGCACAAAATGGCCATTAAGGCTAATCCTCTGCGCATAATGGTTCTTCGACAGATTTTGCTGTAAATTTGTTTCATATAATGTAAGTTACATCGCACAAGGTAATAATCTACAATAAATTTAGCAAATTGATTTTCTGAATTTATTGTTAAAACAAAAGCCATCAATATTGATGGCTTTTAATGATATTAATATTTATCGTCTAGGGGTGGGCGTTGTTGTTCCGGGTCGAGTTGTTCCCGGCCTACCGGGCTGTGGTTTATTATCAACAGGCTTTGGTTGTTCTTTTGGCTTAGGACGGTAATCGTTACCCAATAACCTAACTGTTGTTCTTCTATTTAATTGATGTTCCTCTTCGGTACACTGACGTTTAACGTAAGTACCTTCACAAGCACAATCGTTCACTAAGCGTGTCTCCCCATAACCTTTTGCTTCAAGTCGTGCTGAATCTATTCCATTTCTAACCAAGTACGCAACTGCAGAGTCGGCACGCCATTGAGAAAGATTTTGGTTATAAAAAGAATCAGCTCTACAATCGGTGTGAGAACCTAATTCAATTCTTACTTTAGGATATTTTTTAAGGGTGATAACTAATGAATCTAAAACTTTTGATGCATCTTCTCTAATTCTGGCTTGAGCTAAATCATAATAAATACCTTCAACAGTAAGTACACATTCATAACAAAATGGGTTTAATTCTAAATCCTGTACTAAGTCGGTTGATACTTCTAGATTTTTAGTGGTTTTAAAGGCAGGTTTGCTATCGTAATAATCTTCATGAGAGCCGAAAAGTTCAACATCAGTCTTAGGTTTGAGGTTAACTTTATAAAAGCCTGTAGCATCAGTTTTAACAGTAATATTACCGGTATCCGTACTTGTGGTAATAGTAATAACAGTATTAGCAAGTATTGCTTTTGATTTAGCATCTCTTGCCACACCACTTAATGTAAACTTGAGCGGCTCCATATAAAAGCGCCAAATATCATCCTGACCTTTGGTTCCTTCTCTATTCGAGCTTAAATAACCACTCTCTTTATCCTTGGAAAGAATAATTGAAAAATCATCACCTCCTGAATTTATAGGAGATTTCATGTTTACAGGTGTACTCCAATCGGTTGCCGAACCTGTGGTATAAAAAATATCCATACCGCCAAGTCCAACATGTCCGTTAGAAGAGAAATAAAGTGTTCCATCTTCATGAATAAAAGGATAAACTTCGTCACGGTCAGTGTTAACTGTTGGTCCTAAATTTACCGGATCACCCCAAGTTTTACTTCTTTTACTGTAGGTTACATACCAGATATCTTTGCCACCAAAACCGCCCGGCATATCAGATGAAAAGAACATGATTTGTCCATCCTTATTTAGAGACGGATGACCCGAGTTAAATGAGTCTAAACTAAATTCTAAGGGTTTAACATCTGTCCAATCTTGACCACTTAAAGTTGCCGTCCAGATTCTACAAAATTTACCATTGCCATCCTTACCGTTACATTGAGTAAAATAAATAGTTCCTCCCTTTGAGTCAAAGGCAGCGGTACCGTCATTGAATGGAGAATTTACATTTTGTTTATCAACTAAAACAGGAGTTTCATATGTGATATTATTAGGATTTTTCTTATCAATTTTATAAGTAACCCGATACAAATCCGTAAAAAAGTTCAATGTCCATCCATACGGTTTAGCACTTACGCCTTTTTCTCTGTCGCTAGTGAAATACAATTGGTCTTTTTTGTACCACATAGCTGCAAAGTCGCTCCATTTAGTATTTAATCCTTTAACATTATTTACAATGTATCTTGTTTTTTCATTTTTCCATTTCAGTGCCAATTCACAACCCTTAATTCGGTCAGCAGCCCTTTGGTCAGATGGATTTAACTTTAAATAGGCATTATATTCTGCAATGGCCTCCGACCAACGGCCTTGATTTTTTATACTTTCAGCTAGTTTAAATTGTGCTTCAATATTTTTAGGATCAGCTTTCACTGTTTTTCTATACCAACCCTCCGCGTCTTTCATGTAGTTCGACATGAAGTAACATTCAGCAGTTTGAAAACATGCTTCATTTTTTTCATCTTTATTTTTTGTTTTGCTGTAAACCGCTTTATAATTACTTCCTGCAAGTGCAAACTCCTTTTTTTCCAGTGCTTCACGTGCAGCCTGCATGGTGCCTTTTTTTGAGCAACTTATAAATAAAATGACACTAATGAAGAGTGTCCAATAGACGCTTTTATTGTATTTCATCTGGGTTTTTAAAATAAATAAGGCTTGATATAACTGTAAACATTTTAGCTAAGATAGGTAAAAAGTCAGTAAAATATCAAGCCTTATGAAATTTTGCAGCGTAATTTATTAAGGTTGACTACTTAATAAACAGTAATTCACGGTATTTAGGAAGTTTCCATAAGTCATCTTCTATCATAAACTCTAAAGCGTCACTAGCTGTTCTAATTACATCGAATAAAGGTTTTACTTTATGACAAAAGGCAACAGCTCGCTTATGTGTGTCTTCAATATGATGAGCTTTGTCGGTTTCTGCTAACAATTTAGTAACCGTTGATGAAATTGAATTAATATGTGCCGCAATGGTTTGAATCATTTCCAATTGTGCACTATAAGAAGCTTTTGCAACACCTGCTTGTTTTAATGCCGCTACACCATTAGCCAACTTGGTTTGATAATCAACTGCCGCAGGAATAACATGTGAAGTTGCTAATTGAGCAATAATTTTGGCTTCGATATCAATCTTTTTCACATAATTTTCTTGCATAATTTCATACCTAGCTTCTAATTCACGCTCATCAAAAACCTTAGCGTCCGAAAATAGTTTTTTTGATCTTTCAGCAACATAAGCATTTAATGCTTCAGGTGTAGTTTTAATATTGCTTAGCCCTCTTTTCTTTGCTTCCACAACCCACTCATTACTATAACCATTTCCTTCAAAAAGTATGCTTTTACTAGCTTTATAATATCCTTTTAAAATATCCAATATCGCATCTTCTTTTTTCTTTCCTTTTTTAATTGCTGACTCCACTTCCGATTTAAACAACTTTAGTTGCTCAGCCATTATGGTGTTAAGCACAATCATTGCATTAGCGCAATTAGCTGAAGACCCAACTGCTCTAAATTCAAATTTATTACCGGTAAATGCAAATGGAGAAGTTCTGTTTCTATCGGTGTTATCTAACAAAATTTCCGGTATTTTTTGAATATCAATTGAAGTTTTTGATGAGGCTTTAACAGTAGCTTTTGTTTTGTTAGAAACCAACTCTTCAAGCACATGAGTAAGTTGAGTCCCTATAAAAACCGACATAATTGCCGGAGGAGCTTCGTTTGCACCCAAACGATGATCATTAGAAGCCGATGCAATACTTGCACGCAATAAATCAGCATGGTTATGCACCGCTTTTATTACATTGATAAAAAAGGTTAGAAATTGCAAGTTGGTATGAGGCGTTTTACCCGGTGCAAGTAAGTTAACCCCCGTGTTTGTAATCAAGCTCCAATTATTGTGTTTCCCGCTTCCATTTACTCCTGCAAAAGGCTTTTCATGTAATAAAACTTTTAAACCATGTCGACCTGCTACTCTTTCCATAACATCCATAAGCAATTGGTTATGGTCAATAGCTAAATTTACCTCTTCAAAGTTAGGCGCACACTCAAACTGACCCGGAGCAACTTCATTATGTCTGGTTTTTAAAGGTATTCCGAGTTTATAACACTCAACTTCAAAATCAATCATAAAATTATAAACCCTGGGAGGAACCGTACCGAAATAATGATCCTCTAATTGCTGGCCTTTTTCAGGTGCGTGTCCTAAAAGTGTTCTACCTGTAAGCATTAAGTCCGGTCTTGCATTATAAAATGCCTCATCAACAATAAAATACTCTTGTTCTATTCCAAGGCTGGCAAATGCTTTGGTTACTGATTTATCAAAATATGAAGAACAAACATCTACTACTGCTTTTTCAACAGCATGAAGCGCCTTTAATAATGGTGCTTTATAATCCAACGCTTCTCCGGTATACGACACAAAAATAGTTGGAATACACAATGTCTTTCCATTATCCCCATCCATTATAAAGGCTGGTGACGAAGGATCCCAAGCAGTATATCCCCTGGCTTCAAAAGTATTTCTTAAACCTCCATTAGGAAAGCTTGAAGCATCAGGTTCTTGTTGCACTAAAGCGCTTCCGGAAAATTTCTCTATTGATCTACCATCCTCAGTTGGTTCAAAAAACGCATCATGCTTCTCTGCAGTTGAACCCGTTAAAGGTTGAAACCAATGTGTATAATGGGTTACTCCGAATGTCATCGCCCAGTTTTTCATTCCTGAGGCTACCTGATTTGCTACTTTACGATCAATCTTTTCACCATGTTTAATTGCACTTATTACTGCTTCATAAGCCTCCTTATCAAGGAAACTTTTCATAGCGGCATCATTAAACACATGTGAGTTAAAATAATCAGAAACCTTTGCTGATGGTGTACTTACTTTAATAACAGGCCTTCTAAGCACTTGTTGAATTGCACTAAATCGTAATGTAGTCATATCGCTTTTTTTTACAAAGAACTGAATTACAAGTGTATCATTCATCAATTCTTAACTTACGCCTAACTTAAGAAAAGCTAACTGCTTGATTATAACTGATATTTTTTAATCAATAATATTATTTTACGTATTATAATACATACATGTGTAAATTTTTAAAATCATTAATTTAATTTTGTGTATTATAATACATAATTATATGGATATTTCAGAAATTGCAACTGTGATTAGAAAAAAAAGAGATGCCTTTGGTTTATCTCAAAGCGATTTGTCATTTAGAACAGGACTTCACATCAGAAGTATTCATAATGTAGAATCAGGCAAGGGTAATCCGTCCATTAACACTTTAATCAAATTATGTGAAGTGTTGGACTTACAAATTATTATTAGATAAATTTTAAAAACCGTGATTCACTAAAAATAAAGCATTGAACTATACAGTTTTTTTTCTAACTTTGATGTTCATTTTCATCTGTGAATGTTATGACAAAAAAAATACTTGCTAATGTACTGTTGGCTTTACTAATCAGTTTTAATGCAATTGGTCAAATCACCAGCTTCAATTTGTTTTCATTGCAAGGAACCTATGTTCCTTTGGTAGGTGGAACTAACGTTGCAGCCATCCAAGTAGACGATGCCTTTGCCGGTCCGTTCCCCTTAGGATTTACCTTTAACTATTTAGGAAATAACTACACGCAATTTTGGGTTTCTTCTAATGGAATGATTTCATTTGGAGCCGGTAATGCCACAACATTAAACGATTTAACTACCGGTGTAGGTCGCCCAATTTTGGCTCCTCTTTGGGATGATAATCAGGGTAACTTGGGCAATGCCTCCTTTAAAACTGAACCCGTTAATGGTTCTAATGTTTTTACCTTCGAATGGTTGAATTGGCGTTGGAGATTCACTACCACAGCTGCAACTATGTCCTTTCAGGTGAAAATTTATCAGGCAACTAATTCTATTGAATTCATTTATCGCCAAGAACCAGGAGCCTTAACAGGTATTGAAAACGCATCAATAGGTATTACTGCTGTAGCTACCGGAGCCGGTAATTTCTTGTCTCTTAATAATTCTACAGCTACACCAGTTGCCAGTTCTACTGTAGAAACTAATAATATTGCCAGCAAACCGGCAACCGGACAACGCTATATTTTTACTACTTTAAATGATCCTGCCTTAATTAATGGCAGTTCATCCGTTGCCCCTAATCCATTTAGTTTCCCTCCAATTGCCAACTTTGCTTATAATAAAGGTATTGACACCGTATGGGTAAACAGTCCTTATGCTTTTGTTAATAATAGTATTGGCGATAGCGCAAATTATTGGGATATCATAGGTATGACAGGTACCAGAACCTGC
>JALONK010000069.1 GCA_025454975.1 Bacteroidia bacterium
GGCTAAACTGTAATCGCGTTGACTGCGTCTTTTTCTTTGTTCATCTGTTTTTTTCATAATAAGTCGATTTTTTGTCAACTTATTTCAGGACAAGACAAGAGCATAAAAAAAGCCAAACATGATATTTGGCTTTTTATTTAGTTGCGGAGGCAGGACTCGAACCTACGACCTTCGGGTTATGAGCCCGACGAGCTACCACTGCTCCACTCCGCGGTATATTTTGCTTTTACAGTTACTGGAACTGATTTAGTTTGTTACCGATTTGGGAGTGCAAATATAATACTGTTTCTTTGTAAAGCAAATTTTTATGACACACAAGGCAGGTTTTGTTAGTATTATAGGTAAGCCAAACGCGGGTAAGTCCACGTTAATGAACGGGTTAGTAGGAGAAAAAATTTCTATTATTACTCCAAAAGTTCAAACCACAAGGCACCGGATTATGGGTATTTTAACACAACCCGAATACCAAATTGTGTTTAGTGACACTCCGGGAATCATAGAACCAAAATATAAATTACATGGGAGTATGATGGAATTTGTAAACCAAAGTTTACAAGATGCCGATTTGGTTATTTATATTACAGATGCCTTAGATGGATTAAATGGAAGTGAAGATATTTTAAACAGGGTTAAGCTTATTCAACAACCTGTAATCGTATTAATTAACAAAATAGACTTGGTTCCGGACCAGGCCAAAGTAGCAGAAATTATTGAAGCTTATCAGCAGGCCATACAGCCGTATGCAATAATTCCGGTATCTGCTTTAAACAAATTTGGACTTGATTTCACCCTAAAAACCATAATAGATAAATTACCGGAGGGAGAAAATTTTTATCCGGAAGACCAGCTTACTGATAAAAATGATCGCTTTATAGCGGCTGAAATCATCAGAGAAAAAATCTTAATGAGATACAAGGAAGAAATTCCTTATAGTGTTCAGGTAGAGGTTAATGAATTTAAGGAAGAACCGCATATCATAAGAATTTCATCTGAAATTTATGTGATGCGAGAAACACAAAAACAAATTGTAATTGGCAAAGGCGGCTTGGCTTTAAAAAAAGTTGGGATGGCTGCCAGACGCGATATGGAAACCTTTTTTGGCAAGCAAGTATTTTTACAAATGTTTGTGAAAGTAAAAGAGAATTGGCGTGATAATGACCGTTTGTTAAAACAGTTTGGATACAAAGAACAATAAAAAAATATGTCGAATTTAGTAGCAATTGTGGGAAGGCCTAACGTTGGTAAGTCAACTTTATTTAATAGATTAGTTGGACAGCGCAAAGCCATTGTTGATGATTATTCAGGAGTTACACGCGACCGCCATTATGGTGAGGTTGAATGGTGTGGACGCAAATTTAATATCGTTGATACAGGAGGTTTTGTACCAAACAGTGACGACATATTTGAATCAGCTATACGCAACCAGGTAAAGATAGCTATTGATGAGGCGCAGGTGCTTTTATTTATGATGGATGTAAGCACAGGTATAACGGATTTAGATATTTCATTTGCCAAACTTTTAAGAAAAAGTAATAAACCTGTATTGGTTGTTATTAATAAAGTAGACAACAGCGAACGAGTATTTGAAGCTAGTGAATTTTACCGATTAGGGTTTGAACATCAATTTACAGTATCTTCAATAAGTGGCAGTGGAACCGGCGAATTATTGGATGAAATATTAAACCGTTTACCTGATGCACCTTATCTAAAGGAATTGGAAAGCGGTGAAGAATTTGAACCTGAACCGGATGAATATATTGAGCAAATAGACGAGGATGAGGAAGAAAGTTTAGAAGATGATGAAGAATTTGATGAAGATGACTTTAATGAAGATTTGTTTGAAGAAGATGATGAAGAATTTAGCACTAAAGACATCGAGTTTAAAGTTGACCCCGACCGTTTACCCAGGGTAGCCATTATAGGAAGGCCTAACGTTGGAAAATCATCTCTAGTAAATGCGTTATTAGGTGAAAACAGAAACATTGTTACGGATATAGCAGGTACTACACGCGACAGCATTGACACGTTATATAATGCATTTGGTAAAAAATTTATTTTAGTTGATACGGCCGGGGTGAGAAGAAAAGCTAAAGTAAAAGAAGACATTGAGTTCTATTCTGTGATGCGTAGTATCAACTCATTAGAAAATAGTGATGTTGTGGTATTAGTGATGGATGCAACAATAGGAATGGATTCGCAGGACATGAACTTGGTTCATTTAGCAGTTAAAAACGGTAAAGGTTTGGTTGTTGTGATGAATAAATGGGACTTAATTGAAAAAGATCATAAAACAGCAAAAGCATTTGAAACCTTGATTAAAGAAAAAATGAAACCGTTTGATGATGTACCTGTGCTTTTTACCTCGGCGATAGAAAAGCAGCGCATACATCGTTTGGTAGAAACAGCCTTGGCAGTTTATGAAAATAGAAGTAAGAGAATTCCTACCCATAAACTAAACGAAGTTATGTTGGAGGTTATCAAACAATATCCCCCACCGGCTACTAAAGGAAAATTTGTAAAGATTAAATTTGTAACACAAATCCCGGGTAAGAGTCCGAAATTTGCCTTTTTCTGTAATTTACCACAGTATGTGAGTGAAAGTTATAAGCGTTATTTAGAGAATCAAATTAGGGATAATTTCAACTTCCACGGTGTTCCGATTGTTATTTTTATGAGAAAAAAATAAAAAAGTTGTTTGTTATTAAAATAAAACTATCTTTGCACGGATTTTAATCACGAAAAAAAACAACAACACAATGAAAAAAGTATTATCAATCGTTGCAGCTACAGCTATGTTAGCTATCGTAGCTTGCGGTCCTTCAGCTGAAGACAAAGCAAAAGCAGAAGCAGCTAAGTTAGATTCATTAGAGCAACAAAGAATTGCTGACTCTACTTTACAAGCACAAGAAGCAGCAATTCCTGCTGATTCAACTGTTACTGTTGATTCAACTGCTGTAGCTCCAGCTACTAAGTAATCAGACGTAAAGAGTCTTAAAAAATCCCGTTCATAACGGGATTTTTTTTTATTTATCCCTGTAAAAAATTTTTATTTCTATCAAAAGGTTATACTTTTGCACTCCTTTAAATAAACAAAGTTATGTCGAAAAGAACATTCCAACCTTCGGTTCGTAAAAGAAGAAACAAACATGGTTTCAGAGAAAGAATGTCAACCGCTGCAGGAAGAAAAGTATTGAATGCCCGCAGAGCACGTGGACGCAAAAAACTTACCGTTTCTGACGAAAAACGTCACAAAAAGTAATGAAGTGTAACGACTGACAGTCGTTGTTTGCTTTATGGAATCTCAAGTAACAAAAAACACTTTCCATAAATCGGAACGTTTGTCGGACAAAACGCTTATAAACAAACTTTTTACCGAAGGAAACCGTGTGATTACACAGTTTCCTTTTCGTGTTTTATGGCAGCCAATTAAACCCACTCATGAACTTTATCGGGCAATGGTGTTATTTGTTGTTCCAAAACGAACATTTAAAAAATCAACACAACGCAACCGAATAAAAAGGCAAATGAGGGAACTTTACCGTTTAAATAAAAATCAAACTCACCAATTATTAATTGAGAAAGAAGCAGCCATAGTTCTTTCTATAACTTATGTTGAGAAAAAGATGACGGAATACAAACCGTTATCGGTTGCTTATCAGAAGCTCATTAAAAAAATCCATACCCAAATTGAACAAAATCTTTAGTTATCCGCTGATTTTATTGGTTAAAGGCTATCAACTTTTATTGTCGCCTTATTTGCCCAATGCATGCAGATATACACCAACTTGTTCGTCGTATATGATAACCAGTTTGAGCAAATATGGTCCGATTAAAGGATTGTATTTGGGCATTAAACGTCTTATAAGGTGTCATCCATGGGGTGGACATGGACATGACCCTGTGCCTTAAGTCTGTTAAATTTTCCACTTATCATTTTTAGGAAGTAATTACGTTACACTAATTATTAAATTCGATTATAAATTCGCTTCAGTATGAAAATAAAACGTAGCTATACCAAAACCGTCATTTTAAGTAGCGTTGTTGTACTTATGATTGTATTGTTTTCATTTAAACAATCTCAAACCAACTACTTCGAAATCAGTAAAAATCTCGACATTTTTGCTACCGTATTTAGGGAAGTAAACACTTATTATGTTGATGATGTGGATGCAGGTAAAATGATGAAAACAGCCATTAATGAAATGTTAGAATCTTTGGATCCATACACCAACTTTATTTCAGAAGCAGAAGCAGAAGATTTCAGGTTTCAAATGACCGGACAATACGGTGGTATTGGTAGTTTGGTTGGTACAAAAAACAACCAGATTGTTATAACGGAACCGTATGAAGGATTTCCTGCACAAAAAGCAGACATAAGAGCAGGTGATATTATAATAGAAATTGAAGGTAAATCAACCAAAGGAAAAACAGTTTCAGATATAAGTAAACTGTTAAAAGGACAACCCGGAACACAGGTTAAATTGGTTATTGAACGTATCGGAGAAGGCATCATAACCAAAACATTAACACGGGAAGAAATTCAAGTAAAAAATGTTCCATATTATGGTATGATTAATGAAAATATTGGTTACATCAAGCTTGGCTCATTTACACAACAGGCTGGCCAAGAGGTTAAAGATGCAATGATTGCGTTAAAGAAAAATCCAAGCTTAAAAGGTGTTATACTAGATGTGAGAGGAAATCCGGGCGGATTATTGCATGAATCAATTAATATAGTAAATGTGTTTATTGAACAAGGACAGAAAGTAGTTTTTACAAAAGGAAAAGTTAAAGAATGGGATAAGGAATATAAAACTTTAAATCAACCGGTTGATCTTCAAATGCCATTGGTTGTACTCACAAATAAAGGTAGTGCAAGTGCGAGTGAAATTGTAAGTGGTAGTATTCAAGACTTAGACAGAGGTGTAGTACTCGGTCAAAAAACATTTGGCAAAGGTTTGGTACAAAGTACACGTCCATTAGTATATAATACACAATTAAAAGTTACCACTGCCAAATACTACACCCCAAGTGGTAGGTGTATTCAAGCATTAGATTATTCGCACCGAAATGCGGATGGTAGTGTTGGTGCAATGCCTGATAGTTTGAAAAAAGCATTTAAAACAAAAAATGGAAGAGTGGTATATGATGGAGGTGGTATAGATCCTGATGTTGAAATAAAACCTATTGAGTATAGTAAAATTGCTGAGAGTTTATTAATGAATCAATTGATATTTGATTATGCTACCTTATATAGAAGCAAGCATAACAAAATTGTTGATGCAAGTAATTTCAACTTAACCGAGGCCGACTTCGATGATTTTAAAAAGTTTATTGCAGATAAAAAATATGAATATCAAACTGCAACTGAAAAAGCCCTTGAAGAATTTAAAAAGAAGGCTGAAAGCGAAAAATACTACACAGCAGTAAAGTCAGAATATGAAAAACTAAAAGCACAACTTCAACAAGATAAACAAAGTGATTTAGATAAACATAAGACGGAAATATTGCTGCTACTTGAATTAGAAATTTGCAAACGCTATTATTTCCAAAAAGCAACATACGAAAGAATGGCTAAACAAGACAAGGAAGTAATTGAAGCTATCTCAATATTAAATAACACGGATAGGTATAAGCAATTGTTGCAGGTGAAATAATACACTTAACCCTGAGGAGGCTGATGTTCTTTATCCTATTAATACAATAGAATTTGAAATACAGCATAACAAAACAGACAAGTAAGTAACCAAGTAATGGGTAAATCATCAAACAAAAACATTGTTCTAAAGTAAAATAGTAGTGGATGGTTCTTCCTTTCATAATTGATCATCTCCTATTTATTATTGATAGATAAAACATTGTTGTAAGTTTAATAACCAATCAAATCTTCACAATAAATAAACAAATAAGGCTGTCGTAATTCGGACAGCCTTATTTATTAGTCGTTAAATTATAACTATTGGTGAATTACTTTATGCACAAATGATTTGTCACCAACTTTAATGGTAATAAAATACATTCCCGCTGATAAAATTTCCAGGTTGTCAAGATTAATTATGTTCTCTCCAATTTCACAATCATGAGTTAATTGCTTAATTATTTTACCAAATGCATCAGTTATAATAATTTCAGCTTTATAAATATTAGTAGCATAAACTTTAGTAACCAGGTTTGATTCAAACGGGTTAGGTGTTACAGAGGTTAAAACTAAAGGTTCATTAGCAACAGATAACAATACAATAGTTGAGTATTCGAATTTACCATCAAAATCAACTTGCTTTAATCTATAGTATAAAGCCTTTCTTAAAGCAACAACGTTAAAATCTAGGATTGAATATTGCTTTTGAACGTTACTGTTTCCAGCGGCTTTTACTGTTTCAACCGAACTAAAATTAACGCCATCAAATGAACGTTCAACTACAAAATAATCGCTATTTTTTTCTGATGTGGTAATCCAACTTATTTGAGCATGTTTACCGGTTTTTTCTGCTTTAAATACTAGTAACTCAACAGGTAAAACTCCACTACTTCCGATACCAAATGGAGAGAATGAAGTAATTCCTGCACGCGACAAGGTATAAGGATTTGTACCTGTTGCACTGCCGGCGGCAACACTATTCCAAGTGGTTCCATCATATCTGCTGATATAAGCACTATTTCTTGCAAAACCGATACCTTCTTGTGCTCCATTCCATTGCAAAGTAATTGTGGCGTTACTACCTCCCGCTACAGCCTCATTAATAATCCATGTGCGTATAACAACATTTGAAGTAATTGCAGCACCTTGTGGTACCGAACCTGTATAATTATTAGTCACACTATCTATAACCCACATGGTATAATCATCTGCTACACCTAAATTATTAATAACAACCGGATTATACGTAGAATTACCAATAGGTACAATTACATTACCTGTTTTACCTCCTATACCAACATTATTTACAACTACGTTACCTGTTCCATTATTTCTGATATAACTTGTAGCATTTCCTGATGAAGCATAACCATTATTCCCTAAAGTAAGCACATTGTTTTGAAGTGATACGATACCGTTGTTTAAAATTATGGAGTCATTTACAGTAATATTTCCGGCTAATGTGAGTCCTGATGCATTATTTACTTCAATTTTAGCATAAGTTCCACCCGAAATTAATTGTGCAGTACTTCCATAAAAACCAATTACACCGGTAGTATTGTTTATTGTTCCATTATTTGTAACTATACCAAAAATATTTAACCTGGCTGCAATTCCGGAAACAGTTAACGTTGCTCCCAATTGTAGTGTTAAATTGTTAACCGACCTTGCGTCATTAACTAAAGGCATATTTACCGCACCGCTTGGTATTGTAACATTGGTTGTTGATGTAGGTATTTGTGGGCAACTCCAATTTGTTATTGTACTCCATGCATTGCTCACTGCTCCTGTCCAAGTACCTGGAGTGTTAACAGTAATCATAACAGCAGCACTAGTATCACTGGCCGCACCAGATACCACGAATCTTCTAAACCATGTAGTTTGAGTTAGCACACCCGGAGAGTAGTTTATCGTATTGTTCGTTCCAACGGCTGCCGTAAAACCTGAGGTTGCGCTTGTGGTTGAACTTAACCATGTATATGTATATAAGCCTGTACCTCCT
>JALONK010000044.1 GCA_025454975.1 Bacteroidia bacterium
TTCATTTGTATGCTCAAAGTGAGATTCATTTACAATGGGCAATTATTAAACTGCTACGTGAAGAATATTTTGGTGCAATGTTCGACTTCCGTTCAGCATATAATATGGCTGAATTGAATATGAAAAAATTTCCAAACTTCCTTCC
Source organism: Bacteroidia bacterium (assembly GCA_025454975.1). GTDB lineage: Bacteria > Bacteroidota > Bacteroidia > UKL13-3 > UKL13-3 > UBA6183. The sequence continues at coordinate 146 of JALONK010000044.1, forward strand.
CTCTTCTAAAACTGTTGGGTTCTTTAGAGCTTTGTTTGGTTCAACCCCAGATAATTATAAGTGGATATTAAATATAGCAGGCTTGGATGGCAATTTCGAGCAAGGAATGATATTGATGAAGACTTATCTTAATCAACCTAATTTTCAAGAAATGATTCTCGATAAACAAGCTTCTTTATTTTATGTTGCTTTGTTTGAATTGAACTATGGCGATAAGAAACAATCATGGGAATTAGTTAAACATACAACTGATGATTACAAACAAAACCTTCTAAGTTGTTATCTGAGAGCCTATGTAGGCTCAAAAACAGCCCATAATGATGAGGCCATTGATTGCCTTAATAATAGACCAAAATCATCAGATTATGAACCATTTTATATTTTAGATTATATACTGGGCATTACAAAATTAAATCGGTTGGATAATGATGCAGACCAGCCGTTAAAAAGATTTACTTCCTTTTACAAAGGGAAAATTTTTGTAAAGGATGCCTATCGAAGAATTAGTTGGGTATATTTATTGGCAGGCAACATTGAAAAGTATAATATTTACAAAGGATTAAGTATAAAAAAAGGTTCTTCGGAATCAGAAGAAGATAAATTTATTGCACAAGAAGCGGCCAATGGGGTAGTTCCCGATGCAACATTATTAAGAGCACGGCTACTGTTTGATGGAGGCTATTATACAAAGGCTGAAGATTTAATTAAATTTAAGAAACCGGAAGATTTTCCAACTCAGTATCGTCAGTTGGAGTATTATTATCGTTATGGACGAATTTTACAGGAGCAAAATAAGTTAACTCGCGCTGTTGAATGTTTTAAACAAGTAATAAAAATTGCGCCAATTAATACCCCGTATTATTTTGCGCCAAATGCTTGTTTACAGTTGGGGTTGATTTATAAAAACCTTGGTTTTCCTGCTATTGCTAAAGGACATTTTACCCAACTTAAAAAATATTCGAAAGCAGAATATATTCAAAGTTTAACGATTAAAGCTAATAAAGAATTAGATAAACTTTAATTTCATGAAGTACCACCTTTTATTGGCTTATTGTATCTTTACCAAATGAAGTCACTCATAACTATTTTATTTAGTTTATTTATTTTACAAGTTAATGCTCAGCATGCCATCGTTCAGCAACTTAGTAATGATATTCAGGTTGATTCGTTGGTGCGTATTGTTGAAGAGTTAACCGGGATAAGACCTGCGTTATTACCCAATGGCTCACAAACCATTATCGGACGAAGAAGTGGTACAACAGGAAATACACTAACTGAAGAGTATATTAAATTTAAATTGGATGGTTGGGGTATTGCTTATGATGAAGTAAAATTTAGCTCAACAGGAACTAATATTATTGCCAAAATTCAAGGACGAAGAACAGATAAAATTTTAATGGTGGGTGCTCATTTTGATGCAGTTGGAACGCCAAATGTGTTTTATCCGGGAGCCGATGATAATGCAAGTGGAACGGCAGCAGTATTAGAACTAATAAGGGTTACAAAAGACCTGCAATGGCCGGTAACACTACACTTTGCTTTTTGGGATGAAGAAGAACAAGGTCTTATAGGTAGCCGGGCTTCGGCACCTGAATATGCTTCAAATCTGATTGCATATATCAATCATGATATGATTGCTTATGACAGTAATAATGATAGTTCGTTTGATGTTCATACTCGTCCGATAGCCAATTCATTATTGCTGGCTAATAAAATTGTGGAATGTATTTCTCTGTATCAATTTCCGCTTAAACCTCGAATCATAAATCCGGGCGAAACAGCTACTGACCACGGAGCTTTTTGGCAAAATAATTTAACTGCTGTAGCTGTTAATGAAGAATATGCCGCTCAGGATGATTTCAATCCACATTGGCATCGTCCAACCGATTCCATAACCAAGTTCAATATTTCTTATTTTGAACGAATGGCAAAATTCTCTGCAATCATTTTTTTTCATCTTGCCTTGGATACAACACCCGTGCTTGGTTTAGCTAATAAATCCTTACTCCAACACGAACTGCATATTTATCCCAACCCTGCCGACCAACGCATTTCGGTTAATTGTGACTTTAATTTGAATGGGAATTTTAATATCATCAATGCAAATGGAAAAGTAGTGAAACAAATTGCTGTTGAAGGGAAAAGTCAATGGATTGATATCGCTGATTTAAGTCCGGGTTATTATTTAATTCAACTAACCGATACACATACAGGTATCACTGTAAAAAGAGGTTTTATCATTCGTTAGTGTTTAAATAAAACTTATTTTTATTCATACGCTTACTATACACTTGTAAAAAAGCTTTTAACTCTTCATCTAAAATAAGTTGAACGTTTTTGAGGCTGTCGGTTCGAGATTTCAATAAATTATTTTTTAATAAACTATCGTGTTTGATGTCGTAAAGCGCAAAGGCTTTATCACTGCTTAGTTGATACATATAAGGATACTTTATTAACTGATATTGTCCGGCTTCATATTGTATGGCATGGTTTCCTGATAAGCTAAAATACGGAGTACCGTTTGGTAAAGTAGCATTTAAAATCAAGTCTTTTATGCTTAGTTGCTCGATGGTCTCATAGTTATCTTCATGAGTAATACCATTGTAATAAACCATCAACGGAATGGCAAATTTACCGGTTGAAGTATTATAATAATCCAATTCATTTTTACTGCTATGATCAGCCGTGATAATAAACAAACAATCATTATACCAAGCGGCATTTTTCACTTGATTAAAAAAGTTTTTCAAAGCAAAATCTGCATATTCAATAGTGGCATGTATGGGCAAAGTGCCACCTTTAAACTGTTTAGCATTTGCTTTAGGTAAGGTATAAGGGTGATGTGAGGATAAAGTAAAAATTGTTGCAAAGAATGGATTAGATTCTTGTTGTAGTTCATTGGCCACATAATTCAAATATGGGAAGTCAAAAATTCCCCAGTTTCCATCATCGTCCTCAATATTGCCTTTATATTCATTTTTGCCTTTATAATCGCCTCCTGTTGTGTTAAACCAAAACCTATCAAAACTCATTGTTCCATTAATTCCTCCATGATAGAAGGTGGTTTGATAACCGGCTTTTTTTAAGTAGTAACCCGCTCCATCAATGCGGTTACTTTGATAAACACTGCTGATAAAATCATTATCCATCAAAGCGGGAATTCCGGCACAAATTGCAGGTATTCCTTCAATACTTCTTTTACCATTAGCATAAGCTTGATGATAAACTTTACTGTTATTAAACAACGAATCTAAGAATGGTGTATAGCCTTTATTTTGGTTATAATATCCAACGTACTCTTTGCCTAAACTTTCCACTATAATTAAAACAACATGTTTAAATTTTCTGTTCCCGGTTGCTGTTCTAATAACCCCTGCAATTTCCTCCGCTTTGGCATCATCCAAATAATTGAAATCGCTTAATCCCTTCTGATTAATGCTGATTAAAAATTGAAATGGAGTATTTAAAGTTAACGGACTAAGCTGAGGTAAGGTGAGCTTTGGCGCATCCATACTATGCAGTGGTTTTAGTCCAAACGACCCTCTAGCTCCAATAAAAGTGAAGGCAATAACCACTACCATAATTACCAATTCAATGGCAGGTTTATATATATACACCGATTGTTGGGCTGTACTCAATCGGGGGTAAAATCTAAAACTAAACGCCATTAGTCCAATTAGTGTTAGGAGTAAGTGCCAATAATCTAATATATAAGTTAACACAGAAGGACTTCCATTGCCTTGCATGGCAATCAGTTCAAAGCCGCTTCTTTTTCCTGAAATATCAAAATAGCCTACATCAATTAGGTTAAGCAATAGTATTAAGGTACTGGCCATCATAAAAAAAAGTAGGGTAATACTTTGGTAAACAGCATTACATTTAAACTTACCAGGTATAATGTGTAATAAAATAACCGGACTATATAAATAACAAATGGCGACCGTATCAAAACGAAGCCCCCAAAAAAAAGATAAAAACAAGTCACCACCATTAAACTCGTCAAATAAGTTATAGTAGGCTACAAAAAAGATGATGCGGCAAACCAGCAATAATGAATAGGCCAGTATTAACCTTTTTATCAGTAAATGAAGGTGAATAAAACTGTAGTTCACGCAACAAATATAATGTTTGAAAAATAAGCATTGTATTTTGTTACCCTTTTGTTTAATTGCTTTCGGAATGAACATTCAACAACAAGTATCATTAAAACCGTATAATACCTTTGGTATTGATGTTAAAGCCAAAGAGTTTGTGGTTGTAAATACCATAGAAGAGTTATGTATTCTATGTGCTGCTTTTAATTTAAGCGATAGGAAAATATTAGTTTTAGGAGGGGGAAGCAATCTTTTACTTACCGGGGATTTTGAAGGAATGGTTATTAAAGTTAACCTAAAAGGTATTGAAGTTGTAAAAGAAAATGATGAACATGTGTGGCTAAAAAGCATGGCAGGCGAGGTTTGGCATGATTTAGTGATTCACAGTATCAATAATGGTTGGGGCGGTTTAGAAAACCTAAGTTTAATACCGGGCTGTGTTGGCGCTGCTCCTATGCAAAACATTGGTGCCTATGGCGTTGAAATTAAAGATACGTTCGATTCGCTCGAAGCAGTAGAGTTAAGTACCGGAAACACAACGGTTTTTACTAAGCCGGATTGTAAATTCGGATATCGTGAAAGCATATTCAAACAAGAAGCTAAAGGAAAGTACATTATTGCTTCAGTAACCTTTAAACTAAATAAAAAGCCTGAGTTAAATACCCAATATGGTGCTATACGTGATACCTTGCAAAAAAATGGTATCACAGAAGTTACCATAAAGTCGGTAAGTGATGCTGTAATTCAAATCAGACAAAGTAAGCTACCCGACCCGAAGGTGTTGGGCAATGCAGGCAGCTTTTTTAAGAACCCCGAAATTTCAGTTGAATTATTTAACCAATTAAAGGTTGAATACCCTGATTTAGTTGGATATCCAACAGGTATAAACCTTGTTAAAGTAGCTGCAGGATGGTTAATTGAGCAATGCGGATGGAAAGGAAAAGTAGTTGGGAATACCGGATCACATAAAGACCAAGCTTTGGTATTGGTTAACTATGGTAATGCTAATGGGAATGAAATTTGGACTTTGGCAAAAGCCATTCAACAAAGCGTATTTGAAAAATTCGGCGTGCATATTCAACCCGAAGTAAATGTAATTTAGTTTTACCTTTATTTAGGCTTCGTATTGCGTATATTCGCACCTTATGGGTCGAAAAAAGTTTACATCATTTGTTATCCCCGAACTTGAAATTATAAATGCGGGAAGTGAAGGGAAATCTATAGGCAGGTATAACGATAAAGTTGTTATGGTTGATTTTGCTGTTCCCGGAGATATTGCAGATGTAAAGGTAATCTCGAATAAAAAAAGTTTTTATACGGCACAAATTCAGAAAATTAGCAAAGCATCGCCCGACAGGATAGAAACTTTTTGTACACATTTCGGTATTTGTGGAGGCTGCAAATGGCAACACATGTCGTATGCCGCACAGCTTAAATTTAAAAATCAACAAGTGGTTGATGCGTTTGAACGAATTGGTAAATTTCCGTTTGCTCCATTCGAGCCTATTGCCGGAAGCGAGCGCACTACCTATTACAGAAATAAGTGTGAATTTAGTTTTACCGACAGAAAGTGGTTAACTAATGTTGATCAATTATATCAACTAACCGATGATGAAAGAAAAGGATTAGGCTATCATATTCCCGGAAGATTTGATAAGGTTTTTGATGTTGAACATTGTTATCTTCAACATCCCACAGCTAATGAAATTCGTAATGCCATTCGTGATTATGCCATCAAACATAATATGCCATTTTTTAATGCATATACACAGGAAGGTAAACTGCGTAATTTAATGTTACGTAATAATGAAGCGGGAGATTGGATGGTTGTACTATCAGCTAAAGGGGAGTATGATGAATCTTTACAGGGGTTATTAGAATTTATTAAAGATTCATTTCCACAAGTTACATCATTAATGTATGTGATTAACAATAAACGAAATGATACCTTATATGATTTAGATATTCAATTGTATGCCGGTGTTCCATATTTAATTGAAGAATTGGAAGGTTTAAAGTTTAAAATCGGGCCTAAGTCATTCTTTCAAACTAATGCCATGCAAACACAGCAATTGTATCAAATAGCCAGGGATTTTGCCGGACTAACAGGAAATGAAGTGGTTTACGATTTGTATACGGGCGTAGGTACTATTGCCATGTTCATTTCTGCGCATGCTAAACAGGTTATCGGAGTAGAATATGTTGAAGCAGCTATTGTTGATGCAAAAGAAAATGCATCATTAAATAATATTACCAATACTTTGTTTTTTGCTGGTGATATGAAAGATATTTTGAATCCATCTTTCATTAACCAACATGGCAAGCCGGATGTAATTATTACAGACCCACCTAGAGCCGGAATGCACGAACATGTAATTGCAACTCTGTTGCAAATAGAAGCACCTAAGATTGTGTATGTGAGTTGCAATCCGGCAACACAAGCACGCGATTTAGGATTGTTAAATGTGAAATATAATATCACTAGAGTAAAACCTGTTGATATGTTTCCTCATACACATCACGTTGAAAATGTAGCATTATTAACTTTGAAATGATTCATACATGCATAATCAATTAAAAGTAAGTTTAGAGTTGTTGAAGGACGATTTGGAATTTTACAACAACATGTTAAAGGAAGTATCTGATGATATTTTAAAAGAAGGATTTAGTGAATACCCGGTTTTCATCGCTCACCAGGATGAAATAAAAATTGGTGATTTATTACTTGGAGCTTCGGAATACAATAGGTCGTATAATATTAGTGCAACTGTATTAGAAGACTTGCTGGAAAAAGGTGTAATTGAACAACACAAATCTGATGAGTTTAAGAAAGCATATAAAAATCCTAAAGAAAACATGTGCATTTTATTAGTTATTCCCGAAGGTATTTCTATTATTTTTATGCCATATCAAAAGAAAAAAACAAAGCCTAATCAATAAATGAATAAACCTAAAGTTGCAGTTGTTATTATACATTGGAACCGTCGAGCCTTGCTTGAGCAGTTTCTACCTGCTTTAATCAAATCAACCTATTCAAATGTAGAGATTGTGCTGGCTGATAATAATAGCGATGATGATTCAATTGCTTACGTGAAAGAAACATTTCCTAATATTACTATTGTTAAAAATAACAAAAACTATGGATATGCTGGAGGCTATAATCAAGCTCTTAAACAAGTAAAAGCAGATTATTATGTTTTGTTAAATAATGATATCGAAGTTACGCCGGGATGGATTGAACCGGTGATTGAATACATGGTTAATAATCCTGATACTGCCGCGGCTCAACCGATTATGTTAGATTATCAACAAAAAGAATTATTTGAATACGCAGGCGCAGCAGGAGGTTTTATTGATTACTTAGGTTATGCATTTTGTAAAGGCCGCATTTTTGAATCAATTGAGGTATATAATCCTTCCGAATCACAAACACGAAATGTTTTTTGGGCAACAGGAGCTTGTTTATTTATTAAGGCTGATGTATTTCATGAAGCGGGTGGATTTGATGAGCATTTTTTTGCTCACATGGAAGAAATTGATTTGTGTTGGCGACTTCAATTATTAGGATATCAATTAGCTGTGGTGGCTAATGCTCAAGTTTATCATGTTGGTGGTGGTACCTTAAATAAACAAAGTGCACAAAAAACGTATCTTAATTTCAGGAATAACTTAATTATGCTTACTAAAAATCTTCCTTTAAAAACATTAATTTGGCTAATTCCATTACGTTCATTCCTCGATTTGTTAAGCTCAATTTTCTTTTTTATTAACGGTTTTCCCAAATATAGTTTAGCTGTTCATAAAGCACATAGTGATTACTTTTTTAAGTTTAGAAAATGGTGGAAGCTTCGTGATAAAAAGTTTAATAAAAAAACGTTCAGCGAACTAAAAGGGGTTTATCATGGAAGCATAGTGGCCGAGCATTTTATTGCAAAAAAATCATCGTTTAAACAGTTGGATGAATCAAAATTTACTTAAACTCGACGGTCCCTGCAAGCATCCCGATTTCATATCCTGTCATACCGAATCCGGTTATACATCCTTTGCATCTAGCCGCAGTTAGTGACTGATGACGAAAAGACTCTCGTGCAAAAATGTTACTGATATGAATTTCAATTACTGGTGTTGTTATAGCTGATATGGCATCTGCCAATGCAACAGAAGTATGCGAATATCCTCCCGGATTAATTAACATAAAATCAAATTGTTTATCACTTTGGTGTAACAGATTTATGAGTTCCCCTTCAATATTTGATTGATGGTAAGTTATGCTGTAATTGGAAAACTTTTGCTGTAAATGTGTCAAATACTGTTCAAATGATAACTCACCATAAACATCGGTTTCTCGCGTTCCCAATAAATTTAAGTTCGGGCCATTGATGATGCATACTTTCATGTAAGCAAACTTAAGAATTTCTTGCTATAAATCGTGCTCAATTACTTCCGCAATCTGTATATTCGCATCATGCCTCAATGGAATTCGTATATTAAAGGATTTAAAGCTTACCTTCAATTAGAAAAGTCATTATCATCAAACAGTATTGAGGCTTACCTGAGAGATGTAGAAAAGTTGGTTTCTTTTTTATCTATTAAAAATTTAGAGCAAACACCTGAACAGGTTGATATTGTTACCTTACGTGAATTGTTAAGATGGTTGCATGAATTGGGTATATCAGGTACAAGTCAGGCCCGCATTTTAAGTGGTATTAAGGCTTTTTATAAGTATTTGATTACCGACGACCTTATCACTAAAAATCCTGCCGAGTTACTTGAAGCCCCAAAACTTCGACGTAAACTTCCTGAGGTATTAGATGTTCATGAGATTGATCAAATGATATTAGGAATTGATCACAGTAAACCTGAAGGGCAACGAAATCGTGCAATTATCGAAACCATGTTCAGCTGTGGTTTGCGTGTTAGTGAAACCATTAATCTTTCCTTTTCTGATATCTCATACACTGATGAATTTATCAGAGTTTTAGGAAAAGGTAATAAGGAACGTTTGGTACCTGTTGGTTCGGTAGCACTTAAGTATATTGATATTTACAAAAATCAGGTTAGAAATTTCATCCAACCTAAACCCGGATATAATGATGTTGTATTTTTAAATAAAAATGGTAAAGGACTAAGTCGTGTTATGGTATTTTATATCATTAAACATCTGGCTGCACAAGCAGGTATTCAAAAGAATATCTCACCGCATACCTTGCGTCATTCTTTCGCAACTTCTTTAGTAGAGGCCGGTGCCGATTTAAGAGCTGTTCAACAAATGTTGGGACATGAAAGTATTACTACTACCGAAATTTATACCCATTTAGACAGGGCTTATCTGCACGATGTAATAACACAATACCACCCTAGGAGCTAAAAAATGATGAAGTCTTTACATACATTAAACTTTTTTAATACGAGTGTAATTATTTCGTCAACTGCACACCTTTTAAATCATTAATGGTACTAAACTGTTGTATCCTTTAATGAATTTAGCTTTTATGAAAAATATTTTACGAATGGTATTCATGGTTTTTTGTGCATTTACTGCCTCAGCACAAAACATAAATAACTACATTTTTACGTCGGTAAGTGGCGTTTTCACTCCCCTTCCGGCTGCTGCAACTTCACCTACTTTAACCTCAGGCTCGTTAAACGAAGGTTTTTATAACAATATTCCAATTGGGTTCGACTTTTATTTTTTAACCAGGAGGGTAACTACAGTTGCAGCAAGCACCAATGGTTGGCTGTCATTAAGTAACCCCGTATTATCAAGCGCTGTGGCTGCAAATAATATGACATCCTTTAATGCTTCAACTGACTTGGTTGCACCATTATGGGATGATTTGGATTTAACCAGCGGGTCGTTCAAGTATCAAACAACGGGAATAGCACCTAACCGAGTTTTTACTGCCGAATGGCGTAATGTAGAATGGAACTGGAATGCTAATACATCAGTTATTAGTTTCCAAGTAAAGTTGTTTGAATCAACCGGACAAATCCAATTTGAATATCAACAAGAAGCGGGAGCAGTTTCAGGTGGAAGCGCTACCATTGGTATCCGAGGTATTGATATAAGTTCTCAAATCCTATTTCAAACCTTAAGTGCTACAACCACATCACCCTCTATTAATTCAACAATTTCTATAAATAATTTAAATACTAAACCTGCAACCGGTCAGATTTATCGTTTTTTACCAAATTCAGTTAATACTCCGGGATCATTTTCAACCAATGGTAGAACAATAAACAGTATGAATGTTACTTGGAGTGATTTGTCAACCAACGAAACAGGATTTGTTGTTTATCGATCTACAGATAATATTAACTTTGTTTTTGAAGCAATTGTTCCTGCAAATACAACTTTTCTTAATGTTCAAAATTTAATTAGCGGTACAACCTATTTTTATCGTATTTTCTCAATTAATGAAGGTCGTTTGTCTAATGCACTAAATGGAAGTGCTTCTACATTATTAGGAACTTTAAGTGGTGTGTTAAATGTTCCGGGTAATTACAATTCAATTACCTCAGCTTTAAACGCCATCAGGGTAAATGGAATGGCCGGGCCGATTACAATCCAACTAAATTCTAATTACAATTCGGCTAATGAGTCATTTCCAATATTAATTTCTTCTATAGGTACAGCCGCCAATCGAGTATTAACTATTCGTCCGGCCGCAAATGTTACTTCATTAAATATTAACTCTACTGCGGGCTTCGGTGTATTCGAAATTAGAGCTACTAATTTTGTAACCATTGATGGCAGACCTGGAGGGGCTGGTTCAACAAGGGCATTAAATTTAAATTGCCCCAATGGTACCAATACTGTTCTTTATACAGATGATTGTAGCAATGATACCATTCGTTTTTGTAGGCTTTCTCTAAATGATAATTCACCAACTTTTGGAGGGTTATCTTCTGTTATTTCTTTTAATGTTCAGTTTTCGGGCTTTGTTACAGGCTCTAATAATAATGCTATTATCAATAATGAAATCTTTGGTATTAATCCTCCTTCTAATTTGATTTTATTTTCTACCATCAATTCATTTAATACAGTTACTTCTCAAAATAATACCATAAGTAATAACATCCTTTATGACTATAGTGGATTAATTCGCTTTTTCTCAGGTAATGCTGCAATTAATGTTGAAGGTAATGTAACTAATTTTAATATTAACAATAATGTAATTTACCAAACCAATTCTATTACGGCAGCTACTAGTTTTTCTTTATATCAATTAACCGGTATTAGAGTGAATTCAACCATTACCGGGAATTTTAACATTAACAATAATATCATTGGCGGAAGTAATGCTACTGCATCCGGAAATCCTTGGGAATTGGGTCCGGTAACCGAGTTTAACGTACTTGGAGGTATTGACGTTAGTGTGAATGGGAGTACATCATTGCAGATTAATAACAACACCATTCGAAATTTTTTCTTAGGAACTAATACTGCTTTTGTTGGCTCACCTGCATTTTTTGGAATAAACTTTATAAGTAGTCAAAAGGCTACTAATGTTTCTATTGCAAATAATAATATTGGAAGAGATACAGGTAATACCAGCATTAGTGTTACTAACGAAGGACAAGGCTTAGCGCAAGTTGTAGGTATTAAAGTTGATGCGGCCGATGCATCAAATGTTAATGTTGCGAATAATAATATTGGTTCGTTTAACTTATCGGGGCCAAATCCTGCCAATGGTTTCCAGTTTGTTGGTATTTCTATGTCGTCAAGTGGTACGGTTAATGCAAATACAATTGGCAGCACAACTACCCCAAACAGTATCATTATTTCTACCAACGGTTCAAATTCAAATCAGCAGGTTATTGGCATCTCAAATACTGCTTATACCGGTTTTAACCCAAGAACTGAGGATATAACCATTTCAAATAATATTATCAGTGGTTTGCGAAATAATTTCAACTTATCAACTACTACTGATAGGGTAATTGGTATTGACTTAATTGATTCAAGAAGTTTGAATGTTCAAGGTAATACAATACAACAGTTGTCAACATTAAGTTCATCTTCATTTACCAACATATTCACTGTAAAAGGTATCCAAATAAATAATACGGCTAATAGTAATCCATTAGCTTTTAATATCAATAATAATGTTATCCGCAACCTGCAAAATATATCTGCTTCCGGTTTAGGTAATGTTGTTGGATTGGTTTTAAATAATACGGCCGCTACACAAAATTTTATCGGTCGTAATTTTATTCATTCATTTGAGGTGATTTCACAAAATAACTTAACTCAACAAATTGGTATAAATATTATTGATGGCGAAACTAGAATTACCAATAATATGATTAGGTTAGGTATTAATAATGCAGGTTTATCAAATTTGTCTCCTTCCGGAATTATTGGTATTGAATTAGCAAGTCCCGACCAAGCCGATGTGTGGCATAATACGATTTACATTGGTGGAAATATTTTAAGCAGTCCAACGGCAACTTATGCTTTACGCAGAACCGGTAATGGAAATGTTAATTTAATAAACAATGTGTTATCTAATCAACGAAGGTTTACCTCTACCACAGCATCTCCAATTAATTTTTGTATCGGTTTAACTTCAAGTTCATTATTTACTGCGTCAACCAATTGTTATTTTCGTTCGGGAACAGGAACCTCATTAGGTCAAATTGGTAGTACATCTTACGATACCATCACAACATGGCGAACCGCCACAGCCACGGATGCGGGTAGTGGAAATGTAAATCCTAATTTTGTGAATCCTATTGGTAATGGCGCTAATGTTGATTTGCATGTTGTAGGTGTTACACCTGTTGAGTCAAACGGAACTCCACTGCCATTAGTGTTGGTTGATTTCGACGGGCAAACGCGCGCCAACTTATCTCCTGTTGATGTAGGAGCTGATGCCGGAAATTTTACCACTACACCACTTCCTGTAAAATGGGGTACATTTACTGCTGTTAAAAAACAAGAAAAGGTGTATTTAAACTTTACTGTTATTCAACAAATCAATAATGATAAATTTGTTGTTGAACGTTCGCTTGATAATCAAAATTTTTTACCAATAAGTATCATTAAAGGTGATATGAATACATCCATTATAAAATCATATCAGCTAATTGATGAATTAAATGGTGATGTATTGGAGGCACAGAAGTGGTATTATCGAATTAAACAAATTGATGCAGATGGAGGTTACGCTTACAGCATAACAAGGGTTTTACAAGAAACTACATCTATAAAATCATCAGTAGAAAATGGCCCTCTGGCTTATCCTGTTCCATGCAATGAATCGCTAAATCTTTTGTTTACTTCTTCTGAGTCGCCTACAAATGTCCAAGTATTCAATCATATTGGAAATTTGATATTAGAATTAAAGGTAAATGCAGGTGTCGAAAATTTAGTGTTGGAAACGCAAGAGTGGCCGGTTGGTATTTATATCATTAAATTTAATCATCTATCCGAAGCAATAAGAGTAGTAAAAGCTGAATAACAGAAATCTTAAATCTTTAATTATCATTGCAACATAAACACATGGTTATTTTTGGCCATGTGTTTTATTTAAATAAACTTGAGATATGTTGATTTCAATTGTAGTAGCAGCAGATAAACAAAATGGTATTGGATTTGAAAACCGTTTGTTATGTCACTTACCCAATGATTTAAAATACTTTAAGCAGATAACAACCGGGCATTGTATTGTAATGGGTAGGAAAACCTATGAAAGTATAGGAAGACTATTGCCTAACAGAACAAATATAATTATCAGTTCAAATTCAAATTTAAAGATTGAAGGTGCCGTGGTGGTATCGGATGTAGATAAAGCGATTGATTATGCAACTAGTGTAAACGAAACAGAATTGATGATTACCGGTGGTGGTAAGGTGTATCAAGAATTAATAACTCGGGTTGATAAAATTTATTTAACAAGAATAGAAGCAACGTTTAATGCAGACACGTTTTTTCCTCCAATTGATAAAGAAATTTTCTCACTTGTTTCAACTACAAAACATGAGGCAGATGAAAAACATGCTTGTGCATACACTTTTGAGATATGGGAACGTAAAGCTTAAGTAACTATGTTGTCTTGCTCGCGCTCCATTGTGAATCCCAAGCGTTTTGCTGTTGGCATTCCACTGCTGTGTCCCATCATATTTTTTTGATCAACAGAAATATAACTTATTGCATCAACAGGAGGAGCCATTAAGTCGAAGTTTAAACAAAACAACATGGATTCTTCAATAATCTGACGCATGGTTTCGGGGGTAATAATATTCTTTTCAATATCACTGAATAAGAAGGATAGCGGTCGTTTACCATCAATAAAAAAGTGACTGTCTTTATTGATAAACACTCTACCTATTAAATAACCTATGTCATTTTCTCTATTATATTTGATAGAGTCGCTTAAGAAGTTATAAATTTGAATTAGCCCACAAAACTCACGCATGGGATCGTCTTGAACGTATTTTGTTTTATGAATATGATGCGATTGGTCAAAATCAAAAACGTTGGTATGCATCATTAATACTAAAGTATCACCACTAAATTTTAAATGAGCTTCGAAATCACCTTTGTCGCTATATTTAACTTCAACGTGGGGTGCTTCCTCGCTAATTAAAGGATTAAGTTCAGTTTCTAAGTTGCGTAGCACCATCTTAAAGTCACGAAACAATGCTTGTGTTTGTCGAAACACAAATTGTTTAGTTGATGACTTAATACTTAGTAGGTTTTTAATTTCATTAATTTTAGAGTCTGCCATACAATAAATGTTTTATTGTTAACGTAACTGTTGGAATTTTGTTTAAAGTATTAATATGCCTTTGCAAATAGTGCCCTTTTATTACTTGGTTTACCTGTTAATATACATGTTCCAGTCTCCTCTTTATTGGCCATTGGAATACATCTGATGGTTGCTTTAGTAAGTTCTTTAATTTTCTCTTCTGTTTCTCCGGTTCCATCCCAATGAGCGCTTACAAAACCTGTTTTATTTTCAATAGCGTCTAAAAATTCATCCCAAGTATTAACCTCCCAAGTATGGCTATTTCTGTATTGCAAGGCTTGCGCGTATAGGTTGTCTTGTATTTGAAGTAAAAGTTTGTTAACGGTATCATCAACCCCATGTAAACTTACAATTTGTTTTTCTTTTGTATCACGTCTTGCGATTTCAATAGTTTCATTTTGCAAATCACGAGGTCCTATAGCCATTCTAACAGGTACACCTTTTAGTTCCCATTCGGCATATTTATAGCCTGGTGTTAAATTATCTCTACTGTCTACTTTTACCGAAATACCTTTTTCTTTCAACTGTTTTGCCAATTCATTAACCTTATCAAGTACTAAGGCTTTTTCATCGTCTTTTCTTGCAATTGGAATAATAACCACTTGAATTGGAGCTAATTTTGGAGGTAGCACTAATCCATCATCATCACTATGGCACATAATTAAAGCACCCATTAACCTGGTAGAAACGCCCCATGAGGTAGCCCAAACATATTCTTGTTTATTTTCTTTGGTGAGGTATTTTACATTAAACGCTTTTGCGAAATTTTGTCCAAGGAAATGTGATGTTCCCATTTGCAGTGCTTTGCCATCCTGCATTAATCCTTCGATGCAGTAGGTGTCATCTGCTCCTGCAAATCTTTCATTTTCTGTTTTCACACCTTTAACAACAGGAACTGCTAAAATATTCTCGGCAAAATCGGCATATATGTTCAGCATTTGTATTGTTTCTTCAATGGCTTCTTCTTTTGTTGCGTGTGCTGTATGACCTTCTTGCCAAAGGAATTCGGCTGTTCGTAAAAACAAACGTGTACGCATTTCCCACCTAACTACATTGGCCCATTGATTAATGAGAATAGGTAAATCACGATAGGATTGTATCCAATCTCTGTAAGTATTCCAAATAATAGCCTCACTGGTTGGACGAACAATTAACTCTTCTTCCAGTTTTGCTTCCGGATCAACCATGAGTTTGCCTTTATCATCTGGGTTAGTTTTTAAACGGTAATGGGTAACCACAGCACACTCTTTTGCAAAACCTTCGGCGTTTTTTTCTTCGGCTTCAAATAAACTTTTAGGAACAAATAACGGGAAATAAGCATTTTGGTGTCCAGTTTCTTTAAATCGTCTGTCCAATTCTGCTTGCATTTTTTCCCATATTGCATATCCGTATGGTTTTATTACCATACAGCCTTTTACAGCTGAATGTTCTGCTAAATCTGCATTTTTAACCAAGTTGTTGTACCAAAGACTGTAATCTTCGCTACGTTTTACTTTTTTTATCTCCATTAAATGAATCTTTTTGGAATAGTATTTGTCTAAAGATTGTAAATCGAAAGCAAAAATATATTTTAACGTTATAAATACATCAGTATGGCAAACTTTAAATTTAAACAATACCTAATTCCCGTGTTAGTGATAACATTCACTGGATGTGGCTCTACGCAAGGAATATTAAATCCGGTGGAAGATGATGTTTATTTTTCAACTGCCGCCGGCAATGGAGGGAACCCTAGGTATGTTCCGGAAGTTGATGTTAAAGAGATTGTACGCAATAATCCGCCTCAATATGGAACAGCACCTGCTTCAGCAGAAACTGATACATATATTATACCTATACCTGATAACAATGTTAATCCTAATGCAGCGCAAGGTTATCAATCATACCGAATGGCTAGAGATGCCCAACAAAATACAAACGAAACCTTTTTATATCAGATTCCTATCAATGGTACATTCGAAGATCAACAAGAAGCCGGTTTTTTAAGGCAGCAGTATAACAATGATTTTAACAACCAAAATTTTCAGCAAAATGGATGGAACAATGGATGGAATAACGGATGGAACAATGGTTGGGGCTGGAATGATCCATGGTTTACACCTTCATGGCGATTAGGATGGGGATCCCAATTAGGATGGTGGGGAGGAATGGGATGGAATAATCCTCGATTAGGAATTGGTTGGGGTTGGAATAATTGGAATTCTGGTTGGAATAACTGTTGGGGCTGGAATTCAGGTTTTGGTTGGAATAATGGTTGGAATGATCCATGGTTATGGAATGGATATAATGGATGGTATGATCCATGGTTTGGTTGGGGGTGGAATCGTCCATACTGGGGAGGTTATTACCGCAATAATAATGAACAGAGACAAGCCTCTCGTCCTCAGCGTCAACGAAACGATCCGGGAACTCAGGCTCCACCGCGTACTTCGCCATCTTTAGCAAATCCAATGCCGCGTGCCGGTGGAACTGAAACGCCAAATCCTAATCCTCAAAGTAGCAGTTCTCCAACGCCTAATAATGATGCTCAACTTATAAATAGAAATGGCGTTCCGGTTTACGTTCCACCTGCACCTTACCGCTCAAATACAAATCCGCGTAGTTACGACACTTATCAACCAAGTGTTCAACAAGAACAAATAAGACGAGAAGTTACTCCGGCACCGCCGCCACCTCCACCGGCACCACCTCGAACTGATTTCAGGTCGCCGGCACCGCAACAAAATCAAGGTCGTCCATCGCCTCCTGTTCAACAAAGAACTTATACACCACCGCCTTCAAGTGGTTCTAACCGACCACCTGCACCACCACCACAGCCGCAAATGCAAGCACCACGCAATATGCCTTCAACTCCGGCTCCGGGAAGCAGAGGGGGAGGAGCACCGGCAGGCGGGGGAGGAGCACCAAGGCCAAGAGGAAGATAGATGTTGTAAATTATTAACTAAAAAGCAATGCGTAAATTTATATATATAGTTGTGATGTGTATTAGCTCTTATTCGGCTTTAGCACAAAATGAATTTGATATCCTTCGATATTCACAAATGTATAACATGGGTACAGCCAGATCTCAAGCCGTTGGAGGCGCGTTTGGTGCCGTTGGTGCCGATTTTTCTTCAACATTTATTAATCCTGCGGGATTGGCATTGTACCGAAGAAATGAAATGCATTTTTCATTGGGTGTAGTTGGTAATATAGCGAATAGTAACTATTTAGGAGGTAATTTTACAGATTCTAAAACTCGACTCACCTTACCAAGTCTTGGTTTAGTATTTACTAAAGTAAACACCGGTTTAAGCGGCGATGCAACCTCAGGAATTGTGGCGTATAATCTTGCTTTAGGTTATCAACGTACAAACAATTTTAACCAAACTATTTACATGGATGGTTATAACTCCCTTAATAGTATTACAAGATTGTTTGTTGAAGAGTCTAATGGAATTCCATCTTCAAATATTACCGCAGCGGGAACTGAATCAAATTTAAGTAACCTTGCCTGGCGTGCATATTTAACAGATACTTTTGATAATAATACTAATTATTACATACCTTGGTTTCAAGGTGATCAAAACGGTTTTAACCTGCAACAAACCTATCGTATCAGGCGTACAGGTTATATGGGTGAATATAATGTTAGCGGTTCGTTAAATATTGCTAATAAATTGTATTTAGGAGCAGGGTTGGTTATTCACAACCTAAACCATGATTATGAAGCAAGTTTTGAAGAATCAGATGTGGACAGAACAGTTTCAAACAGCTTGGGTAGTACATACAGGTCTTCGGGATTAATTACAAGAATAAATACCGAAGGCTCGGGAATGTCAGGCAGGTTTGGTGTAATATTTCGTCCGTTTGATTTTATACGTATCGGCGCATCTGCGCAAACACCTTCACGAATTAAACTGAAAGAAAGATATAATTATACAGTAAATAGTGATATTGAATACCCGGGTTTCGGAAAGTTTTCAATTGTTAGTCCGGAAGAGAATATTGACTACGACGTGGTAACCCCGGGACGTTATACATTAAGCGCAATGATTATGTCAAAGAAGTTCGGATTTATTTCAATAGATTATGAAATGGTTGATTATTCAAATGGAAGAATAGCACATAACATTTTTAACTTTAGCACCCAAAATGCGAGGGCTCGACAATTGCTGGGTACATCAAATACCATAAGGGCAGGTGCTGAAATTAAGCTTGATAATATGTACAGAATCAGAGGCGGATATCAAACAACAAGCAGTCCTTTTCGTTCTTCAACTTCTATGGCAAACCTTACAAGAAACAGTTACTCAGGAGGATTTGGATATGTTGATGGTTCTTATTTTTTGGATATAACAGGTGTATACACACAATTTGTAGAAACTTATCTGCCTTACCAATTAAACGAAGGAAATTCACCCAAAGGAGAAGTGAAGAACAATATGATGAGTTTAATTGTAACTTTAGGATATAAATTTTAGTTGATCACTCACAAATTATAAATGAGTAAAAAATATAAACTGGGAATTGTGCTTTCAGGCGGGGGAGCTCGAGGATTTGCGCACATAGGGGTGCTTAAGGCTTTAAATGAAAATGGTATATTCCCGGATGTTATATCTTGTGTTAGCGCAGGAAGTATAGTTGGTAGCTTATATGCCGATGGTTATACACCTGATGAAATATTTGCCATATTTCACCGCCTTGAACTATATAAACTTTTGCGTTTTTACCGACCTGCATTTGGTTTGCTAAGAGCTGATGGACTTGAGCGAACTTTGCGTAAACAGTTGCATGCTTCAAATTTTGAGAACCTTAAAATTCCATTACATGTATGCACAGTAAATTTTTCTCAGGCCAAATTGGTTTATTTTAATACCGGCGACATTGTTCCTGCGGTAATGGCCAGTTGTGCCATACCTATGGTATTGAAACCTATAGAGCTAAATGGTGAGTTTTACGTTGATGGAGGTTTGATGAATAACCTTCCTGTTGAACCTTTGCTTCATCACTGCGAAAATATTATTGGTGTAAATGTAAATCCGGTAATGCCTGAGAATAAATTTGCCAGTTTTCGAAATTTTAGTGATCGGGTTATGCACCTTGCTTTAAGAGCTAATATTGAACATAATATCCGCTTTTGTGATATATACTTAGAACCTGAAGGTTTAATGAAGTATCATTTGTTTAAAACATCAGCATCACAAGAGATTTTTAGGATGGGTTATCAATACACCATTTCAAAAATCACCGAAATCAAAAACGAATTAAGGTTGATGGAGAAATGATTCATTTCGGTATTTGGCATTTAATTTGCATCCTTGTAAAAAAATTCATTGAAATAATTAAACATACTATGAAAACTAACATGACAAAAATTGCCGGTGCTTTATTATTCTTTGCGGCTTCAACCATCATTATTGTTGGATGTAAATCAAAGAAACCTACTCCAATTGAAAAACAAACAGGAGCTGTTGAAATTTCAATACCTTTCAGTGGTTCTGAATTTCAAACAAACAAAGAATATTTCCGCGCACGTTCATCAGGAAATAGTATTGATATGGTAACTGCAAAAAAAATCGCATTACAAAATGCTAAAAGCGAAATGGCAGGTATGATTCAAACTACCATGAAGAAGGTAACCGAACAATATACTAACCAACGTCAAATCGGAAACCAACAAGAGTTTAATAATAAATTTGAAGAATTAGCACGTGAAGTTACAAATCAAAGTTTAACTGATGTTGCTGTTGTTGGTGAAAAGGTATTCAAAGAAACAAATAATACTTTTACCTATTGGGTTGCCATTCAAGCCAGCAAACAATCTGTATTGGAGGGAATGAATAAAAGTATAGGCCAAAATCAGAAAATCGCTCAAGATTACGATAAAAAGAAATTCGAAGAAATTTTTAATAGCGAAATGGAGAAATTGGCTAAAGAAAGATCAGGAAATTAATTTCATTTAACACAATTAATAAGGAGTTGCTGTTTGTTAGTAAAACATCAGCAACTCATTTTATAATGATGCATCGAAAATCTTTTGTAATAGTGCTTTTGATTTTATCTGCCTGTGCAGGTAGAGTTAAGCAGCCTTCGAAACCTGCTTGGGTTTCGCAAAGGCCAACCAGCGATGCTTATTATGTAGGTATTGGAATTGCGCCAAAAACAGCTAATCCGCAGCAATATCAAACCGCAGCCAAAAAGGAAGCGTTAAATGATTTGATTTCAGAAATTAAAGTGTCTGTGTCTTCAAATTCTGTATTAAATGCCATGCAAAATAATGACGGCTTTAAGCAACAATTTGAATCGCAAATTAAGTTAAGTGCAATTAATGAAATTGAAGCTTATGAGGTAGCAGGAAGTTGGGAAGATGCTCAATATTATTGGATTTATATGCGATTGAGTAAGTCGGGATATGCAGAAATGCGCCGTAAAAGGATGCAAAATGCTATTAATCGTGCGGAAGATTTTTTAGCTCGCGCTGATGGCTTAGATATTAAGAATAATTATGCTCAGGTGTTGCGACTAAAAATGAAGGCTTTAATTACTCTTCAAGATTATTTACATGAAGATATAAAAACAGAAAGAAACGGTGTGGAAGTTTTTCTTATCAATGAAATTATTTCTTCCATTCAAAAACAATTGTATCAAGTTCAGGTAAAAACAAAAGTTACTACACTCTCAGGTAAAGTGGGCAAGCCAATTCAATCGCCATTTGATGTAATGGTTCAATTTAAGGATACCGACACAGGCGTTTTAATGGTACCTTATGTTCCTATGCGCATGCAGGTTGAGCAAGGTAAAATGGAGTTTGGTGCACAAACAGAAACAGATCATCTTGGTGTTTCCAGTTTTACTATTGCCCGCATCCTTGGTCGAGATCCAATACAATTGCTACGACTTAGCATTGATGTTTTCGGACTTGTAAAAAATGATAGTATAAATTTTGCTATCAGAAATGTGCTTTATAATATTGACGAACCTAGCACTGTCCTTAGGGTTCAAGTGATTCCTATTAAAATATTTATGCAAACAGATGAGAAAAACCTGTCGGCCAATATGAATAATAAGGTACTTGAGTTATTATTAAAGCGCGAATTGGTTGAACGTGGATGTAATTTCGTGAATAACAAATCGGAAGCAGATTATGTGATAACCGTTCAATCCAATACTAAGGCATTAGGAAATATTTGGGGAAATATGCAATCTGCTTCCCTAGACTTAAACCTGTCGCTGTTTGATAACAAAAATAATGTAGAAATATTCAGGGATGGTTTACATGATATACGTGGTTTTCAAACAACACCTGAAAATGCAGGGATTGATGCCTATAAAAGTGCACAACAGCAATTATTAAAGAAAATAATACCTGCCTTATCAGAGCAATTAATGTATCAAGAAAAATAATTAATTATTTAAAAAGAAATTTCATCTATTAACGACCTGAATTCATTCATTGTTTTCAGGTCTTTTTTATGTTGAGCCAGTTTGTAACCTTTTTCAAGGTAGGTTAAAGCTTCATTTTGGTGTTCCATCCGGTTTAAAATAATACCCAATTGATAATAAGCAGCAGTATAACCTTGGTCTATTTGAATGGTTTGTAAAAAAAAATCTTTTGCAGCATGTAATTCGCCTGCCCCCAAATGTTCCATTCCTATTGCATATACAAGGAATGTGTCATCGGGCTGCTCCTGATGCATGGCTATAAGTTTTTGTAATCGTTGATTTGACATTTCCTTAAAAACAAAATTTAATTAGTTTTGTCCCTTATTTAGAAACTTTTTTATATGAAGATTTTAGTTTGTATCAGCAATGTTCCCGATACCACAACAAAGGTAACGTTTACGGATAACAACACGAAGTTTAATACAGCCGGGGTTCAATTTATCATCAACCCTTATGATGAACTGGCTTTAACTCGTGCATTGGAAATTACCGAAAAATCGGGAGGAACAGTAACAGTGGTTAACGTGGGCTTAGCAGATACTGAGCCGAGCATCAGAAAAGCATTGGCCATTGGTGCTAATGATGCCGTTCGTATTAATGCCGAACCTGTAGATGCTTTTTTTGTTGCTGAGCAAATAGCCCAATACGCAAAAAATGAACAGTTTGATTTGATTTTAACAGGTCGTGAATCTATTGATTATAATGGCGGTTTAGTTGCCGGATTATTAGGAGAGTTATTAAACATCCCATCAGTAAACGTAATTACTGCTATTGATGTGGATAATGGTGTGGCAAATTTAGAACGTGATATTGATGGTGGTCGTGAAAAACTTACTTGCAAATTGCCTTTAGTTGCCAGCGCACAAAAGGAGTTAACCGAACCACGTATCCCGAATATGCGCGGAATTATGGCTGCCAGAACAAAACCATTAAAGGTAGTTGAACCTACCTCACCTCAAACCTATGCTGCTACAGTTGGGTATGATTTACCCGCAGCCAAAGGTGGTGTGAAGCTTATCCCGGTGGAGCAAGCCGACCAACTAATAAATATTTTACATAACGAAGCAAAAGTAATTTAAACTTATGGTACTAGTATTTGCAGAAAATAGTGACGGAAACTTCAAGAAATCAACTCTGGAAGCAGTTTCGTATGCAGCGGAAGTTGCAAAAAGTAACGGATCAACAGTTGTAGCCGTGAGCATTGGTAAGGTAGAGGATAGCAAATTATCTGAATTAGGAAAATACGGTGCTGATAAGGTTGTACAAATTAATCATGGTGCCGTTGAAGCATTTGTTGCGGAGGTGTATGCAAAAGCATTAATACAATTAGCCAAGCAGCATGATGCCAAAATTGTCGTGCTGTCTAATACTTATACAGGAAAATCGTTGGCCCCAAGAGTTGCTGCCGGATTAAAAGCAGCGGTTGTAAGTGGGGTAATTTCTTTACCTGAAACACAGAATGGTTTTGTAGTAAGAAAAGGAGTGTTTAGTGGTAAGGCTTTTGCTGATGTTCAATTAAATACTGAAACTAAAGTACTAGCCATCACCCCAAATACTTTTACATTAACAACATTCGACAAATCGGCTGAGATAATTATAGCCGATGGAGGTGTTTCTGCGGCCGATGCTATTTCAAAACCTGTTGAAGTATCTAAAGTTACCGGTAAAATTCCATTAACAGAAGCTGAAGTAGTTGTGAGTGCAGGACGAGGAATGAAAGGTCCTGAAAACTGGGGAATGATTGAAGAACTAGCTGATTTATTAGGTGCAGCAACAGCATGTTCAAAGCCTGTAAGCGATATGCATTGGCGTCCGCATAGTGAACACGTGGGTCAAACAGGAATAACAATCAAGCCTAATTTATATATTGCAGTTGGCATAAGTGGTGCTATTCAACACTTGGCCGGTGTAAGTTCAAGCAAGGTGATTGTAGCTATTAATAAAGATCCTGAAGCTCCTTTTTTTAAGGCGGCTGATTATGGTATTGTGGGCGATGCATTTGAGGTATTGCCTAAGATTATTGATGCTGCCAAAAAAATGAAAGCAGCGGCTAATTAATCAATAGAACGAAATAAAAAAATGCCTTGTTATTGCAAGGCTTTTTTTATGCATTGTGGTATTCAATTACCCGACAATATTTAAACACCATGTAATTGGTGATTTTTTTAATGGTATAATATGAGCACTGACAAGGAATTAAAATCCGGATTATTTTAGAATACCATGATTACATTGTGAATAATTTATTTAACTTAGAATTGTAAAAAAAATAACATGAAAAAATATATACCTGCCATTATCCTTTCTGTTTTATTTAGCTCGACATTATTTGCTGCAGTAGGCGATACAACAACTGTTAGGGTGTTTAACGGATATCACATGAATACTTACGGAAATCATAATGCCAAAGCATTGATGCCATCCGCCGATAAATCACACCAACGAGTTTGGCTTAAGTTTACCTTAGGTTGTTTATCAAATGGGCAATGCGAATGGGATTATACCGTTAAGTTGTTTGCTCGACAATATACGGGAGTTATTGACTCAACCTTAAAACAAGCACCATACTTGAAAGTAAATGGTGCTGCGCGCGATTCAATTCAATACTCTACAACAACAACATGGGTAAATATATTTAATTCACAAACCAAACAAACCGATTCTGTTGCATCTTCAACAATAAAAATAACCTTACACAATAATTCATTAAAACCACTTGAAATCACCGATAGCTTATTTGTTTATCCGGTTAATTATTGGCGTTATAATTTTGATACATCAGGCAAAAGAGTTGATTCAGTGTGGGTAAGCGGAACTGAAATTATTCGTCAGCGTTTTACGCCTTATTATGAAAAATTTGAACGTATTAATGATATTGAACTTGGAAGATTTATTTCGCCTTACGCAATTAACTTCCCTAAAACTTTTAAGTATGATTATATCTA
>JALONK010000045.1 GCA_025454975.1 Bacteroidia bacterium
TATGAAAAAGAGCAAATTTAGTCCGGCTCAAATAGCCGGTATTTTAAAGGAATTCGACAACGGGAAAAAAGTTGAAGAAATTACCCGCGAGTATGGCATAAGCCGCGCAGCATTTTATAAATGGAGAGAGCGTTATGGAGGCATGAGTGCAAGTGAGCTAAAGCGATTAAAAGAGCTTGAAGAAGAAAATGCCAAGCTTAAACGCATGTACGCAAACCTAGCACTAGATTTGGAAGCTGCAAGATACATCATCGAAAAAAAGCTTTAAAGCCCTGCCAGAAAAGACAAATTGTTGAAGAGGTCTTACAAACTGATAGCATGACAAAAAGCAGGGCGTGTCGTGCTTTAAATATCAGTCGTTCATCATTCAGATATTGTTCTACAAAGGATGATTCAACGCTAGAAAAGTTGCTATTAAATAAAGTAGCTCTTTTCCCACGTGAAGGTTTTTGGTTATACTTTAATCGTCTTCGTAATGAAGGGCTTAAGGATAACCATAAGCGAGTGCACAGAGTTTATAATAAATTAGGTTTAAACATTCGCAGAAAAACCAAGAAGCGAGTACAGTCAAGAGTAAAGCAGTCATTAGCTGTACCACCACATCGCGACCATACATGGAGTATAGACTTTATGCATGATGCACTGGACAACGGTAGAAAGTTTAAATGCTTTAATGTAATAGATGATTACAATAGAGAAGTTTTGCATATAGAAACAGATTATTCGATAAAAAGCAGTCGGGTTGTATGGATATTAAAACATTTAATGAATAACAGAACTAAACCACAAAAAATACGTATGGATAATGGCCCTGAATTTATTGCAGGAATAGCATCTGAATGGAGTAAGATGAATGGTATTGATTTTACATACATACAACCTGGAAAACCTACTCAAAATGCCTATATAGAAAGATTTAACAGAACGTTCAGAGAACAAGTATTAGATCAATATTTGTTTGAAAACATTCAAGAAGTGAGAGACATAACAAATCAATGGATATTTGATTATAATAATATAAGACCTCATAAAGCATTAAAAGGTAAAAGTCCTGCTATGATAAAATAAAAAATTGTCTACTTTTGACTTGTACTCAAAATGGGATGCTTACATGGACCCGAAGAAATTAAACCATAAAAATAGTTTTTTCACACTCCGATGTTCACCGTAATTTTAAAGTGCTATTCGTAATAAAATACACCTTTGAATTATTACCAATTATTGGTACATTCAAAGAAATTTTCAAAATTATGAAACGAAATACATCAGTAGCGCTTGGTGATTACTTTGAAGACTTCGTTGAAAATAAAATCTCTGAAGGACGGTACAAAAATGCAAGTGAAGTGATACGTGCCGGACTAAGACTCTTAGAAGAGGAAGAGAATAGAGTAATTGCTCTGCGAACAGCAATCAAGGAAGGACTTGAAAGCGGTATTGCGAAAGAATTCAATCCAAAGAAACACCTAGCCTCATTAAAAGCTAATAAGCGAAAAAATGGCTAAATTTTTATTGCCCAATAAAGCTGTTGAAGACCTGTCCAAAATTTGGGATTACACCTATGGGGTTTGGTCAGAAAATTAAGCAGACGAGTACTTTGAACTCTTAATTAAGACCTGTCAAGAAATTTCCAAAAGTCCAAACATTGGAAAAACTATGGCGACATTGAAAAGAGTATTATTGGATTCAGAGTCGGAAAGCACATAATATTCTATCAAGAAGTAAAACCAAGAGAAATTTTAGTCGTAAGGATCTTACATGAGCGCATGGACTTGAAGAATAGCATTGGAGAATAAACTACCACTAACAGCCATAGTTGTTGCACAACTCTTTTAAATAAACAAACACATTATACATTCGATTAGAGCTTAGAATTTTCGTATGTTCAGTTTTATGCGTTAGCATTTTTGAGAGCTTATAATCGAAGTTATAAAAGCTATGATATGTTGTTTGTGAACATAGAAAATTATTCCGTTAATTTCACCATTGCACTTGCTTTTACTCTTTTAGGTTTAATGTTTTGTCATTTATTGAGGTTGTATGCTGTTGCTCCGCCTCTAATAAACTTTTCTGCTCCGTATAAATAATCGAAACATCATTTTCACACTTATCATTGGATATTAAATGTACTTCAAAAGGTACTTAGTCGTAC
This sequence comes from Bacteroidia bacterium, assembly GCA_025454975.1. Classification (GTDB taxonomy): domain Bacteria; phylum Bacteroidota; class Bacteroidia; order UKL13-3; family UKL13-3; genus UBA6183. Next base: position 2,150 of record JALONK010000045.1, read on the forward strand.
GGCTAATAATATTTACAACCAAGTTATTTAAAATTAGACACCCACTATATTAGATGTAGTTCAGCGGATGCTTACATTTAAACGCTATTGAAACAACCACGTTTTAACACCTAACCATTAAATGTAACTAATCCATTTTATTACTTCGTATCCATTTTTCGAATGCTACGACTCCTTATCCTAAGGTATAGATTTAATAACAATAGTGGTAAGAGTATTACTGAAAAAATTACCCACCTTTCATGTTTAATATCGGATAAGGAAACAATTAATGCGTTACAAACAATATAAATAACAACTAATGAAGGAATAAGGAAAGATAATATAGGCTGCTTTAACACATTATGATTATATAATATTTTACCAGTATTATCTGCTTGTTGATTATACTCACGAATGCGATTTTCTATAGCAGTAATCAATAAATGAGTTTGATCCTTGCGATTAAACGATGAAGTAATAAACTTATAAATCTTCCCACTTTTATGAATAAATTCTATGCTACCAAATTTAAACCCGTTATTACTGTTAATTGCTGATAATTCATGTATGCTAAACATAAGTGTTGGTTCACAATTTGATCCTAAGAACGGAGTTTTACAAACCACAGTTATTAAATCATCAGACAGAATAAATTCAAGTTTAGAAGATGCCAAATATCTATGAAGATAATAAAAAAATAATAACATAAATATAACACTAAAATTAAAGGCTGCAATCTTCAGGAAATATTGATAAATAAAATACCCAAAAACTAAAGCTAAATTAGGGATAGAAAAAGAAGTATTCCTATTCTTTGTTTATTGTAATGGTGAATGTGATAATTAGTAGTCATTAATGAATTAATTAAATTAACAGGTTGGGTAATAGCATGCAAATTATATAAAATTCAAACATTTATAATTTAGAGCTTATAGAAAAAAAACCATAAAACTTATTCTTTATTTTAAAGCTAATTAGTGTATTCATCTGAAAATATTCCTCAAAAAATCTTCATAAAGTTAAATTGTAGCTCCAAAAACAAAGGTAAGTATGAATGATAAGAAACATAAGATAGAGTAATAAATAACATATAAGTACTTCTTATTTTGAGAGTCATATTTTGCTTTCGATTTATCTATAAACCGAGTGATTAGGTGAAATTTTTTGTACATCCATATAAATACTATTAAAAAGATTAAACCAATAAATGATACAATGTGTATACCAAACTCAAAAACTAAAGAATGACCTAAAAAAAAGATAAATATATATGTTATAATTCCTGATAAAGGATAAGATAACAAAAAGAGTGTTATTAGTATGAATTTAACCTTATCATATTGCCCACCGCGCATGGTGCAGGTAGCTATCATGTGTAAAATAAACTTAATCATTACTAATTATTTTATAATCCTCTAAAGTCGGTGATGAAAGTAATTGTGCAACACCTACAACTATTCCGGCCGTTGCAACTGCCGGTGCAGTAGTAATTATAGCCGCAACTGCAACTCCGGCACCTACAAAGTTTAAAACATCAGCACCATTAAGATTACCATCTCTAATAGCCTTAAACGCACTAAATAATCCGCTTGCAATTGCTGTAACACCTCCTATTTTCGCGGCAACATTGCCGATACCTTGGGCAATTCTCAAATTTTTCACTTCCTTACTAACATATTTTAACCCTTGTCCAATCTCTTCCTTTAAAGTTTGTTTTGCAGCAATTTCAACGTTCATACTCATTGGATTAACAACATTTAACGCTAAAGTAGAATTTTTATACCAACCCTGCTCAGAGATTAAATCTTTTTTACCCATCATCCGCTCACTCGCTCCATACACACCCCTATCATTAATACTTCTTTGATTAACCCAATTCGTGTATGACATCAATTATGATTCCAGTTTAATATATTATGGATTTTAATGCAGCAAATGTAATTTTTTCTCAACTTGAATTAGAAACAACAATTTAATGCTTAGTATTTGTAAATTTCAAAACCAGATAAAAAAACATTATTTAATTGGTTAATCATAACTTCTGTAATAGCTATCAAATTTGATAATATGAATAGTGCTTACATATATAATTTCAGATTGAAAGGTAAATATGCATATTCTTTAAATACTTGAACATGTGATTATCTTGTATGGCTCACACAAACAACAGATAATGCTGCACTTTGCTAAAAGTATTTGATTAAACAAAAAAGGGCTAATTTTGATTTGTATTCAAAATGGGATGCTTACACATGTATGTATGGTTTTATTCTTTAGTAAAAAAATCATCACTGTGTAATAACTCAGAATGGTTTGCTGTGCCTAATTCGGGAGTATCTTCTTCCTTATTTCTTCCCAATTACAGTTTCATCCAATTTTCCTTTTTTTATTGCTCTTTCCAAATCACCAACAGTTAAGGGGGGATAACGTCCCTCGGTTTTCTTTCCAAGTAAAAAATTAATTATTGATATTAATATTGTATCTCCTTCTCCCTTAAAATATCTTGCTACTTTAAATTCTGATATGTCAACATTAAATTCCTTACTAAAAGCTATGATAAAATTATCAACATCATCGCCAGTTATCCCAAATTCACTCTCAATCTTGGTATCAAGCGTTATTTCGACATCAATTACAAAAGTATGCTTAATGATAAAGGTCTTTAACCTTTCAAACAAGTCATTTTCAACCATAAGTTTTACCATTTAGATCCGACAATAACACCAGTATTATTAAATTCTGTATTAGATTAAAATCAGAGTATTCGCCATTTTTAAGTGCCCATATTGTGGCGTCAAAAAGTGTCCAGCCCCATCCGACAATCGGAACCATACGCCCCAGTGCACCCCCAAGTGAAGCTGTACTTGAAGCTCTTCCTAATAAATTTGTAGTAATTTGCTTAATCGCTGGAGAATGATATGTAAAAGTTTTGCGCATTACTATTGAAGCAACCGATGTACCCTTGGTAGCGGTCCCACCAAGTGAAAAAGGTTTCATTATTGTTTGAGAACCTAAAGCTATCAACGTCGGCCCTATCCAATGCTTATTTGGTAAGCCAGCTTGTTTAGTATATGCATTAAAACCATAATCCATCATCCGCTCACTAGCTCCATACACGCCCCGATCATTAATACTTCTTTGATTAACCCTATTCGTGTTTAACATCACTTATTATTCCGGTTTAATATTTTATGGTTTTTAATGTAGCAAATGTAATCATTTCACAACCTAGTTTAGAAACAACAGATAATTTATATGGTTTTATGCAGCTTATGTCAGATCACCCATTCGTCTAAGCTGGCTGAGATTTCACCTCTTGCCAAATATCTATCTTTAATTCCTAATTGCTCTTCATCCATCCTGTATTAATTGAAATCGTATTATTTTACTACCTATTTAGAACTCAAAAAATAAGTTTTGAAATGATCTTATTCCAAATACTAAAAAATCAAAAACAAAAAAGACTAACCCATAATTACTTTTGAGACAGCCTCTTTTCTGTTTAATGACTGTGCTGTAAAAACTTTATCCCAATTAGCAATGGTACAATCATAATGAGTAACACCAACAAGACATTTTTAATCGTTACCACTTTATAATCTTGGGGGTATTTATTCACTATTGCCATGGCTCGTTTGTGGGTGTAGTATAAAATAAATATCAAGCCATATAACATCATAAAGGGCATTAAATGTAACTTGTTTGTGAAATAATCATCGCTAAATTCTTTTCCGGCTAAGTTAACGCCAGTAAAGAATTTAATTGCAGTAGCCAAACAAAAGAGTTGAAAAAAGACAGTTATTGCAACAGCTAAAGCAGCAGTACTCCTTGGCCCAAAACTTCGTCCTTTTTTATGGTACCTGTAGAAGAAATTGAATATGAAACTATACATAACACTTTTTATCATTTTGGTTCGTCAAATAAATTTTCTGTGATAGATTTTCCGGTGTATGACTTAACACCTAAATCCAAAAGAAAATATACAATGCCAATTGCCCATCCAACAGGCCCGGTAAACAAGTAAACACTTCCTACTCCTATCAAAACATTAGCATAATGATGATTTTGCATTTGTCCTTTCTGTATAGCACAAATAACAGTTACTTCAATACCGGCAAACCCGGTTAACTAGCTCAGACTTTTAACGGCACTTAAATATCGTGTACCTGTTTTTCCTAACACTTGCAATTCTGCTTTGACGCCTGCCTGACTACTTCCAGACCTTACAGCTTAATCAATAATTCAGTTTTAGTGCCATTTGCAAAAACAAAAGCATTTAAACCATTCCCGCAAGCATCGGTATTCACACCCCAATTACCTTGAGCATGCCAGTTAATTATTTTTTTAACCCCTGAATAACTTGAAACGACAACCAAATTAAAGAAGGTAAAACAATAAATATATAACTTATTCCTGACTTATTTTGAATACCTCTCGTAAATAATAGTATAACTGAAGTTAAAAAGAGCAACAATAAAATGATAGCAACAACTATCAAAAAAAAGCGATTCTCTAAAATCGACTTTTCATTCCTTATCCTTTCTGATGAATTTTTTTTATTATCATAAATTTTAATATTTCTTTTAAATAAAGTGAAAAATTTATCAAATTGGTCATCATTATCATTGTACCACCTGTGAAATTTATAAATAGTGCCATCCTTTAAAACAAGTTTAAATGTGCTGAAATAGTTAGTTCCCTCAAACTTGTATGATTTTAACTCATCGTACTTTATTGAAATTATTTTAGTGATTCTATTCCCAAAGCGAGGCTTAGTGCAAGTAATTTCTACAAAAGTAGTATCGCAGTAAATCTCCAATTCTGATTTTGCTAAATATTTAGGGGTAATAAAAGTATTTAATAAGCCTATCAAAATGCTAACCCCACCAGCAATATTAAATCCAACTTCCCCTAATAATTCACCCCCTAAAACTGTAAGTAATAATGCAACAATACATGAAAAGATCATGAGCAACGCCATTCTTATTTTTGAATATGATAATATTTTAAATCTGTTTTCCATGTTATCTATACCCAAAATTTAAATCAATTGAACCATTAATTTCATCACCATATATCAATTGGCTTATTCCCCAAATAGCACCACCTATGGCCGCTCCTGTTACAATAACTGGAGAACCAAAAACTGTTAATGCCGCACCACCAATTCCAATACCTAAACCAACCCATGTAGAAGTATTATCTGTGCCATTACTTACAGCAATGCCTGCTGAAATTCCAGAAGTGATTAAGCTAACTGCGGTCAAACTATTTCCAATTCGAGATAAATTTTTTGATGCATTCTGTGCAAATTTTATACTCTTAGAATATCCGCCATTCATTTTAACTTGTGATTTAACGTAGTAGTTGCCATTCTTACCTGTCCATCTTATATCCCCACCACTACTATTATAACGCCATGTTGAAGCTATTGTTGGATATGTGGATGCAACTCCGGCTCCATTTGAAATATAATCCCAAGCATTTAAGCTACTACCCCGACCGCCTTTAGCCATTTTACCCATCATCCGCTCACTCGCTCCAAACACGCCCCCATCATTTATACTTCTTTGATTAACCCTTTCAATATATGACAAAACACTATTACTCCATTTTAAATTAATATTTTTTTCAAGGAAAGTAGTAGGAACCAAATCATCCTCTAATTGCCCTGACCCACCTCCGGCGCCAGCAAATAGGCCACCATTTGCCTCTACAGAATTGAACAATCCTGAAGATTCATAAAAAGACTTTCTTAAAGGATATGCATAAACGACATGTGTTCGCATTACTGGCCCATTTTTTATTGGATCATTAAAATCAAATAAACCCGTTGGATCAGTATTTAAAGTTGGGTTGTTGCTCATTGCTAAATATGGACTAAAATGTTGCATCATTGGATCCGGCTGTAACCATCTACCAATTTGCATATCATAACTTCGAGCCATAAAATCATACCAGTTAGTGCCATATTTTTGTTCGTTTGCGTCTACAAATTCATTTTGCTCAATTCGTTGCGAATTATATCGAATATTGCAATCGTCTTCATCAGGTGATATACTAACATCAAAAGTTAAACCAAATGGATAATAATTAAATTCTTCTAACATTCGACTCTTCCAGTGATAAATATATAAATTATCAGTACGCACAGAAATCTGGCTTTGATTACTAGTAAATACATATAAATATCCATTCTGATTTATTGGAAATTGAGTAACTGCTAAATTTTGCCAATTATTAGACTGTTCTACCTGTATTAATCCGCTTTCTTCTTGTAGTAATTTAAAGTTATCATCAAATAACAAATAATTTAAAAATGCTGATGGCAAAGTTGTATCAGTTGAATGCTCTTGCATGGTACTAAGCGCAATTGATAATTGGTTCCCATTTAAATTTGCTTGCGTAAAAGCAGTACTCACATCACCTGATACTGAGGCTGCAGATTGTATAGCATTCACAAGCTCATATACCAAAGTGGAAACTGGAACAGGGTTGGACATATTTGCGGCACTATGATAATAAGCCTCAACTCCTAATTCTATTTTATCCCCTGCTAAAACCCTTAACAATTTGCCGGGCCCTAAAACCAATCCTGAGGTAGCTGTTAATTCGGCAGACGAGTAATCACCTTGTACAGGAACTCCTGGTCTGCTAGTTCTTGTTTCACCAACCCTCTCAAATAGTTCCTCTTCCCAAATTGCATTTGTGTATTCACTTGTAGCTAAATAACCTACTGGTGGCGCATTCAAAGATGGTGACACCCATGGATTAATCTCCGTAGGACTGTAAACAGATGGATCCAATATTCCAATACCTTGTACGGCTTCATCGGGAGATTCTGAAATAATACACCTAATATTTTCAATATTATCCTTAAGGTAATAATCATATTTATAGGAATTGGTGTTGTTGGCTTGAACAGTAACCCGAACTCGACCTTCATCATGATTAATTAATTTAAGCGTGTTATTCTCTAATACCATATCACCAATATAATCAGTTGTGTTAATTGTTATTTGACTGCTCGGAGTCTTCCTATAACTAACAACTTTTCTTAACAAATTCCCGGTAGCGTCATAAATATATTTAATTTTATTGTCTGAATTATCCGCTCGGCGTGACTCTATTGGTTTATTAATTACATACCAATTTGAAATATCAATTCTAATATTACGATTATTATCAGCAACCAATGAACCATTTGCATCATACATATAGTCATTGCTTCCGGCTACCCCATCTCGAAAATCGCTTAATCCATCATTTAACATAGGATCTTTACTTTCCGAAAGATTAGACTCTGTAACTTTTATAAGTTTATTAGATCTTATATCATATTCATATTCTAAATCATCTAAAACAATTTTATTTCTTGCAGCATCAAGTCCCATGTGGCGCATTGACAGAATGTTACCATTATTATCATAGTTAAGATTATCTGTTGTAAAATCATTTTTATCTTTAACCCAGTTTGTATTTGCACCTGTAGGGTCGTAATCCTGGTAATAATAATCCGCCATTGTTAATCTTTGATTATTATCATATAAATAACCATATGTTCTCAATTCTTTTGAAGCCCCCTTTGTTCGCCACCTTATCCCGGCTAGTCTGCCATTTTTATAAGTGCTGGTATAGCCGGTATTGTAAAATAGTTCCATTCCAAAAAACTGCTGCCCATCAGGATTAGTTGTGTACTCCTTATTTATCCCGGTGATCCAATTACGAATATTATATTCATATTTAACATTGTACTTAATTGAACCTAAAACTTTAGAAGTTAATCGCCCGATTGCATCGTATTGAAAACTTGCTATTCGCCTGTAGTCACCAGAAGCGCCTATTTTATGAGAAATAAAACGTAGTCGGCCAATTACATCATGTATGTACTTTTTCTGTATCGTAACTCCTTGAGATTGTGATACAGATTTAATCATTCTTCCATTAAAATCATAGCCAAAACCAATTACACTATAAGAATTATTTAAATTTTCAGTTATTGTTTGAATAAGTTCACCACGCTTATTATAATAATTTACTCTTGCTAACCATTGATTGTTATTGTTCGTTCTGACGTACATTCCAGTCAAATTATTGATAGAGTTATTTCCTATAGCCTTATCATAACCTTCAGTGCTGTTACCGATCTGATTAACAAATGATAAATTAAGGGTTGAATAATTATTATTTGTTACCAGACGATTAATAAATTCATAGTTGTCGTAATAATAAATAAGATAAAAATCAACGCCGGCAAATGAGTTTAAGTAATCATTGACACTATAAATTTTAGTCTCTAACAAATAGTTTAAAAATGTTGAAGAACTATATGTGGAATTGGTCGTATTTCCCAAAAGCACCTCCCCTTGATTTAATGTGCTAGTTAAACTACCATTATCTGAGAAAAAACCTTGCTGAACAATTCTGCCTTTTGTATCATATTTTGTAAACAACCATTTATTGTCTTGCCTTTGCATAGCATCTTGAGATAAAATTACTCGATTCATATTATCATATTTCAAGTATTGCGCACCTACACCAGGCTTCTTAATCATCGTTACATTATCCTTTGCATCATAACTATATGAAAAACACAGATTATCAATAATGTCATTACTAATGACTAGGCCGTTAGCTATTATACTTTCAATGGCTTTAGGTGAAATTACATATCTCAAACGTCCATAGAAATCATATATATTATAGGACCTTAGACTTCCCTTTTGCTCAGCTATAACTGTTTCAAATTCGTCAATAAATGTTAATGTCACATAACCATCTTCATCTTCTTTTTCAATCACAGTTATTTGATCGTTATTATAACCTGCCGGATTTACTATCGGTAAAGAATTTGAGGTGAGGTTAGTTAACTCGAACTTTAGAAGATTATCACTAGTTGTCGCAAGTCGTTGGTTAATTCTAACCCCATTAGAAGAATTCCAAGTAATCCCTGCACCTTTTGAAGATAAAGGTCTACGCAAAAGCGAATTTTCATATATATTCTCATTATAAAAAAAAGACTCACTAGCATAACCAAGTTGATTATAAGTGGCTAATAAATCGGTTTGTATGTTTTTGTTGAACTTACCATCATTGTTTGGGTCTGCATTACTTCTGGCAAAAGGGAGTAAATCACGACTTATTAGTCCATTGTTATCATAGTTATAGTGATAAATAAAATCACGTCCAGTTATATTAACCGCCCTTTTCTGAACAACTTGTAATGGCCTCATGAATCCATCATAATAGGTGGTAACTTCTGTTGCTTGATTCAGTTGCCTTGCACTACTTAATTGACTTTCTGTGTTAATTGGACTACGCGGCACAATTTCCCTTGAAAAATTTAGAATTAAACTACCCGAATAATTATTTGGATATATTGGTGTATGAGCTGCTGGTATACTATTTGGTTGCGATTCTGGTTTATTACCTTGAGCTTTTGCAACTTGAACACTTAAAATTAGGAATAGTGTATAATATAATATTTTCATGATTGACTGTAATTTAATGGTTTATTGCTGTTCTTGAATTCCAAACTCAAATCGTTTTATTATATTCTTCTCTGAGTCCCTTATAGTAATTAATCTGCCTAATGCATCATATTCATAAAATTCAACCTTACCATTAGCTTGAACCTGTGCTGTAACATTATTTAATTCATCGAATACTTGATATTGATAAATTCCTTCCGAAGCAAACAGAATTAAATCATCAATAATTGCATTATTACTAGTAACACTAACACCTGATGTTTGAGAAATTTGATGTTCCATTAGCTGCCAATTGCCAGAAGTATTTATTATTTTGGCAGGTGTTGATACACCATTAGAAGTTATTAAATTTAATGTGCCTTGTTTTATCCAATATCTTAGTATGTATGTTTTATTTGGGTTTAAGTTTTTTCCTGACACCAAAGAAAGAGAGGGACTAAGTGAAAAATCAAAAGCTGTTCTGCCGGTAAGAGAATTTTGATTTGTTAAAGCCAACATAAAACTTGCCAAATTATTTGGAATCCAATTCTCAAGTAAGAACGAGGTATTTATATTAACCTCATAATTTTCAAACCCTAAAAATGCAACATCATCTATGCCAAGATTTTGAAATTCAGCATAAATTTGACCATTTATTTTACTTAAATTGGTATATGGAATTCTATTACGAACCATAGATGAAATGTTTCCATTTCGGTCAATATGCATAGTTTCACTTATCTCTGTGAAACGGTTAGAGAAGTTTATTATTCCTCCATTAAAATTTAACCTAACAAATGAACCAGGAGTTGTAGCATTAAAAACCTGTGGACTAAAATTCCTAAAATCATACTCTTTTTTTATGTATAGTTTGTTGGTATTAATTTGTAAATTATAACAATCTACTGTTGAAGCCTCAACATATTCCACTCCATTTATTGGCTTTGTAGTTACTGATTCAATAATAGTACTTTTAATTCCATTATCGTTCATAAATTTAACTGCAATCGCATAATCATCATTAGGTGTGATAATATTATAGTTATATGGATATGTTAAATATTTTGATTGAACAATTCTGTTATTTGCTCGTTTTTCAATTTTAATAATTTGGTTATAACTATCGTAAGTGTAGATGTTTTTATATTGTTTAAGTGCAACACCATTTACATTAAATTTAAATTCAGTTACACTTGATAACTGTTTAAAACCAACACTAAGATTATATTGTAAGTGTCTATAAGATTCTGTGGCTACATTTAAAGAACTAATTTGTGCCTCCAAAGAAATATAAGTAGTAATAGGGTTATAAGTATACTCATACTCCGTTTTATCAACAATTATATTCTGTTTATTATAACTCGTTACGGATAATAAATTACCACACTTATATGATTCAATTGTTGTTGAATTATTTACAATTTGACTATTATCAGTACTGTATTCTTTAATTAAATATCCGTTTGTACTATTACTGATATTTAGTTCATCCGTGTAGTAAAGAACTTTTATACGTTTATAACCAATTAAATAATCTCGACCAACAATCTTCCTAAAGGAACCTCCTGAATATCTAAATTCACCATAGCATCCTTGAACGTTTCTATATGATGCTTTGTTATCAGTAAATAAAAATGAAGCAACACCCGAAGAATAGTTACCTGAGGAGTGTTTATATTCATAAGCCCTATACATTTTTTTTGAGGGTTCTGTTAAGTTATAGCTAACTACTCTTGCAACCCTTAAACCATAAAAAAAAGAATCACGCATAATGGGTGGTGAACCCATAGGGTGAGATAAATAAGGTGTCAAATTGTTTTCGTATTGAATTTCTTGAACAGACCCATATTTATCAGTAATTTTTCTTAACATTAGTGTTTGGCTAATATTATGATGACTAATCGTTCTGTTTGCACCAGAAATATCATGCCCTCCCCAAGGAATCAAAGAAGGTAGAGGATGAGAAGGAGAACAATTTATCCATCGCTGTTCACCGTTAAAATATCCCATTAAATCCTGACTTTGCATAGAATATGGTGCCGGCATTACGAAATCATTGTAATAACTAAATTCAGCAAAACGATGCGACAAATTAAAATTACTTGTATTTTCTATGATACTCGAAAGAACAAGCCGTCCTGATAAATATGAATGTACTAAGTTAAGTTGCTTCTTTAATGCATCATTAACAAATTCTTGAATAGAAATTAAAGGATAATCAGTAGGCACGTCAGTTCTTGGAGTGTTAGAATAATTAAAAACGATTTTTTGCTCATCTGTCTCAATACTTCTAATTCTGAAGCCATTATAGGTAGTATACCAAGTTCCAACACTAGGCTGTGTACCAGATCCACAACCTGTAATACTACAGTTACTTGAGGGAGGATTTATAGCACTATTGTAATTATAGAGTGATGACTGAGTTTCTGCAACAGATGTTTTTAACCTATCTATAACCTTTGATTCATAATTAAGCATAATACTTTTTCCATCTGGGAAATTTATACTGGTTAAATACCAATTACCATCCGTTGTATGACTTGGGATTGATTGTTGTTCTCTGAAAGTCGAAATAGTTTCTTTGAGTGAAAAATTTAATTTTACACCTAAATAATCAGTTATAATGAACCTACCATTTGGAACTGTATTAGCATCGAACTCTATTTGGATTTTATTACCATCTACATCTTGAAACTGATTAGAATTTAACTTATAAAATCTTCCACTGATTCCAAAAAAATTATAAACATAATAATCCTTGCCCCCATCTCGTAAACCACTATAAACTGAGTATGAATTAAAGGCAATGCTAAGTGGCGTATTAAAGCCAATATTTGTATTGTTTGGCCCAATCAAGTCATCATCTGTACCAACAGTAACTTTAGATATTGAACCACCTGCACTTAAATTCCAACCTAAACCAACGTTTGAGGCATATTGATCAACTTTAATCCCATTTGATGTATATATCAAGCTTATTGGAAAAGAAGACCCATTTATTTTTAAGTTAGACACATTAATTGAATAATTAATTTGCCCTGTAAACTCATTAACATTGGCATCCGTACCTTGATTGATAACATTTGTGTTTGGTGAAATATTACCATAATCGCTATTGAAAAAACTTTGCCCGAAAGATTTGGTTTCGATTAAAATACTCAAGCTTAGCGCGAGTATTGATAATAGTAGTTTTGTGTTCATTTTAAATTCCTATTCTATATATTAATATTTGTCCTTTGTTAGTTATTAAATTATTAGCATTAATTCCAAACCAAAAACTTAATTTCTTTCGATTTGGGTTATTATTAGTAATACCTAAAATAAATCCATCCTCATTTGTTAAATTATTTGCCTGCTTTTCATAATTCAAGAATAACCATATACTTCTACTGACTTGCATTTGACCACCTAATCTAATTAATGGTCTAGCCTCAGATATTCTTAATACTTCGTCTTTAATAAACACACTGCTTGAAAAGCCCACCGATAAATTAGGGATAAAATTTGGATGTAATAAAAAAGAAAATCTTATCACGCTATTAGTTCGTAAAAAGGCAACATTTGATCTATTCAATTGATTATCGAAACCAACCTTAATTCTAGAAATAAATGGCATTAGTTGGTAAGGATTAACTTTAAAATTTAAGGTTGTATCTTTTGTCTTTTGAAATACTCGTTGGGAGTCTAAATTATAGAATTGATTGTTAATAATCGCATTATCCTTGCGTTCCTTCAACTTTTGTGTATAATCAAATTGAAAAATTTTATTTACCTCATTATTAGTTTGAAAATTATTGGGCACACTAATTTTATGCTGCTTAATTCCATTCAAGCTATTATCCAATTTATGATGATTAAGAACTAAATTTTCTTTTAGTCGTCTAAGCTTTAAATCATGAATTTTATTTATTACTCCTTTATTGAAATTCTTCTCTCCATATAATTTTCTTCCCTTCGAGTAAAAAATACGTTTGTATATCTCCCGCTTATTTTTGAATGCTACATTCTCATTACTAAAAAATTTCATCAACTTAGCGTATGTCAAGTTAATTATAGCATTATGACTTTCAGCATCTTGAAATTTCAAATATATATTGGAGGTGTCATTTTTGGAAAGATGTCGGAATAAAGAAATTTTCATCAGATAATCCTTATTTATTGTCTGAATAGACTCTGTGATTTCGGATTCTTTCTTTGGAATATTTTTAATAGTTTTTTCTAAAACCCTTACTAAGGTTCTATGCTGATTAGTTACATCATTGATATACCTCCTAAACAATTTGGCTTCTTGCTTGGATACTTTTTCAGCATTTGAATTTAATGAATGAAAACTAAAAAAAATAAATATGGTTATACATTTATAAAACACGCGGCAAATATATTAGTGTTTAAAAAAAATAGTATTGATATTATCAATACTATTGTCATTTTTAACTTAATAAAATATTAAGCAATTTATTTAAATTTACATCATTCAGTTTTATTAAGTTCAAATAAACGAAACCATTGAAATGTTTAATTTAATTCATTTGCAATCCAAACAAAGCAAAGTAAAATCCCATATATCGAATTAATATAAACTATATCTTGTATTCCTTCTACTCCCCCCCATTATCATACTATTTGATATATTTGAAGTGCAATGTCGAAAAATCAGTTAAAAAAAGAGAAACACGCTGCTAAACAAACAAAAGCACCCAAAGCAATTGCTAAGCCTAAAACACAAACCACCTCTTGGTTAAATAACTTTTGGTTGCAGGCTAGTTTAATTACTGTTATCTGTTTATTGTTTTATGCCAATACCTTCCGCAATGGTTATGCTGTTGATGATTTTCTGGTAATTGAAAACAATGAAGCCATTAATAAAGGGATTGCAGGTATACCTAAACTACTTACTTCCGATATTTTTGATAGTTATTACCAAAAATATAACGCAGATAATCGCCTAAGCGGTGGTCGTTATCGCCCCTTGTCGCTTGTTACCTTCGCTATTGAGCAACAACTGTTTGCAAAGCCAAACAACAAAACATCACCTTCCTCTATTGTTAACGATACTAAACTCACCTATGTTCGACATGTAAATAATGTGTTATTATATATTATCTCTATCATTGTTTTACTCTATTTTTTACGTCAGGTAGTTTTTACTTCAACACCTTGGCTTGCCTTTTTAACCGTACTTTTCTTTAGCATACATCCCATACATACCGAAGTTGTAGCCAATATAAAAAGTAGAGACGAAATTTTATCTCTACTCCTAATAACCTTAACCTTAATAAAAACACATCACTACTATAATAGCAGAAATTTAAAAGATAGTATAGTTGCTTTATTATGCTTCTTCCTCGCTCTTTTAGCTAAAGAGTATGCAGTGAGTTTACTTGTTATTATTCCTTTAATGGCTTACCTGTTCAAACAACAAACTCAACTTCAGTCATTAAAATCTGTTTTGCCCTTTGTTGCCGTATTTATTTTATATGTGCTTATGCGCTATTCAATCGTACCTTTTACAGGTAAAGGTGAGGATGATGAATTGTTGAATAACCCATATTTATTAGCCGAAGGTTGGCAAGCACTGGCTACTAAAATTGCTACCTTAATGCAATATGTAAAACTGTTATTATTTCCCCACCCGTTAAGCGTTGATTATTCCTACCAACAAATACCTTACACAAATTTCACCGATGCAATCACCTGGTTCTCTATTTTATTTCATGTAAGTTTACTTGCTGCTTTTGTATATTGTTATCAAAAGAAACATGTATTGGCATTTGCCATTGCCTTCTATTTAATAAATCTATTATTGGTCTCAAACCTGTTGTTCCCTATTGGCGCTACAATGGGCGAACGTTTAATTTATCATTCATCTGTAGGATTCAGTATTGCATTTGCTTATTTAATACATTGGTTATTACATTATTTTAAAGCTACACTACAAGCTAAATTAATTGCAGGAAGTGTAATTGCCGTAATTGTGGTGCTAAGTGCAATAAAAACAACCAACAGAAATAAAGATTGGGAAAGCAATAACACCTTGTATCGTACCGATGTTTTATCAGCCGAAAATAGTGCTGTTACCAATGCCAATGCAGGTAGCGCTTATCTCGAGTTAGTATCCATTCAAAACAATCAAACTGATAAGGTGGCCATGCTAAATAAAGCAATGCAGTACCTTAATAATGCCATCTCTATTTACCCCGGTTACACTTTAGCTTACATCAACAGAGGTAATGTATTTTTTCAATTAGGTGAATTGGAGCGTGCCAAACAAGATTGGGATACCGCAAAACAACAGTACCCAACTCACCCTCAACTTCCCGGTTTATATGTTTCGTACTACATTAATACTGCAGTAAATAATTATGGAAGTAAAGGCCTCTATAATGATGCTATTAACGCCCTCAACAAAGGTGCAGCTATTGACCCTAAAAACAGTATTCTGTTATTTAACCTTGGTTTTTATTATAACTTGGTAGGTAACAAAAAAGAAGCCATCCATGCCTTCCAAAAAATTATTGATTTTAACCCAAGTGATACCTTAGCCGCAAAATGCGCATCGTATATTGATATATTAAAAAGAACACCATAAAGTATTTCACTTCATATATTGTTTGTTCATTTCTATAACTTTCTGCTCCACCAATGCTTAAAAAATAAATATTGTTATCGCTTGTTAAAACTAAAATCATCAATACATTACTTCTTATACAACTTACACATAAAAAGTAAGATGTATTAATTATTCATTACAAAATAAGTGTATAAATACTTATGCTAACCTTCAATAAATTACCTTTTCCTACTATATTCACCCTAAGTTGGCTTGTAATGCTAAGTTGCAACCTTAACAACTACAATTTTGATGCAACTGAAATAGATGAAAAGTTTGTTGTTAAAACTACAAGCATAAACAGTGATAAAGCAGAAATCAGTGGTTATGTAAAAGATTTCAAAGACCAACAACCACTACGAACCATAATATCGCTGATTAAAGATAATAAGGAAGAGTATACGATGAGTACTAATCATGAAGGTTATTTTGAAACAAAAAATATTGTACCTGGTAAATATTCAATTGCATTTAAAAGTACAGATTATAATTACATGAAAAAAACTATCACCTTACGTGCAGGTAAAAAATCAAATATTTTAGTGCATTTAAGCATGTTAGAAATACACACCGAAAAGCCCATCATTTATCTGTACCCAACGCAAAAACAAAACATACAGGTTCAACTTAATTATTCAGGAAAAATAACCCACTCCTATCCAACCTATCCTAAAAATGGCTGGCAAATCACCGCCGAACCTAATGGAACATTAACGGATGAAAAAGGCTTAACCTATTATGCATTATTTTGGGAAGGTATCCCCAGCAATCCACTAAAGGCAACTGATGGATTTATAGTTGCAGGTAGTGAAACCGCCGAATTTCTCGAACAAAAATTAGCTTACCTCGGACTTAACCGCCGAGAAGCAAATGAATTTATCATGTATTGGTTACCTAAAATGGAAAATAATCCATATAACCTCATCCATTTTGCAGGTGATAATTACCTAAACTTAGCACAACTCACCATCACCCCAAAACCGGAAACCATCATCCGTATTATGATGCTCACCCAACCATTACAAACAAAAATAAATTTCCCTCTACAAGATTTAACACCACTTCATCAAACCCGAAAAGGTTATACCGTTGTTGAATGGGGTGGCAGTATTTCGTCACAATTATACCTTCAACCTTAATCATAAAAAATTTCACTGACACACCAATCTTTATTTAACACATACCTTCATAAAATTGGGGCTTCCCCTGCATTGCCCCCTTGCTCCAACCCACTCAAGGCCATGCATGGTCGGGCTGTTCACTGCAAGTCCTCGCTCGTTCCTCGCTGTGGGCTTTCCGTTACCATCCCTAAGCCGAAACCTAACTTATCATTCCTATTACTTTCTACTCAACATCATTCAATCTTGTGTTTAACCTGTAACCTATGTTTATACTCATGTAAGTATTTTTTTTAATAACGGTCAAATTCTTTTATCTTTAAATACTATTTTAACAATCAATACCTCAACACTAACAAAGCCATGAAAAGAAGTATCATCTATATTTTAGCCATCATCATCATTACTGTTACTTGGTTATTTATTTGGAAGAGCTGCTCTCAACCAACAGTTGAAAAGGGTTTTGCTGTAAGTGAATCTGACAATAGCCAAAACGCAAACAATGAACATGCATTAGGAATAATAAATGATAGCATGCCATTTGAAACACAACCAAGCAACGTGGTTTTAACCGGTGTACCACATATTCGACTTACTACTATATACAAAGTAAATTTTAACCTGCGTGATAGCAGCCGCTTTATTAGTAACAATAATTATTTATACAGAGAACAACCGCTTCGTGAATTGGGAAATAATTGGAATGGTAATATCATGCCCGGTTTTGAAGGCATATACGGTTTTAACCTTGTTAATGTTTCTCACTTTAACTTTAATACCAATAGCCAACATTTGTTATTTAAAAAACCTGTGTTAATTAAAACCTTGTATTATCCATCATTTACATTTGATACCTTAAATAATAAACCTGTAAAAAGAAATGTAATCATGGTATCAGCATATAATGAAGATACCAACAAAGATGGATACATTAACCTTAATGATTTAAGACGATTTTATTTATTTTCTATCAACGGTGAATTATTAAAACCGCTAATCCCTGAAAACTATTCCGTATTTAAATCTGAATACGACCCTGAAAACGATTTTATGTTTGTGTTTGCCAGGCTCGACCAAAATAATAACGGGCAAATAGAAGACCAAGAGCCGGTTAATATTTTTTGGATTAACCTTAATGATCCTACACAATCAGGTAAACAATATTGATAAGTAAGCAATGCCTTGCTGCTGATGTAGCCATCTTAAATTTTTATCATAAATAGAAAGGGCTGAATTACCTGATGCCATAGAGAAGATAATCACTTCTTTTTCTTATTAATAATATGTTTCATCCCCCATTTTTCCATCTCACTTAACACAGGAGCCAAACTTTTTCCTAATGTTGTTAAGCCATATTCTACTCGCGGTGGTGTTTCATTAAATTGTTCACGGGTAATTAATCCATCCGCTTCCAATTCTTTTAATTGTTCAGTTAATACTTTCCGCGAGATAGCGGGAATACGCACTGCCAGTTCCCCAAAGCGTCGTTTATCGGTTCGTAAACAATATAAAATTATAGGTTTCCACTTTCCTCCTATCAATTCAATCATACCGGTTACCGGACAAGGTACTGCTTTTTCCTTCGTATTAGTTACCATACTGTTACTACTATTTTACTGTTACTTACATGTAACAGGTTACAAATTAAAACTATTAATAGTTACTTTGTGTAACAATTAAATATTTTTAATACATCAAACTATGATTTTAATAACAGGGGCCACAGGCCATTATGGAAAATTAACCATCAACTTTTTACTCAACAACGGAGTGCCGGCCAACCAAATCGCTGCCTTAGTAAGAAATGAAGAAAAGGCGGCAGACCTAAAACAGTTGGGGATTGAACTACGCATTGGAGATTATAATAATTATGATTCACTCGTAAAAGCCTTTACCGGTATTGAAAAAATGCTCTTCATTTCAAGCAGTGATATTATTAACAGGGAAACTCAGCACTTGCATGTGGTTAATGCTGCAAAAGCTTCAGGAGTACAACATGTAGTGTACACCGGCTTCAATGGTAAAAATCAAAGCGAGTCATCGCCTTTATGGTTAGTATCTAAATCACACCTAAATACCGAAAAATGGATTAAAGAAAGTGGAATTAATTATACGATTCTAAAAAATACCTTATACATGGATTTTATTCCGATGTTTCTTGGTGAAACTGTGCTTAAATCAGGTACTATTTATTTGCCGGCCGGAGACGGAAAAGTAGGTGCGGCGCTTCGCGCCGAGATGGCTGAAGCAACAGCAAATATTCTTAGTTCCAATAATCACATAGGTAAAACCTATTCGTTCGCCAATCCCGAATCTTTCTCTTATGGTTACATTGCAACATATTTAACACAACTTACCGGCAAATCTATTCAATACATTTCACCAACTGCTGAAGAATATGTACAAACCTTAACTACATTAGGTGTCCCAACTGATTTTATCAACGTATTATCAAGTTTTGCCGTAGCGCAATCGTTAGGTGAATTAGATAGTACCGGCAGTGATTTAGAGACATTATTGGGGCGTAAACCTACCACTATTCAAACATTTTTAAGTCAGGTTTATACAACAGCAACTAACCCCTAACCCATTGTTCCGTAGTGCTGTTAATATTCATTACTTGTTTTCTGCATAAATATCAAATGTAATCACATAACTATGGCTACCTGAAAAAAATCTCGGGTAGCCTTTGTGCTTAATAGCCTTTAGTACCATTAAAATAGTGCTGTGATTGGGTAGTGGAATAACTATTCAATAAGTAGCATTATCATTAAATTAAGGTTGTTAATGTATTCAACCAAGCATAATTGATAATGAAGTTAAAAATAAATCTTAAAAGTGATGTGTTTAAATAAATAACTTAGTGTATCACTATTCGTCGGTGGTAATTACCATTAACCGTTTGTAAGGTAATTACATACACACCTTGTGTTAATCGCTCTTGCAAACTCAATATGCCTTCCTGTTTATTCCAAGCCTGTTCAAAAACCTGCTTCCCACTTACATCAGTAATCATTACATGTTTAATCTGTTGATTACCTTGTATAAAAATATCGCCTGCTGTTGGGTTAGGATAAATTGTAAACATGGTTGGTTCCATGTCCGATATTCCTAATGGAGGATTAATTTGTTTAATTCGGTTATCAAATAACCCAATCACCGGATAATGGTCGGAAGTATTGTTTTGATAGTTAGTTAATACCGTTGGAAGTTCATCTAGCACCCTTGCTGTTTTATTTAAGTACCAATCTTTCATCTTAGCCGAAATCATTATGTGATCAATCATTCTTGGCGATCCAAATGCATAACTTCCTTTCCCTTTATCCGTTAATTCGCGTGAAATAACCACATACTTAGTGGTATCATTAAAGATAACATAAGGTGAGGGTGCATTATTATAAGTTGAAGTATACAAATCGTCATTCCAATCGCCTAACACTACCCAACGTTTACCGGAGTAATTGGCATCTAACTCTTGTTTAAGTATAGATGCCGCTGAAACTCGTTGGTTATATGAATCCATATCTGAAAAAGCTTTCATGTGCAATACAAAAAAATACACCGTATCTACCACAGTTCGGTTGCGTGTTTGTAAAGTTACACGTAAAGGAGGTCTACCGGCAAAACTAGAAGAAGACGAGGCGTCGGTGAGCACATTTCCTGATAATGATTGAATAATGGAAAAAGCATTTCTATCGTACAAAAAAGCAGTTTTTTGTGTTTGGTTAAAATTGGATATGTAAGAAAAATACTTGGTTGATAAAGTTGCCACTAAGGTATTCCAAGTTTGTGGTTCACTTACTTCTTGCAGTCCCCAAATGTCAATTTTTGATTGTTGTAATATATCCCTTACGTTGTTGTATTGTGTTGTTTCATTTGAAGGACCATTATCCCTGTCCCCAAACCATTCTACATTCCAGGTAGCCATTTCTAATAAGGTGTCCTTACCAACTACAGGAATTTGAGCTTTTACCTGATTAACGAAACTGATGAATAAACAAAAAATAATAACTCGCATGGCTACAAAGGTCTTTTCTTTTCATCATAAAACAATAACAAATAAGCAAGTGAACCGGTAAGAATGGTAAAAAGAGTTTGGGCACCATGAATAATAATAGCTAATGCATTTCCGGTAATTATGCCAACACCGTAAACTAAAAAAACCTGTGCCACTAAATAATGATAGGCGCCCATGCCACCACCTTGAATTGGAATTGATTTGCCTATGGTACCAACAATCATAATAACAAACACCTCACTAATGGTTAGGCCGGAACTTTCGTCAAAGGCATAAATCCAAACGAAGGTCATTAAAAAATAACAAAGCCAAATTAATAAGGTATAAAGGGCAAACAAGCCTTTGTTTGGCAATTGAACCAACGTTTTTAACTGTAACAAAAATGGTTGAATTAAGGTTGTCCAAAACCGATTAAAAAAACGATACACTATAAAACAAACCAATGAACCAATACCTAACACGATAAACAAAAGGCCAATTTTTTCACCAAAGGCTGCTGAAACCGGATTAAATATTTTATCGCTAAAAAATTGAGAAGCACCTTCTACATTCCAAGTAATAATGGCAGTTATAAATAAGAACAAGCAAAAGGTATCTGTAAATCTTTCAACAATGATGGTTGCTAGTGCGGTTGAAAAGCCAACCTGATGTTTACGTTGAACCAATAAACAACGCGTAACCTCACCTCCCCTAGGTATTACATAGCTCACTAAATATCCTGCGCTCACGGCTATAAAACCCGAACGCCAAGGAATGGAATGTTGCAAATGGCTTAATAACAACTGCCAACGCTTAATTCGCGCCCAATAACCAAACAATGTAATAGCGAAAACCGGAATTAATAAACCATAATTAGCCCGTGAAAGTTTTGTTTGTAATTCGGTAAATGGCAAATCGCGCAGAGCAAACCACAATAATGTTGTACCTACCGAAAGCCATAACAAATATTTAACAATGCGCCAAAACATGAAGCAAATTAAGCAATCGAGGCGAATAAAAAATATACAAAATATTAAGGTGGTCTAAATGTTAATTTGTTTTATTCATTTCATGTATCATTGCTGTAGTTTTGCAGTTCATTATGAAGCATTCGCCTAAACAAGAAAAAATTTCCAGATTAGCTAAAGCCTTGAGTCATCCCTCAAGAATTGCTATACTACAGTTGTTGTGTAAATATGATTGTTGTTATCATGGTGATATAGCAGAAGAACTTCAAATTCCAAAATCAACCTTATCACAGCACTTAAACGAGCTTAAAGACGCCGGTTTAATTAAAGGTACTATTAAACCACCAACTGTGAGTTATTGCATTGACGCAAAAAATTGGAATTCAGCGTCAACACTTCTTCAACAATTTTTCACTCCGGTTAAATTACTGGAAAATTGTAAAAATTAACGTTAAGATAATATTCGTAGTTATACGAACGATTATGTTATTCGTATAATTGCGAACAACTAATTAAAGTTTCGTAATAATTATGGAAAAACGATTGAAGTTTATTGATAAATACCTTACCCTATGGATAGGCTTAGCGATGATATTAGGGGTGGGTA
Source organism: Bacteroidia bacterium (assembly GCA_025454975.1). Lineage (GTDB taxonomy): Bacteria > Bacteroidota > Bacteroidia > UKL13-3 > UKL13-3 > UBA6183. The sequence goes on from JALONK010000045.1 coordinate 24,902, forward strand.
TAGGTTACTTTTTCCCCGGAGTAAAAGAAGTGCACAACAGTTTTACCTTTTCAGATACTAATATTTTATTAGCTATTGGTTTATTGGTGATGATGTATCCACCGTTAACAAAGGTTAATTATCAGTTGCTGCCAAAAGCCTTAGGTAATAAAAAAATATTAGTTATTTCAATCCTGCTTAATTGGGTAATTGGTCCAATACTTATGTTTATCCTTGCTGTTATATTCTTGAAACATGAACCTGAATTAATGGCCGGTTTTTTACTCATAGGTATTGCCCGTTGTATTGCGATGGTTTTAGTATGGAATGATCTTGCAGGTGGTAATCGCGAATATGCAACTCTTTTAGTAGCTATGAACAGCATTTTCCAACTCCTAACATATGGTGTATTAGCATGGTTATTTATCGAAATCCTTCCTCCTTATTTTGGCATTCAATCCATACAAATTGAGGTACCTTTTATTACAGTTGTTAGCAGTGTTGGTATTTACCTGGGCATTCCCTTTGCTGCCGGTATATTAAGTCGAATGTTGCTTATTAAAGCAAAGGGTGCCGACTGGTTTAACCGTGTTTATGTAAAGGCGATTTCGCCCTTAACTTTATATGCGTTGTTGTTTACCATCGTATTTATGTTTAGTTTAAAAGGTGAACATGTTATCCAATTACCTAACCAGGTTTTGATAGTAGCAATACCCTTATTCATCTATTTTATGGTAATGTTTTTGGTAAGTTTTTTCATCAATAAAAAACTAGGTATTTCTTATGAAGAAAATGCAGCAGTATCATTTACAGCCACTGGAAATAACTTTGAATTAGCCATAGCTGTAGCTATTGCCATATTTGGAATTGAATCGGCGCAAGCCTTTGCCGGAGTAATCGGCCCACTTATTGAAGTGCCTGCCCTATTATTATTAGTTAAACTAAGTCTTTATTTTAAAAAGAATTATGCAAAATAACATCATCAACCTTATCATCCAACAAGCCGAACAACTGCAACTTAGTGCTGAGCGACTGGAAATTATTCATACATTAAGCACTG